>JAFYMC010000025.1 GCA_017556805.1 Lachnospiraceae bacterium | reverse complement strand
TGTAAACTTCTCTTCCGGAACCCATGACTTCTCTTTAAGAGGAGCATCCGACGGAGATAATCTGGCACAGGTTGATTTGTATATCGGCGGCCAGAATAAGGGTACGTTCTATTTCGGTGATGCAAATGTAGCAGAATACACCATTAAGAATGTATCTACCGGAACGGGTAACCAGAAGGTTGAATTAAGAATGACCGCAGATGAGGGCAGCTGGGATTTATATGCAGATGCACTTATTATCGGTGGTAACGGTGTATCCGTAAACGGCGGCAGCCAGGGTGGAAACCAGGGCGGCAACCAGGGTGGAAACCAGGGCGGTAACCAGGGTGGAAACCAGGGTGGAAACACCAGTGGTGGCACCACCAATACCGGTGCAACCATGGAATGTGAAAACATGACCAAGTCCGGTCAGTACACCGGTAACGTAAGTTCTCCGTTCAACGGCGTAGCTTTATATGCAAACGACGACGCAGTATCTTACACCCAGAACTTCACCAGCGGAACCAGCACCTTCACTTTGACCGGTGCATCCAACGGTGACAACATGGCAAAAGTTGATCTTTTCATCGACGGCCAGAATAAGGGTACTTTCTACTACGGCGATGCAAATGTAGCAGATTATGTAATTGAGAACGTATCTACCGGAACGGGTAACAAGAAGGTAGAGTTAAAGGTAACCGCAGATGACGGTCAGTGGGATGCTTATATCGATAAGTTAACCATCAGCGGCGGCGCAGCTTCCGGCGGCAACACCAGTGGCGGCAACCAGGGCGGTAACCAGGGTGGAAACACCAGTGGCGGCAACCAGGGAGGCAACCAGGGTGGAAACACCTCCGGTGGCAACCAGGGCGGCAATCAGGGTGGAAACACCAGTGGTGGCACCACCAATACCGGTGCAACCATGGAATGTGAGAACATGACCAAGTCCGGTCAGTATACCGGTAACGTAAGCTCTCCGTTCAACGGCGTAGCTTTATATGCAAACGATGATGCAGTATCTTATACTCAGAATTTCACCAGCGGAACCAGCACTTTTACCTTAAGAGGTGCATCCAACGGTAATAATAAGGCATCTGTTGATTTATATGTTGGCGGTCAGAAGAAGGGTACCTTTACCTTCAGCGGTTCCAGCGCATCTGATTCTACGATTTCCAACGTATCTACCGGAACCGGCAACCAGAAGGTTGAGTTAAAGGTAACTACCGATAACGGTCAGTGGGATGCATATGTTGATAAGTTAACCATCAGTGGCGGAGCAGCTTCCGGCGGCAACACTTCCGGTGGCAACCAGGGTGGCAACACCTCCGGCGGCAACCAGGGTGGAAACCAGGGTGGAAACACCTCCGGTGGGAACCAGGGCGGTAACACCTCCGGCGGAAACACCGGTTCTTCCGTTACCACTACCCAGTGTGAGAACATGACCAAGTCCGGTCAGTACACCGGTAACGTAAGCAATCCGTTCAACGGTGTGGCATTATATGCAAATGACGATGCGGTATCTTATACCCAGAACTTTGCTAACGGCACCCATGACTTCACCTTAAGAGGTGCTTCTAACGGTGACAACATGGCAAGAGTTGATCTTGTAATCGGTAACCAGACGAAGGGAACCTTCTACTTTGGTGATGCAAACGTTGCTGAGTACACCATTTCCAACGTATCTCACGGTACCGGTAACCAGACCGTTAAGCTTGTAGTAACCGCAGATGATGGTCAGTGGGATGCTTACATCGACAGCTTAACCATCAGCCCGGCAGGCTCCGTAAGTACCGACAACGGCAGCAATGCAGGTAACGGTGGCAACGGCGGAAATTCCGGCAACAGCGGTAGCTCCATCAATCCGAACGGTAAGATGGTTGCATTGACTTTTGATGATGGCCCGACTTCCACTACCTCTCAGGTTTTGGATATTCTTGACAGATATGATGTTAAGGCTACGTTCTTCTTAATTGGTCAGAACATTAACGGCAATACCCGTTCTATCCTTGAGAGACAGAATGCTTCCGGTCATGAGCTTGCAAATCATTCTTATACACATAGCGATATGACCACCATGAGCTATAGTGCTATCCAGAATGAGATTAATCAGACCAATAACCTGATTAAGCAGTACACCGGCCAGACTCCGAAGTTCTTCCGTCCGCCGTACATCTCTGTAAACAATACAATGTACAGCGCAATCGACATGGCATTCATCCAGGGTACCATGCATAACGATTGGGATGGTAGCAGCTCCTCCAGCCAGATTGCAAATTCCGTAACTCGTGGTGTAAAGGACGGTCAGATTATTTTGCTCCATGATTTCCAGGGCAATTCCGCTACCGTTCAGGCGCTTCCGACCATTATCGAGAGCTTAAAGAACCAGGGTTATCAGTTTGTAACCATGAGCCAGCTTTTCCAGTACAAGGGAAAGAATGCAAACGTAGACTATAAGATTTGGTCCAGCGTTTACGACTAAAATAAGATGAACAAGGCAGGGCTGTCGCGTATGTGGCGGCCCTGTTTTTGCGTCTTGCTGGGTGCTACTCCAAATGTTTCGGGAACATGAAAGACGTAAAAACAGGACCGTGCACTTCGTATCAGTGCAACAGCCCTGTTTTGTTCATCGTTCGTATGAAAGAAGAAAAATTGAAAATTTAGCTCAATTTATGAATAAATAAACCGCTACGCAACTTCGGCTCGAACCAGGTGGACTTCGGAGGCATCAGACGACCGGCATCGGATACGGCGAATAATTCGCCGATGGAGGTCGGATACATGGAGAAAGCTACGGTCATGTCTTCCGCTACGCGACGTTCCAGTTCGCCGAGGCCACGGATACCACCGATGAAGTCGATACGCTTATCGGTACGCGGGTCTCCGATACCAAGAACCGGTGCCAGTAAATAGTCTTGTAATAAGGAAACATCCAGAGACTCCACCGGATCGGTAATCTGCTGTAAGGTGTTGTTAGCAGTCAGACGGTACCAGGTGCCGTCAAGATACATACCGAAGGTACCCTTCTGTTCCGGCTGGAAGGCATCCTTTCCTAATTCTTCTACGGTAAACTCCTGCGTGATGCGGGCAAGGAAAGAATCCTTGGTCAATCCGTTTAAGTCTTTTACTACGCGGTTATACGGTAAGATTTTCAGCTCGTCTTCCGGGAAAAGAACGGAGAGGAAGAAGTTAAACTCTTCTGTGCCGTCAAAGCCCGGGTTCTCCAAACGGCGTTTCAATCCGACTTTTACAGCAGAAGCCGCACGGTGATGACCGTCTGCAATGTAAATGCTGTCTATGGAATCGAATGCATCGGACACGGCAGCAACATCTGCAGGATCGGATATTACAAATACTCTGTGAGAGATGCCGTCTTCAGAGGTAAAATCATAAAGCGGAGCGTTTCCCTTTGTTTTTGCAACCACAGTATAAATGGTTTCGTTTCTGCGATATGCCAGAAAAATCGGTCCGGTCTGTGCATTACAGGTGTCTACGTGGCGGATACGGTCTTCTTCTTTATCGGCACGGGTATTTTCGTGCTTTTTAATCACATTGTTCATGTAATCGTCAATGGAAGCGCATGCCACAATACCGGTTTGGGTACGACCGTCCATGGTAAGCTCATAAATATAGTAGTTGGTTGTTGTATCCGTAACAAAAGTACCGTCCTCTATGCGGGCGTTTAAAAGCTCGGCAGCCTTTGCATAAACGCAGTCTGCATACGTATCCACATCGTCCGGAAACTGGGTTTCCGCACGGTCAATGTTTAAGAAAGAGAGTGTGTCCTTTGCAACAACAGCCTTTGCCTCGCTACGGTTGTACACATCATAAGGTAATGCGGCAACCCGGTGGGCCAGTTCTGCGGTCGGACGGATGCAATAAAACGGTTTTATCGTCGCCATAAAATATCCTTTCCGGTATCATACCAATGCTTTTAAAAGTGCTTTTAAAAGAAGTATACCTTTTTTTTGAGGAAAGTGCAAGATAAATGATGGAAAATATAAAATTATAAATTAATTTGAAATTATAGTGGAAATTTGTCAAAAAATAGTGTATAATGATAGAAAGCAGTAAAGGAACTTGAAAATTGTTAAAGGGGGCATTCGATGATAAGTTATTTGTTAGGTAATTACTTGGTAGATGAAGGATTTATGACCAGGGAACAATTGGTGCATGTGCTTTCCGTGCAGGAAAAGATTCGTGTAAAACTTGGTTTGATTGCAGTGTCCGAGGGAATGTTGACGATTGACCAGGCGGATACAATTAATCGTTTGCAGCAGACGATGGACAAGCGGTTCGGTGATATTGCTGTGGAGAAGGGATATCTGACAGAAGCGCAGGTGGATAGTCTATTAAAGATGCAGGGAAATGAGTTTTTAACATTTGCGCAGACATTGGTAGATGAAGATATTATCACCATGGATAAGATTCAGCTGGTGCTCAGAAGCTATCAGGTGGAGAACGGTTTCACCAATACGGAGCTTGAGGCAATTAAGAGCGGCGAGGTTGATAAGATTGTTCCGTTATTCCTTCCGAAGGGAGCAGATGCATATGCGGATATCGTTTCGGTTGCTTTGAAGATGATTATTCGTTGTATCGATCGTCACGCATATCCGATGTACGGAGTATTGGCCGATAAGGCAGATTTGGTTAAGCCGGTATCTCAGGTATTGGAAGGAACGGAAAACTGGAAGGTAGGCTTTGCCGACGGAGAGAACGGTTTATGTCGTCTCGGTTCCGGTTTTGCAAAAGAAGAGTTTAACGTTGTGGATGAGGATGTACAGGATGCGGTGGGAGAATTGCTGAACTGCATCAGCGGTGTGTTCGCAACCGCACAGAGCAACAAGGGGATTACCTTGGAGTTGATGCCGCCGGAAATGGGGGACGATGCTTCTGTATCCGGAACGGAAATTTTGGTAATGCCGTTCGGTATCGGCGATGTGATAGTGAATTTTGTTGTAACAAATAAGAATGGTTGGAGGTAGTGACATGGCGATTACTGTATTAGTGGTAGATGATTCCAAAACTTCGAGAAAGATGTTGTCTGATGTGTTAACCAGAATGGGCCTTGAAGTCATCGGTGAGGCAGTAAACGGCGAAGAAGGCTTCTTAAAGTACAAGGAACTGCGTCCGGACATTGTTACCATGGACATTACCATGCCGGTGATGAACGGCTTGGAGTCTTTGCTTTTGATTAAGCATGAAGATGCGAATGCAAAGGTAGTTATGATTACGGCGGCAGGTCAGAAGAACAATCTGATGCAGGCGGTAAAGGCCGGAGCGGAAGAGTTCTTAACCAAGCCGTTGGAGGAAGAAGAAATTCGCAGAGTAATTACTGAGATATCCTCAAAAATTGAGAAGTAAGAGTATTAGCAGGGCTGTCGCATGATGAAATGTGATAGCCCTGTTTTTACGCTACGGAGTGCACTAACTATTATGGCAATATTTTGTTGAAATAGAAAGCGTAAAAACAGCGCATTCAACTTCCGGGCGACAGCCCTATGCAACTAAGTGATGTAATTAAACGATTGGAAAGTAGGTCACCAGCTGTTGTGCATACTGTTTCCAAGTCAGGTGCTCTTTTGCGTAGGACCGGGCACGGTCGGCTATCTGTTGCATCTTATCCGGGTGTTCCAAAAGGCCTGTGACGATGTCCGGCAGCGAGGAAAGGTTCTTTAAATCATAGTAGCGGAGCAGGTCTCCGTCCGCAAAGTGTTCCGTTAAGTATTGACTTTTGTCGGTGACGCATACGGTGCCGTTTAACATGGAGCTGTAGATGCGGTCGTGGGAACCGCGTTTGAACCAAGGCATAACATTTAAGGAGAGCTTTGCCTCCGAAATTGCTTTTAGGCAGACTTCGGTATCGGAGTATTCCGTATAGGAGAGTCTGTTTTTATTTTTGACGGATAATGTTTCCCAACCGGCGCCGATGCAGTGGACCGGGACATCGGCATCTACCAGAGTTTGGATTGCTTTGCCCCGGAAGGTAAAACGTATCCATAAGTCAAGGAAAATCATTTTGTTCATGACATTTCTTAAATCTTCTTGGGTCAGCTCCGGCAGTTCTCGATTCAGATGACGTAGGTAAACCGTATGGATACATTGGTCCGGCTCTGCCAGCAAATCGTCTAAAATCCCATGATAAAAGGCATCGTACTCCGCTCCGTTACGGCTCATATAAGGGAGAAAAAAGTCCGGTTGTGTATAACATCCTGTAAAGACGACAGGAGTAGAACGTTGTGCAATCGGAAGAGACGGTATGGTAGTGCCGGTCAGGTTCGGAATCAGGAGGGACGGATCGATGACATCGTCCCGTAAGGAAAGCGGACTGCCGCCTCCGAAGGAATCCCGGTAGCAGCAACCGGCGAGCGGCATGGTTTCGCCCAGAGCAATGTCCGGATAAAACTGCCGCATATAATCGGTATGGTCGCCGTCGATACAAATCTGCAGATAGCGCTTCGGAAGATACTGTAACTCTTCATAGTAATAAAACGGGTGGTCCACAATGATATTGATGCAGGCCACATCGTATTTGTCCCAGAGGAGTTCGCCCTCCGGCGTATGGAAAATGGCCTCCCGTTGGATGCCGTGAAAGTTAAAGGTAATCATAACGGTCTCATGACCCTGAATGAAATCGATAATTTTTTTCGTGCCGAAAAAAGGCTCGTGAATGCGTATCAGGCGCACTTCATAGCCCAGATTTACATATTCCTCGGCCAGACGGTCGGAGAAAAAATGTAGGGTTTCCACACTTGGTTGAAAAAGTAAAAGACGTTTCATAGGCACCTCCCTTTCCTTTTTATACTAGCACATGGGAGGAAAAATAACAAGGAGAAGAAAGAATCCGCTGTCCCGGGATTCTTCCCCTTGCATATCTATGGAAAATCATGTAAAATAAGATGTCGTGTTATGCCCTGAAATAAGAAAAGCAAAGAATCGGGCATGTATAAAGAGAACCAAAAAGAAGTAACAAAAAGGAAAACCAGAGACATCAATATGCAGGAGGCAAGTATGAACCATAGCAATGAAATAAATAAACGACGCACCTTTGCGATTATTTCCCACCCGGATGCCGGTAAGACGACGCTGACGGAGAAGCTTTTGTTATACGGAGGCGCCATTAATCTGGCGGGCTCCGTAAAGGCAAAGAAGACCGCGAAGCATGCGGTTTCCGACTGGATGGAAATCGAGAAACAGAGAGGTATTTCCGTTACCTCTTCCGTAATGCAGTTTAATTATGACGGTTATTGCATCAATATTCTGGATACCCCGGGCCATCAGGACTTCTCCGAGGATACCTACCGTACTCTTATGGCGGCGGATTCTGCGGTCATGGTTATCGATGCGTCCAAGGGTGTTGAGGCACAGACCAAGAAGCTCTTTAAGGTTTGTGTCATGCGTCATATCCCGATTTTTACCTTTGTGAACAAGATGGATCGTGAGGCAAGAGATACCTTCGAGCTTTTGGATGAAATTGAAAATGTTCTCGGAATCCGCACCTGCCCGATGAACTGGCCGATCGGGTCCGGCAAGAATTTTAAGGGCGTGTACCACAGAGATACGGAGACCATTACCCGTTTTATTGCGGCAAATAACGGTCAGAACGAAGTAGAAAAGATTGAGGCAACTCTCGGTGATGCGAACTTAGACGATATCATCGGAAGAGAGAATCATCAGAATCTGGTGGATGAGATTGAGCTTTTGGACGGTGCCAGCAGCGAGTTTGATTTGGAAAGAGTCAGCGCCGGCGAACTGACCCCGGTGTTCTTCGGTTCCGCTCTCACCAATTTCGGTGTGGAGACGTTCCTTGCACACTTTTTAGAGATGACCACTTCTCCGCTTCCGCGTAACGCAAAGAGCGGTGTGATAAAGCCTTTGGAGCACGATTTTTCCGCATTTGTGTTTAAGATTCAGGCGAATATGAACAAGGCCCATCGTGACCGTATTGCCTTTATGCGTATTTGTTCCGGTAAGTTTGAGGCAGGCATGGAAGTAAATCATGTGCAGGGCGGAAAGAAGATTCGTCTGTCCCAGCCGCAGCAGATGATGGCCCAAGACAGAAAGATTGTGGAAGAAGCATACGCCGGCGATATTATCGGTGTATTTGACCCGGGCATTTTCTCCATCGGAGATACGGTATGTGCCCCGGGAGAGCAGATTGAGTTTGAGGGTATCCCGACCTTTGCACCGGAGCATTTTGCAAAGATTCGTCAGGTGGATACCATGAAGAGAAAGCAGTTTATTAAGGGCGTATCCCAGATTGCCCAGGAAGGTGCCATCCAGATTTTCCAGGAGTTTAACACCGGTATGGAGGAGATTATCGTAGGCGTGGTCGGTGTGCTGCAGTTTGACGTATTGCGCTTCCGTTTGGAGTCCGAATACGGTGTGGAAATCCGTATGGATCCGCTTCCGTATGAATATATCCGCTGGATTGAAAACGATGGTATCGATGTGGCAAAGTTAAATATTACGACGGACTCCAAGAGAGTAAAGGATTTAAAGGACAGACCGTTGTTGCTTTTTACACACGAGTGGAGTATCCGTACCGTATTGGAGCGTAACGAAGGCTTGAAGCTGACGGAGTTTGCAAGAAACTAAGGAAGAAAAAGGGGAAGGTAATGCGAGAGATTGGGAAGCGTAGCAAAGAAATACGGTGCAGATTGTTACGTAAGGTGGCAATCGGTGTATTATTGGTCGGGGGAATAAGCATTGGAATCCCGAATGTGTCGGTCGGTATGTCTGCAACCGAGGTGGCCTATGGGGCGGAGGAAGCGGTGTTTGTACCCAGTGAGGTGCCGGCACCGGAGTTTTCTGTGGACGCAGGATTTTACGAAAAAGCGTTTGATTTGGCATTGACAGCTCCGGAGGGCACGGAGGTGTATTATACCTTGGACGGTTCCGTACCGACGCCGGGAGGGCAGACCACGATATTTTATTCGGAACCGATTTCGGTAGAGTTATGTGACGGAAGCAAAGGAAGCGGGTTGCCTTCCGCTACGGTGGTACGGGCTGTGGCGGTGACGGAGGACGGAGCCTGCAGTGATATTGTGACAAACTCGTATTTTGCGGCAAGGAAAATGACCGAATGGTATGAAGTGCCGGTGATTTCATTGGTGTCGGACCCGGAAAATTTGTACAGCGAAGAAACCGGTATCGTGACCAATTACGAGGAAAGAGGCCGTGAGTGGGAACGTCCGGCCCATTTTGAATATTTTCTTCCGGAAGGAGTACGGGAGATTTCCATGAATGTGGGAATTCGCATCAACGGGGCTTACTCCAGACGGTTTGAGATGAAGTCCTTCCGCTTGTATGCCAGAGAGGAATATGATACGCAGAAAAACTTTGAGTATGATTTCTTTTCGAACGGATTGATTCCGGCCGTGGAAAAAAACGGCGAGCAGAAGAATATTGAGAAGTTTAAGCGTCTGGTATTACGGGGGGGCGGAAACGAAAGCGATGCCTGGGAGGTTACCTTTTTCAGGGATATTCTGGCCCAGTCCCTGATGGTCGGAACTTCTCTGGATGTACAAGCCTATCAGCCGGCCGTGGTGTTTTTAAACGGAGAGTTTTACGGCATTTTAAATATCAGAGAGCGTATGGATGACCGCTATCTGGCGTCACACTATAATTGTGCGAAAGAGGATGTGGTAATCTACGGCTTTGACTATAACAAAGACAGTGACGGAAAGGTGATATTGCCGCCGGAGGGACAGGAGGTCTTTACGGTGGTGGCAGAGGAAGGGCCGGCAGAGGAAGTGAGCTTTTTTGAGGAGGCCTACGACTTTGTTACGACAAACGATATGAGTGATCCGGCTATGTATGCAAAGGCCCGGGAGTATTTCGATATTGAGAATTTTATCGATTACCTTTGCGTGGAATTGTATTGCGGAAATACGGACTGGCCCCATAATAACTGCGAGGCGTGGCGTTATATCGGCGAGCCGTCGGAGGAATACGGGCTGGACGGAAAGATTCGCTGGTTGTTGTTCGATTTGGATTTCGGCTTCGGCCTATACGGACGATCCGTGGAGAATCAGGTACTTCCGTCCATGGTGGCAGACCAAAGAAGAGAACAACCCTACCGGGATGTACTGACCGATTTGTTCCGTTCCTTTTTAAAGAACGAGGAGTTTAAAACGCAATTTAAGAATCGTTTTTTGGAGCTTTTGCGGACCAATTTTAAGGCGTCTGCGGTGGTGGACAGAGTGGACCGGTTGGCGGAGGTATATCGTCCGTTGGTGGCGGAAAAGTATTTGAAATACGGAGAACTGCATCCGGTGGAACGGAATATGACTACGGTGCGGGATTTTGCCGCACTCCGGACGAATATTATGGTAAGCTGTCTGGAATGGGCGCTGGAGGAAGAACTGCATGACAATGCAGTAAGTTCGCCGGTGTTAAAAACGGGGCATAAAATACTCCTTGGCATCGTAGCTATCATCGGCATTGCGATAGTGATTTGGAACGTTCGTAAAAAGAAAGAAAAAAATGAGTAAGAAAAACGGAACCGAAGGCAAGGGAATTTCGTCTTTCTGATAGGGGGTAACGTATGAACAGAAAAGCAGACCCGGAAATCCGGTCGCTGCCTACCGGGCAAACAGAGGAATACGACCTGGAATATTTGATGCGCACCTACGGTAATGACGTACTTCGTATGGCTTACAGCTATGTGAAAGATTATGATACGGCGGAGGATATTTTCCAAGAGGTGTTTATTAAGGTAAATGCGAATCTGGCGGAGTTTCGCGGAGAAAGTTCCGTGAAAACGTGGATTTTGCGTATTACGGTGAATGCCTGCAAGGATTATTTAAAGAGTGCGTATTCCAGACGTGTAACCATGTTTTCCGAAGAGGAAGAAACTCAGATTCCGACAGAGGATACCACAACGGAAATTGAGCGTAAGCAGGACGGCGAGCAAATTCGAAAGGCATTACTTCTGCTTCCGGAAAAGTATCGGGAAGTGCTGGTGTGTCTCTATTTTGAAGAGCGGTCGGTGGCAGAGACGGCAAAGGTATTGGGCCTTAGTGAGGGCACGGTAAAGAGTCGGTTGTCCCGGGCGAGGGATAAGTTTCGCGTTATTCTTGAGAGAGAATGGAAAGGAGGTGCATAGGATGGACAATTTATTGCAGAATCAGGACGAGATGCAGGATGAGGAACTCTATGCACTTTTGGATAAAGCTCTTGGTGCAGAGCGCCTTTGTGTCAGCGAAGCGTTGATACAGAAGACATTGAAACGTGTGGCGGAGGAAGATAACTCCAAGGTGATTTCCTTTGAGAAGGCTGCAAAGAGAAAACTTCCGGCAGTGAAGTATGTCAGTGCGGCGGCAGCGGCATTATTTGTGGTAGTGTTAGGCGTAGGCGTATTACGCGGGGGAGTGACTGCCGGGGATTCGGTTCAGATGGAGGCTGTTTATGATAATGCAGCCGGAAGAAAAGGTTTGTTGACGGCGGATGAGACCGAAAGTGCGGGTCTTTCTGTGGCAGACAGTGCGGACGGAACCGCGCAGTATCATTACTACAGTACCAACGGGGCAGAGGATATGAGCAATGTCGCAGAGGATATGAGCGATAACGCAGAGGTTGCGCCGGAAGGGGAAGCTGTGGTGCAGGGAGATCGTGGCAGACCGCAAGCGACCGATAAAAACGAAAATGTGTTAGCGGGTACTGCAACGGTAGTGTCTACGGAACTGGCAGAAGCCTTAACCGCAGTAGGAGCAAAACCGGGCGAGGCAGAATACTGGGAGTTTGTACAGAAAGATACGACCTGGGAGAAGGAGCTTTTCAGGGAGCTTGCGGCCGCTATGGACGTGTTCGGTGAAACGCTTCCGGAGAACGGGAGCTACAGCTACAGTCTGGAATGTGCAAACGGCAACGGAAAAACAATTTATTGCGAGTATCCGTTGGATGGAATTGTCCGGATTGAGACGAGTAAGGGAGTCCTTTGGGGACTTTTGGGAGAGAAGGCCCGTTTTTATACGGAGTAGAGAATCGAGAGAAGGTTAATTTTATATTGCAAAAAGGATGTTGTGTGCACCGGTCGGTGTGTCGCAACATCCTTTTCATTTGCTTGTGATAAAATTATTCTGCATCTACTGCATCAACAGATACTTCATCGGAAGCCTCTGTATCCACAGTCTCCTCTTCTTCTTCAGTCTCATCGGTAGTAATGTTAATGGAAACATACTCACGGGAAGCCATGGTGTCCTCGTCGTCGAAGCTGTCCTCGAAATCGAAGTCCTCTTCTTCCTTTGCGAAGAAGTTTTTATAAACGAGATAAGCGCCGCCTGCAACCGCAGCCAGGGAAGCTAATGCAGCAAAGAATTTAAATACCTTTTTCATTGGAATGCTCCTTTCTATGATACTGATTCTATTATACGGTGTTTTAATGAAAAAGAAAAGCCTATTTTGAAAAATAATTAATTTTTTTCTTTCTTTTTTTAGGTGAAATGTTATAACAATTCTATTTTTATCTTGAAGTTTCTGACAAAATAGAGTATAATTGGAGTATGATTGGAAGGAGTGTCTGACGGAGAGAGAAATCGCATACCGAATGTAGCAAGGAGGTTTACGAAATGGAAAAAGATAAGGATATACAGGAGTTTCTTCGGGCCGAGGAACGGGAAGAAAAGGCCAAGGAAAAAGAAAAGAAGGCGAAGGAACCCAAAGTAAAGAAAGAGAAGGAACCGAAAGAAAAGAAGGAGAAGGCTTCGGAGACAACAGAACCGGAGGAGAAAAAAGAGCCTGAGGTAAAAGCAACGAAGACCAATGTGATGACGAATCTTCTTTCGAAAGTGAAGAAAATAAAGTTCCGGGAGTATGGAGAGAAGTGTATTGCCTTTATTAAGAATCTGATAGCAAAATTACCGGAGTTCGGAAGCGGCGGTAAGGGAAAGAAGATGAAGAGTATCCGTACACAGCTCATTACCATGTTCTGTATTCCGCTTGTTTTTATTATTGTTCTCGGTGTTGTATGTTCTTCCAGTGCTTCCAAGGCGCTGCAGTCCAACTACGAGGAGGCGGCAGGTTCCACCATTGATGCCAAAGCCGAACATTTGGCATTGGTGCTTGATACGGTTGAGTCGAAAATGGACCAGATCAATGCCAGCAGCGACATTTCCCTGTATTATGCAGGTAATTTAAAACCGGCCTCTAAGGCAGAAAGTGACGCCATCAGTGCGATTAAGGCATTGGTTGGAACTTTGGGCGGTGAGAATGAGTCCATTATCGGAAACATTGCAGTGATTTCCGGGTACGGACAGTCCTACGCATCCGACGGTAAGATTGAGGGCGAGGACCGTGCTGCGGCGTTTGCAGCCAGTGCGGACGGAACAGCGTTTCTGGCCTCCGGAAAGCAGTATTACTGGACTGCGCGGCATGAGTTTGTAGATAGTCAGATGGGACTTTCCAAGGACAATTATTTTATGGCAGTTACCACAAAGATGGTAAACGCCATGGGAAAAGAAATCGGTTATGTGTCTGCCGATATTCAGACCTCAATGCTTGTGGATACCTTGATGGGAATCGAGCTTGCGGAGGGAAGTATATTCGGTATTGTTTCTCCGGATGGTACGGAGCTTAGTGTTACTTCGGAGGGGCTTTCCGAAAAGTCCTATTTTGTAGATAAAAAGGTATATGAGGCAGCCGCCGGTGAGTATAACATGGCCAGCGGTTATGCAAAGATTGACGGAGACCGGTATTTGATTATTTGTGCTCCGATCGGTGACAGCGGTGCTTTCCTTTGCGGCGCGATTCCGCGGAGCGAGATTATTGCCAGTGCCAATTCCATTAAGATTCTTGCGGTTGTGGTTGTGGTATTTTCCGCAGCATGCTCTGTATTGCTTGGTATCTGGGTAGCCACTTCTTACGCAAAGGCAATGAAGCGTACCATGGCTGGTCTTGATAAGGTGGCACGAGGGGATCTGACGGCGAAGATGAGGACCAAGCGCAGAGATGAGTTCGGTGCATTGGTTGCATGTGCCAATAAGACCGTTACCAATATGAAGGGTATGGTAGAGCAGACCTCCGTGGCGGCGGAGCAGGTAGGAAGTTCCGCGGCAGGTGTAGAGGATACTTCTACGAAGCTGTTGACGGCTACACAGAATATTACGACTTCCATTATGGAGATTCGAAACGGTATTGTGCAGCAGGCGGAGGATTCCGAACGTTGCCTGCTTCAGAGTGAGGAGCTTGCGGACCGGATCAATGAGGTTAAGGCAGATGCCGTAGCGATTGATGAGCTTGCTAAGGGTGCCAAGACGGCGGTAGAAAACGGTATGGAAGCGATCGGCGTTCTGGAAACGAAGGGAGAAGAGACCGCCTCCATTACAAAACGGATTACTGTGGATATGGATGCGCTTGCGGAAGAATCTCTGTCCATTGGAAAGATTATCGGCGTTATTAATGATATTGCAGAGCAAACGAATCTACTTTCCCTCAATGCCTCCATTGAGGCAGCCCGCGCCGGTGAGGCAGGGCGCGGATTTGCGGTGGTTGCGGATGAGATTCGAAGACTCGCGGAGCAATCCGTAGAGGCGGCAAACGAGATTGCAGGTATTGTAAACGGTATCAAGAAGCAGACCGAGGGAACCGCTCAGACCGTGGCTCAGGCGGAAGAAGTTGTTGCTTCCCAGAGCGTGGCGTTGCAGAATGCGATATCGCTGTTTAAGAATATCGGTGAGAACGTAGAAGAGATGACAGCACGCCTGGCAAACATTTCCAATGGTGTAGAGAGCATCAGTGAAGCACAGAATATAACGGTAGATGCAATCAGCAGTATTTCCGCGGTATCCGAGGAGACCTCCGCGGCTTCCGAGGAAGTACAGAACATGGTTGATCTTCAGTTAAAGGCAGTAGAGGATTTGTCGGATGCATCCACGGTATTAAACGACGAAGCAAGAAAGCTTCAGGAAGCATTGCAGGCGTTCCGTTATTAAAAGAAACGATTCGGATGTCCCAAGAGTCCATGGACTTTTGGGACATTTCTTTTTGCATACGTTTAAAAAATGAGGACATTTGGGAAAAAATATGATATAATGTCCATTGAAATAAATAGTAGGAGGCTGAAATGAGGAAATGGTATCGCACCGGGATGTTAATGTTGACGCTTTTTGCGCTGTGTGTATGTTCCGGTTGTAAAGAAGGCGGCGAGGTGCCGGAAGGGACTACGCCTACATCGGGAGCAAGCCAAGTGCAGGGAGGAGCGAATACTCCGGAAGGGACCAAGGCCCCGGTAAACGGTTTTGATACTTATTCGGAGGCGGTGATGTTACAGCAAGCGGTGGAAGCAAGAATATTACCGGCGGTGGAGCGGCGTCTTCCGAAAGCAGAGGATGTTGTAATTGTGGAGAACGGAACGTTGGGAGTATACGGAGCGGAGGTACAGTTTGCTACGGTGAATGCGGATACCTTAACCGGTGCTCTTGTGTCCGAAGGGTTATTTTACTATGCGGAAGACGGCACGATTGCACCGAATATCGCAAAGTCTTATACGGTGAATTCCGATTTTACGAACTATACGATTTATCTCAGAGAAGGGTTGCGTTGGTCGGACGGTGTGCTGTTTACGGCAGATGATTGCGTGTTTTTTTACGAAGAGATGTGCTTGCCGGAGACTTTTGGGGAGGATTTATGGCAGTGTTTTACTGTGACAAACGGCTCTAAAAAGGAGCGGGCGGTTATGAAAAAGCTGGATGCCTACAGCTTTGAAGTGACATTTCCGGTATCAAAGCCGGAGTTTTTGAATGAGCTGTTGGTACAGGGAGGCATTTGCTTTGCGCCGGAACATTATCATGTGAACCTTCTGCCGGAATATATGGGAGAGGATGCGGCAAAGGCCAAAGCCAAGGACATGGGCTATGCGGATACTGCCGAGATGTTGCGGGAAACGGTAGTAAGTGCATGGAATACGCCGGGAGTGCCGACTTTGAATTCCTATGTGCTTTCTACAGAAGAAGGCATGAGCGATGTGAAGGGAAATTATTACGAGTTTGTACGCAATCCGTACTACTGGAAGATTGATGCGGCGGGAAAGCAGTTGCCGTATATGGACCGTCTGGGTTTCACAAGAATTTCCGATGAATCCCAGAAGATGCTTTTGACAACGGAGGGCTTTTTAAGTGTAAGTCTGCTGACGGCGGAGCAGGTGCCGGAGGCACAGAGCGGTGCGGAGCGAGGAGAGTACCGGGTAATTACTTGGACGGATTCCTCCGCTTACGCAGTAAAGAATACGTTGAAAAACTTCCCGGAGCGGTGTCCGTACGAGGAGAAGATAAGAGGAATAGGAGCGGCACATCCGGAATGCTGGTATATAGAATAAAGGGGGAAGCGGTATGGAAGAATATATCCCGAGTATTTTAAAGGAATTGAATTCGGTATCGGTAACGGTCCGATTGGTGTTGTCCCTTTTGTGCGGTGGAATTTTAGGAGTGGAGCGGGGACGTAAGAAACGTCCGGCAGGCTTCCGTACGTATATGCTGGTGTGTATGGGAGCGGCGTTGGTTATGATTACGAATCTGTATATAACGGAATTGTATGAAGGAACGGACCCGGCACGAATGGGCGCTCAGGTGATTTCCGGAATCGGTTTCCTGGGCGCGGGAACTATTATTGTAACGGGACGGAACCGGGTAAAGGGTCTGACTACCGCAGCCGGACTTTGGGCGGCGGCCTGTGTGGGACTTTCCCTGGGCATCGGTTTTTACACGGGAGCTGTGGTAGGATGTGTGCTGATATTTGTGGTTATGGCCTTGTTACAACGTTTGGACGACTGGGTAATGGCATCCACAAAGGTGATAAATTTATACGTAGAGTTCGAGAAAATGTCGGATGTGGGCGTGTTTATCCGGTTTGCCAAGGACCAGGGCTTCCGCATCAGTGACTTGGAGATGACACGGGCTAACGGAGTAGAGGATAGCGGTACCGCGATTTTATGTACGCTGCGGTTGCCGAAGAAGAAGCCTCATGCGGAGATATTGCAGATGCTCAGTGAGGTAGATCGGGTACGTTACGTAGAAGAATTGTAAGAAGGCGGGACCGTCGCATGACAAATGCGCGGTCCCGTTCTTACAAAAAAAGAGCAGGTTCATTTGGAACCTGCTCTTTTGAGTTGTTGCGACAGTTTACATCGTCGGAAGATTGTCATCCGGATCGGAAATGGTGTAGTCTTTGGATACTTCGGAAACGTAATCCATGACTGCATTGTAGGTTAAATCCTGCTTAATGCTCTCTAAGATGTTTTCCGGCATGTAACGCTTGATAAACTTCAATACATAATGCGTATCGGTAGCTTCATCGGTGTAGATGTCCATCTCGCCTTCGGTACGTGCTGCTTCGAATAACCACTTGCTGTACGGTCCGTAAGCAAAGCTGGAAGATTCACCGGTTACAAGAGAAGCATCGGTCTCGGAATCGGCGTAGTTGGTACGCTGGTCTTCCGGAGCATAGGTAGCACAAAGAGTTTCGAAGTCTTCGCCGGCCTTAATCTTATCTAACATTTCCTGAGCCTTTGCCTTGTTCTCATCCTTAATGGTCTGGATGGTAGCTTCATCTGCATCCTTCGGAATCTCCGGGGTAAATGCAAGTACACGATAATCAACGGAATCGTAAAGATCTTTATTTGCATCGTACTCAGCCTGTGCGTCTGCTTCGGTAGCTTCCTTCTGCTCATACAAATACTCGGAATACTTTACTGCTGCAAGGTTGTCCTTGATGATGTCCTTCAATTCGCTTTCCTTTGCGCCGAATAAAGCGGTAAGATAGGAATCGGTAGACATTTCGTTCTGCTTGGCAAGAGTTTCGATTTCGGCGATGTAAGTCTTGTACTCGTCCTTTACGTCGATGTCGACGCCCTTCGCCTTTGCGTCTGCGATTAACGCTCTGTTTTCTTTAATAGACTCTGCCGCACGTTCGGTGAAGTACTCTCCCCAGGTAAGACCGGTGCTTTCGTCATAAACGGTAGTATCGAGAGCATCCATGGAGCTTATGCCGAAATACTGTAAATAGGTTGCGTTTGTGTTGATAATTGTAGTTTTGTGGAAATTGAACTCCAACTCGGATACGGATTCGTTATTAATCCGGAAGTATTCCTTAAACTTTTCTCTGCTCTTTACAAACGGTACTACAATAAGCAGTGCAGCGAGACATGCTACAATGGCTACGGTAGCGATAATGGAAAGGGCTGCCTTTCTTTTCTCGCGCTTTGCCGCTTCTTCTTTTGCTAAGACCTTACGTTCATAGCTGGTCATGTTCTTTTCGTTATTTCCCATGTTACTTTTTCACAGAAAGAGAACCTTCTGCGATACCCTCCTTTAAAATTTGTCTGCCCCTATTTTACACTATTTTCGGACAAGAATAAAGAGGTTTTGAAGAAATTCATAAAAAACTCACAAATTTTTTTCTTGTAATTTTAAAAAAAATAGTTTATGATAGGTACGTAAAAATTTAATAAAGCGGAATTGATTCCGCGAACGGAGGTAGTACCATGAAAAAGAAAGCAATATTTCTTGCACTACTTGTTTTCGTTACCGCACTTTGCGCATGCAACGGCGGCAAGACGGGAAAGAAAGGTTCGGAGGATGCAGTTTCCGCGGTAGTAGGAATAACACAGGATTTGGACAGTCTTGACCCTCACAAAGCAGTGGCGGCAGGAACCGATGAAGTCTTGTTTAACGTCTTCGAAGGATTAGTAAAGCCTTCCGCAGACGGAGCATTGGTTCCTGCGGTAGCAAAAGCGTATACGATTGCCCCGGACGGCATGTCATATACCTTTACCTTGCGCGAAAATGTGAAGTTTCACAACGGCGAGGTAGTTACTGCGGATGATGTGATTTATTCGGTTAAGCGTTGCGCCGGTTTACTCGACGATAAAGATCCTGAGGTCGTTGTGGAATCGGCGCTTTCTGTTATTTCTGCCGTGGAAAAGGTAGGAGAGGATACCGTTGTGATTTCTCTTTCCGAGCCGAATACGGAGCTTTTGGGATTTTTAACCTGCTTCATTATCCCGGAGGATTATGAGAATCAGGAAAGTGCGCCGGTAGGAACGGGCCCGTATAAGTTTGTCTCCTACACACCGTTAACCAGTTTTGTGGTAGAGCGGTTTGGCGATTATTACGGAGAACAGCCGTACTTGGAAAATGTAACCTTTAAGATTTGTGCCAGCAACGATGCGGCCTTTATGGAACTGTTATCGGGAAGCATCGATATTTTCCCGTACCTGACGGATGAGCAGGCGGCACAGCTGACCGCAGATTATAATCTGGCGATTGGTTCTACAAATGTAGTGCAGGCAATGTTCTTAAATAACGATTTCGGACCGTTTGCCGACCTTAAGGTGCGTCAGGCACTTTGTTATGCGGTGGATAAGGAAGAATTGTTAAACATTGTATCCGGTGGCAGAGGCCATGTCATCGGCAGTAATATGTTCCCGAACTTCGGTGTATATTATGATGCGTCGTTGGAGAACTATTACACCTATCAGCCGGAGAAGGCGAAGGAACTGTTAAAAGAAGCAGGCTATGATGAAAGCAATCCGTTAAAGTTTGTGGTAAAGGTGCCGTCCAACTACGATATGCATGTGGCAACGGCTCAGGTACTCACGGAACAGTATAAGAAAGTCGGTGTGCAGGCGGAAATTCAGTTAATCGAATGGTCCGCATGGCTGACGGATGTATATCGCGCAAGAGATTATGAAGCAACCATCGTAGGACTGGATGCTGCTTTGGCACCGAGTGATGTGGTGAAGCGTTATACCTCCACCGCAAGCAACAACTTTGTGAACTATGAAAACCCGGTGTTCGACGAAACCTTCGCAAAGGCATTAGCAAGCACCGATGAGAACGAGAAGATTACCTTATATAAGGACATTCAGAAAATCTTAACCGAGGACGCCGCCAGCGTATACTTGCAGGACGGTGCAAAGCTGGTGGCGGTAAACAAGAAGTATACGAACTTCTTATTTTACCCGGTATATGTATTAGACTTGGCATCCATTAAGCCGGCCGAGTAAAGGTGCGGTGGCCCGGGTGTGGCGAATCTTAGAAAGGAGGATCAGAGATGCGCTATTTTATGAAAAAGACAATTGCATTAGTGGTAACGCTTTTATTGGCGGCATTTCTGACCTTCCTTGCTTTTGAAGTCATCCCGTCGGATGCGGCGGTGGCCAATTTGAGTATTGATGCTACGGACGAAGAAATTGAGGCGCTCCGTGAGGCCATGGGACTGAATCGACCGCTTATGGTGCGATACGGAAGCTTCCTTTTGGGAGCATTGACCGGAGACTTCGGTGAGTCCACCCAGTATCGAATCCCGGTGTCGGAGCTTCTTTCCGACCGGTTCGGGGTTACGGTTAGTCTTGCTCTTTTATCCTTTGTGCTGATTGTGGGAATTTCCGTGCCCTTCGGCATTTTTGCGGCGCGGGTAAAATCAAAAGCAGGCGAGGGTTTTGTGGCATTTCTGACCCAGACAATGATGGCGGTACCGCCGTTTTTTCTGGGCATGTTGATTACCCTTCTCTTCGGTATCGTGCTCCGATGGTTTACCCCGGGAGCTTATGTACCGGCGGGGGAGGATTTCTTTGGATTTTTAGGTTTTATGATATTCCCGGCCATTGCGGTGGCTGTGCCGAAAATCGGTATGTCGGTACGATTTTTGCAAGGCTCTTTAAAGGAGCAGATGGGAGCCGATTATGTGCGGACCGCAAGAAGTAAGGGATGTACGAATCGCCGGGTGTTGTGGCGGCATGTACTGCGGAATGCATTGGTGCCGGTGGTTACGTTTCTTACTATGGTAATGGCGGAAATCTTAGCGGGAAGTATTGTAATCGAGCAGGTGTTTAATTTATCCGGTGTGGGACGCCTTTTGGCGGTATCCATTTCCGCAAGAGATTTCCCGGTGGTGCGGGCTATTGTGCTGTATACCACGGCGGTGGTGGTGTTGTTAAATTACGGGGCGGACTTAATCTGTAGGTTTATGGACCCGCGTATAAAAGAATTGTAACGATGAAAGAAAAGGAAGCCGGGACATACAGAGTGGCTACCTATTTGAATAGAATTAGTTTAGAAAACGGAGCAGAAAATTTGAGGCAAACACGGAAAGGAGGGATCGGATGAGCGTAGTCGGCTGGTTAAAGAAGGACGGAAAATGGAAGATGAACCGGGTGGTGGGCCTTATGTTAGTGGTACTGGCAGCGCTTGTTTCGCTGGTAGGCTGTTTTTATACGCCTTACGACCCGAATGCCATGGATGCGACGTTAAAGAACGCTTCTCCTTCCCTTGCGCATCTCTTCGGTACGGACAATTTCGGCCGGGATGTGCTTTCCCGTGTGATGAAGGGTGCCGGAACCACCTTTGCGGTGGGACTTTCTGTGGTGACCATCGGCGCCGTGGGCGGTTGTCTTGTAGGTGCCTTTACCGGCTATTTCGGTGGAAAGGCCGATTTGATTTTGATGCGGTTTAACGATGCGGTGGCAGCGATTCCCAGCATTTTGCTGGCACTGGTGTTTGTAGGAGTATTCGGTAGCGGCACGGTGCAACTGATTGCGGCTCTCGGCATTTTGTTCATCCCGAGCTTTGCCCGCGTGGTGCGTAGCGGTTTTGTGGTACAAAAGGAACTGGATTATGTGAAAAATGCGCGGCTGATGGGGGCAAGTCATCTCCGGATTATGTTTGTGCACATTTTGCCGAATATCAAGGGCAGTCTGCTTTCTGCACTGGCCATCGGCTTTAACAATGCGGTATTGTCGGAGGCAGCCATGAGCTACCTGAGTCTCGGCGTACAGCCGCCGGATGCCAGTCTGGGAAGAATGCTGTCCGAGGCACAGCCGTATCTGTTCCGGGCTCCGTGGAATGCGGTAGCGCCGGGCCTGATGATTTTGTTCAGTGTGTTGGGCGTGGGGCTGCTCAGCCTGGAAGGAGGCGCAAAGCATGACTAACGAAGCGAAGTTGTCAAAGGATCGTGCGCTTTTGACGGTGAAAGATCTGTCCGTGGCGTTTCTGCGGTACGGCAGAGGAGATAAAACAGTTGTAAAAAAGGTGTCCTTTCAATTGGCGGAGGGGGAGATTCTCGGAATTGCGGGAGAGTCCGGTTCGGGAAAAAGTATGACGGCGTTGGCGGTCATGGGATTACTGCCGGAAAATGCCAAGCGTACCTGCGAAGCGATGCTGTTTGATGGGATGAGTCTGTGCGTGCCGGCTACAAAACGAACGGCAAGAAAAGCAAAGAAGCAGGAGGAGGCGCTTCGTCTCGGCCTTTCCGGAAAAGAAATGGCTATGATTTTTCAGGAGCCGCTGACTTCCTTAAATCCGGTGCAGACCATCGGAACCCAGATGGAGGAACCGTTGTTACTGCATACGTCTCTGACGGCAGAGGAGCGGAAGGCGGCGGTGCTTACAGCGCTTTCTAACGCAGAGTTAAAGAACGGGGAACAGCTTCTTTCCCAGTATCCACACCATTTGTCCGGCGGTATGCGGCAGCGTGTCATGATTGCTATGGCAATGATTAATAAGCCGAGGCTGCTTATCTGTGATGAGCCTACAACGGCGTTAGATGCGGTAACGGAGCGGGAGATTGTGTCTCTTATCCGGAAGTTGGCAAAGGAACAGAACACGGCGGTGATTTTTATTTCCCACGATTTGTACGTGCTGCGGGACCTCTGCGATCGAGTTATGATTATGAAGGACGGAAAAGTGGTGGAAGAAGGCGAGACGGAGCAGGTATTCGAGCATCCGGAGCGTACCTATACAAAGAGTTTGATGAAGGCGGCGGTAAAGGGGCCGAAGGAGACGGTGAGTGCAGTGAACGGTGCTGTATCCGATGCGGAAGCACGAGACGGAGAAACGGTACTTTCGGTAGAGAACCTTTCCGTAGTGTATAAGCAGCGGGCCGGTCTTTTTAAGAAGCCGACGGAAAAACATGCAGTAAACGAGGTGTCCTTTGCGGTACAAAAAGGTGAGATATTCGGGATTGTGGGCGAAAGCGGTTGCGGAAAGTCCACGCTCCTAAAAGCAGTGTCCGGCCTCCTTACCGGGTATACGGGAGAGGTGTCCTTGCAGGTGAGTGCGCCTTGTGCGAATAAAGAGGAGATGTGGGAACAATCCCCTGACGGAAAGAAAAAAGAAGCAGGGGTACAAATGGTATTTCAGGACCCATACACCAGCTTAAATCCTGCCAAGAAGGTGGGCTGGATTTTAGAGGAGCCGCTTCGTTTAAATACGACTTTGACCAAGGAAGAACGTCTTCCTTTGGTGCAAACTATTTTAAGAGAGACGGAGCTACCCCTTGATGTCATTGACCGGTATGTGGCGGAACTTTCCGGCGGTCAGCGCCAGCGTGTGGCCATTACGGCGGCTCTGATTACCAATCCGGAGTTGGTGCTCCTTGACGAGCCGGTATCGGCACTGGATGTTACGGTGCAGGCCCAGATCCTGGAGCTGTTACTGAGACTTCAGAAGGAGCATGGCCTGACCTATGTATTTGTGTCCCACGACATGGCGGTGGTGCGGAAAATCTGCGACCGTGTACTGGTCATGAAAGACGGCAAGGTAGTGGAATGCGGTGCCACGGAGGACTTGTTCCTACGACCGCAAGAGGAATATACGAAGAAGTTGTTGGGGGAATAATAATGAGATAAAACATGTTCGTTTTTTTATATAAATGTTTATTTTGCAAAAAAACGGGTTGACACGTGTGTAAACCTGTGATATCATGAGTTTAGGGTTAATAGGGGCAAACCACTGGAAACAATGGGACGCAAAGCTAGAAATCTAACAGGGAAACCTCATGATAGTTCGGCCGCAAGGAATTACTTTCTTTGCGGCTTTCTTTATTTTGAGGGGAAAGATATGAATGCCTTTCGGATTTGCTTTCGTGGGAGTAAAAAAAGAGAAAGAAGGGACAAAGGATGAAGAAAAGTATCAAAAGAATGCTGGCGTTTTTATTGACGTTAGCGATGTGTGTAAGCACGACCGGAGTGGCTGCTTATGCAGAGGAAACTGTAGTTACGGACAATGTAACTACGGAAAGCGGATGGGACAGTGTTACCATGGTAAATAACTACACCGGAGAAAACTTTAATGTGGTGTTTTCTCTTGCAAACTACTGGGAAGGTGGTTATAATGCAAATGTAAAGGTAGAGAATACCGGTAGCAGTGTGATTGAAAACTGGTATTTGAGTTTTGCATTAGACAACAGCTTCTCTTCTATCTGGAACGCAGAGGTGGTAAGCAATGAGAATGGTCAGTATGTGGTAAAGAATGCAACCTGGAATGCGGATATTCCAATAGGTGGCTGTGTCGAGTTTGGAATCAGTGTAAACGAGACCTTTGCAGGATTCCCGGAAGAGTACAAACTTCTGGGAGAAAGCACGCAGGTACAGGAAGAGGCGTATTCTGTAGAGTATATTCTGGACAATGATTGGGGAACCGGCTTTACTGCAAGAATGCTTCTGTCGAATCACACAGAGGATGTGTTGGAGGACTGGACGCTGGAGTTTGACTTTGACAGAGAGATTACAAACATCTGGAACGGTGTCATTGAAGCGCATGAAGGAAATCATTATGTGATTAAGAATGCCGGATACAATGCGAATGTTGTTTCGGGAAGTGCGATTTCCTTTGGGTTTAACGGAGAAGGTGGTACGACGGAGGATGTACCGGAGAATTGTATATTGAGTTCCTATACGATGGGGAGCATTGAAACCGAGGTAGACTTTGAAGATGAGACTGATACGGATGGTGACTATTTGACGGATGCACTGGAAATGTATTACAAAACCGACAAAAACAACCCTGATACGGACGGTGACAGTTTATCTGATTATATTGAAATCGTTATACTGGGAACGAATCCTTTAACACCTGAAACAACCGAAGGAGTACCGGATGTTACACTTGACTCTGACGAGGACGGGCTCAGTAATGGAGAAGAAATCCGTTTGGGATTAGACCCGGGCGATGACGATACGGATTGTGATTTGGTAAAGGATGCAGAGGAGTTAAAGTTAGGCACGGATCCGTTAAATTATGATACAGATGGTGATGGAGCATCGGACGGTTGGGAAGTGCGTAACGGAACCAATCCTTCGGTTGCGGAAGAAACGATTGACGTAACATATACATCATCATATAAGGATACAGTAAAAGCTTCGGTGGAATTAGAATTAACCGGAGAGCAGGTAGAGACACTCGCAGTTGACCCGGTATTGGGTGACTATTTGTTCCCGGAGGATATGCCTGGATATATCGGTGCGGCTTATAACTTTAGTGTCGAAGGAGAATTTGATACGGCGAGGATTTTTTTCGAATTTGACCCGACGCAGTTGCAGGAGAATGCTGTACCGACCATTTACTATTTTAATGAGACAGAGCAGGAATTAGAAGCGTTGGAAACGACGTTAGATGGAAATATTGCATCGGCATTTGTGGAGCATTTTTCGACATATATTCTTTTAGATAGTACGGGATATAACGAAGCATTTGAATGGACAGATACATGGGATGATACAGGGAAATATGATTCGGTAGAGATTGTTTTCGTAGTGGATGATTCGGGAAGTATGGTTTCCAATGACCCGAATTATACGCGATTAAGGGTAGCGAGTGATTTGATTTCAGAACTTCCGGAGAAAAGTAAAATAGGAATTGTGTGGTTTGCGTCATCAACGAAATTATTAACATCTGAGTTGACAGCAGATAAATTTACCGCAAAACAATTACTATCACCAGGGTATTTTAATGCATCTGGTGGAACTTATATGTATAGTGCAATAAATAGTGCGTTTGGTTTGTTTTCTGCCCCAGACGAGGCAACACTTAGAGTGATGGTTGTCTTAAGCGATGGTAGTACAAGCGATACCGGACAGCATACAAATTGTATTCTGATGGCACAGGAAAAAGGGATTAAAATTTATACCGTTGGTCTTGGAAACAGTACATCATATTTTAATAATTATATGCGCCCTTTAGCGGAACGAACAGGAGCAGCGTTCTATCTTGCAAATAATGCATATGAACTAGCTGATATTTATAAAGATATTCAGAAAGGCATTGATTTGGAATTGAACAGTGACGGAGATAGTATACCGGACTATTACGAAGAAAATTTGTATGCATTTAATGGAAGACGAATTTGGTTAAGCACGGAAAAAGAAGATAGCGATGGAGATACAGTGCCAGATGACCAAGAGGTTAAAATTGTTCTGAAGTATAACGAAGATAAATCCAAAATGTATGTTCAGGGGAAATTGATTTCATATCCGGATAGAGTAGATTCGGATATGGATGGAATTTCAGACCATGACGACCCGAATCCGATGGAATATACGATTACTGACCGTACACTTGCACTGGTGGAAGGAATGAGTTATACTAATCTTGAGAAATATGTTGGCTGTACGGTGCGGGAAGCCAGAGAGGCGGGGGTATATTTCAAAAACGTGAATCCGAAGGACAGTTTTTATCTCGATGAGGCAATTATTGTTGCTGCAAATGATTCCGCTGGTAAATTTGCGGCTGATTTTTGGGATGAAGGTCTGGGGAGTGTGGCAGTGAAGTTTATAAGAAGTAACAAGTCTACATCGGTGATTTATGCATTAAGAGGAACTGAATTTATAGATGATGGAGGAAATGATTTTGGTGCAGATTTGGATTTGGGTATAGGCTGGGATACGAAACAGTCAAGGACAGCTTTTAAAGAGTATAAAGAGATATCCTCTGAAAATAAGTCTTATGATTATTATGTTGTAGGGCATTCGTTAGGTGGAAGGTTGGCTCAAGATGTATTATATAAACTATATAATGCTAATGAAGGAGGATTCTTTAAAAAGAAAGCAAACATACCAACACCTGTTCATAATGCAACCTTTAATGGTCTTGGGTATAACAATATAGTATATGCTACATTAGAAAGGGATGTTATTTCTAAATATAATATAAGATTAATCAACTTTTATTATTGGAAAGATTTAGTTGGTGATACATTAGGCGCGAGTTCGGCATTTGTGCGGAGTGGGACAGATGTCATGTTGTATGGAAAAAATAGTTTGGGAAAGCTGTTAAGAGAGGATGAAAATTTTTTGGAGGAACTTCTTCCTGATAGTCATTATCATGGAATCAAATTTTTTCATGATGATTTTGATTTGTTTTATACAAGCCCACATAACTTTTTATATTGGGCAAAATAAGGAGGAATGCTATGAAGATAATGTTAAGGAAATGGTGGTTAATACCGTTGTGTGTGCTAACCTATTATGTGTCTAGAATAATTGGTTTACTAATAATATATCTGATTGATGGTATAACAGGGAGTGCGTTTTTAGCTTTTTTTATTGGTATACTTATTTCAGGAGTTGGCGCAGCGATGCCAATCATTATTGTGACACACAAGTCAGAGAAGCTGAAAGCTGGTGTGAAGCTTACAATCAATATTGTATCGGTTTTGTTGTTCTCGGCATTAATGTTGATGACGTTAATAACACCGAAAAAAGAAATAGAAGAGTTTCATAGACAGCAACAAGAATGGGAAAATAAGCAGCTACAGGAATCGACAGATATAAAAAGTAGTGTACAGTAAAACAAAGCAGTATAGTTCTCGTATCGGACGATTAGAGGATTATGAAAAGTAGGTAAAAAAGGCCGTGGCGTTTGAAGTGTCCTTCCAATTGTTAGAATTTAGGTCTGGCTTTTGGGGGTCGGTTCATTTGTTGCGACCTTTTCTTTTTCTATTTTCAAAGTTTCTTGAAAAAACAGTTGACAAGACAGGCCTTCTAGTATATTCTATGGATATACAATAAGTATTGTGATAGAGGCGCATTGATTATCAGTACACTGCGGGATATGTCAGGGCATAAGAGAACGTAGGGGAAAGGATGAGATGCCGAAGTAAGTAGCTTCCTGAGAGTTACTTGCTGGGGCCGGGGTTAACAGCCGCGGGACTGTCATCATTCATTTGATGGAGGGCTATCGAAGAAATTTCCGCGCCGGGAAGGTTGCGGGGTACTTACCGAATCAGGTATTCTTCGAGAACCGTCGTCAGAGGGTTCTTTTCATTTTTTAGGAGGTGCGATATGGCATTATTTACAGGTGCAGGTGTTGCGATTGTAACGCCGATGAAGGCAAACGGAGAGGTTAATTTTGAGAAGCTGGGCGAACTGTTGGAGTTCCAGATTGCAGGCGGTACGGATTCTATTATTATTTGCGGAACCACCGGTGAGGCTTCCACATTGAGTCATGAGGAGCATTTGGAGTGTATCCGCTATACGGTGGATAAGGTGGCAAAGAGAATTCCGGTTATTGCAGGTACCGGTTCCAACTGTACCGAGACTGCGATTTACTTGTCCAAGGAAGCAGAGAAGGCCGGAGCAGACGGACTGTTACTGGTTACCCCGTATTATAACAAGGCTACCCAGAAGGGACTCATTGCTCATTTTACGGAGACTGCAAAGGCAGTAAATATTCCGGCGATTCTTTACAACGTACCGAGCCGTACGGGATGTACGATTCAGCCGGCAACCGTGGCGGAGTTGGTAAAGAATGTAGATAACATTGTAGGTATTAAGGATGCAACCGGTAATATCAGCACCACCATGCAGACCATGTATCTGTGTCAGGGTGATATTGATTTGTATTCCGGTAACGACGACCAGATTGTTCCGGTATTATCCGCGGGCGGTAAGGGTGTTATCTCCGTGCTGTCTAACGTAGTACCGAAGGAGACCCACGACATCTGTGCAAAGTTCTTTGAGGGCGATGTAAAGGGAAGTCTTGACCTTCAGTTAAAGTACTTGCCGTTAGTTGACAACCTGTTCTCCGAAGTAAATCCGATTCCGGTAAAGGCTGCCCTGAACCTGATGGGTATGGAGGTTGGTCCGCTTCGTCTGCCGTTAACCGAGATGGAAGAGGCTAACAAGGCTAAGCTTGCGGCTGTGATGAAGAATCTTGGTATCATTCAGTAATTAAGAGAAGCGAAAAAACGTAAAACGTCCGGTTTGGCCGGTAATGTCGGCAAGCCGGGCGTTTCCGGTATATTACATGCAGGAGGTATGCTATGGTACGCATTATTATGTGTGGTTGCAACGGAAAGATGGGACGTGTGATTTCCGATTTAGCCGCAGAAGATACACAGGCAAAAATTGTAGCGGGTGTGGATTTTGTAACGGAGCAGTATTATGATTATCCGGTTTATCCGAGCATTTTGGATGTGAAGGAAGAAGCAGATGTGGTGATCGATTTTTCCTCTCCGGCAAAGCTCTCCGAGCGTTTGGCGTTTTCCGTAGAGAAGAAGATGCCGATGGTGTTTTGTACCACGGGACTTTCCGAGGAAGAATTTGCACAGGTGCAGGAGACATCTAAGAAGGTAGCGATCCTTCGCTCCGCAAATATGTCTCTCGGTGTGAATACTTTGCTTAAGCTGGTGGCAGCCGCGGCTCAGGTATTTGCGGCAGCAGACTTTGATATGGAAATCGTGGAGAAGCATCACAACCGCAAGGTAGATGCACCGTCCGGAACGGCTCTGGCCATTGCGGATGCCATGAACGAGGTATTAAACAACGAGTATGCCTATAAATTCGACCGTTCTCAGGAGCGCAAGATGCGTGAGAAAAAGGAAATCGGCATCTCCGCAGTCCGTGGCGGAACCATCGTTGGCGAGCATGAAGTTATCTTCGCGGGCGCCGACGAGGTCATTGAAATTAAGCACACCGCATACTCCAAGGCAATCTTCGGAAACGGTGCCCTCCAGGCAGCAAAATTCCTGGCAGGCAAACCGGCCGGAATGTACAATATGAGTGATGTAATCGGATAATATTTGATTTTCTTTTAGATGTGTAAAGAGAAGTGGTATTCGTACAAAATGCGAGCCACTTCTTTTCTTGTTGGGCACATGAAAGTGGGAAGTCGGGATTATCGAACCTTGTTTTGCTTTTCCCGGAGCGTTGCGACTTGCAAAACGGGGTTCGATACGCTCGACTTCCCACAATAAGGGGACAAAAGGAAAGGGCCTCACAGATAAACTGCGAAGCCCTTTAGCTTGTGCCAAAGATTATTGTGCTGTATCAGCACCCGTATTTTCGGAGGTATTATCACCGTTTGTAAAGTTTGCGTTTAAATTAATCAGAAAATCCGCAAAGGTACTTGGAGACTTTTCTTCCTCTACCTCGACCGGCTCGGTGGCATCTTCGATTTCCGATGCTTCTGCTACATCGGTAACAGATGCTTCTTCCGGTTCGTCGATGAGTTCGAGCGCTTCGGATACCGTAATACGGCATGCCCCGAAATGACCGTTGTCAAGCTGGGCAAATATGTAAGCGGTACCGGCGGACTTCGCGGTTACAATACCACCGGCACTGACAGATGCTACCTCCGGAGCAGAACTGGAAAACTTCGGAAGCTCTACTGTGTTTAACGGAGCAATCATCCAGGACATCAGGGAACGCTGACCGACTACCATCTCTCTCTCAAGACGGGAGAAGAGAATGAATAAGGCCGGCGGTCCGACGGTAACCTTACACTCCAGAACGACCGGCTCGGCCGATTCGGAATCCTCGATAACTGCAGTAACAACCGTGGTGCCAATAGAAAGAGCCGTCACAACACCGGTTTCGTCAACAGAGGCAATGTCCTCGTCTTTAACGGTAAACGTAACGGTCTGTGTTTCTGATAAATTATAAACCTTAAGGGCATAGTCCTTACCTTTTACAATTGCCTTCGTCTTTACGTTCAGCTTCGGAGTACCTGCCGCATACGCCGTAGAAGCGTTTGCGAATAAAGTAAAGAGGCTGACGGAAAGCAAAAAGACAAGGGTAATGATACCTTTTGAGAAACGTCTTTGTTTCATGGCATTGCCCTCCAACTGATTACTACGGAAATCCTTGCGTCACATCCTGTGCTTCATTTTACCATCTGTTTTTGTCAGAATGATGGCATTTCTTAAGAAATTTATAAGATTTTCCAAGGGATTCCTCAAAATTCGACTTGTGTTGAGGAAGGAAAAAAAGTATAATAGAAAGAGAAGGGTAACTCGCAGGATAAAGGGGATTTTCATCCCGAATGCGTAAGGAGGAATGATGATGCAGTACGTTTTGATAGCGGATGATAATGTAGATATTACGGATGTTTTGGAAGCATATGTGAGAAAAGAAGGATATGAACCGCTCATCGCGGCAGACGGAGAGGAAGCGCTTCGCTTGTTTCGTCAGCATGAGCCGGCGGCGGTTTTATTGGATGTGATGATGCCGAAGGAGGATGGGTATGAGGTATGCCGTAAGATTCGTGCGGTTTCGGATACTCCGGTGATTTTGATTACCGCCAGAGGGGAGGATTTTGAACGGGTGATGGGACTGGATATCGGTGCGGATGATTATATTGTAAAGCCGTTTTCGCCGAATGAGGTGATGGCACGCCTGCGTGCGGTGCTTCGCCGTATGTCCCGGGCGGATCGGGAGAAAATCAGCGAGAAGAACGAGAATGTACTTACCGTAGGGAATCTGGAAATTAATCTGGAGGAATATACCCTGCATATCGGCGGTCAGAGAATCGCATTGACCAAGAAGGAAATCGAGACCATGTGGACCCTCGCCAGCAATCCGAAGAAGGTGTTTACCAGAGATAATTTGCTGGATAGCCTGTGGGGCTATGATTATGTGGGAGACACCCGGACGGTGGATTCCCATGTGAAACGTCTCCGTGCAAAACTGGACAAGGCGGAGCATACGGGTTGGGATATTGCGACCGTATGGGGTGTGGGTTATAAGTTTGAATTGACCGATAATAAGTAAAACGGGGAAATGAGTGGAATGCGAGGAGGCAGGGATGGCAAAACAGGCGGAAAAGAAAAAATTTCATAAGCTGTTATTTGTAAAGACCTGCTTTTGGTTTGCGGTCATTATGATTATGTTTGCGGTGGTGCTGGGCCTGATTTATATGCGGTTGTACGAACAGACCATTATGGATGATTACAGGGAACAGACAAAGGCAAAGGCAGAACGTGTGGCAAGGAGTTGTTCCACCTTCTTTTTGCAGGGGGATACAGAGGGATTGAAACGGTATCTGACGGTATTGATGGAGGTTGAGCAGACGGAAATTTGGTTGGTTTCCAATGATGAAGCTTTCTTTCCGTTGACGGACGAGTATGCCATCAGCAGAGAGTATTTTTCCCAGCAGGGGACGTATCAAAGCGAGTATCGGGATATTTTAAATAACGTATTTCATAATATTCCGTCTTCCAAAAATTGGTTCAGCGAAGCCCATGAGATGAATATTATTACCATCGGTATGCCGGTGCTGGGGGTAAACGGAGAAGTGGCCGGCGGAATTATTATGAATGTAAAGGCGGAGAGCCGAAAAGATGTGGTGGACAGCAGCCGGCGTTTGATGTTTATCAGTGGTGGCATTGCGCTGGGGATTGCGTTTGTTACAGCTTTGATTTACGCAAGAGCCTTGTCGAATCCGATTTTGAAAATCCGACGTACCGCACTGGAACTGGCGGACGGTAATTATGAGGTGACGACAAATGTGTATCAAAAAGATGAAATCGGTGAGCTGGCCTATACCATGGACTTTTTGTCGGAAAAACTGCAGGAGAGCGAGATTGAACGGAAGAACCTGGAACAGATGCGGTTTGATTTCTTTGCGAATGTATCCCATGAGCTTCGTACTCCGATTACGGTGATGCGTGCCTATACGGAGAGTCTGGTGGACGGCGTGGTAACCAAGCCGGAGAAGATTCAGCATTCCTATGAGCGTATGCTGGGAGAGTGCCAGGGAATGGAGCGTCTGGTGGGAGACCTGCTTCTTCTTTCTAAAATGCAGAATCCGGATTTTACGGTAGAGAAGGAACCGGTGAATCTGGTGCAGATTTTCGAGGATTTGAGAAAAAGTGCCGGGGCCATCGGAAAAGAGAAGAATATTACGGCGGACCTTTATACGGAGTTGCCGGTGATTATGATGTTAGGCGATTACGACCGTTTGCGTCAGATGTTTCTGGTGATTTTGGATAATGCCATAAAGTTTTCGCCGGAGGATTCGGTAGTGCACATCCGGATTACCTGTGACGAACAGATTACGGTTTCCATTCGGGACGAAGGGATCGGTATCAGCGAAGAGGAACAAAAATATATTTTTGAAAAGTTTTACAAATCCAGACTTCGTCAGAATGCGAAAGGCTCCGGTCTGGGGCTTGCCATTGCAAAGCAAATTGCGATTAAGCACGGCGGAACCATTGATATTCAGAGCGAGGTCGGGAAGGGAACGGAGATTACCTTCACCTTTCCGGAGATGGAAGAAAATTTTGAACTGTAAAAGTCGGGGGCCGTGCACAGAGGGTGCGGCCCCTTATCTTGTCACCAGACAGATATGAAAAAGACATCACCTGCTTATATATTCCTTTTTTGCTGAGCGCAACGCTCCGTCAAACTTCCTCTAACCGGTTCTAAACGTCTCTCAGGTGTGGCTTCGAGACTTAGAACCGGTAAGAGGTGATTTCGACTGCGCTAAATACGCGCCCCTTCGGGAAATGCAAAAACAGAATATATAAGCAGGTGATGTCTTTTGTACAAGATTGTGAAGGTGACAAGATAGGGGCCTTTTCCAACGGCTTCCCGACATTTACTATATGTAAAATTTTCTTCCGGATGAGAGTGCTTATAGAGAGCAGTTCCGAGGGAAGATAAAAGTTTTTATTATTTCCTTGTAACATTTTTACGGTTATAGGGTGTTATAGGTGAAACAAGGATATCCGAGTTTTGTTTGCGAACATATAGGTGGCAGAGAGGAGGAGGGTTCATGACTCCGGAGAATCGAATACGTGCGTATTCCGATATGGTGTACCGGATTGCCTTTGCCAGGGCCGGGACAAAGGAGGATGCGGATGATATTTATCAGGAGGTGTTTCTTCGTTATATAAGGAAGACGCCGGAGTTTCGGGATGAGGAGCATGCCAAGGCTTGGTTTATCAAGGTGGCGATGAATTGTTCCAGGAAATTTCTCGGAGGCACGTTTAAGAAAAAGGAAGTGCCCGGGGAATGGTTGACCGAGACCGACATGGATGCGGAAGAAAAAGGATCCCGTGGGATATGCGTAACCCCGGAGGCGCGTATCTTTGCGGATGAAAGCAAGGAGGAGTTGTACCGGGCGTTGCAGACGCTTCCATTGGATGCAAGGCTGCTGTTGCACTTATACTATTTTGAAGAGTTAAAGACAGCGGAGATTGCAAAGCTGATGCATCGGAAGGAGTCTACGGTGCGGGTACAGTTAGCAAGAGCCAGAGAAAAGCTAAGGGCGCAGTTTGAAGAAGACGGTGCGTTGGAGCTTTTGCGTGTGTAAAGGAGGTAATGATATGTTAGAACAGGATTATAAAGAGTTGATGCAGGAGGTTCGACCGGACGCAACTTTGGTGGAGAGGATGGTAGAGCAGAGTAAGGAAAGAAAGTGCGTTATGCTTCCGAAGGCGGTGAAGGTGGCAGCGGCGGTGCTGTGCGGCCTTGTAGTGCTTGCGGGCAGTACCGTGGCGGTGGATGCGGCGACGGATGGCGCGGTACGGAAGCTGTTCGGACTGGGCGAGTCTGTCGTAATCGGTGCGGAAATGGTATCGGTATCGAAAGAGCGCTTAGAGGAGGATGATTGGAGTCAGGTAAATATCAGAAAAGACGAAAACGGAAAAATGACATGTGAAATCAGTTCCACGTCGGATGCACCGATCTTTGCATGGTATTTTGAAATCGGTACCACGTCGTATAATCAATTTCAAAATACATTTGAACGATGTGATACGGAAGAGGACTATGCATGGAGCTTATACGAATGCCTGAGCAGGTGTTATTCGGACCGTTTTCGGAAAGGGACGTCCGGTCACGAAGAATTCTTATCCGAACTGGAACAATGCGTGGAGCAGCTCGATACCGAGAATGCGTTTCAAAGGGCTTGTGCGCAGGGAATTCAGTGGTTTATGGATGATTTGGCGTCGGAGAAGAAGACGAAGGTGCTTGCAATTCCGGTCATCGATTACTATGATACGGACGGGGACGGCGATATTTATGATGTGATCGAAGATTCCTATGTGGTTATCCATCCGGAGGACTGGAAGAAGGAATACGAAGAGAACGGTACGACGGAATTTATGGTGGAGGCTCAGGGCGGTATACCGAGAACGTATTTGATTGAGGTAACGGATTTTGGTAGTTTAAATGCTACTTACCGGGATATGAGTGTAGAGTACAGAAACTTTACAGTCTCCGAGATTGAGCTGGAGTAGTAGCGTATGTAAAAGAATCTTCTTGCGACAAAAGAAAAATCATGATACACTGTGTGTAGGCAAAGCGTAAAACGGTGCCTGCACACAGTTTGTTTTGAAAGGAACGTGATTTTTGTATGAACCTCTTAGTCGGAGATATTATAAAGATGAAGAAACCTCACCCGTGCGGAAGCAAGGAATGGGAGCTGTTGCGGGTAGGCATGGATTTTCGTATGAAGTGCGTGGGCTGTGAGCATCAGGTGATGCTGCCCCGGGTGCAGGTAGAGAAAAATATCCGCGGGATTGTACGGAACGGAGAGAGCCTGACACCGGCGCAGTTAAAGGGCGAAATGTCCGGAGGGCAAGCGTAATGCAGCAGTATGTCGGAGACGGAGAATCGCAGAAGGCATCGGAACCGCCGTTGCCGAAGTTTTGCAGAAAATGCTTTGTCGCGGAAATGAAGCGACAGGGGATTTCGGAAGAAACCTACCGGGCGATGTTAGAGCGCATCGAGAACATGGATCCGGAATTACGTTGTTCGAAAGATGTATACGAGGAACGTCTTACTGCCTGTAAGAAATGTGAGTATTTTGCGGAAGCCATGTGCGGACTTTGCGGTTGCTTTGTGGAATCCCGGGCTGCGGGAAAGGCAAATGCGTGTCCGGCAGAACCAAAGCGGTGGGAAGCTGAAATAATGTAGGAAGAGTTTCACCACTTTTGCGCGCGAATCAAAAAATTACAGAAAATGCTTGACAGACTGCTTTCTTCTATGCTATATTAGACTGGCTATGGAAGCGGTCTTTTTTTTATGCCTAAAAACAGACTTAGCCATTAGAGCTAAAAAAATTTACGGAGGTGGATTGTCGTGCGAGTAAAAATTACATTAGCATGCACTGAGTGCAAACAGCGTAATTACAACACCATGAAGGAAAAGAAAAATCATCCTGACAGAATGGAAACCAAGAAGTACTGCAAGTTCTGTAAGAGTCACACGCTGCATAAGGAAACCAAGTAATTCGGTCAAAGCGCAGTTTGTTCGTATCGAAAGATGCGGGACAGACAGGAAGGAAAGTGAAACATGGGAGAAACTACTGCAAACACTACACAGGAAAAGGCTCCTAAGAAGAGCTGGTTTAAGGGCCTGAAGTCTGAGTTCAAGAAGATTACCTGGCCTGACAAGGATACCCTTGTAAAAGAGTCGGCAGCTGTTATCGTCATTACCGTGGTTCTCGGCTTTGTAATTGCTTTGGTAGACATGGCAGTGAACAGTGGCGTAGACTTAATTCTCTAATTAAGGACAAGGTGATGATATGGCAGAGGCAAGATGGTATGTTGTGCATACTTATTCCGGTTATGAGAATAAGGTAAAAGCAAACATCGAAAAAACAATCGAAAACAGAAAGCTTCAGGACCAGATTCTCGAAGTGTCCGTTCCGCTTGAGGATGTAGTGGAAGTGAAGAACGGCAAAGAGAAGACGGTACAGAGAAAAATGTTCCCGGGTTATGTGTTACTCAACATGATTATGAACGATGACACATGGTACGTGGTGCGTAATACCAGAGGTGTAACGGGCTTTGTAGGTCCGGGAAGCAAGCCGGTACCGCTCACGGAGGATGAAATGTATAACATGGGACTGAAACGTGAGCAAGAGGTTGTTTATGAATTCGAGGTTGGTGACACGGTACAGGTTGTATCCGGCGTATGGGAAAATACGGAGGGTGTTGTACGTGTAATTAATCACGAGAAGAAGAGTCTCACCATCAGTATCGACATGTTCGGTCGTGAAACACCTGTTGAGATTGGGTTTGAAGACGTAAGAGTCGACAAGTAAGTACAAAAGTACAATGCGGAAATAGTCCGCGCAGTGGGAGGAATCAGCCAAAAGCCGAAGGCTGAAGGGCGCTCCGGAAATCACGGATTTCGTAAGAGGGATGCCTAACCCCGATAACACCACATTTTAGGAGGTATACAACAATGGCAAAAAAAGTTACTGGTTACATTAAGTTACAGATTCCTGCCGGCAAGGCAACTCCGGCACCGCCGGTTGGACCGGCTCTCGGTCAGCACGGTGTAAATATCGTACAGTTTACGAAGGAATTCAACGCAAGAACCGCAGATCAGGGCGACATGATCATCCCGGTAGTTATTACCGTATATGCGGATAAGAGCTTCAGCTTCATCACGAAGACTCCGCCGGCTCCGGTTCTGTTAAAGAAGGCTTGCAATTTGAAGAGCGCATCCGCAACCCCGAACAAGACCAAGGTTGCTACCATTAAGAGAAGCGAAGTTCAGAAGATTGCAGAGCTTAAGATGCCTGACTTAAATGCAGCAAATATCGAGTCTGCTATCAGCATGATTTCCGGTACTGCAAGAAGCATGGGTATCACCGTAGTTGATGACTAAGTCCCGTTAGGGTGCGGATAAGATATCCGCAGATTGTAAGATGATGTGGGAGGAATTTCTCATATGGTCCGCAAGCGAGTTCGTATGGAGAGCTGACATAAAACCCATACAAAAACAGGTTGCGTCAACGTATATGAGTACCTCATTCCGCAAATACCACTAGGAGGTTAATACAATGAAAAGAGGAAAGAAGTATACCGATGCTGTGAAGGCTTTTGATAAGGCAGCACAGTACGATTCCAATGAAGCAATTGCTTTAGTAAAGAAGTCCGCTACCGCAAAGTTCGATGAGACCGTTGAGGCTCACATCAGACTCGGTGTAGACGGTCGTCACGCAGATCAGCAGGTACGTGGTGCAGTAGTTCTGCCGCACGGTACCGGTAAGACTGTTAGAGTATTAGTTTTCGCAAAGGGCGATAAGGCAAACGAGGCAGAGGCAGCAGGCGCTGATTACGTTGGTGCAGAGGACCTCATTCCGAGAATTCAGAATGACGGTTGGTTTGAGTTCGACGTAGTAGTAGCTACCCCGGATATGATGGGTGTTGTTGGTCGTCTCGGTCGTGTTCTCGGACCGAAGGGCTTAATGCCGAACCCGAAGGCTGGTACTGTTACCATGGATGTAACCAAGGCTGTTAACGATATCAAGGCTGGTAAGATTGAGTACCGTCTTGACAAGACCAACATTATTCACGTTCCGGTAGGTAAGGTATCCTTCACCGAGGAACAGCTCGCAGACAACTTCCAGACGATTATGGGTGCAATCATTAAGGCAAAGCCGGCATCTGCGAAGGGTCAGTATTTAAAGAGTGTAACACTTGCGTCCACTATGGGCCCGGGTGTTAAGGTGAACACCGCAAAGTTAGGCTAACTTAGTTTTTTGATTAGGCATATCAAAAAAGTCCTTTAATGGTTGACACAAAGATAAATGTGTTAGTTCGGAACCGCCACAGTTGCTTCGCAACCGTGGCGGTTCTTGCGTGCAGGCAAAATTTTTCATTCCAGGGGAATTCGGGTGTCTAAGCGGCTTGAAAAAACATACCACCCCCATGCAAAAATACCATGATAAAAGAAATAAGAGTGTGTGTCATGGTACGGGTTTTAATTCGAAATTAAGATTTACCATGAGAGAGAAGATTTGAAGATATTCTCATGGTACAAAATTAGTTGAAGAAACTTTGATTACCATGAAGGAAGTGCAAGAGGAAATTTCTCATGGTATAAAATGGCGGAAATCAGAGAAGATGAACTGTAAATATATCGGTTTAGAGAGAAAATGAGCGGATTTGTACCATGAGAGATGCCGGAAGAGAATTCTATCATGGTAAAGAAGAAAATGAAAGAGAAATTTGTACCATGAAAATCAAGAAAGGGATTATGTATCATGGTAAAATGAAAAATAGGTGTTGGGCGGATACTATGAAAAATAGAGGATTTGTGCTGCTCATGGTATTATGTGATTCTTGGACGGATGATAACATGAACCGATAAGCACAAAGATAGAGGTTTTACAGACAAAGGTCTCAAAGAAAAAATACAAGAAAAAAGATATGCAAGAAAAACAAATTTGTTGTTGACAAGTAATTAAATCCATGGTATAGTATCAAATGGACTGTGGCTAACCCCCCCAGTCAGACCGAAGACAGCAGGTGCCGGACATACCGGCGTAAGAGAAACCGCCTGCCGAGGAATCAAGCGTTTATGATTTGTTTGACTCTTTGCGTCTTCGCAGAGAGTCTTTTTTGTTCCTTGGTGAACGAAAGCATTCCGCGAGGATTGAGTTTATATAAATTGCTTGTTTTTTCGTCTTTGGATTCCGGCGTAAGCCGTATTCTATAAGGAGGTAAAAAAATGGCAAAGGTTGAAATCAAGAAGCCGATCGTAGACGAGATTAAGGGCTACGTAGAGAAGGCCGGTGCAGCGGTATTAGTTGATTACCGTGGTCTTACCGTAGAGGAAGACACCGCACTTCGTAAGGCATTAAGAGAGGCCGGTGTTGTATACAAGGTATACAAGAACACATACCTCAACTTCGCATTCGAAGGCACCCAGTATGCAGAGCTTGCTAAGCACTTAGAAGGACCGACCGCAGTTGCTTTCGGTATCGAAGATGCAGTGGCTCCGGCAAGAATTCTTGCTGAGTTCGCAAAGAAGGCTCCGAAGCTCGAGTTCAAGGGCGGTGTTGTAGAAGGCGTTTACTACGATGTAGCAGGTCTTCAGAAGGTTGCTACCATCCCGTCCAGAGAAGTACTTATTTCCAAGCTTCTCGGCAGCATGAAGTCCCCGATCTCCAACATGGCAAGAGTGCTCAAGCAGATTGCAGAGAAGAACGGCGAGGCAGCATAATGCAGCGTAAGGGTATTGCCCCGGTCAATGTGACAAGCGCAATCGCACCTGCGGCGTAACGCAGATACAAACGCGGCAAAGCCGCAATACAAAAATACTATTTAAATTTTTATGGAGGTAATGTAAAATGACGACTCAGGAATTTATCGATGCTATTAAGAGCATGACCGTATTAGAGTTAAACGATTTAGTAAAGGCTTGCGAGGAAGAGTTTGGTGTTTCCGCAGCAGCAGGCGTAGCAGTTGTAGCAGCTGGTCCGGCTGCAGCAGCAGAGGAAGAGAAGACCGAGTTCAACGTAGAGCTTACTGAGGCTGGCGCTGAGAAGGTTAAGGTTATCAAGGTTGTTCGTGAGATCACCGGCCTTGGCTTAAAGGAAGCTAAGGATCTTGTAGAGGGCGCTCCGAAGATGGTTAAGGAAGGCGCTTCCAAGGCAGAAGCTGACGACATCAAGAAGAAGCTTGAGGAAGTTGGCGCAAAGGTTACCTTAAAGTAAGATTTGCAAACCAGAACCCGTCGGGAAACCGGCGGGTTTTTTTGTGTAGTGGATTCGAGTGTCAAAAGGATTATGTAAGTATCAGAACCGCCCCGTGGAATAAAACCGATTTGTCATGAGCTTCGGATGAAGTCTTTCTAATTACTCCGGGAAGTGTGTTACAGAGTGACGCAACCTCCTTGTTGTGTGGCGACCTCGCTCAGACCTCCTGTCTGAGCGTTACTGATTGACCAACGGAGTAATAAGAATGACTAACATCCTACGCTGAATTCAAAAGGGATCATGCACATACGCACTTTCTGTGGCAAAGGAAGAAGGCACATGCAAATATGGAAGAGGAACGCCGCACAAAGCGGTGCGATAGCCCATTGATTTCGCGAAGACTTGAAGAATGGAGAAGAGAGAAAAGGTTGCTTATATCACGTAGTCTTGACTGCACATGCTAAAACAAGGAGAGAGGAAATATGAACCTGGTGTAGTGTATTTCTTATCTACGATACGTGGATATGCATTTTTAGGCAGATTCTACGGAGCGTGGGTGTGAAACAGGGGTATCCTGCTTTAGAATAACCTCAGAGAAAGGAGGTGCACTTATGGATCAAGTCAAGATTGGTCAATTTATTGCGAGAATGCGAAAGGAAAAGAATTTAACACAACGTCAACTTGCTGATATTCTTGAAATCAGTGATAAGACAATCAGTAAGTGGGAAACCGGTAACGGACTTCCGGATGTTTCTTTGATGATGCCGTTATGTGAGATTCTGACGATTTCCGTAAACGAATTACTTTCGGGAGAGAATCTTCTTGATAAGGAGTATAAGGATAAGGCGGAGGAAAATATGCTTGCGTTACTGAAGAGACATTATAGAAGGATGTTATGCATAGCTGTGTTAAGTATCGTATCAACTGTCCTTGTGGTTTGTATCGGTGCATACCTCTCGTTGCGTGTTTCCGCTGTGCAGGCGACATGGCTCGGCAACGCTCAAATTCAATTTGAAGGAGGTGGTTTTATGGCAAGTGTAATGATTTTTCTTGGCTTTGCGTTGTTTTTTGGCGTGATTCAGATGGTTATGTCGAAGGTAAAAAGTTTTGCGGTGAAGTATGTGCCGATTGCAATTACGATTGCAGGCTTACTGTTTTGCTTGGTGACTTATCTGGGAGCCTTTGGGATGAGTTCTCCTAGTGTGGTAGCTGAGAATCAGTATTTTGCAATGGTTCTTTGTATCCCGATTGGCGGAGGATTTGTAGGATGCCTGTTGGGAATACTGTTTTCAAAAGTCATTGAAAAAAGGTAACATTATTGAAAGAGGAAGAAGCCTGTCGCGGAATGCGACGGGCTTTTTTGAATATCACGGAATGTGATTTCGGAAATGCAGGGTAGTAAAATGATGGTTGCTATTATTAATAAACCGTGCTATACTGATTCTGACAGATAAAACCGTTTTCATATCCCATATATACAAATCTGTGTTCTTTATCTGTCATCTGATTTCCGGTGGTTTCACACCGCAGGTTCCATTAAGAGTAGGGGAAGAATATTGTTACTTTATAATCTTGACTATACGTGTTATACGTATTATAATGAAAGGGGTGAGTTATGAGGGATAAAGATTTACTAAAGCTTCTAATGAAGAACGGATGGAAGTTGATTCGAGTAACGGGGAGTCATCATATTCTCAAAAAGGAGGCGAGATTTATGTTGTTTGTTTATCCGGCGGTGTTTCATAAAGAAGAGGATTCTTATTGGGTGGAGTTTCCGGATTTACCGGGCTGTCACAGTTATGGTTCTTCTGTGGCGGAGACTATGGCGTGTGCCCAGGAAGCTTTGGCGGGTTATATTTTAACGCTGCTGGAACAGGAGCGACCGATTGCGGTACCGTCCGATATAGAGACACTTTCCGCAGAGGACGGATTTGCTTCGTTGGTGTCGTGTAATATTGACCAGTATAAGGAGACGAAAGCGGTAAAGAAGACTTTGACGATTCCGGCATGGCTCAATGAAAGGGCCATAGCAAAAGGGGTGAATTTTTCACAGGTGCTGCA
>JAFYMC010000024.1 GCA_017556805.1 Lachnospiraceae bacterium | reverse complement strand
TCAATAACTTTTTCTCATACCCAATCATGTGCTTAAACACAAACCCCATGTTTTTAAACACGCCGTATTCCTTGTGGAGCGGATTCTTCTTTTCCTGCTCCTTATTCTCCTGTTTTCCCTTTTTGTTTCGTTTCATCTTCTAAATCTCCCTTTATCCTTTCTGCTTTTTCACACCACTGCGGCATTTTCTACTTTTTATCTGGCTTCTGCAAGAACTCCATCTGTTCCCGTTCCAACCAGGCTTTATTCGTCCCGCCGACGGACATTGCGTAACTTACCGGCGGATGTATCATCACATCCGCGCCTGCCAGCAAAAGCAGTACCGTACAAGCCACAGAACTTTTTACCGCATACAACGGCTCACTTTTGTCAAACTCATCCAAAACAGATACTTCCATAAGGATCCGGTTTCCCGTTTCGTAGTTCGGTACTTGCTTCAAATATTCTACCGCCGCCCTTGCTTCCGCCTCACTGATTCCTACTCTCTTCGCTATGGTCGATACGGACACTCCGTTTCCCGCATCCAGCGAAAGCAAATAAAACAACACCTGCAGGTTCTTCTTTTTCCCCAAAAACGCAAACAGCTCCGTCAATTCATCCGTCACCTTGAAATAAGAAGCAAATCCCTTCTCCGGTCGTTTCATTACAGTAAAGAACTCAAGATTCTTATTCAATCGGAAAAAGTTGAACCCGGACTTATCAAACAGGGTAGAAGCAATCACATAATCACCTTCCGACCGCATCCTGTCATAATAGTTTTTATTCTCCGACCACAAACCAAGCTGCATGGCCCAGATGTATTTCATAATCCGGTCCATATGTTCACTGTGGTCATAATCCGGCGGGACATCAATTCCTTTGATTGTCTCCATCAACTGCTGTTCCAGCGACACATTATCCTTTGCCCTACCGTACAAATAATCAATGGACACTTCAAAGTAATCCGCAATCTGCGGAAGCAAATCCCCGTCCGGGTAGCTTCCGTTCTCCCATTTGGAAACAGCCTGGGGGCTGACTCCCAAATGTGTCGCCAACTGCTCCTGAGTTACTCCTCTGTTCTTTCGTAAAGTCTGCAATGTAGTTGAAAAAGTCGTGCCTGCCATCACCAAATTCCCCTTTCGGTTGTGTTGAGCTTAGTATATCACATCTTTTGGTTGAGTGGTAGTCCTAAAATCAACCTTACCTTCATTTTCCGTGGTGAAATTGTGCATTTTTCTACTTTTTGTTGTTTTTAAACTCTTATTTTCCAAATAAGCAGTGTCTCGATCGCTAATTTCTCTCATAGTAACATTTCATAATCTCTCTTACCGCTCTTTCCGAACCGCTTAATATCAACCGCACACTCTTTTTGTGCCGTTCCATCCCAAACCGCAATTCATCATCTCCCTGCTCATTGATTTTGTCACTGAAGAAATCGATAACTCTTTTCGCATCCTCCCATTCCATACAATAGTCCAGAATCACACAGGTCCGGCTCTCTTTTCGTCCGCCCATCAACAAAAAGTCGGTTACAATTGCATTTTGTTTTGCATGCATTCCCTGGCGCACCGTCGGATGATCCATAAAGGCATAAAGCTGTTCCTCGGAAAATCTCCATACACCGTCTACCTTTTCCCCGGTAAGCAGCCCCATCTGTAAATAATTCCGTAACGTCCGTGTCGTCAGTCCCGTCATCGTTGCAATATTATTTAATGTGTACCATGCCATAGTCTTGGCCTCCCATTTTCTATATTTCCTTATCTATACTTCCAGTATAACAAACCGTTTCCAAGAAAAACAATATGAAATCAGCCGTCTTTTTCCTAGCATCCTCCGAATTCCAACTAAGCTATTATCATAAATAACTTCCTGCATACACAAAAAACGGACCGTTACATCCAATGCAACAGTCCGTTTTGAAACTACTTTTATGTACCTTACTTAATTGTTACTTTTGCTCCGGCTGCTTCCAACCGTGCCTTTAGCTTTTCCGCATCTTCCTTGGTCAGACCTTCCTTAACGATACTCGGTGCAGCATCTACTAAATTTTTTGCTGCCTCTAAATCCAAACCGGAAATCTCACGAATCACCTTGATTACCTTCGGCTTCTCTTCGCCAATCTCCGTAAGCTCGAGACTGAACGTTCCGTCACCTTCCGAAGCCTCGGTATCCGTCTCTTCGCCTTCTGTCTTCGGCTCTTCCGCAGATTCCTCATCCTCGGTCTTCGGCTCCTCGGACGGTTCTTCGCCCTCAGCAGTTTCTCCTTCATCGGTCTCCGGGGTCTCTGCCGGATCTTCTACCGTCGGCTCCTCTACTGCCGGTTCCGGTACCTTCACACCGGTATAGTTAATATGATTCTCTCTCTTTGCCAAAACGGTTGCTTCCGCTTCCTCTGCCGTCGCATAGCCGCTAAAGCTCCATACATTCAGTGCCGGCTCGCCTTCCGCACCCGGAACCTCTTCGTCACCTAACATCTTGGTAAACGGATTGTCCGTCAATACCATTGTCGCCACATCAAAGGAAATAGCTCCGTCTGCATCCAACGCTGCATTACCCAAACGTACCATGTAGTAATAGTCAAATGCTTCCGTATTTTCCTCGTAAGTCACTTCCGCGGTTACCTTTAACAATACCGCAAACTCCTTTTCCTTGGTCGGAACATTGCAGGAAATCAGGTAGGTGTCCACACACTCTACACCGCTTACCTTTGCGCTTTCCGGCCAAGCTACCGTAGTCTCACGGAATGCAGCCTCCGCAGCCGCAACGACAGCAGTATCATCCGCCTTTGCCCATGCATTCATATCCTGAGCCTCTGCCGCTTCGTACGCCTTGTTTGCTTTTAACACATAGAAAATCTTCTTGGTACGGGTCTCCTGATTGGCCGCATCCATCTCCTCCATGGTCTGATAACCCTCATATACCCATACATTCACTGCCGGAGAGAACCATCCGGTATATACCTCTTTGTCTCCCAGCATCTTCGTAAACTGACCGTTCGCCGTGGTGCGTGCCGTCAGGTCTGCCGTCAGCATTCCGTCGGTGCCTACCGTCACATCCGGATATCTTACCACATAGTAGAACGGGAACTCCTCGAACATATCCTCATACTCAATGGTTGCGGTAACCTGCAATACCACATCGAAGCAATTCATCGGAACAGCCTCCGAAATAACATCACTGCTGTACAGTCTGGTCTCTACGCACTTGATACCGCTGATGCCGGCGGTTTCCTGCCAGCTGTCGGATGCCGTAAGGAATGCCTCGATTGCATCTGCGATTAAAGCCTCCGGATTACCCTCTTCCACCTTCTTAAGACTTTCGGTAAACGCCTTCGTAATCTCTGCACTGACAGCTTCCGTGTAATTCTTCTCTACAAAGCTCTCCGTCTCCACGGTGGTCCAGCTTACGCTGTGAACCTCATAGTCCTCCTTTAAGCCGTCCAGAGTCTCATATCCGTAGAAATACCAGGTACCGTTCGGAACCGTATCCTCTTCGTTTTCCGGCTCAAACTCCTTGTAAAATCTTTCGCCGGTGTGGGAAATATTACTTTCCTGGAATACAAACGCACCGTCCTCGCCCAGCACTACATTCTTAAACAAAACCGGGAAATAGTACTCTACTTCCAGATTTCTTTCCTCTACAAATACGTTTGCATTTACCTTGTAAATCAAACCGATTACATTCTTTACGCTGTCATCCATAGAATCCGGTCTGGAAATGAAATGACCGACACAGGCCAGCTTCTTCACGGAAGACTCCTCGTCCCAATACTGATTGATGTGATTATAAATGTGCTTCTCCGCAGCAGCCAGCATCGGCTTTACTGTAGCTTCGCTCACCTGCTCATCCGCCCACACATACTCCGTAAGACCCTCTACGGTATAGCTCTTCTTTGTCGGATACAATTCATAACCGAACTGCTCCGCTACAAAATCCTTATACTTGGAAACATCAAAGGTAATCTCTACCGTATCACCGTTAGAAAGACTATAGCGGTTGGATACCTCATAATTAAAGTAATTCCTGTAGTTCGGATAGCCTTCTATATCAATATTCGCATAACCGTCTCCGCTGACACCGTCAAAGGTCACCGTAAAATCTTCAAACGGGTCTACCTTCTCCACTTCCGTAAGACCGGTTACGGTATATTCGATGCTATCGCAAAGAATATCTACCTTATATTCTTCTGCCGCCTTCTCTTTATCGTACTCCCAGGTGAAAATAATCTTGTCACCGTTGGAAAGACCGGTAAGCTCGGTTACCTCATACTCCAGTAAGTCCACTTCTTCTATAAACTTAGACCAGCGAATCTTCGTATGCTCGGAGATGAGGTCTTCGTACTTCTCCTCCAGTGCTTCTTCATTCAGCACAACCTCAGCCACACCGTAACCGGAGTACCCCGTCACTGTAAAGGTGACCGCATCGTTCAAAACCACTTCCTGTCTCTTCAAACTCCCCAAAAAGATTACAACACCTACCGCAATACCGGCCAAGGCAAGTAAAATAACCGGAATCAGAATCCATAAGCCCTTCTTCTTTTTCGCTTTCGGGGCTTCCTCTGCTACCGGCTCCTGTACCGGTGCCGCTGCCACTACCGGCTCTTCTGCCGGAGCCTTTTCTTCCTCTGCCGCCTGTACAACCGCTGCGGCCGCTGCCACCTCTTCCGCAACTGCCTGTGCCTCGGCAACCTTTTCTTCTGCAACCTCCTGTACTTCAACAGCCTTTTCTTCTACTGTCTCCTGTACTTCAGCAGCCTTTTCTTCTACTGCCTCCTGTGCCTCGGCAACCTTTTCTTCTACTGCCTCCTGTACTTCAACAGCCTTTTCGGCTACCGCTTCCTGTACCGGTGCAGCCGCTGCTTCTACCTTCCAGCCACACTTTCCGCAAAACTTTGCTCCGTCTTGCATTTTTTCTCCACAATTACCGCAAAACATAGTTTTCCTCCTTTGTCTACTTCAATTTATCTGTCCGTAAGCTCTACATACTCGCCGTCGGTTAAGATTGCTTTGTATGCCGGGCGGATAATCTTATCCTGATTAATGAGTTCCTCCATACGATGGGCACTCCAGCCCACAATACGCGCCATGGCAAACAACGGCGTAAACAGCTCTGCCGGAAGATCCAGCATACTGTAAATAAATCCGCTGTAGAAATCCACATTTGCGCTGACACCCTTGTAAATACGGCGTTCCCGCTCAATAATCCGCGGTCCCATCTCTTCTACCATCTTATACAAACGATACTCTGCCATCTTTCCCTTTTCCTTGGCAAGCGTCTCCACGTACTCCTTTAACAGGCAGGAGCGCGGGTCGGACAGGGAATATACCGCATGACCCATACCGTAAATCAGTCCCTTCTTATCGAAGGCTTCCTTATGCAGAAGCTTCACCAGATACTCCTCCACCTGGGCCGGGTCCTTCGTATCCTTTACGGAGTGCTTCAGATCGTTGAACATCTGAACCACCTTGATGTTGGCTCCGCCGTGCTTCGGTCCCTTTAAGGAGCCGAGCGCCGCTGCAATAGCCGCATAGGTGTCCGTTCCCGAAGACGTTACTACATGTGTAGTAAAGGTGGAATTATTACCGCCGCCGTGCTCCATGTGAAGCACCAGCGCCATATCTAAAATCTTTGCTTCTAACTCCGTATACTTCTTATCCGGACGAAGCATCCGCAAAATATTTTCTGCCGTAGAAAGCTTCGGGTCCGGATTATGAATATAAAGGCTCTTCCCTCTGCCATAGTGATTATATGCACAATAACCATACACTGCCAACATCGGAAATACCGCAATCAACATAATACACTGACGGAGCACATTCGGAAGACTGATATCGTCTACCTTCTTATCGTAGCAAGCCAATGTCAGCACACATCGGGAAATGGTATTCATCATATCCTTGCTCGGCGCCTTCATCACGACGTCACGGACAAAATTCGTCGGCAACGTCCGGGAGGCATTGAGAAGTTGCTTAAACTCCGTCAACTCCTTTTCCGTCGGAAGCTGTCCGAACAACAACAAATACGCCACCTCTTCAAAACCGAATCTGCCCTCGCTTAAAAAACCGTTACAAATCTCACGAATGTCGATTCCGCGATACCGAAGCACACCTTCACACGGAATCTTTTCCCCGTTTTCCATACGGAACGATACAATATCCGAAATCCGGGTCAGTCCCGCAACCACGCCGTTACCGTTTAAGTCACGCAGGCCACGTTTTACGTCATGTACCTTATAAAGCTCCGAATCGATGCCGCTGTTACTGCGACAAAGGTCCGCCAGTTCCAAAATCTCTTGTGATACTTCCGTTAAAGCTTTTCCCATCGTCCTCTCTCCCTTTTCATAAATTTATTCTGCTCTCTTTCAGAGCCTAACCGTAACATCATCCTCTAGAATCTGCGGCTGCCGCCGGAATGAGACCTTCCACCGCTGCTTCTTCCGCCGCCACCGGAGCTGCGCCCTCCGCCGCTTCTTCCGCCGGAACTGCCGGAGCTCACCGGCGAATAGGTCTTTGACACATCGGTCCGCACATAATCGTCCTTATTGGCCGTCAATCCGGACACACCGTTTTGAATATAGGTCTTTCCGTTGGTGGTCATCTTTCCGCCCTTGGAACCCTTCATCAACAAAATACCCACAAAGGCCACGACCGCCGGAGCAAGAAGCACCAAAGGCCACGGCATACGCTTCATCTTTCCTTCAAAGGAATTATCCTTAAAATACACACCGTAATTCGTAGACTGTGCATAGTAAGCCGCCTCTGTCGCAAACAACTTCACACCGTATACATAATCATCATCGGAAAAATGCTCGATAATATCGTCCAGTATGTACTCGGTACGATCATCGTTTACCCGTTCCTCGCAAAGGCCGTACCCCTGAATGCAAACGCCACGGTTGTTATAATCCAGATTCAGAAGCATAATCGCCAAATCCTCTTTCGCATAACCGTTGTCACACAGGGCATCCGCACACTCCTCCAGAAAGTACTTCTCCATGTTCATATCCATCTCCGCCACAAAGACGCGGATACTGATATCGCCCTCTTCTTCCTTTTCCTCAATCCAGCCATCGATTTCATTCAAATCCCCCCGACTGAATTTCCCGAAAAAGTCGTAAATCCGTTGGTCCTCATCTAAGCTCATACCGGTCCGGGCAAGGTTCTCCTCGAGAATCTGTCGGGCTTTTTCGTAATCCGACTCGTACCACTTATCAAAGTCATAGTCTTCCTCATACCAATTCTCAAAATCATAGTCCGAATCGTAGTCATCCTCCGGTTCAAGCTCGAAATAGAAATCCTCCCCCGACTCCCCGTGAAATTCCTTCAAGGCGTCACGAATACTTTCTAATAATGCATCCTCGTTCGTGTCTGCCATGGCCGTACTTGCCGGAAGCAAGCAGCCTACTGCCAGCACAAGTGCCAAACACATCCATACAATCTTATATAAATTCTTTTTCATCACCCGCCCCCCCTATATTACCAAATACGTAAGAAGTGCCAGTATTGCAAGACTTCCGCCATATAAAATGCCTGCCCATTTTGCCACACGGCCACCGGAAACCGGGGCTTTCCCGATAATCTTACCGGTCTGTCCGTTCATGGTATAGGTCTGCTTCTCGCCCTTGTACTCATAATGCAAGGTCCAAACCGGAAGCAGGGTATAAAACTCATTTGCCCTATTGATCAAGCACTCCTTCTTCTGATAGGTGACAGAAGAATACCCGCGGATACTGTCGGCCAGGTACTTCTCGGCGTACTTTCGTACCCGTTCCTTTGCCCGGGGCTGCAGTTCCTCCGCATCCGGTCCGTATTTCTCCGCCTGAAAGCCTGCCAGATACTCCGGAGAAAAGTTCTTTAGCTTTGTATAATTGTACGGTTCCAGGCAATCCATAGTCTCATCATCCATTTTCACGGACGCATCCGCAGGCACCTTGTGGTAACTCAGATAGGCGCGGCGGTACACATGATAATACTTGGTCTCATGGTAAATATAATCCCCTTTTCGATAGGAACGCTTTTTGCCGCACAGACAATCCGCCTCTGCAGACACGTTCATATCATACAGCCAGAAAGGCACATACACACCCGTAATCTCCCCGAGACGCTTCTCCGTCATAAAATCCTTCGGAGAAAGAATACCGTTTTTCGCCCACTTCCGGAACAAATCCTGGGCCTCTTTCTTGGAAATCATAAACGGTATCACCTTATCCGGTGCATACTGCCCGGTCAGACGTGCTTTAAACGCCACTGCCGAACCGCAATACGGGCAATGGGTCGCACTGACCTCCGGCTCCGTCACAATCGCCGCACCGCAGCCGTTACAGAAAAACTCCTGCTCCTCGGTATAAACAGACGGTTCCTTTTCTTCAAACTCCTCCGTAATTATCGCCTCGTCCGGAATCTGACTTCCGTCAAAGGGTGTTACTTCTATGGATTGCTCCTGCTCTGTTTCCGGAGCGCTTTCGATATCCTGTGTATGACCGCAGCTGTCACATTCTAATTTCCCCAGCTCACTGTCATACTCCATCCCTGCACCGCACATCGGGCACTTAAAATCAATGACCATCTTTTGTCCCCCACATAAAATCGGAAATAATTGCTAAACTTTCCTAATATTATACTAATATAAAAGAGACTTGAAGTCAATAAAAAGACACGAAAAAGGCCGGAAAGAAGCGGTGGATTTCATACATATTTCCTCATTGACCGTTATGGATTATAGTGCTACAATAAGTGCAGAATCGATTGGAACGTTTTGTAAACCTATCCCGTGTGCGTACCGCACAGAAAGGACTTTTATGTGGATTGCAAGTGATTGGAAAGAATACGAAGTACTGGATGCCTCCGGCGGTGAAAAATTAGAGCGCTGGGGCGATTATATTTTACTCAGGCCGGACCCACAGGTGCTTTGGAACACTCCGAAAACGGCCGCCGAATGGAAGAAGTTAAACGCTCACTATCACCGCAGCAACAAAGGCGGTGGCGAATGGGAGTTTTTTGATTTACCGCAAAACTGGCTGTTGCATTATAAGGAACTGACCTTCCGCCTTCAGCCTTTTGCATTTAAGCACACCGGCGTATTTCCGGAGCAGGCGGTAAACTGGGACTGGTTCGGCGATAAAATCCGTGCCGCAAAGAAAGCGGACCCGAATCGTGAAATCAAGGTATTAAATCTGTTTGCTTATACCGGCGGTGCCACCTTAGCCGCAGCCGCAGCCGGCGCAGCCGTGACCCACGTGGATGCCTCCAAGGGCATGGTCACCTGGGCCAAGGAAAACGCTGCTCTTTCCGGCCTCGGCGAAGCTCCGATCCGCTATATCGTAGACGACTGCGTCAAGTTCGTGGAGCGGGAAATCCGCCGCGGTAACCGTTACGACGCGGTAATCATGGACCCGCCGTCCTACGGCAGAGGCCCGAAGGGTGAGATTTGGAAAATCGAAGAACAAATTCACTCCTTTGTACAATTAACCACCCAGGTATTAAAGGAGGAACCGTTATTCTTCCTAATTAATTCCTACACCACCGGTCTGCAGCCGGCTCTGTTGTCCTATCTTTTGGGCACCGAGCTTCGCCGGTTCTCCGGACACATCGAGTCTTCCGAAATCGGTCTGCCGGTACGCGAAAGCGGTCTGGTACTTCCGTGCGGTGCATCCGGACGATTTGAGGGAAAATAATCGGAGGGTTTTGTCATGAAAAAAACAGGTGCCTACGAATTAGACATGACAACCGGCGCATTGCTTCCGAAGATGCTTCGGTTTGCCCTGCCTCTCATGTTATCCAGCCTTTTGCAGCTTTTGTTTAACGCCGCGGATATTGCCGTTGTGGGCAAATTCGCCGGCGACAATTCCTTAGCTGCGGTAGGCTCCACTTCTTCTTTGATTAACTTAATGACCAACGTATTCCTGGGGCTTTCCATCGGTGCCAACGTGCTTTCCGCAAAGTACATCGGTGCCGGAGACAAGGAACGTACAAGCAAAGTCATACATACCGCGGTTGCCATCAGTTTACTGAGCGGTGCCATTTTAACCGTCATCGGCTTGTTGTTTGCACCGCAATTTCTCGCACTCATGGATTCTCCGGAGGGCGTCATCGGTCTGGCATCCCTGTACATGCGCGTATATTTCCTCGGCATGCCGGCCATGATGTTTTATAATTTCGGTAGTTCCCTGCTCCGCAGTAAGGGCGACACAAAACGTCCTCTTTACTACCTGACTGCGGCAGGCGTACTGAATGTTTTGCTGAATCTGCTGTTCGTTATAGTATTTCACATGGATGTGGCAGGTGTAGCGCTGGCAACCATTCTTTCCCAGTATATGTCCGCGGCACTGGTATTTCGTTGCCTCTTAAAGGAAGAGGACGAATCCTTCCGTCTCGTACTGAGCAAGCTTAAAATCGACGGTGTCACTCTTTTGGGACTGGTTCGCATCGGTATCCCGGCCGGACTGCAGGGCGTTGTGTTTTCCCTGTCCAATGTAGTGATTCAATCTTCCATCAACGGCTTCGGTGAAATCATTATGGCCGGAAGCTCCGCAGCCTCCAGCATCGAAGGCTTCGTCTGGGTATCCATGAACGCCTTTCATCAGGCGGCCCTGACCTTTACCGGCCAGAACATCGGCGCAAAGAAATACTCCCGCATCAACAAGATTTTATTCTGTGCGGAAGGCTGTGCCATGGTGGCGGGACTGGTTTTCGGTAATCTTGCATTCCTTTTCGGACGGCCGCTCCTCAGTATTTACACCGACTCCGCGGCATCCATTGATGCCGGCATGGTGCGTCTTGCCATTATCTGTACCACCTACCTGCTCTGCGGCATGATGGACACCATTGTCGGTTCCATCCGCGGCATGGGCTACGGCGTCACACCGACCATCGTTTCCATGATCGGTGCCTGCGGGCTTCGTCTTCTTTGGATTGCCACCATTTTCCAAATTCCGAAGTTCCACACCCCGGAGGTGCTGTTTACCTCCTATCCGGTCACCTGGACCGCAACGCTTTTGGCACATCTGGTATGTTTTATCTTTATGAGAAGGAAGTTCCCGAAGGCGGATGGGGAATCTACGGAAACAACGTTTGTATAATACCTTCCGATACTTGTCATACAAATGCAAAAGGTTCTGTAGCACATTTTAGTGCCACAGAACCTTTTTATTTTCTTATGTTTCTTCCATGCGAACAAACTCCGAAAGTCGCTCCGGCTCTTTACACAGAGTTTCTTTCTGCGCCTTCGTCAGGTGCTTTACCCGCCACTCAATCTTCGATGCCATGGAACGATTTCCCACCTGCCATACCGCCGCAACTTCCTTCGGCGTATGGGTTTTCGTGTACTTTGCTCCTTTTGCACGTCCCTCCAAATGCTCCGTAAACCTACGCTCCACATCGGTCGTAATACCTGCATAAAGAGAACCATCGGTACAACGAAGCAAATACACATAATAGGGCTTATCCATTAGCCCTTATATGCCACAACTTCGATTTCAAACAATGCGCCCTTCGGAAGTGCGCCTGCCTGTAAGCAGGAACGTGCCGGAGTCTCGCCGGTAAAGTACTTTGCGTAAATCTCGTTAATCTTGCCGAAATCTGCGATGTCGGCCAAGAATACGGTAGTCTTGATGACATCTGCCATGGTGCAGCCTGCTGCCGCCAGTACCGCCTGAATGTTCTGTAATGCCTGCTCTGCCTGAGCCTCTACTCCCTCAGCAAGTACGCCGGTAGCCGGAACGAGACCAATCTGGCCGGAGGTATATACGAAATCGCCTACCTCTACTGCGTGTACATAAGGTCCTACTGCTGCCGGTGCATTTTCTGCATGAATTGTTTTTCTCATGGTTATGTTTCCTTTCTTACTTCTAAATTTTCAAATCCATCTTATATGAATCATTGACCTTATCCCTGATTTCTTTGTCACAATCCGGGACACTTTCTATAGAAATCTTATCAAAAACCTCGTCTAAAATCAAGTAGTTCTTCCTTCTCAACTACTCACAGATACTGTTCGCAACATATACTTATTCTTCTCCGAACACCATATCCCGTAACGTCGGATGAATCTCTCCGTAAGCCCAGCCGCAATTTCTCACATGCTGCAAATACACAAGGGCCGTCTTAGACTTCGTATCCATGGTAATACACGCGCCTGCGGCACCGTCCCATCCGAATACACCTGCCGGTGCGGTAGAATTCATCTTCTCCGGCTCCATCACAATCTGCACACCGCAGCCGTAACCGTAACCAACGCGCCCCATGGTCTTTGCGATATCCTCTCGGGAAGCATCTCCCAAAAGGTTCGTCTTCATCAGTTCCACGGTCTCCGGCTGTAAAATCCGAACACCGTCCTTGCTGATACCGCCGCAAGCCAACGCATCCGCAAATACCGCATAGTCCTCGGTACAGCTGATTAATCCTGCTCCGCCGCTTTCATAATGCTCCGTAAACTGATAGCAGCAGGACTGCTCCATCGGTACAATCTCACCTTTGTCATTACAAATAAACTGCTGCGCCAATCCCTTCACGCCATCATTCATCGGCTTTGCAAAGCACGTATTCTTATGCTTCAGCGGCTCCCAAATATTCTTCTTTAAGTACTCCCCGAAGGTCATACCGGACACCACCTCAATCACTGCGGCCACCACATCATGGCTTAAACTGTAGCAGAAATGCTCTCCCGGTACGAAATTAAGCGGAGACTCCACAAAGGCATTGACGATATCCTGCGTATTTGCCGCATTTCCTTTTTCCGCAAGCACCCGTACAATACCCGGGCGTCCCAAATTGTAATCAAGACCGGACTGCATGGACACAAGGTGCTTTATCTTCAGCGGCGTGGTAAGCGCCACTACGGAATCTCCTTGCTTTACCGTAAGGTTACGGTACGCCGGAAGATACTCCCCTACTTCATCCTCCAAGGAAAGCTTTCCCTGTTCAACCAGCTGCAGCACCGCCGTCATGGTCTGCACCTTGGTCATGGAAAACATTAAATACACTTCGTTTCCGTCAATTTTCTTTTCCTTTTTCTCATCGGTGGCGCCGTTCATATGACGATACACCAACTCATGATTCTTGTAAATCATACAATCCACCGACGGAATTCCCCTTGCTTCCAAGGAATCCAAATACTTCGTAATCTTTTCGAAATTCATACTCTTGTCTCCTTTACTCCTTCTCTCTTTTCGTACGGACTTTTTTCGTTTTCTCTTTTACAATCCATCCGGCCTACACGCGTCTGTTTTACCCTCGTCTTTCCTCCCCGAGCGGCTTCTCCCAATCAATGGTTCCACCCAAGCTCTTTGCCAGTTCATCCGCGTGTTTTCTTATCTCCGCAAGCAGGACCGCTTCTCTTTTTTTCGAACGTCTGCCTTTCGCATTATAAATTTCCTTTTCTCCATAAGCATCATAAGAAATCAAAAAATCCTCCGGATTCTCGTGGGGAAAGAACGAAACACTCACACAATACCGAATCATTCCGGCCTCGGAACTAGAGGTTAGCTTGACCACAACACCTCTACGCCGACGACCGTTATACACGCACTCCGCCGTAAAATACTGCGAATAAACGTCTACTTCCATTTTACTACCTCCTCTTCTTCCGTTTGCAATCGATACATTATTCCTCCGGTTCTCTACCGTATTTACTCAAACTCTCCCTGTCGCTCTTTGAAAAATTGATAAAAAAGCTGCACATTCTTTAACTGTGTCCACTTCTTCGGCCGCACCGGCACGGTGTCCAAATCGTAAATCTTTGCTCCCTTCATTCCCAACAAAAACGGAGAATGGGTAGAAATAATAAACTGGCAATTCAGGTACTTTGACGCCTCTTCAATAAACTTTACCAACTCCAGCTGCCGCTCCGGAGACAGGCTGTTTTCGGGCTCATCCAGCAAATAGAGCGCACTCTCTTCCACCTTCTCCTGAAAGTAGCGAAATGCATTTTCTCCGTTGGAATGCTCCCTGATATTGTCCATCAGATTGGCTCTGACGTACTTGGACTGAGTTTTGCGGCGTGCCAGATTCACCTGCTTCAGTCGTTCAAAATCCTCCATGGTACGGTAATGAAAATCCGAATACTTGGCGTCCAGATACTCCTGATACAGCTCCTCCCGCTTCGTATCGATACCCTCATTTAAGGTCCGAACTCCAAGCATATAGTCAAATACATCATCGCTGGTGATAATCCGGCTGTGCTCCGTCAAATCACGCTCCAGTGCCGCATCACAAAGGGCAATGTAATCCGGAAAGAAATTGGAACGGTTATACATGGACTCCCGCCGAAGCTCCAGTTTCTCCGCAATCACGTTTAAAATCGTAGTCTTTCCGGAACCGTTGCCACCGTACAGTATGGTCACATCCTCAAAATTCAAAATGGAAATCTCTTTTTTCGCCACCTGCCCAAAGGGATAAAAGGAATCATAGCAGGTCCGCTTTACACTCATAAAAAAGCTTTGCTCCTCTTCCCCGTCCGGGAAAGAAAAGGAACTGAGATAAATCATAGGGGCCTCCTTTCTTCCTTCTTTCATCAAAAAAACACTCAGCTAACGCTTCCTATTTTACAAATTATCCAGAACAATGGTAAACGGCCCGTCATTTAGAAGCTCTACCTTCATATCCGCGCCAAACTCGCCGGTCTGTACCGGGTATCCTTCCTTCTTACAGCTCTCGATAATATACTCGTACAGCTCCGTAGCAAGAGCCGGTGCTCCCGCATTAATGAAAGACGGGCGATTTCCCTTGCGACAATCCGCGTATAAGGTGAACTGGGAAATCAGCAAAAGCTCTCCGTTTACATCCTTTAAGGAAAGATTGGTCTTTCCGTCCGCATCCTCAAAAATCCGCAAGCCCAGAAGCTTTTTCACATACTTATCCGCCACTTCCTTCGTATCCTCGGCCCCCACACCGATCAAAACCAGAAACCCCTTCCCGATGGAGCCGATACAAGTCCCATCCACCGTTACGCTTGCTTTTGTCACTCTCTGAATTACAAACTTCATTTTAACTATCCTTTCAATCTACAACCGCAGAAGCGGTATTTGTAAATATTTGTCAATTACTTTATTCTACGCAAATAGAATGTTCTTATATTTTCTTAAGGAAACACTATCTTCCGAACCGTTCCTATATCACTCCGTCTCCCCCGATACTACCTACTATTTATCATACCATATTTTTGAGATAGTGCAAGAGTGAACCACGGTTGCGTTGACTTTTTATGCCTTCTGCATTATACTTATCTTACCAATCGACTTGTTTTGGAGGAAATGATATGGTGATGAAACGAATTATCTACTCGGTGCAGTAAAAATCTGACATCGATTGTACCGAGTATTTTAGATGGTCAGTAAACTGCACCTTTTTGATTTAGAAACCATGAATCAAATTACAGGCTAAAAAGCCTACGAAAAGGAGTAGTGATTATGAACGCAAATGAATTAAAAGAAAAATGGCTTGCAGAAGAAGAACATGCACAAATGAAAGGCTGGGAATTTTCCCATATCGAAGGAAAGTTTCATTCCGAAGAGAACAACATGCCTTGGGATTACAAAACCGTGATTGAGAAATATTTAAAACCCACGGACAAGATTCTGGACATGGACACCGGCGGCGGAGAGTTTTTATTGTCTCTGGGGCACCCATATCATCTTACCAGTGCCACCGAAGGGTATGCACCGAATGTCACTTTGTGTCGGGAAACCTTTACGCCTCTCGGCATTGATTTCCGGGAAATGGAGGACGAATCCCAGATGCCCTTTCCCGATGCCACCTTCGACATCGTACTGAACCGTCACGGTTCCTACGACCCGAAGGAAATTTACCGTGTCTTAAAACCGGGCGGACTCTTCATCACCCAACAGGTCGGTGAAGACAATGATTGGGATTTGGTAAAACTGGTCCTCCCGAATCACGAGAAATCCTTTCCGGGGCACAACTTAGAAAAACAATCCGAACTATTTACCGCAAACGGATTCACGTCCTTGGAGCAGGGTGAAACCTATAAACCGATTCGCTTTTTCGACACTTCTGCCCTTGTGTGGTTTGCAAGAGTAATTCCGTGGGAATTTGTAGACTTTTCCGTGGAAAGCTCTTTTGAAAACTTACTGGAAGTAGAAAGGCAAATCCGTGAGAAAGGCTTTGTAGAAGGCAAAGTACATCGATTCTATTTTGTGATGCGGAAGTAGCGGTTAGCGTAGCATCCCCCTGAACACTCAATTCAGGGGGATTTTCTTAGCCACGCATTCAACCTCCGGTTGAAAAAAGTCATTTGACCGTGTATTGTTATTCCGCTCCATCCATGGTATAACTAAAGTATAAGGCAGGCGCCGCCTTGGTAACCATGATGAAAATACAAACCACATTATATGGAGGATATTCCAATGAACATCGGAACCAAAATAAAAGAACTTCGCAAACAGCGAGGCATCACCCAAGAGCAGTTAGCAAACATCATCGGCATTTCCTTTCAGGCGGTCAGCAAGTGGGAAAACAATCTGGCTTTGCCGGACATTTCCCTGGCACCAATATTGGCAAGCTACTTCGGCGTATCCATGGACGAGCTGTTTGACTTTCACTTAACGGAACTGGAACAGAAAGTAGATGCCATTTGCAAAAATGCTTATCAGTACCGGGAAAGCGACCCACCAAAGAGCCGGGCTATCTTAGAAGAGGGGCTCGCGCAATATCCGGACAACGACATTCTGCTTAACAACTTGCTCTACGTCATAAACTACACCGAGAACCCAGACGAAACCATCGCCATTGCAAGCAAGCTTAGCGAAACCACCAGAGAAAGCGACGTAAAATACGATTCTCTCCGATTCCTCGCCTACGCCTACAAAGCAAAAGGCGACATCGAAAGCGCCAAGGCCGCTTTGGAACAAATCCCGGAGATCTATTTCACAAAGCTCACCGAAATCGCTTATCTTTTAGAAGGCAAGGAAAAGTTTGATGCCGCCGAAAAGCAGAAATGGATTTCTTTTGAGAACCTCATCCAGATGATGCAAAAACTGGCGGAATGCTACGAAGCAGAAGGCGATATCACAAAGGCAATCGAAGAGACAGAAGCCGCATTGAGGCTGATTCCGATTATGAAAAAAGAGCAGTTTGATATTTATGTGGGGTTCTTTGAGAAGCAGTTGGCTCGTTTGAAAGAGAAGTTGTAATCCTCTCCTTAACACATTACTATAACTGCAATACTACTATATACCCTCGAAACAAACACCGTGAACTCTCTCCCTTCTTAAAAGAGGCTCACGGTGTTGTTTTTTACTCTCTTATATACTTCTTAATTGCACCGGTCCATATTTTCATTACCAACCGCTGCGGCATAAATTTCACATTCATGTGCTGACACTTTACAAACAACGAGCAAACCGACATATCCCGCTTTTTCTCCGCATCCTTAAGAGCGGTCCGTACCACCTTCTCTACCGTCACTATTCCCGGATACTTCACCCTTTTTCCGTTCAGTTCCTTCGGAAGCAGCTCCGTATCCACCCAACCCGGGCATACTGCCGTCACTGTAATCCCCGTTCCTTCAAGCTCTACATTCAATGCTCTGGAATAATTACGTTCAAAGGCTTTGGATGCCGCATAGAGATTGATGTACGGATTCGGTTGAAAGGCAGAGGCAGAAGCAATATTTAGAATATTACTTCCTTGTTTCATGTATGGGATACAGAGATTACAAAGTAAAACCGGTGCTTTACAATTTACATCTATCGTCCGAATCATTTCCTCCTGTGAAAATGTTTGACAAGCAGCCATCTTCGCAACTCCTGCGTTATTAATCAAAAAACGCACCTCCGGCTTCTGTTCCGCAAGCATTCGTTCCACCTTTTCTATCCCGCTTATCTCGGATAAATCCGCAGTCACAAGGACTATCTTTTCTCCATATGTATCACTAAGCTCCTTCAACTTCACTTCGTTCCGTCCGATTGCCCATATCTCATCAAGCTCGTATCCCGATACCTGCCTAACAAACTCCCTTCCGATTCCGCCGGTTGCCCCTGTTATAATTGCAATTCTTTTCATCTTAACACAGTCCTTTCCAAATCTTCCACGCCGATTATCTCATACTCTGTCGTAAACAAACGTTTCAACGCATACAGATATACCACTCCCCAGTAATAATCCGCCAGTTTCATCGTACTACCGTTTACCATGGTTCCTTCCTTTTGTCCCTGCTCAATAATTTTAGCGGTACAGGAATACAGTTCACTCTGATAGCTGGTATCACCCGACGCAAACTCCTTGCTCTGCTCCAACATCATCTGCGTATTTAACGCAATCTTAGCCGCAAACATCTCATCCTCCTGTAGCTTTCGCATCACTGTTTCCGAAAGTCGCCGAAGCTTTCTCCCGGCAGACATCGGCAAATGTATGAGAAGCTTTAACTGCTTCAGTTCCTGCTCATAATCGGCAATTCCAAAAATCTCCTGATACAGTTCCTCCTTTGATTCGAAATAAATATAAATAGTTCCCTGCCCGATTCCGATATTCTTTGACAAATCACTTATCTTCGTACCCGCAAATCCGTTCTTCGCAAAATACAACAAAGACTTTTGTAAAATCGTATTCCGCATCTCCTCCCGGATTTCCCTGCACCGCTCTTTTGATTTCGGCATAGTATAGTATATCTCCTTATTCTATGAATGAATATTTGTTCATTCATAGAATAACATCTTTTTCTCTATTTGTCAAACATCCTCTTTTCTATTTGCATTTCCCTCTCCCACATGTTATTATAAAAATAATCATAAAAACATAAAAAACGTAGCAATAGGAGGAAACAAAATGAAACGTATATTTTTCGGACTGGTAAGTTTACTTTTCCTTACTTTTGCGGCCTGCGGAGCAAAAGAAATCCCGCAGAACACCGGCCCTTACGGAGGCTCGGACGGCTTGGACCTTTTTCTGAAAGAAGTCCAACCGGATGCCGAAGACTGGACCACCGAAGAAAGAAGAGAAATTAAGACTTATTTACAACCGGAAACCTTTGAACATGTATTTACATTAGAAGAGATTCAGGAGCTTAAAGAAGAACGGAAATCCGTAAGATCTCTTTCCGCCGAACAGGCCGCAGAAGATGTTACCCTGGCCTTTCAGCTCCTTTCCTACGGTTACAGCGGATATGACTATTTCGGCGGAGATGAGGTGTTCCTGCCGATTCGCGACTCTATTTTGGACAAGCTTTCCTCTATGGACAAGATTAAGACTTCCGAGCTTCGTAGCCTTTTATGGGATAACCTGTCTCCTGTCATAATTGACATGCACTTTTTGATTAAGACAAGTTCTCTCATTCCTTATAACTTCAAACGTGAGTATGCGCAGCACACCTACTATGTACCGGATTTGTACTTTGATGACCCGACCGGCATCGATTCCCAATATGTCAAGCATACCATCGGTCCGGAGGGTGCTATCACCTACTGTCTCGCCACCGTATGCAAAAGCCCGGATGACCTGCCGAACAAGCTTACAATCGAAGGGAAAGAGCGTTCCCTAAAATGGAAAATGGCACAGTACGTTTCCATATTCCCGGACCAAAAGGAGGTTGTCTATTCGCAAACTACCGTTGCCGCAGAACAACTTCCGGTTTTACGAAACTATACTTTGATCGGCGACCAGGAAAAGCTGGATGCCTTTGCTGCCACCGGAGCGTCGTATCTAAAAGCGCCTCAACTGGTCGTCGACCTCCGCGGGAATTCGGGTGGATATGACACTTATGCCTATACATGGTTAAAAAACTACTCCTTTATCACCCCGGAAACCAAGCGCATGTTTGCCCACAAACGAAGCAATCTTCACTACATACGTTATACTGAACCGGACACCGACTCCACCGGTGACTGGGAGCTTGCAGCTATCATGAACGAAGTCCGTTGGCTAAAAGACAAGTATTTGTTTGTCTTAGTCGACAATAATACCGCTTCCGCAGGAGAAGCCTTTGCCCGTTTACTCTCTCTGGGAAACCATGTCGTACTAGTCGGATGTAACACCAAGGGGTGTTCCGCCTTCGGGAACGTTGCTTCCTATTATCTTCCGAACAGCGGAATCGAGCTTTATTTCGGCAGCTCACTTGCCTTTCACGACACCTTTGAAAACACGGAAGGAATCGGAATCTTCCCTGATTTATGGGTAAATCCTAGGGACAGCCTTGATGCCGTGGTACGTATGTGTAAATACTACGGATTAATTGAAAACAAGTCCGACTTCAAGGATCGTTTTATAAAATAATGCATAATGAACAGAGAGGACTGCATTCGGCAGCCTTTGTATTCTTGCCGAAAAAGCGCCATACACCAACCTGTTTTGAACTTTTGCGTAGGATGTTAGAATTTCTTATTACTTCGTTCATCTGTCAGCAATGCCCGGACAGGACGTCCGGGCAAGCCCGCCATAAGGCATGGATGCCGCATCAGGGCGGTTGCGTCACTTTTATTCAAACAATACCGAAGTAATTAGAAATACTTACATCCGAAGCCCAGTGAAAAACAGGTTGGTGTATGGCACTTTTTCTTAACATAAAAGGGCTGCCGAAGCAGCCCTCCAAAGTCATTCCTAGCAAGCCTTGTTTACAGAACCGAACAGTTCCATCTTTTCCTTAACGGTTGCCTTAATAGCCTCGAAGCCCGGAGCAAGAAGCTTTCTCGGGTCAAAGCCCTTACCTTCTAAGTCCTTACCAGCCTCGATGTACTTACGGGTAGCATCAGCGAAGGAAAGCTGACACTCGGTGTTTACGTTAATCTTAGCTACGCCAAGAGAAATTGCCTTCTTAATCATATCTTCCGGAATACCGGTACCACCGTGAAGAACGAGCGGCATCTCACCGGTCTTCTCCTGAACTGCTGCTAAGGTCTCAAAGCTAAGACCAGCCCAGTTTGCCGGATACTTACCGTGGATGTTACCGATACCTGCAGCGAGCATGGTTACGCCAAGATCAGCGATTGCCTTACACTCGTCCGGATCAGCGCACTCACCTGCACCAACAACGCCGTCTTCCTCGCCGCCGATGGAACCAACCTCAGCCTCAAGGGACATACCCTTCTCGTTACAAATCTTAACGAGCTCAGTGGTCTTTGCTACGTTCTCATCAATCGGGTAGTGGGAACCGTCGAACATAACGGAGGAGAAACCTGCCTCGATACACTTTAAGCAGCCTTCGTAGCTACCGTGGTCAAGATGAAGAGCTACCGGAACGGTAATCTTTAACTCGTTGATCATACCGTTTACCATACCAACGATGGTGGTATAACCTGCCATGTACTTACCTGCACCCTCGGATACACCAAGGATAACCGGAGAATTCATCTCCTGTGCGGTTAAAAGGATTGCCTTGGTCCACTCAAGGTTGTTGATGTTGAACTGACCAACTGCGTACTTACCTGCTTTTGCCTTCTGAAGCATTTCTTTTGCTGAAACTAACATAATGTCCTCCTTTTCGTGCGTGTGCACTTCTTATTTTCGGGACGCCTGCATTGCAGGCATCCCGTTATCTCAGGCACGTTTTGCGTGCTGTTTGACTCTTACTCTTCGTCCTCTGCAAAATCTGCTGCGATTTCCTCGTCGGACAACTCCTCACCGTCTAATGCGGCAAGATCATCGAACTCTTCCATATCATCGGTCATGTCAAGCTCTTCCATCTCTTCAAACTCAGCGGTCTCATCGTACTCACTAAACTGCTGCTGAAGATCACTGTCAAGCTTTACACTGCGATAACGCTTCATACCGGTACCTGCCGGGATGAGCTTACCGATGATTACGTTCTCCTTCAGACCGATTAACGGGTCAACCTTACCATGGATTGCTGCCTCGGTAAGAACCTTGGTGGTCTCCTGGAAGGATGCAGCGGACAGGAAGGAATTGGTTGCAAGGGATGCCTTGGTAATACCAAGCATTACCTGCTTACCTTCTGCCGGCTCACCGCCCTCTGCCAGAACTCTTGCATTTTCATCCTCGTAATCAAGGATGTCAACCATGGTTCCCGGAAGGAAGGAGGTATCTCCGTTATTCTCGATGCGAATCTTCTTTAACATCTGGCGTACAATCACTTCGACGTGCTTGTCGTTGATTTCTACACCCTGTAAGCGGTAAACGCGCTGTACTTCCTGAAGCATGTAGTCCTGAACGGCACGTACGCCCTTAATCTTTAAGATATCGTGCGG
>JAFYMC010000023.1 GCA_017556805.1 Lachnospiraceae bacterium | reverse complement strand
TAGAGGAACAGGATATATTCTTTTTTACCAGAGAAATGTCGGATGAGTTTATAGGTGAAGCGATTGATTTATGTCTACATGAAATAAAATGTCTTGAGAAGAATGAATCAGGAATAGATATGTATGAATATGCTTGGACGAGATAGATTGTTTTAAATGCCTTTGGTAGTAACAATAAAATTTTTGCTTATCAGTTCAACAAATTCCAATTTCGAACAGGTGAAACTTTCAGTTTGCACCTTTGTCTACCATAGTCCTGGAGAGCCCTGGGCAGCTCCCCGTAAGACACAGGTAGGTAACAAAAGATTTTAAGAATGCCGTATTTTCGGTATGTTGCAGTTCTCGAAGCGTTAATAAAAGTTCTCAAAGAGATAATTATCAATTAAAGAGGTTTTGCAACTTGGTTGCAAACCTCTTTTTTTGATAATTACCGCTGTTCCAGCGGTTGCTTCCGAGCATAGCTCGGAAGCTCCACACTAAAAACGGTCCACCGGACCGTTTTCTTAACGCATGGACAGTTCTCCAAGAGATAGTATTACTTGCGAATTGCAAGAAAACGAGAAGTCCGGAGGATTTATCCTCACGGACTTCTTTGTTTTGTTATAGAAGAAAAATCAATGGAATTAAAAGCGGTAGTGTGGTATAATAAGTGGAGCTCGAGGAACGCGAAAATTTGAAGTTGATGGAGGGTTAGAATATGCATAAAATGAATTTACATACAGCAAGTGGCATGTGGGGACTATGGAATTATGATACATATAAGCACATTGATGATTATGATAAATGGGAACCATTGTTTTGTGAAGACGAGGATATTGTTAAGCAAATAGAAAGCCATAATTTTGTTCCGATTTATATATTTGAAGATGGGTGTATGTCCTTTACCGTTAGAGTAGATGAAGAACTATCAGAAAGAGAAAAGACTTATATATGTGTACAATCAGAAGAATATCTGTTGAAATCAACGGGTAAGGTCATTGTCTCAGGAATAGATAAAATTGAAAAAGATATAAATTCAGATAAGGTAATAGAGTTGGATTTGCCAGAGGGGTATTATAGTGTTAAAGTCTATATTATTGCTTGGGATGAGGAACCAGGTGCATATTTAGATAATGGTGATGTTAGTCCAGATGCTTTGTCGGATTTTGTTGTTATTATCAAGTCTAACGCCAATTTAGAAAGTGGATATAGAACAAGAATCAATACATTTTCAGAGGATGATTAGGCACTCGAAAATTTCAGTTTCTACCTCCCTCATACGAAGTACTTCAATGGAAAATGCTAAGGAGAAAATCATGAAATACATAGAAAAACATCCGATGATTATGATTGTAGTGGGAATTTTAGGGATTTCCCTGTCTGCAATTTTTGTAAGATATTCTACGGCACCTTCCGCAGTGACGGCAGCTTTTCGATTGCTATGGACCGTAATTTTTTTGTCTCCCGTTGTATTTGGGAAAAAAGAGGTGCGCCGGGAGCTGTTTGCACTGGAGAAAAAGAGTGTAGTGTTAAGTGCGGTCAGCGGAGGGTTTCTGGCGATACACTTTGTGCTGTGGTTCGAATCCCTAAAGCATACAACAGTGGCAAGCTCCACTACTATCGTTTGTACGGAAGTGATTTGGGTAGCACTGGGATTTTGTGTTTGTATGAAAGGCAAACTAAAGGGGAAGGCAATTTTGGCGATTGCCGTTACAGTTGCGGGAAGTATTGTGATTGCATGCGCAGACTCGGCGACGGGCGGAGTGCATTTGTTCGGAGATATGCTGGCATTGCTTGCTGCCGTAGCGGTTGCGGTATATACGCTGATCGGACGAGTCGTTCGTGAAAAGGTATCTACCACCGTGTATACCTACGTGGTGTATTCGACATGTGCCCTTGTGCTTGTGTTGACCTGTCTGGTACAAGGATATGGGCTTTTTGATTACGGGCTGAGTGCCGTTATTGTGGGAGCGTTACTTGCGGTCTTTTCCACGATTTTAGGTCACAGTGTATTCAGCTGGTGTCTGAAGTATTTTTCTCCTGCCTTTGTGTCGGCGTCGAAGCTTTGCGAACCGATTGTAGCTGCGGTATTTGCTGCGATTTTGTTCGGAGAAGTCCCGGAGATAGCGGTGTTTGTAGGTGGGGCTATGATTCTGGGCGGTACGCTGTATTATTCAAGAATTGAAACAAATAAATAAGTATTGGTGGGTGCTGAGGCACAATATGTATAAAAGGAGAAGAAAGATGAGAAAAAGTGTTTTATGGGCAACAGTTATCCTTGCTACGGTGTGTTTTGCCGGATGTAATTCTAAGGAAGGAGAGACACCGGATGAGCCGGTAACGGGAACTGTTTCCGAAGTGAGTTCGGAGTATGTGAGTCTGGGCGAGTATGAAGGAATTGCAATCAGAGAGGATTTTATTGATGTCTATGTAGGTGATATGTGTGTTTCTCTTCCGTATTATGATGAAACCTATATGACGGAGTGCACGTTGCGGTATTATTATGCGCAAAAGAATCCGGAGACGGCTGAGGAGAATTGGGTGGAACCGACCGATGACGAGGTTGCGCAAATGGGGATTCCGGAGGTTACGACGTGCCGGGAGCTAAAGGACTATGTCAGCGGGAAAGTAAATGAGAATGCGGAGCTTGTCTCTTTTATGCGAATCGGGGATGCCCTTATGGAACAGATTGTGGAGGCCTCTGTCTACAAAGAGATTCCGGAAGAGGTAATCATGGAATGTGAGAGGATATATAGCGAATATCTGAGTGAAATGATGGCACGGTACAATGAAATCGGCGAGGACTTCCCTGCAGAGGAAACCGAAGATTGTGTACGGAAGGTTTTGGCAGCAAAGGCCATTGCACAGGAGGTCGGTCTCGACCAAGAGGAATTTAATTATAGAGAAGTATTGGAATACTTAATCGAACAGAATAAGTAAAATGAAGTCAGTGATGCTGAATAAGGAACGATGCTTCTGTATGGGGAGGAAAAGGATGAAGGTAAAAGATGTGTGGTATTTTAACTATACCCAGAAGGAAAGTGAGATTTTACAGCCGGAGCTTGTGATACCGGAGTCCCATGTGGGGATATACTGCGAATTTGAGGAGTTGGTGTTTCCGGTGTCCTTTCACATTTTGGGGATGTGTAAAGGCGAGATGATGTTTGAAAAGGACGTCACGGTTTTAGAGAATGGGGACGATGCGGACGTTTGCGTACGAAAAGACGGATATGGAGCTGTGTTTAAAATCCGTGAGGAGACGGACTGTGAGCCGGATTTTATGAGGGTTACCTATGAGGTTGCAGGAAATCCAGAGACGTTTGAAACGGAATGTAAGTATTATACCTTTTCCGGACAGATATCGGATTTTGACGGCAAGCCTTTTCCTGCGGTGGTAATGTTATATCGCTACGGCTTTGATGAACCGCCGTTTATCATGGGTACCTGGTCGGACCGGAACGGAAAGTACAGCCTTCGTGTACCGGCAGGGAACTATAATGCCATGTATTCGGATGATAATACCTACGGAATCGGTTCTCTGGAATGCTGGGGCTGGAATATTATCGCGGACCGGGATGAGGTCATTGATTTAAAAATCGGCAACGGTGAGGTGTATTCGTTAAATGTCAGTGTAAATAACGGAGGGATGCAAACGCTGTTTCTTACGTTCCGTCCGATGATTTATTTCAAAAAAGAGGAATATAATGTTGAAGTCGCTGGAGAAAGTATCTATGTCTCTGATTTTGCACCGGAAATTGCAAAAGAGGATGTTACGGTGTATGTAAACGGAAGAAAAACGGAGCTGCTTTCCTTACAGAAACTGTACGAGGCTTCTTTGGAGGGCTGGTATGTGCCGATGTATATGGCACAAGTACCGAGAGAATTGTATGGGGATTGCCTGGACAAACAGACCATTGTCTTAGAATATGACACAAAGGACCGTGGAAACGGGCGGGCCTGCAGCAGAGGTTTTACGCAGTTTTTCTATAAGGACGGATTTTGTACGAGATAAAAAGAGGTCTCTTATTGTTTCCTTCATGTATTTTTTACCTTTAAGAGGAAACGATAAGAGACCGGTTTGTTTTATTCGTACGTTTCTATGACATATTCCAGCAGCCCGATAATCTCCGGATACATGGTTTTAGTATTCGGTGCACCGTAGTATACGCAGGCATAGCGGTGGCCGGTTTGCTTGGATTCTACGATGACGGACAGACATTTGCCGGCATCGGTGGTGGAACCGGTTTTACCGCCGAGGGTTGTAAAGAGGTCGCTGTGGTAGGTGTTTGGCTTGGATAACAGTAGATTCGAGTTTTGAATCGTGTGCTCTTCTACGGTATCGGTCGCCGGGACAACATATTCCGCCTTTTGCAGAATCTCCCAAATCAGCGGATAGTCCTGGGCTGCCAGGGTGACCTTCATCATGTCGTTTGCGGTGCTGTAGGTAAAATCAAAGTTATTACTGATGTCCAGGCCGATAGGGTTGTCCACCACGGTGTTTTCCATACCCAGCGCTTCTGCTTTTTTATTCATCAGAGTAACATATTTTTTGATGGAACCGCCCAGGCCGTCCGCAATGGTGTCTGCCACATCTCCGTAGGATTGAATCAGGAGTAGATTCAGCCACACCTCCAGAGAGTAGGTGGTGTCGGCCGGTACATCCATGACCCAGACATCCCAGTCCACGTCATCCAAAATGTCCTGTTTGGTAGTAAGAAGACGGTCAGGGCCGGCCTGGTCAAGGGCGGTCATGGCAGTCAGTAGCTTGATGGTGCTGGCCGGGTAAATAACCTTCTCGCCGTTATAGGAAAGAAGGATTTCGCCGATTTCCGCATCTGCAATTACATAAGAATACCCGGAAAACTTCGGGAGGTCCTTTGTGACGCCGTTTGCTGCGTAGATTGCCGGTGTCGGCGTTGGTTTCTTTGTCGGTGCCGGAGTGGCAGTGGCTTTTGGAACTGTGGTCGGCGTCGGAACCGGTGTAGGGGTCGGTTCCGGGGTCACGGTAGGAGTCGGAACCGGCGTAGCGGTAGGCTCCGGGGTCACGGTAGGAGTCGGAACCGGTGTAGCGGTAGGCTCCGGTGTGGCGGTAGGAGTCGGAACCGGTGTAGAGGTTGGTTCCGGGACTTTGGTCGGTGCCGGAACGGCTGTGGCAGTCGGCTCCGAAGAGACGGCAACCGTCGGAAGAGGAGCGTCTGCCGGCTGTGAACATGCGGCGGTCGTGATACTTGTAAAGCATACCAGTGCTGTGAGAAACAGACCGGATAAGTAATATCTATGTTTTTTCATAAAAGGAATCTCCGTTTCATTGGTAGTGATGTTTTTATTTTACCGTATTTTGACGGGAAATACAACAGGGCGGATTCTTAAGATTCGTGTGGGGATAGGAAAATATAGGTGCAGGATGGGAAAGAGTGTGGTATACTCTTAGGAGGAAGGGAGTGTGCCTATGTTCAGAATGTGGATGCGGGTGTGTATGTGATTTTGGCGAAGAATATGCAGGTGATTGGGTAAGTCATGAAAGGACGTTTCGCCGGGCTGGATTGATACGACAGATAGTACCTTTGCGGGACCGGATGCATTTGTGTAAAAGAAAGTTGTTCGATTTCAAAGGAATGGATTGACATTCACGTATTATCGCAATAAAATTTATCTTAGAGGGTATATATTTTTACAAAGGGGATGATTCAATGTATAAGGTATCTTTGTTGGAGGCGCAGCCGGGGATGGTGTTAGTGGAACCGGTGATATCGAAGGATGGACGATGCTTGTTAAAGGCCGGCCAGACACTGAATCGCGCCATGATACAGCGCTTGCAGGAATTGGATGTATGGCTGGTTTATGTGGCGGATTTGTATTCTCTGCAGATTAATCCGATGGATCGAATGCAAATGGTTATGGAGAAGTCCTATAAGGAAGTTCTGAGGAAGTATTCTACACCGAAAAAAGAAGGAAATAAGCGGGACGATATTCCTGAGATTGTAGTGAAGATGCAGGAAGTCATTAAGACGATTTGTAAAAATGAAAAAATTATTGAGTATTGTCTGCAAATGCGTATTATTAAGACCCAAAACTTATATCAGAAAGCGATCGAAACATCGGTATTTTCCGGACTTTTGGCGGGGGCTTACGGATGCGGTAAAGAAGAGATGTACCAGATTATGGTGGGCGGTCTTTTGCATGACTCCGGATGCTTGGAAATGGCATTTCTAATCGGAAGAAAAAATAAGTCTGAGCAGGAGGAACGTTTATGGAGAGAACATCCCACCTACGGTTATTATTTTGCGATTCAGAATCAGTTGCCGAGGGAGATTGCAAATATCATCCAGTATCATGAGGAACATGTGGATGGTTCCGGTTATCCGAAGCAGTTAAAAGCGGAGGAGATTCCGCTGGGAGCCAGGATTGTAGGCATTTGTTCCAGTATTACCGAAAGTATCTTATACGATGGGATGAAGCCGTACGAGGCATTGGAGATTATTTACGGAACAAGCGGAATTTATTTTGATGCAAAACTGGTTAATCTTTTTTTGGAAAGCGTAGCTCTTTATCCTATGGGGGCATTGGTGCGTCTTACTACCGGAGAAATCGGGGTGATTACGAATATTCGTAAAAATCACGGTCCGCGGCCGGTAGTTAATGTACATTACAACAGCTTTTTTAAACCTTTATCTCAACCGAAGGTAGTGGATTTGGGAGAACAGCGAACCGTATTTATTGAAGAGATTCTGGGATGACGGAACGGTGTATTATTTTTGAGAGGAGACAATGCATATGAGAAGATATATGCGAAAAGGCATTGCACTTTTGTTAGCGATGTTGCTACTTGGTGTAGCAGCTTGCGGCGGACCGGATGTAAAGCAGCCGCAGAACGACAACGCAACGGGAGAACAGAATCCGGGAAGCAAAAACCAAGGCGAGGATCCCCAGGGGGCTACCGGTGAAGATGTATCCGGGAATGAGGCTGTTTCCGGAGGGAACAGTGATGCGGTAGAAAACGGAGACAAGACCGGCGGAGTGACTAAGGTGGTGTTAAGTGATACCGGGATTACGGTGGACGGCACCGGTTGCAAGGTAAGAGAAGACCGTGTGAAAATAGAAGAAGCCGGTACCTATGAAATCAGCGGTACCTTGTCCGACGGCTACATTTATGTCAATGTGGATAATGAAAGCGAGGTTCACATTATTTTAAACGGTGTGAAGGTACATAATGCGGATAGTGCGGCTTTCTACAGTAAGAAGGCGGCAAAGGTGACGGTGACTCTTGCAGCAGGCACGGAGAATGTATTTTCCGACGGAGCAAGCTATGTGTTTGAGCCGGAGGAGGATGAGCCGGACGCTACCTTCTTTGCGAAGCACGATTTGGTCATTGAGGGCGAGGGAACGTTAAAGATTGTTGCCAATTACGGTGACGCCATCAAAGGCAAGGATTCCCTTTATATCAACGGCGGTGTCATTAAAGTGGACGCGGTGGATGACGGTATTACCGGTAGGGATTTGTTGCAGTTTAACGGTGGTGTGATTACGGTGAATTCCGAATCCGATGCCATCAAGTCCAGCAATGACGTAGATGCTTCTTTGGGCAATGTTGAGATTAACGGCGGCGTGCTTACCCTGACGGGGGACGGAGACGATATCCAGGCAGAAAACCGTGTCATCATCAACGGAGGAACTTTGGCGTTGAGTGCAGGGGAAGACGGCATCCAGTCGGAAAACGGTACGGAACTGAACGGCGGAACGGTGACTTCGATTCGGTAGTAAGAGAATGAAGGAATTTAGGGAAAGATTAGGATACATTGAAACAGGAATTGAAGAAGAAATAAAAACATTTCGGAATTTCAGAAAATATTGATTGACATTGCTGGGCAAGTATGATATTATGAAGCTCCAACTCAATTAAATGTATTTTATACGATATGGTTTCAGAGTATAAAAAGACAGTATTGCGAGTCGCATTTGCGAAGGTTTTACTGTCTTTTTTTACGATAAATACCATCGGTAATTTGCCGGCAAAATCCGGCAGAAACCAGACCGACTTGGCAAGATATGATGTGAAAACATCGCAAAGTATAACTACCAGGAGGAAGTAACAATGATTACGATGGAACATGTATGCAAGTCGTACAAGGTTGCAAAACGAAAGGCAGGCATAGGAGAAGTCTGCAAATCTTTCTTTCGCAGAGAGCATGAGGTCGTTCATGCATTGCAGGATGTGAGCTTTACCATCGGCGAGGGTGAAATGGTTGGGTACATCGGTCCCAATGGTGCCGGAAAGAGCTCCACAATCAAAATTCTAAGCGGAATATTAACCCCGGATTCCGGAAGCTGTACCGTAGACGGACGGATTCCTTGGAAGAACCGTACCGAGCACGTAAAAAATATCGGCGTGGTATTCGGACAGCGTTCCCAGTTGTGGTGGGATATTCCGGTCATAGATTCCTTTGAGCTTTTAAAGGAAATCTATTCTGTTTCCAAAGAAAATTACAATCGAAAACTGGAAGAATTGACGGAACTGTTGCAATTATCCGAAATTCTGAAAACTCCCACAAGACAACTGTCCTTAGGCCAACGGATGCGCTGTGAGGTGGCGGCATCCTTACTTCATGAGCCGAAGATTTTGTTCTTAGACGAGCCGACGATAGGCCTGGATGCGGTATCAAAGCTTGCTGTGCGGGACTTTATCAAGAAAATGAACCGGGAGCATAACACCACGGTGATTCTGACCACTCATGATATGCAGGATATCGAAGCAATTGCGGAGCGGGTTATCTTAATCGGTAAGGGACAGATACTGCTGGACGGAAGTTTGCAGGAGTTGCGGACGGCGGCCGGAGGACAGGATGCGCAGGAAAGCCTTAATTTGGACCACGTGATGGCGGCCCTCTACAAAAAGCTGGATATTATGTAGGAGGGTGCGATGAAAAAGTATTTGATGTTTTTTAAGCTTCGTTTTGCCACGGGGCTTCAGTACCGGATGGCATCGGTGACCGCCCTGACGACCCAGCTTATTTGGGGCATCATGGAGTGCCTGGCTTATAAGGCAATCGCAGAAGCCATGGGAACGGGACTTCCAATGGAGTATTCCTCCATCGTAACTTATGTATGGCTGAAGGAAGCCTTTTTGGCACTGTTTTTGACATGGACCGGTGATAAGGATATTTTCTCTTTGATACAAAACGGCGGAGTTTCGTATGAACTGTGCCGCCCGGTTTCTGTGTACACCATGTGGTTTTCCCGTATTGTGGGAGGCCGGGGAGCGGAGGCTCTGCTTCGGTGTGTGCCGGTGCTCATTTGCGCATTTTTACTTCCGGGAACCCTGCGGATGGGACTGCCGGTCAGCATAGAGGCCTTTGTGTTATTCCTTGTCACGTTAGTGCTTGCTGTGGGAGTTGCGGTTGCACTTTGTATGTTTGTGAACATGCTTTGCTTTTTCACCATTTCTCCCCAGGGCTGGCGTATGGTGCTGCTTGGTTCCGCAGACTTTTTTATGGGAAATGTGATTCCTCTTCCGTTCTTTCCGGAGCGCTTCCGTAAGGTGGTGGAATGGCTTCCGTTCCCTTATATGCAGAATGTCCCGTTCCGTGTATACAGCGGGGATTTGCCGGTAGCAGAACTTGGACCGGTAATGGCAAAGCAGGCGCTCTGGCTGGTGATTTTGGTGGCAGCGGGCCTGTTTACATGGAAGCAGGTTGAGAAAAAGATTGTGGTGCAGGGAGGTTGATGAAGATGAGTCTGAGAAAAAGTATTTCCTTGTATATCCGCTATGCGGCCATCTGTGTCAGAAGTATTATGGAGTACAAGCTATCCTTTGTGTTGATGATCTTCGGTCGGTGTATGATTGCCTTTACCGAGTTTCTTGCCATTCGGTTCTTGTTTGACGGACTGACGGAAATCAAAGGCTATACCTACGGGGATGTACTGCTTTGTTTCTCCGTGATACATATGTCCTTTACTTTGTCGGAGTTGTTCGGCAACGGGTTTAAGGTGTTTTCGGGAATCGTAAAAAGCGGTGAATTTGACCGGATGTTACTTCGTCCTTGCAGTCCGATTTTGCAGGTTATGGGTACCCGATTTGAGATTGGCAGAACCGGACCATTGATTACGTCAACGATTACCCTTTGCCTTGGTATTTCGGAAAGTCAGGTGAGCTGGAATTTCCTGACGGCATTTACTCTGCTCCTTATGATTATCGGCGGAATCCTTTTATTTATCGGGCTGTATATGTTGGGGGCCAGCTTCTGTTTTTTCACCATTGAGGATACGTCCATTCTCAATGCGCTGACCTACGGCGCCAAGGAACATGGCAAGTACCCAATTGATGTGTACGGAAGAGGCGTACTGCGGTTTTGTACTTTCGTGATTCCTTATACGCTGGTGCAGTACTATCCGTTGCAGTTTTTACTTGGAAGAAGTACGAATTGGGTACTGGGACTTTATCCGGTGGGTGTAGTAGTGTTTCTGGCAATTTGTTACGGCGTATGGTGTGCGGGTGTGAGGAACTATAAGTCCTGCGGGTCGTAGAAAATATGTGAATTTAAGACTGTCGTACTTACAAAGCGTTACATGTAGGTACGGCAGTTTTCCTTTTTCTTGCCATTATCCGACAAAAAAGGTATAATGTAAGTAATAAATCAATGGATGGGAGAATCTTATGACTACGACAAAGGAAACTACCACTTTCGGTTTAGGTAACATTGTGTTTTTCGGAACGCCGGCTTATGGCCACGTGAATCCTACGCTTCCGATGATTACGGAATTGGTGAAGTACGGCTATAGCGTTACCTATTACGATACAGAGGAATTTCGACAGGCAATAGAAGCCTGCGGAGCAACATTTCGGGCGTATGATTTCGGAACGATTCCATGGACGCCTCAGGTGGGCAGCCGGATTTTGGAACTTACGGAGCTTTTGCTTCGGTTTACCGATGTGCAGATGGAAGAACTGTTGCGGCAGACAAAGGAACTTCATCCGGTGTTGATTTTACATGATACCATTGCTTTTTGGGGCAGAGCTGTGGCGCAGACCCTGGGCATCCGGGCAGTGTCCGTGAATACGATTATTACAGCATATCGTTACACCGGAAAGGCGTTTTTTCTTTATGCCACCCATTTTACGGGGAGCAGCCTCCTTGAATTAAAGGCGATTTCGGGGATTTTAAAGTATAAGAAACGTTTAAAGAAACGCTACGGCATCAAAAGAACCGATCTTTTAGGCGTTTTGATGAATGAAGAAAAATGGAATATCTTTACCTATCCTTGCCCGGTACATCCGGAAGGAAAACGGAAGAACCGGTTCTTTTTGGGACCGGCGGCGGTACTGCGAGAGGATACCTTTGAGGCGGAAGAGGACTATTCGTACGACAATCTGATTTATGTTTCACTGGGTACGATTTTTAATGCGGGACCAGAGTTTTACCGCGCCGTACTGTCCCAGTTTGGCGGAACCAAGTATACGGTGGTGATTTCCTGTGGAAAGAATTACGAGTGGTTAAAGCGGGAGGAGATACCCTCCAATGTGATTGTGAAACCGTATGTAAATCAAAAAAAGGTCATGGAGCGCGCGAAGCTGTTTCTTACGGCAGGAGGCATGAACAGTATTTGTGAGGCGGCAGCCTATGGGGTGCCGTGTCTGCTGTATCCGCAGCAGGGCGAACAGGCGTTGAATGCAAGGATGTTCCAAAAGCTGGGCCTGGGAACCGTTGTACGAAATGAGAGGAAGCTGTTCCGAGAGGCGGAGCATTTGCTTCGGGAGTATGCGCCGGTACCGGATGTGTCGGCGGAGTTTTCCGTGGTACGTCTCGGAGAGTTTACGGATCGTTTGAGAAGCTATCAAAAGACAGGGGAGTGATAAGTTTGGAAAAAGTATTGGTAACCGGAGCAACCGGTTTTTTAGGAAAGTATTTGACAGAGCAGTTGCTGGCAGACGGGTACGAGGTATTGGCTCTGGGAAGAAATAAAGCGGCCGGCGAAGTGCTGGAGCGTATGGGAGCTACCTTTTGTCCGGGGGATTTCACGGACAAAGAGGCCTGCGCACCGTATTTTAAAGAGGCAGAGTATGTCATCCACGCCGGAGCCTTATCCACGGTCTGGGGGGCGTGGGAGGATTTTTATAACACCAACGTGGCCGGTACGAGAACGGTATGCGAGCTTTGTCTGGAACATGGGGTAAAACGAATGGTGTACATTTCGTCGCCGAGTATTTATTCCGGGAAAGAGCATCGGTTTGACATTAAAGAAAACGAGTACGATAAGAACAATAAGTTGAACTTTTATATTAAGTCTAAGATTTTGTCCGAGGAGGTCATCCGGGAGTTTGACCAAAAAGGACTGGATACGGTGACACTTCGTCCGCGAGGTTTAATCGGAATCGGGGATACCAGTCTGATTCCGCGGATTTTAAATGCCAACGGGAAAATCGGTATTCCGTTGTTTCACGGAGGAGAAAACTATGTGGACATTACCTGTGTGGAGAATGTGGCCTATGCGGCATCCCTGGGCCTTAAGGCGCCGGGGGTGAAGGGAGAAGTGTTTAATATTACCAATGGCGAACCGACGCAGTTTAAAGTGATTTTGGAACAGTTTTTGGAGGCAATCGAGGAGGAGCCGAAGTACTTAAAGCTGCCCTTTGGTCTGGCATACGGCGTGGCTTCTTTCATCGAAACGATTTACCGGGTATTCCGCAAAAAGGGTGAGCCGATGCTGACCCGGTATACGGTCTGCACGTTGGCGTTTTCTCAGACGCTGGATATAACAAAGGCCAAGGAAAAGCTTGGTTATACACCGAAGATAACGCTTGGGGAGGGAATCAAACAGTATGGAATATGGTGGAAAGAACATCACGGAAGTGAAGCTGTATAAATGCGGCTATTGCAAAAATAATATGCGGCATGTGTTTCGGAAACATAAAAAGGAGATTCGCGAGTTTCCGGCGTTGGCGGTGCGGTTGGAGCACAAGACGTTGGGGACCGTGTTGTATGATACGGGGTATTCCGATTTGATTTATAAAAATCATGTTATATCCTTTCTTTACAATGCACTGAACCGGTCCTTTGTAAGACCGGAGGATACGGTTTATGCAAAGCTTGTGGCGGATGATGTTGCCCCGGGGTGTGTGAAAAAGGTGATTTTGTCCCATGCCCATCCGGATCATATGGGAGGACTGCGGTTGCTTCGGGACTATGAACTGATTTCCACGGAACAGGTGCTTACGACGATGTGGGAAGGCAAGCCTTTGAATCTGGTGTTCCGCAACATGATACCGGAGAAGGCGATTGCCTGCAGGGCAGTAAAGCCTTTTACCGGAACGTCTGTATTGGACGGATATTTTGAACGGATTTACGATGTATTGGAGGACGGTTCTGTTCTGGGAGTGGAGCTAAACGGTCACGCCAAAGGACAGCTGGGGATTTTTCTGCCGGAGTACAATTTGCTTTTTGCGGCGGATGCTTGCTGGGGGGCGGATTTGCTATGCAAGGTGAAAATGATGCGCTTTGCCCCAAGGTGCATTCAGAACGACTATAAGGCCTATGTAGAGACGGCAGAACGACTGGAACGCTTCACGGCGGACCACACGGAGGTACAGGTGGTGTATTCTCATGATAGGAGGGAGGAGGTGTGGTATGAGTAATAAGCTGAGTGTGTTGCGGCATTATTTGCGGTTCAAATATCGGAAATTTAAGAGCAAAGAAAGACTGGAACGTTATCAAGCCGGGAAAATCAGAAAACAGTTGGATTTTGTTACCGGACAGTCGGAGTTTTATAAAGAATATGCGGGAAAACCCCTTACGGAGTTTCCGGTCATTGACAAAAAGGTCATGATGGACAATTTTAACCGCATCAATACGGTAGGAATCGATAAGGAGGAGGCACTGGCCTTTGCCATCGGTTCGGAGCGGAGCAGGGAGTTTGGCGAAAAACTTCACAATATTACCGTAGGTTTGAGTTCCGGTACGTCCTACAGCCAGGGGATTTTCCTGGTAGAGAACACGGAGAAGGACAAATGGGCAGGCTATGTATTGGCCAAATTCCTGCCGAACAGTATTTTGGGAAGGTGCCGGATTGCCTTTTTTATGAGAGCCAACAGTAACCTTTACGAGGCCGTAGGCTCAAGCAATATCCGGTTCGAGTTTTTCGATATTTTTGCCGATATGGAGGACAATCTGAGTAAGCTGCAGGAAATGGGGGCGGACATTATTGTGGCGCAGCCGTCGGTACTTTTGGTACTGGCGGAAGCGGTAAAGGAGGGACGCCTGAGTGTGTCGCCGGAGAAGGTGATTTCCATTGCGGAGGTATTGGAAAAGGAAGACGAGACCTACATAAAAGAAGCTTTCGGATTGTCGGTAATTCATCAGGTGTATCAGTGTACGGAAGGGTGTCTGGCGACTACTTGCCGGTGCGGTACCCTGCATTTGAACGAGGACATCGTATCCATCGAGAAGGAGTATCTGGATGAACGGCGTTTCGTACCGATTATTACGGATTTGGAGCGTACCTCCCAGCCGATTTTGAGGTATCGTTTGAATGACGTGCTGGTGGAGAAAAAGGAGAAATGTGCCTGCGGCTCGGTATTTACGGCATTGGAAAAGATTGAAGGAAGGGAAGACGATGTGTTCCGTTTCGCAGGGGAAAACGGAACCGAAGTGGCGGTTTTCCCGGACTTTATCCGGCGTTGTATTCTGTTTGCGGGAAGTATTACGGAGTATCGGATTGTACAGGAACCGGACGGCAGGATTACGGTGTATGCGAATATTGACGATTCGATGCGGACCCGGGTAAGGGAAGAGTTTGAAAAGCTTGCGAAGGAAAAGCATTTTGTATTGCCGGAGCTTGGTTTTGCACCGTACAGCTATGATAAGACACGAAAGTTAAAGCGCGTGGAGCGTAAAATGATAAGGAGTGAGGAAAATGCGAAGGGTTAAAATTTTAGGATGCGGCAATGCATTGCCGACACAAACGGTTACATTTGACGGTCAGATCAGATATCGTTTAGGGGAAGGCCAGACGTTGCTTGATTTGGCGGAAACCGCGATTTTAGGGGCTCTTGAGGATGCCGGACTTACGATGAAGGATATTGACTGTATCGTCGGCGCTATGGCGACGCCGCTGCAGGCCATTCCGTGTAATGCGGCATTGATTCATGAGCGGATGGCAAAGGGGACGGAGATTCCGGCCATGGACATCAATACCACCTGTACCAGCTTTGTAACGGCACTGGATACGGTGTCGTATTTGTTGGATGCGGGGCGCTATGAGCGGGTGCTGATTGTATCGGGCGATACCGGTTCGGCAGCGTTAAATCCGAATCAGAAGGAAAGCTATGAATTGTTTTCCGATGCGGCGGTAGCCTTTGTGGTAGGTCGGGGCGACGGCGACTCCGGCGTGCTTTATGCAGCGCAGAAAACCTGGTCGGAGGGCGCTCATGACACCGAAATCCGTGGCGGTTGCGGACTGATGACCGCGTTCAAATTTACCGAAGAGAACCGGGAAGACTATTACTTTGACATGAAAGGAATTAAAGTGTTAAAATTGGCGGCAAGAAAGCTTCCGGGCTTCCTATCGGAGGCACTGTTACAGGCCGGTGTAACCTGGGATGATGTTGACGTAGTGGTACCGCACCAGGCCAGCAAGGCGCTGGATATGATTATGTCCCGCCTCGGTGTGGCTGAGGAAAAGTACATTAACCGGGTCAGTGAGTACGGAAATATGATTTCTGCTTCCATCCCGTATACCTTGTGCGAGATTATCCACGAGGGAAAGGTGAAGGACGGCGACTTAGTCGTGTTAATGGGAACGGCAGCGGGATTAACCTCCAATGTACTGCTATTGAAGTATTAAGGTGAGTTAGACAGAGATGGAAAAAGATCGTAAACAGAAAAAACTGCTTGACAACTTTACCTTCTTTGTGCTAAACTCAGTCTCAAACATAAAACAAGGGGATGTTTCAGAATGAAAACTTACGTTATCGTTGCTATGAACAATAATAATAATATCTAGGCATCGTCAATCGTGACCGCAGTCCGATTGGCAGATGCCTTTTGGACTGTGGTTTTTAATTCTGAAATAAAGAATAGAAACCACATTTTTGATTTAATCAAAGGTGTGGTTTTTTTCGTGTAGGTAAAGTGAGCATCGAAGTGATTTTGGAAGCTTGCTTCCAAAAGTGCTGAGTATGCGAACGCGCCCACGACGGAGTGACGAAGTCACGGAGTTGGGGGTGGTGTGTAACGCCGCCTACACGATGCCCTTGACAAGAAAAGGAGGACATCTTATGAAACTTTTATCAACCAAACAATTCTATGAACAGTACGAAGCACTTGCCGGTCAGACCGTCACAGTCAGCGGCTGGGTAAAGACCAAGCGTCTCGGCAAAGAAGTGGGCTTTGTGGAAGTGGGTGACGGCACCTGTATGCAGAGCATTCAGGTGGTAGTGGACTTATCAAAGTCCATTGAGACGGGGTTCGGCCTCGGGGCATGTGTATTGGCAACAGGTGCTTTGGTACTGACACCGGAGGCAAAGCAGCCGTTCGAAGTGCAGGCAGAGGCAATCACGGTAATGGGAGATTCGGAGGCCGATTACCCGCTCCAGAAAAAGCGTCACAGCAACGAGTATTTGCGGACCATACCCCATCTCAGACCTCGAACCAACCTGTTTTCTGCTGTATTCCGGGTGCGTTCCGTACTGACTCACGCGATATTGGATTTTTTGTACAAAGAAGGGTTTACCTATGTGCAGAGCCCGTGCATGACCTCCTGTGACGGCGAGGGTGCGGGAGAGGTGTTCCGGTTAAAGACGGAGGAATTTTTCGGGAAAGAAACCTGTCTTACCGTAACCGGACAGCTTCATGTGGAGCCATTTGCCCAGGCACTCCGAAGAGTGTATACCTTCGGACCGAGCTTCCGGGCAGAGGACTCCAACACACCGCGACATGTGGCGGAGTTCTGGCAGGTGGAGCCGGAGATGGCCTTCTGTGATCTTCCGGAACTGATGGATACCATCGAAGCATTGTGCAAATACATCATTCGTGCGGTACTTACGGAAGCGAGAGAAGAGTTGGAGTTCTTTGACCGTTTTGTGGAGCCGGGGCTTATAGAAAAGCTTCGGCAGGTCATAGCAACGGATTTCGCCAGAGTGTCCTATAAGGATGCGGTAAAAATTCTGATGGAATCCGGGGAACAGTTTCAGATTCCTGCATCCATGGAGACACCGATTCAGACGGAGCATGAGCGGTATCTGGCTGGTGAGGTGTTCAAACGTCCGGTGTTTGTAACCGACTATCCGAAGGGACAAAAAGCCTTTTACATGTACCAAAACGACGACGGAGAGACAGTGGCGGCAACGGACCTGCTGTTTCCGAAGTTAGGCGAAATCGTAGGTGCCAGTCAGAGAGAGCATCGTTTGGAGAAGTTGCAGAAGCGTATCGAGGAGTGCGGTCTCAGAGAAGAGGATTACGCATGGTACTGCGATTTGCGCCGGTACGGAAGTTGCGTACACAGCGGCTTCGGTCTTGGTGTGGAACGTATGATGCGCTACATTACCGGCATGGAGAACATCCGTGACGTTATCGCTTATCCGCGGACGCCGGGTACGATTCTGTTCTAGGGACGGTTCTGATATTTAAAAGAAAGCGAGGGCGACAAGCATGCTATACTTAAAAGAAATCAACTACAACGACATTGAAAAGGAATATCTTTTCGTTCGTGATATTCCATTTGACGAGAACGGTTTTACAAACCAGTGGTACGGCTGTACCCGAGAGGATTTTGACGAGGTGGTGCGGAAACGAATTGCTTATTCTAAGGGCGAGGACTTACCGGAAGGTTATGTTCCGGAATCCTTTTACTATCTTTGGAAGGAGGATGTGATTGTGGGGGAGTTTCGTATTCGCCATTTCCTTTGCGAGTCATTAATCGAAGGCGCCGGACATATCGGGTATTTTATCGGAAAGGAGTTTCGTGGGAAAGGATATGCTACGGAGGGACTTCGTTTGACTTTGGAGTCGGCACGGAAAATCGTACCGGAGGAGGAGATATATCTTAGGGTCAATAAGGACAATCCGGCATCCCTAAAAGTAATGTTAAAGAACGGCGGCAGGATTGACCACGAGGACGAAACAAAGTATTATGTAAGAGTAGCAAAATAATTTCAAAAAATAAAACCGTTTCTTATTTCCCGACACTATATGAGTGAAAGGGTTAAGAAAGGAAGTATTTCATGACACGGGAAGAATATTATTGCAATGAATTCTTGGAAAAAATTTATTATTTCTGTTTGAAAAAGACCGGAGATGTGCTGTCGGCGGAGGACTTAAGCAGTGAGATTTCCGCGGAAATTTTAAGTGCACTTCATAAGGGCGTGTTGCCGGAGCGTTTTGAAGCCTGGGTATGGCAGATTGCCAGAAACCGCTTCGCCCGTTGGGTCAGACAGAAAAAAATAAACGGTGCAGAAATCTTTGACGAAGAGGCAATGGCACAAATTGCAGCAGAGGACAACGTAGAAGAAGCAGTGTTACATCCGGAAGAGGTACAGGAGCTGCGTCGGGAGCTGTCTTTGCTGACAAAGGAGTACAGAGAGCTTTTGGTTGCCTACTATGTGGAAAACCAAAGAATCGCTACCATTGCGCAAACCCTTTCGGTTCCGGAAGGAACCATAAAAACAAGACTTGCAAAGGCAAGGGAAAAGTTAAAGGAGGGAATGCAAATGGCAAGAACATTTGGGAAATTAAGTTATGCACCGGAGGAAATCGAGTTTTGTCAAAGCGGCGGCAAAAGCGAAAACTGGGCCCCAGACTGTTATTTGGACGAGCCGATGTACGATAAGATATGCAAGAATATCTTAATCGAAGCGTATCGGAATCCGTCTACCTTACAGGAATTGTCCATTGAGCTGGGCATTGCGATGCCGTACTTAGAGGGCTTTGTGGAGGCAATGGCGGAGGATACATTACTTGTTAAGACCGGAACAAAGGCGGAGACTGCCACCTATGAGACCAACTTTGTTATTATCAGCGCGGAAGCGAAGCGGAAGATGGTGGATAAGCTGGCGCAGATACAGGGAGCCTTTGTACCGCTTGCCGAGGAGTACTTAAAGACAGCAAGAGAACTGCAGCTTGCGGCCGGAAACCATATTTTAGGGCAGTTCCAGGATTATGAGGAGCAGAAATGGACGCTGGCACTTCGTTTGGCGGACGACATCCAGTGGACGGTTTATGACAGACGGAATCTGCAGTTTTATTATGATACGGTGCGTCCGAACGGCGGAAGCTGGGATGTGATGGGCGTACAGGAATATCACGGACCGACCTTTTATTGGGTGGGACATTCCTGCGGCGAAGAGTCTGAGGGTAGCAGAATCGACATGTTTGTTACCGATAAACAGGTGAAGAACGAGGATGACAGGACATTTGCCTGTTCACGGGACAATGTAAAGGCGTTACATCAGATTTTGAAAGGTGAGTCGGATAAGGTATCGGAGCGTGAATTGGAGGAACTGGCGGAGTTTGTCCGTAAGAATGTGGACGGGACCTATGAAGTGACTTTCGGAGTGTATTCAAAGGAACATAACAGTGACACTTTACGTTACGGCGTACCGGTGGAACAGTACAACGAAACGCTTCTTCCGCTTCATGAGAAAATGCTTGCCCTTGCGGATGAGTATCTGGCATACTGTGAGGTCGTGATGCGGGGGGAAGTGCCGAAGCGTCTTATGAGTCAGTTTAATTTCTGCATGCACTCTGTACCGTTTCTGCGTGGAATGGTGGCAGAAGGCTTGTTAAAGACCGGTTTCTTAAAGCCGGAAGAGGAACTGTCCCTGATGATCGGCGTGTATACGACGGTGTAGGACGAGGCAGAAAATAGCAGTAAGAAAATATTGGGTAGGAAAAGCCGACAGAAAGGCTGAATTCTGTTGGCTTTTTTATGGCGATAAGGTATAATGTCTATAAGGTAAGGCAAGTATGCCAAAGGATGCGTACATTTCGAATGCTGACATTGGGAAAAGGAGCACAATACGACGAAATGGAAGAACGATTTCATAAGTTAATCACAACCATAGAAGAGAATCACTGGCCGGTATACGGCTTGGAAATCCGGAAAAACGGAGAACTCTTACACTCTTACGGCGATACGAAAGACACCCGTTATCCGATTTATTCCGCAACGAAATCTTTTGTTTCTACCGCAGCGGGAATTGCGGTAAATGAAGGAAAGTTTTCGGTAAAGGAGTCGATTTACGATTATTTAAAATCCGAGGTGCCTGTATATGCCACAGAGGCGCAAAAGGAGACGTTGAAGAAGCTGACCATAGAACGACTTATGACCATGTCGGTCAAGGGGTATCCGTTCCGACCGGAGGGCGATGACTGGCTTTCCTACTCTTTGTTGTATCCTCTGGAAGACGTAGAGACACCGGAGTTTAATTATTCCAATATCCCGGCCTATCTGGTGGGAGTGGCCCTTGAGAAGGCTACCGGAGAGCATTTGGCGGACTACCTGGCGCCGCGGTTGTTTGACTCGCTGGGAATCAAGAATCCGGTATACGGGAATTGCCCGGCAGGACATTTTTACGGAGCTTCTCAGATGGAAATTACCGTTGAGGAGCTGGGAAGGTTGGGACAGTTGTATTTAAACGATGGGATGTGGAACGGAGCCCGTATTCTGACAGAAGGCTGGGTAAAGGAAGCAACCTCGGTGAAAACCGCGTGCAGAGAGGGCGGTTACGGCTATTTTATCTGGAAGTATAAGGATGGCTTCCGCATTACCGGGAAATGGGGCAAGCGTTGCTTTGTATTCCCTGACACAGGGAGTATCGTGACGTATCTTTCCGATATGCAGAACAATTCCGAGGATTTGACAGAGGCTGTGATGGAATGCATCGGTGTAAAATAACACCGGGGGCTGGGTAAGGAACAGAATAGAAGAAGCAGGATGTAAACGAAAAGCGAGAGAATGGGAGATTGTATGAAAAAAGCTTATTGGGGATTAGTTGTATTATTGATAGCGGGACTGGCGGGATGCCAACCGCGACCGGCGGAAAATCCGAAGTTTCCTACTTCGGTAGTAGTGGAGGAACCGGATAGAACCGCTACAGCCGCACCGACGGAAGTGCCGACATCGACAGAGACACTACAGGGGACGATAGTGCCGACGACCACAATGATACCGGAACAGACAGGGATTCCGACGATAACAGAAGAACTGCGACCGACAGAGACACCGAAGCCGACAGCGACACCGCGACCGGCAGCGACAGCAACACCGCGACCGACATCGACGGCCACCCCGAAGCCGACCCCGACGGCCACCCCGAAGCCGACGCCGACGGCCACCCCGAAGCCGACACCGACGGCCACCCCGAAGCCGGTTTCTTCGGAAATCGGTAAGCTGTTAGCAAGGGCAGAGGAACATAAAAATACCGTGATAAGGGGAACTGTTTGCGAAAGCCGGGAACAGGCCAACGAGTTTGTGCGGAAAATGGCCTTTGAATACAGCCGTTTCGGACTGATTGTGGAGAATGCGTCGTATCTGAGCTCCGCAGAAGAATATATGGAGCTGTATCCGGAAATCGAGAGTATGGAAATCGAGAAGCTGGATATTTACCGGAACGGCATTTGCGCTACGGTTTCGGGAGTAACGGTGCCCTATGATCCGAATCTTTCTTATGCCATCCGTACCGGCGATACATCTGTTTTAACGGAGAAGGAAAAAGAGATTTATGCGTATTTGAGCAGGGTGGTAAAGGAGACAAGAGCGAAAGAGTTAAGCCGGGTAGAGGCAGTGAAAACATTGCATGATTATCTGGTACTGGAGTTAAAGTATGACGTGGATTTTCAGGCATTGTCTCATACGCCGGAAGGCGTAATGAAAAATCGGACCGCGGTGTGTGACGGATACTCCAGAACCATGCGGCTGTTACTTTTGATGACAGGAATCGAGAGTAAGATTATAAACGGAACGTCAGGGGGGGAATCTCACGCATGGAATCTGGTAAAGATGGAGGACGGATGGTATCATGTGGATGTGACCTGGGATGACCCATTGCCGGATGTGGAAGGTAAGGTGGGTTACCTGTATTTTCTGAAGAATGATACGGATATGGCGAAAACCCACGTATGGGAGAGTGAGATTTCCTGCACCGAGAATAACTATCAGGAGTATGTGTATGGGGACGTAATCTGTAATTCCTTTGAGACGCTACGGGCTGTTTTTGAAACGCAGTTGCAAACGAAGGAGTACCTGACCTTTTGTTATCCGAAGAACGGAGTGCTGTGTGAGGCGATTATTTTGGAGTTTGTAAAGGATGAGTTGCGGATGGGGCTTACCTATTATCCGGAAAAGGAACTTTCTGATTATATGGTACTTGAAATTGTGAATCCGTTATGGAGTCGATGACCGGCAGTTTGCGAAAAGGAGCAGGAGGTATTGGGATGAGAACATTGAAAGTGCAGGGCCGTTTTCTGTATTGGGACAACGGAGAACCGTTTTTCTATCAGGGAGATACGGCGTGGGAGTTATTTCATGCCTTAAACAGAGAGGAAACAGAGCGTTATTTCGCGGAACGGAAGCGACAGGGGTTTACGGCGGTACAGGCGGTGGCACTGGCGGAATGTGAAGGTCTGTCAACGCCTAATGCTTACGGACGGTTGCCGCTTTGTATGACCGACGGAGTGCCGGACCCGGATCGGCCGGATACGGTAGGTGAGTATTCTTATTGGGATCACGTGGACTTTGCGGTAGAAACGGCGGCAAAGCATGAGCTGTTTGTGGTGATGTTACCTACCTGGGGAGATAAGTTTCATTTATGCTGGGGCAAGGGACCGGTGGTTTTTCAGGAAGAAAATGCGTATCGATACGGAAAATGGATTGCAAATCGATATAAGGAACATTGGAATATTATCTGGATGTTAGGCGGAGACCGGAAGCTGGAAGAGAATCATCGGAGGATTATCGATGCCATGGCAGCAGGAATTCGTTCGGAAGATACGCAGCATTTGATTACATTCCATCCGCCGGGGGCACAAGATTCCACAGATTTTCTTGTTGATGCGGCCTATATGGATTTTCATACGGCTCAGACCGGTCACACGACAGACCGCTGCTATGAGATTGAACAGGTGATGCAAAAGATGACAGCAGCTTCGGAGAAGCCGTTCTTGGACTCTGAACCCCGCTATGAAGACCATCCGGCCTGCTTTGATGCTTCCATCGGTTATTTCTGGGATGCGGCGGATGTGCGTCAGAATGCCTATTGGGCGGTGCTTTCGGGAGCCTGTGGGCATACCTATGGGAATCACAGCATATGGAGCATGACACGAACGGCCTCGGATTATTTCCCGTATACCTGGGAACAGGCATTGACGCATGAGGGAGCCGAACAGATGAAGTGGGTAAAGGAGCTTCGCCTGAAGAGAACCTATGCGCCGTTTGGTCCGGCACCGGAACTGCTAACGGAAAACTTTGCGGGAATGGGACATATGACAGCGGCAAAAGGAAGCGGTTATGCCTATGTGTATTCACCGTTAGGGATGCCCTTTACGGTAGACCTGGCGTTATTTGCCGGAGCAAAATGTGTGAAGGGGATATGGTTTAACCCTCGAAACGGAGAAGAGACGTTGTTCGGGATATTCAAACCGGGAGAAAAGACACTTATTGTACCGCCGGGGAGCGGGAAGGGACAGGATTGGGTGTTGATTTTAGAAGAGTGCCGATGAGAAAACACGGCTTCGGAATACGGAGTCGTAGAGGATTGCAGAGACAAACGGTGCCGGGATAGAAACTATCTCGGCACCGTTTTGCGATAGGGAAAAAGGAGGATAATTTATACATTTTTTTTGACACAACAAATATAACGCTCACTGCCGTCCGGAAGGTCCGCTTTGAAGAAATGTGCGAAGGTGTCCGTATCGCTGTTATTGGAAGTAACGTCATAATGTATGGTCAGGCAGTTGGTATGCTCTTTTTCAAGGGTTGCATCCAACAGCGCTTTATTTTTAATGATTTCCAGCTTTTTCAGATGCTCCGGAGCGGTAACCTTTGCGAGCGCCTGGAAAAAGGTGGAAAAGGAATACCGGGTTTGCGGCTTGATGAAATCATTTCCGGAGGAGTGAAGCAATTCAATGGAGTCACTGGAATAGTCCAAATGATAAACCCGGTCATACAGCTTTAACAAAACGGAGCTGTAATTATTCAGGTAACGTTCTTGCTCCAGACGAATTTGCTCGTTGATATTGTCAACCGCGACAAGGAAGCGGGAGCGACGGGCATTGGCGCCGATTAAGCGTAACTTCACCGAAAGCCAGACGTAGGAGCCGTCTTCTAACTTATGATGTAACCGGAATTGTGACACTTTGGCATCTTCCTTGGCAATATTGCATTGTTCTAAAATAAGGCTGCGCTCCGGTTCTGCGAAAGGAATGTTCAGAATCCGGTGTTCATATGCGGAGGAGCCGTAGAGGGCTTCGTAAAAGCCTTTGTTAGCACGAATCAGTTCTACATTTTCTTCACATACCTCTAACAGTCCCATGCCGCCCAGCATACTGTAGAACAGCAGGCTCTCTGCGGTATTGGTGTGGTTGAACATATCCAGAATGGTATCGTCGTCCTCCGGGCAGGCGTGGAAGAGCAGGGTGGTACTTGTGGCTGCGGATTTGTCCAAAAGGCCCATGAATTCGTCCTGTGGCATCGGCTTATAGAAATAATAGCCCTGTACCGAGTCACATTCCACACTGCGTAAATATTCCCATTCTTTCTTTGTTTCTACGCCTTCCGAAACAACGCTGAGTTTCATCCATTTAGCCAGACGGATAATGGATTCCAAAACAATGGCAGCCTTCTGGTCTTTGTCCAAATCATCCAGAAAACGCATATCGATTTTTAAAACATCAATCGGTAAATCCTTTAACATGTTGAGGGAAGAGTACCCGCTGCCGAAATCGTCCATTAATACGGTAAAACCGTACTGGTGGAGCTTTTTCACCGCGTCCATTACCTGAACGGGGTTGGCGGCATAGGCGCTTTCCGTAATTTCGATCTTTATTAAATCAGGGGAAACATTGTGCTTTTTTGCAATGTCACGGATATCCTCACAAAGTGTAGGATTGTAAAACTCTACCCGGGATACATTGACGGAAACCGGAACGGTAGCCAGTCCCTGATCCAAACGCGACTGTTGCATGGCACATACTTCATCCCAGACATACCGGTCCAGTACGCTGATAAAGCCGTTCTTTTCGAATAAAGGAATAAAGGAACCCGGAGATACCATGCCTTTGGTGGGATGCTGCCAGCGGATGAGCGCTTCGGCACTGGTAATCAGTCCGTCGCTGGAACGGCAAATCGGCTGATAATATACTTTAAACTGTTTTTCCGCAATGGCGGTTTTAAATTCGGTATTCATGCGTTGTTCTTCCAAAAGGGAAGTCCACATGCTTTCATCGTACCAGGCGTAAAGCGTCATGTAATTGCTCTTTATGGTCTCCATGGCCGCCCGGGCTTTGTCAATCATAGTGGAAAGGGGAAGAGCACGATCCGTAATCCGGTAAAGACCGCAGCAGGAATAGAAGGAATACTCCGCTTCGCCGGTGGAATAAGTAATCTCTCCCAGCTTTGTCCAGTCGCTGTGCTCCAAAAAGTCTTCCGTAACGCAACAGACGAAATTGTCATGATTCAGTCGACCGTAAACTGCCAGCTCGTCATGCAGAATCTCACGTAAGGTGTTGGCCCAGTGAATCAGAATTTTATCGCCGGCCTCCCAACCGAATAAGTCATTGGTGGTCCGGAATTTACGAATATTCCAGTAAATAAGACAAAAAGACTCCTCCGGATGCTCCGACAAAAGGTTTGCGGTGCATTCGAAAAAAGTCTGTTGATTATAAATTCCTGTTAAATTGTCTAAGTGAGCCCCTTGTTTTTTTGAAAATCCGTTCGTAAAACGCATACCGTAGCCCCTCGCATTGGCTGTCAACATTCCTTTGTCTCTCTGTTTGCAAATAAAACGAATTTAAATCATCATAATTATAATATCAATTCAAAAAAAATACAATAGTTTTGTAAAAGTTTGGGACTTAATTCCTATATCGTTGAAATTGAAAAACAAAAGCGGGAATTCAAAATGTACTTGACTTTTTAAAAATCATCGATTAAGATAAACTCATATCAGAAAAATGCGCGGAAGAAGAGGAGTACATAAGTCATCTTGAAAGAGAGCGGGACTCACCGGCTGAAAGGTCCTGTAAAGGTTTGCTTGTGGAAGGTAGCTTCGGAGCAGTAGTTTTGAAGGAACGTTTCCGGGAAGACGGAAATGGTTCGCAGTAGAGACTACCGGGAGGTCCCGTTACAGACAAAGAGGCAACGTAAGTTTGTTGCGAAGTAAGGTGGTACCACGGTTAATTCGTCCTTATAGGGAGAATTAGCCGTTATTTTTTTACAAGGAGGAAATCGTATGCAGAAAGAATTAGCAAAGACCTATGATCCGAAGGACATAGAGGACAGATTGTATGCAAAGTGGCTGGATAAGAAGTATTTCCATGCCGAGCCGGATGAGACCAAGAAGCCGTTTACCATTGTGATTCCGCCGCCAAACATTACCGGTCAGCTTCACATGGGACATGCATTGGATAACACCATGCAGGATATTTTAATCCGTTATAAGAGAATGCAGGGCTACAACGCACTGTGGCAGCCGGGTACCGACCATGCAAGTATCGCTACCGAGGTTAAGATTATCGAGCAGATGAAGAAGGAAGGTATCGATAAGAGAGACCTTGGCCGTGAAGGATTTTTAGAGCGTGCTTGGGAGTGGAAGAAGGAGTACGGCGGACGTATTATCAGCCAGCTTAAGAAGCTCGGTTCCTCCTGTGACTGGGACAGAGAGCGCTTCACCATGGACGAGGGCTGTAACAAGGCTGTTGAGGAAGTATTCGTAAAGCTTTACGAGAAGAAGATGATTTATAAGGGCTCCCGTATCGTAAACTGGTGTCCGATTTGTAAGACCTCCATTTCCGATGCTGAGGTTGAGTATGAAGAGCAGGCAGGCCATTTCTGGCATATTAAGTATCCGGTAGTAGGTACCGACGAGTTCTTGGAGTTCGCTACCACCCGTCCGGAGACCATGCTCGGTGATACCGCTGTTGCGGTAAATCCGAACGATGAGCGTTATACCCATTTAATCGGTAAGACCGTAAAGATTCCGTTTGTAGACCGTGAGGTTCCGATTATTGCGGATGATTATGTAGAGATGGATTTCGGTACCGGTGTGGTTAAGATTACTCCGGCACATGACCCGAACGACTTCGAGGTAGGAAAGCGTCACAACTTACCGGAAATCAATATCATGAATGATGACGCAACCATCAATGCAGCAGGCGGCAAGTTTGCAGGCATGGATCGTTACGAGGCAAGAAAGCAGATTGTAAAAGAATTAGACGAGATGGGACTTTTGGTTCGCATCGAGGATTATTCTCATAACGTAGGTACCCACGACCGTTGTAAGACCACCGTTGAGCCGTTAATCAAGCAGCAGTGGTTCGTAAAGATGGATGAGCTCATTAAGCCGGCGGTTGAGGCGGTTAAGAATAAGGAAATTACCCTTGTTCCGGAGCGTATGGAAAAGACCTACTTTAACTGGACCGATAACATCCGT
>JAFYMC010000022.1 GCA_017556805.1 Lachnospiraceae bacterium | reverse complement strand
GATGTTACCGACGTTCCGGCTGACATGAAGGACGATGCAGAGTTGTATCGTGCAGAGTTAATTGAGAAAATCTGTGAGACCGATGATGAGCTCCTTGAGATGTATCTTGAGGGTAACGAGCCGTCCATGGCACAGTTAAAGAAGGCGCTCAGAAATGCAACCATCAACTGTCAGACCATTCCGGTTTGCTGTGGTTCCGCATACAGAAATAAGGGTGTTCAGAAGCTTCTTGATGCGGTTTTAGAGTACTTGCCGGCTCCGACCGACGTACCGGACATCAAGGGTGTAGATGAAGACGGTAACGAAGTTACCAGAAAGTCTTCCGATGATGAGCCGTTTGCAGCACTTGCATTCAAGATCATGGCTGACCCGTTTGTTGGTAAGTTAGCATTCTTCCGTGTATACTCCGGTACGATGAACGCTGGTTCTTACGTACTGAATGCTACGAAGAATAAGAAGGAGCGTGTAGGACGTATTCTCCAGATGCACGCTAATAAGAGAGAAGACCTTGAAAAGGTTTACTCCGGTGATATCGCTGCAGCAGTAGGCTTCAAGTTTACTACTACCGGTGATACCATCTGTGATGAAAAGTTCCCGGTAATCCTTGAGTCCATGGAGTTCCCGGAACCGGTTATCGATATTGCTATCGAGCCGAAGACCAAGGCTGGTCAGGACAAGATGGGCGAAGCACTTGCAAAGCTTGCTGAAGAAGATCCGACCTTCCGTGTATCCACCAATGAGGAGACCGGACAGACGATTATCGCAGGTATGGGTGAGCTTCACCTTGAAATTATCGTTGACCGTCTGTTAAGAGAGTTCCACGTTGAAGCAAACGTTGGTGCTCCGCAGGTAGCATATAAGGAAGGTATTACGAAGGAAGTTAATATCGATTCCAAGTATGCAAAGCAGTCCGGTGGTCGTGGTCAGTACGGACACTGTAAGGTTATTTTCTCCCCGATGGACGTAAACGGCGAGAAGACCTTCGAGTTCGAGAACACGGTTGTCGGCGGTGCAATTCCGAAGGAATATATCCCGGCTGTTCAGGCTGGTATTGAAGAAGCTATGAAGTGTGGTATCCTTGGTGGATTCCCGGTTCTCGGCGTTAAGGCAAACTGCTACGATGGTTCTTACCACGAAGTAGACTCCAACGAAATGGCGTTCAAGATTTCCGGTTCCATGGCATTCAAGGAAGCTATGCAGAAGGCAGCTCCGGTACTCTTAGAGCCGATCATGAGAGTAGAAGTTACCGTTCCGGAAGATTACATGGGTGATGTTATCGGTGATATCAGCTCCCGTCGTGGTCGTATCGAAGGCTCCGAGGACATCAACGGTACGAAGTTAATTCGTGCGTTCGTTCCGCTCGCTGAGATGTTCGGTTACTCCACCACCCTTCGTTCCAAGACCCAGGGTCGTGGTGCTTACTCCATGTTCTTCTCCACCTACGAGCAGGTGCCGAAGAGCGTACAGGATAAGGTTCTTGCAGCAAAGAACGGTAAGTAAAATATTTTTTCTTAACTTTATGAAATTGTGCTTGAAAATATTTCAAATTTGAAATATAATAGGGCATATGAGGCAGTCGGTCTGCCCATAGGCAGGCCAACTGCTATAACGAAATAATAAGAAGCCCATAGGGCAAATTTTAAGGAGGAATTTAAAAATGGCTAAGGCTAAATTCGAAAGAAGCAAACCGCATTGTAACATTGGTACCATCGGTCACGTTGACCATGGTAAGACCACTTTGACCGCAGCAATCACCAAGACCCTTCATGAGAGACTTGGTACCGGTGAGGCAGTAGCATTCGAGAACATCGATAAGGCTCCGGAAGAAAGAGAAAGAGGTATCACCATTTCTACCGCTCACGTTGAGTACGAGTCCAAGAAGCGTCACTACGCACACGTTGACTGCCCAGGTCATGCCGACTACGTTAAGAACATGATCACCGGTGCTGCACAGATGGATGGTGCTATCCTCGTAGTAGCAGCAACCGACGGTGTAATGGCTCAGACCAAGGAGCACATCCTTCTTTCCCGTCAGGTAGGTGTACCGTATATCGTTGTATTCATGAACAAGTGTGATATGGTTGATGACGAAGAGCTTCTTGAGCTCGTTGAGATGGAAATCACCGAAGTACTTGAAGAGTACGAGTTCAATGATTGTCCGATCGTTAAGGGTTCCGCATTAAAGGCTCTTGAAGATCCGAGCGGTGAGTGGGGCGACAAGATTCTTGAGCTCTTCGATACCATTGATGAGTATATTCCGGATCCGGAAAGAGATACCGATAAGCCGTTCCTTATGCCGGTCGAGGACGTATTCACCATTACCGGTCGTGGTACTGTAGCAACCGGTCGTGTTGAGCGTGGTGTTCTTCACTTGAACGACGAAGTTGAAATCGTAGGTGTTAAGGAAGAGAACAGAAAGACCGTTGTAACCGGTATCGAGATGTTCCGTAAGCTCCTTGATGAGGCTCAGGCTGGTGATAACATCGGTGCGCTTCTTCGTGGTGTTCAGAGAACCGATATCGTTAGAGGTCAGGTTCTTTGTAAGCCGGGTACTGTTACCTGCCACAAGAAGTTTACCGCTCAGGTATACGTATTGACCAAGGAAGAAGGCGGCCGTCATACTCCGTTCTTCGGTAACTACAGACCGCAGTTCTACTTCAGAACCACCGACGTTACCGGTGTTGTAAATCTTCCGGACGGCGTTGAGATGTGTATGCCGGGCGATAACATCGAGATGACCATCGAGCTCATTCACCCGATCGCTATGGAGCAGGGTCTTACCTTCGCTATCCGTGAGGGTGGTAGAACCGTAGGTTCCGGCCGTGTTGCAACCATCATCGAGTAATTGCGCGAAAGCTTTGAGCTGAACGACTGAAACACGATATAAACAGCCACTGCATGCTTGCATGTAAGTGGCTGTTTTTGCGTGTTTGCGGGCATTTATGAAATGCCCGCGATCGAGGGAATGCGTAAGCATTCTCGAGGCGTTCGGCGAAAAGCGTTAGGAGCTACTTTCGTAGCGCGGCGACTGCCGCGCGCGAGCAGCTTTGCTGCGAGCTCGTAGGCTCGTTGCTCGTGATGGACTTGTTTTTATGGCGTATATCGGAAGAATGTGTTATAATAACTTCATCATATTTATTAATTAGTATAAGGGGGATATTATGGACAAAAGAGAATACACAGTAGGTGAAATTATATTGGGAATTGTTTTTGCAATATGGTTTTTTGCATCGATTGTCGCGTTTTTGTTGTGTGCAAGAACCAGTGGCTGGTTGGCATTAGCGGTAATCGGGCAGTATTTTTTTGTGTTTGGTCTTGTTGCGTTGGTAAATGGTCTGAAGAATAGGGACTTTAAACCGATTTTTCTTATTTTTCTTTATGCCGGTGCAGCGACATTGTGCGGAGGACTGATTATGCAGTATGGAGGTGAAGCTCTGCAGGAAAAGTTTAAGGAGTTGATTCCGTACATTGCATTGAGCGGTTTTTTAGTTGTAGGGATTTTGTGTTTTTGCAATGCTCTTGTCAGAAACCGCAGAAATCAGAATTGTACACAGCCGGTGAAGGCAACCTGTATTTCAGTTAAGAGGAGACGTTCCCAGACGACGGATTTTGATGATGTGGGAAAGCATATGAGGTATCTGATGTGTCCGGTATTCCGCTTTTACTATAGGGGAAGAAAATACGAAGTCAGTCACAATACCTTCACACGATATTGTGAAGCCGAGGAGGGTGCTGTTTACGAGCTATATATTAATCCTGACCATCCGCGCTGTTTCAGAGAAGAAGGAGAGGATATCCGATTAAACGGTATGGAACTGACAATAGGAGTATTCTTTACTGTTTTTAGTATCGGCGTGATGATTTTAGTAAAGGTGTTAGGATAAAGAAATGCGAGCGGGCACTGTTGATAATACGGTGTCCGTTTTTTTATAAGTAGATAGAAAGACATCATGCCAAAAGCGGAAAGGTTTTCTTAAAAATATTTGCTATGATAAGACTGTAGCTACAAATTAAACCTTAAAGGAGGTGTTAGCGTGTACAAAAGAATTATTCAGGACAGTATCGATTACATTGAGGACAGTTTAAAGACGGAGCTTTCGGCGCAGGAGTTAAGTGACAGAGCCGGTTATTCTTTGTTTCATTACTATAGGGTGTTTCAGACGGCAGTGGGATTGCCGGTGATGCAGTATGTGTTGCGTAGAAGGCTTCTCAATGCGATTTATGAAATCAGCCTGGGGTCAAAGATGATTGATGTTGCACTGCAGTACGGCTTTGAAACCCATGGAGGCTTTTACAAGGCATTTGTTCGCGAGTTTGGATGTACACCTACACAGTATCTTACAAAGTATAAGGCGAAGAAGCCTTATCGAATCAATATTTTTAAGGAGGAACATGTTATGGTCTCACATAAGAAAGCAACAGAGATTTTAAGAAACTGGGGAATGGAGAAGGAAGGCGTTTCCGATATTTACTACGAAGGCACCGGCAACCGGAACGAGTCAGCTTATTACGTAGGAGATGAGTATGTACTGAAGTTTTCCGCGAACTTAGGTAAGTTAAAGAGTCATATTACGATATCCAAGGCATTGGAAAACGTAGGGTTACATGCAGCTACTCCGGTAATAACCGCATCCGGAGAAGAGTATGTGGCAGACGGAGAGTTGTACTTCTGTCTGACCAAGCGTCTGGCGGGACAGCAGATGAAGCCAAAGGCAATGTACGAAGATGCTTCTGCGGAACAAGCACGCTTTGTAGGTGAGGTCATCGGTCAGTTAAGCTTGGCATTGGCTAATGTGGAGGCACTGGTAGAAGAGGTAAATATCTACGAAAGAGTGACCGGCTGGGCGATTCCGCAGCTTACAGGCAAGTTTAACGGAGCAGAAAAGGTATTTGCGGAGTATGAGCGTGAATTCGGAAAGCTTTACGATGCACTTCCGAAGCAGGTGATTCACAGAGATCCGAATCCGGGTAATATTATTCTTTCCGGGGATAAGTGGGGCTTCATTGATTTTGAACTTAGCGAGAACAATGTCCGTATTTTTGACCCGTGCTATGCCGCAACCGCAATTTTATCCGAAAGCTTTGAGAAAGGAAATGACGACAAGCTTGCCAAATGGATTCAGATTTACAAAAACATCGTATACGGGTACGATGATGTAGTAAGGTTGACAGAGGAAGAAAAGCGGGCCCTTCCGTATGTGGTGATTTCCAACCAGTTGCTGGCTCTTGCTTGGTTTGCGGGACAGGAAAAGTTTGCACAAACTTACGAAACTAATAAAAAGATGACGGAGTGGTTAGTGAAGGTGTTTGACGAACTTCGTATCGTATAAAGAAGTTGTTTCGGAGCTTTCAAAAAGAATAGTGGGTTGATTTTACAGGAACTCCCCGGTGACAAATAGGTTTGTTTTCGGGGAGTTCTTTGCGTAATTGCATGTACGGGATAAAATGCTCAGAAAAAAACACAATATTTTAAAAAATGTTGACAAATTCAAATAAATCAGATACTATTAATATAGCTATATAATCTTACATTTTCTTATAAAAGAAGAGGAGAACGCCTATGAAGAACAGAAAGATGAGTACGACATTGACTTGTTTGATCGGTATTGTAGTAGTGGTGTGTATTGCTATGTTACTCATTATTTCAAGTACCAGTTTGAACAACATGACAAAGGAAGCGGAGTTAAATCAGATGTCTTCGTCGTTACATGCACAGACGGAGTTGATTGAGGAGTTTATTACTCATCAGGAGGATTTGCTCATCGGATTCGGTAAGGCGACTGCTGTTCGAGATTATTTGAAGAGTCCGGAGAATGAGTATAAGAGAAAAGTAGCGCAGGCTTATACAGAGGAGTTTTATGCGGGATTGGAACAATGGGAAGGACTCTATTTGGCGGAATTGGATACGCATATTATTACGCATTCCAATCCGGCAACGGTGGGGTTGATAACCAGAACCGGAGAGCCGTTACAGCAGTTACTCCATGAGCTTGAAACATCGGAGCGTTTATACAATGCAGGCATGATTGTTTCTCCGGCTACAGGACGTTTGATGGTTTCTATGTATTGCCCGGTTTATGACGAAGATGGAACAACTATGGTTGGTTACGTGGGGGGCGGAGCTTTCTTCGAAGGATTGGAGACGCTACTGAATTCTTTAAAGGCAGGAACCGAGAGTACAAACCGGTATTGCATGATTAATGTGGAAACCGGTACCTATATTTTCTGTGAAGATGAAGCCTTGATGACGAAGGAAATTACAGACACAATGTTACTGGAGGTTATCTCTAAGATTAAGGCGGATACGAGTAAGACCAACGGTTCCCTGGAATATAAGGATGGCGAGATGGGTAACTCCATCGCATGCTATGAGTATATCCCGGAGCACGGCTGGGCGGTAGTGTCTTATGACAGTGAGGATAATATTTTTGCAGTGGCAAATAAGAGCGTAGGAACGTTGGGATTAACCTGTATTGTTTTTATTGTGATTATTTGTGCAATTTCCTTTGTGCTGATTCGTATCAGTACGAAACCGTTAAAAGATGTGGAAAACTCCATTACCCGTTTGAGTAAGCTGAATTTGGAAAAGGATAGCAAGCTGGACGGATATTTGAATAAAAAGGGTGAAATCGGGCAGATTGCCACGGCATTGGATTCCTTGTATGATTCCCTCCGGGATATGGTACAGACGTTGGAATTTTGTTCCGATTCCCTAAATGAATCTGCGGTAAAGATGACAGATTCCTCCGAGGTTCTTTTGCATTGTGTTTCGGAGAATTCCATAGCTACCACGAAGTTTGCGGAGCATGCTGAGACGATTGCGGATACCATTACCCATGTGGATGATGAGGTGGCTGAAATTGCGGGAGTGGTATCCCAGGTGGAAGGTAAAATCCATGAAGGAAAAGAAAACAGTGATGCTTTGTTACGTAAAGTAAGTGAATTGCAGGGAATTGCAAATGCTTCTTTGACCAGAACCAAGGGGCAGATTTCGGAGAATCAGGCGGCAATCGAAGAGGCATTAAAGAATTTGGAATCACTTATGCGGATTGATGATATGGCAAAGCAGATTCTGGATATTACGGAGCAGACCAATTTGTTGTCTTTAAATGCATCCATCGAGGCGGCAAGAGCTGGAGAGGCAGGAAAGGGCTTTGCGGTAGTTGCCGGAGAAATCGGTAATCTCGCAACCAGTTCTTCTCGTACCGCAACGGAGATTCAGGCAATTTGTAACGAGACCAAGAACAATATCGGTAAGGTACAAACGTGCGTAAACGATGTAATTTTCTTCCTGAAGAACGATATTCAGTCCCAGTTTGAGACGCTTGTTACATCTACCAATGATTACTATGATTCCATTAAGGATATTCAGGCAACCATTGCGGAAATCGACCAGGCCTCCAATGTGTTTGTAAATGCAGTATCGGAAATTCACAATCAGATTGCGGGAGTACAGAATGTACCGGATGGAGGAAACGTTCGCAGTGAAGATGTGTTGGCCAAGGCCACCCAGACTACAAGGACAACCGAGGAGATGTCGGTTATTGTAGGACAGAATAAGGAAAATGCGGTTTCCATTAAGAAAATAGTTGGAAAGTTTTCCTCTTATAAGTAGAGCAAAGGTGAGTGGGGCTGTCGCAGAATGAATGCGCAGCCCTACTTTTATGCCTTGCCTTTTCTTTTATACTCCCTCGGACTCATACCTACCTGTTTTGAAAAAATCTTGGAAAAATAGGAAAAGTCCTGATAGCCCACCATAATGGCAACATCGGAAACAGAGAAGTCGGTGGTGTTAAATAACCGGAGGGCTTCTCTGATCCTTTCCTGCTGAATATATTGGGTCAGATTGTTACCGGTTTCTTTGCTGAAAGAATAGGACAGTGTGGATGCGTTTTTGCGAAAGTAGTCCGCTAAATAGGATAAAGATAGCTCTTCTTCCAGGTGAAGCCGGATGTAATCGATGATATCCTTTGTCTGTTTGGAATAGTTTGGATTAGCGTAGTTTTTTACCAACAGACAGTATTTGTGGCAAATTTCGCCCGGCATTTGTTCCAGTTTTGCCATGGTAGTTAACGAGTCGATTTTTGTCCGGGTGGAAATCATCTGCTTAATAATGTGGTACGGATGAATATCTGTGGTCAGAAGCTCCGCATGGCAATAGTTATTCAGACTGTGAAGCAACCAGCGGAATTCGCGCATGGAATTGTCGTGGACAAAGCGGGCATCGTTTAAAAAGGAATGTAGAGCCTGTTGTGCGACGGGTGTGTCACCGGTTTTTACTGCCTGTAAAAAGTTGAGCAGGGAGTTTTGGTAATCTTTGGCGTGTTCCACAGTATAGGCATCCAAAAGTTCTTTGTTGATGTCAATGTCCCGCTTTTGGTCTGCGTACTGCATCAATACAGGTGACACGTCGGCAAATTCCGGATAATAGACCGAGAGGATATGCCTGACCACTGCACTAACCGAATCCGGATGGGCAAAGGGCATTTGTTCGTAGATCGATTTCAGCGGTTGTATTTCAGAGGGAGAGATGCGTGAATCTCTTAAAATTTGTGTAAAATAATTGGCGGAGAGTTCTTCGTCACGGAAGGGTCCGATGGAAAGAAAGTCGGGCTGTTCTTTTGCTTCTAACAAAGCCAGAATATTGTAAAAGCCCAGATTACTCTTTACGATAATAAGACGATATCCGACCGGACTGTTACCAAAGGAGATATTTTGTTGTTCACTGGTATAATCGTTCCAGACCATGGCACGAAGCCCTAAATCGATTTTTTTGATGTCCGTATAGGGCGGAGTAAATAGGATAACCGGTATTTGAAAGGCGGAGTGTAGTACATTTTGTAATAATTCATTGCATTTTGTAAGTTTTGAAGTGATATTTTCCATGATGCTCCTTTCTTCTCCTGTAGTCATATGGATTTTATGCAAATATTATACAACTAAAACAAAAATAATACAAGTTAAAAGGTTTGGGTTACGATAGAATAAAGTCAGTAGAAAAGAAATTTGTAAATTACAATAAGGAGGACACGATAAATGAAGTTTAATTGGAACGACGGCTGGTTGTTTACAAAGGATGTGGAATTGGTTTCAGGTTCTCATACTGCATTAAATATTTCCTCATGGGAAGCGGTGGATTTACCGCATACCTGGAATGCAAAAGACGGACAGGACGGCGGCAATGATTATTACCGTGGCACCTGTTATTATACAAAGAAATTGGAACTTGCGGATTGCAAGGGCGCGGACCGGGTATATATCGAATTTGAGGGAGCGAATTCTTCTGCGGATGTGTATGTAAACGGTACGCTTGCAGTGCATCACGACGGCGGCTATTCTACCTTCCGTGCCGATATTACGGATTTCCTGAAGGATGAAAATGAGATTGTGGTAGCGGTGGACAATGCACCGAACGACAGAGTATACCCGCAGATGGCGGACTTTACCTTCTATGGTGGTATTTACCGTGATGTAAATATTATCTGTGTACCGAAGGCCCACTTTGATTTGGATTTCTTCGGAGGCCCGGGTATTCAGGTGACTCCGGTGATGGACGGTTCTAACGCAAAGGTAGAGGTCATCGGTTACTTTACCGGACTTTCCGGCGGAGAGACCGTAAAGTATGTGATTAAGGATAAAGACACGGTTGTCTGTGAGACGGAGGTTTCCGCAAAGGAAGGCAAGGCAGAGTTTGTGATTGAAAATGCCCACCTTTGGAACGGTCGAAAGGACCCGTTCCTCTATACCCTGGAGGCGACGCTTACCGACGGAAGCTCAAAGCTGGATGCCAGAACCGTACGCTTCGGTTGCCGTAGCTTCTCCATTGACCCGGAGAGAGGATTTATCTTAAACGGGAAGGAGTATCCGCTTCGCGGTGTATCCCGTCATCAGGACAGAAAGGACATCGGTAATGCGCTTTTACCGGAACATCACAAGGAGGATGCGGAGCTGATTTACGAGGTGGGTGCAACCACCATTCGTCTGGCACATTATCAGCATGCGCAGTATTTCTACGATTTGTGTGATGAGATGGGCTTTGTGCTTTGGGCGGAGATTCCGTATATTTCAAACCATATGCCAAAGGGCAGGGAGAATACGATTTCTCAAATGAAGGAGCTTTTGGCCCAGAATTACAATCATCCGTCCATTTTCGTATGGGGACTTTCTAACGAAATTTCCATGAAGGGTGCGGACGACCCGGATTTGATAGAAAATCATCGTATTTTGAATGATTTGTGTCATGATTGGGATAAGACCAGACTGACTACCATGGCCATTGTTTCCATGTGTCCGATTGATTGTGAGTATGTAAAGATTCCGGATACGGTATCCTGGAACCATTACTTCGGTTGGTACGGCGGAGATACTTCCATGAACGGCCCGTGGATGGATAAGTTCCATGCGGCATATCCGGAGCTTCCGGTTGGAATGAGCGAGTACGGCTGTGAAGCGCTTGACTGGCACAACTCTAATCCGGAGCAGGGGGACTATTCCGAGGAGTATCAGGCATACTACCACGAGGAACTGATTAAGCAGTTATTTACAAGAAAGTATCTTTGGGCGACCCACGTTTGGAATATGTTTGACTTTGCGGCCGACGGCAGAGCGGAGGGCGGCGAAGACGGTATGAACCATAAGGGTCTCATGAACTTTGACAGAACCTACAAGAAGGATTCTTTCTATGCCTACAAGGCCTGGCTGTCCGATGAGCCGTTCGTACACATTTGCGGAAAGCGTTATGTGGATCGTGTAGAGGATGTGACGAAGGTAACGGTATATTCCAATCAGCCGGAGGTTGAACTTTTTGCAAACGGTAAGAGCCTCGGCAAGCAGACCGGTGACATTCACTTCTTCTACTTCGACGTACCGAATGCGGGGGAGACGGAGCTTGTGGCAAAGGCAGGAAAGTGTGAAGATACTTCTAAGATTGTGAAGGTAGACAAGTTTAACGATGCGTACCGTATGACAGAAACCGGTGATGTATTAAACTGGTTTGAGATTACCGCACCGGAAGGCTACTATTCTATTAACGATAAGGCATCGGAGGTGCTTGCGACAATAAAGGGAAAACTCTTATTCATCGGTCTTATGAAGAAAGCCATGAAGGGCAAGAAGACCATGGTGGATGCGGGATCCATGATGCAGAGTAAGGATTTGATGAGCTTCCTCGGAGGTTTTACCGTAAAGCGTCTTCTTTCCATGATGGGAACGATGGGAGCAAAGCCGCTTACTAAGGATGAAATGTTAAAGTTTAATAAGAAGTTGAACAAGATAAAGAAAAAGTAAGACATAGGAAAGATGCAACCATAAGACCCGGGGGCATGCCCGCCCCACCAAAATACAAGAGGGAGGCAATACTATGGATACGAAGAGAAAATTCGGTATGAGAGACAAGGTGGCATATGCTGCCGGTGATTTCGGCTGTAACATGAGCTTTTCATTGAAGGGTACGGTACAGACCTTCTGGTTGGTATTCATGATGATGGAGACCGGATTGCTTTCGGCGCTGTTATTGGCTGTGCAGATTTGGGATGCAATCAATGACCCGTTAATCGGCTCCATGATTGATGCGGACAGAAGAAAGTACAAGCTGGGTAAGTTTAAGACTTATATCTTAATCGGTGCCATCGGACTTCTGGTGGCGGGAGCGCTGGTATTTATTCCGGTGCCGAATGCATCGGTGTTTATTAAGGCGGTTGTATTTATTCTTGGTTATATCGTTTGGGATGCCTGCTATACCATCGCAAACGTTCCGTACGGTTCCATGCTTTCGTTGGTAACCGAGGATCCGGGAGAAAGAGCGCAGCTGTCTACCTGGCGTAGTATCGGTTCCATGTTCGGTAACCTTCTTCCGAATATTATCCTTCCGATGATTATCTGGGAAAAGGTAGTAGACGAAAACGGAAAGCCGGTGATTAATGAAGAAACCGGGGAACAGGTACAGAATTTAATCGGTGAAAGAGTGTTTGTTGCGGCACTTTTGATGGGCGTGCTCGGTTTTATCGCATTCCTGTTTATGATTAAGAAGATTACCATCCGTGTAGATGAGAATACGGTAAAGACCAACGAGACCGAGAAGTTCAATGTAATCAAGGCCTTCGGTAACTTCATGAAGAACCGTCCGGCAGTCGGTGCAACCTTAGCTGCCATGGGAATGTTTCTCGGTATGCAGTCCGCCATGACGGCAACATCCATTATGTTTGCTATTTACTTCGGTATGGCAAAACTGTCCGGTGTGGTACAGTTAATCGGATTCTTGCCGATGTTAATCTTCATGCCGTTTATTAAAAAGATTGTCGGAAAGTGGGGTAAAAAAGAAGCTTCCGTTGCAGGTACCGTGGTGTCTCTCTTCGGCGGTGTGCTGATGTTTGTATTCCCGCTGATACCGAACAAGATGATTGCACTTGTAATTTATATGGTAGCTCTCAGTGTGTTTGGTCTCGGTATGGGTATTTACACCTGTGTATCCTGGGCACTGATGGCAGATGCTATCGACTACAATGAGTGGAAGACCGGAAAGAGAGAAGAGGGTACGGTATATTCCCTGCACTCCTTCTTCCGTAAGCTGGCACAGGGCGTGGGACCTTCTGTGGTACTCCTGTTAATGGGTGCCTTAGGATATAACTCCAAGCTGGGTGTCGGTGCACAGTCCGCCTCCACTGCGTACAACATGTGCTGGCTTGTTGCAGGCTTGTATATGTTCAGTGCGATTATGCAGTTTATCGGTCTTGCGGTGATTTACAACCTGGATAAGAAGACCATGGCGAAGATGCAAGAAGAATTGGATGTATGCCGCGGTAAAACGGAGTAGTTTGTAAGAAAGTTTGATAAATTCAATGACCGGATAGAAGGTCTGATGTTCTCCATGCAAAGCGTCGTAAAGTTCTCATTGAACTTTGCGGCGTTTTTGCTATAATAAAAGAGAGTATAACGAAAGAGGGGAACAAAGGATGCGGGAGAAAAAAGAAAAAACTTAAGGAATGGGCAATCGCAATTTTGGCGATTATCGTGTGGTTGTGTATCGGATATGTTTTTATGAATGTATTTCCGGAAATCGGACATCCCTTTTTTTATTTTCTGTCGGTGTTATATGATGATTCGTTAAGAATTGCCGTTCTGTTGTTTCTGGTACTGGCGGGGGTGTTGTTTTCCCTTCGGAAAGAAGGCGGGAGAGAAGAATCAAAGGGAATACTTAAGATTTTCTTTTTGATAGCCGGTGTGTGGATTGTGGTGTCGAATTTGTTTCCGGTGAAGGATGATTATAAGGCTGTTCTGATTGACGGAGAAACACCGTCCAAATTCGCGTATAAGGCGAGTATATTAAAGGATGCTCTCACCGGCGAAACGAAGGTAGAGAATCTGCCGGTGGAGAAGGTTACGCCGTTTCGGTCGGAATATTATGTAAGTGGCGGAAGAAACAGTAGCGGCAGATATCACACTTCTTATTATGTAAGGTTGGAGACGGAAGCCGGCAGATTGTTTGCTTCCTATGAGTCTCCGGAGATTTGGAATTATGTGGTTTGGATGCAGGAGCACCGGGAGACGATACAAATTGAATACTATGTACATTCGGGTATTTTAAAAACAATCAACGGAATCAATAAAAATGACGAGAAAGCACTGGTGGAAGAGTTGGTAAAGCTGGAAGCGGAACGGAGGCGGCAGGAAGAACTACAGGCCGAGCAGGAGGCACTGTGGGAGGAACAGGAAATGGAGAGAATCCTGGAGGCCCAGAAACGTTCCGAAAGATATTGGGAAATCATGAAAGCCGGTGTGGGAAACGATATCGAGGTCGTCAAAGAGAGGTTGGAAGCGGAAGGCCTTTCCCTGGCTCGTAATATCAAATATGTCAGCTCGTTGCATTTTGAAATAAACACGCTTGCCTTTTGGGATAACGAGGATGTGTATGTGATAAAGGATAATTTAAAAGAGGAAATGGCGCAGGTGCCGAGGATACAGCATGGCATGTCGAAGGAGGATATAATAAACGCCCTGACGGAAGCCGGTTTTGCGTATTTATGCGATTCGTTTTCCTGTGGGATGCATGGAAAAGGGTATTTGCATACGATTCAATTCGGCGACGGACAATGGGTCCCGAAGGGATATACGGTATGGTTTTCGATTGATGAATAGTGAGGTTACAGTGAAAGGAGAAGAATATGACACAGAGAGAGCGAATGAAGGCGGGACTGGTATATGATCCGTGGGATGAAGAATTACAGGCAGAGCAGATGCGACGTCTGGATGTTTTATATGAATATAATATGACACGCCCGACCGAAGGAAAACGAAGACAGGAGTTGTTAAAAGAGATGCTGGGAAGTGTAGGGGAAGGTTGCTATATCGAACCGCCGCTTCGTGCAAACTGGGGTGGAAAGAACGTACATTTCGGAAATCATGTCTATGCAAATTTTAACTTGACCTGTGTGGATGATGCGGGAATTTTTGTGGGTGACGATACCATGTTTGCGCCGAATGTGGTAATTACAACGACCAACCATACCATCAATCCGGAGCTTCGGAAGAAGAGAATGCAATATGTAAAGCCGGTACATATCGGAACCAATGTCTGGATCGGCAGCGGAGCGATTATTTTGCCGGGCGTAACCATCGGCGATAACTCTGTCATCGGTGCGGGAAGTATCGTAACAAAGGACATCCCGTCAAATGTGGTGGCGGTAGGTAATCCGTGCCGTGTACTGCGTGAAATCGGAGAGCGTGACCGGGAGTTCTTTTATAAGAACGAGCGGATTGACTGAGAGAATTTGAGATAAGGAGTATGTAAGATGCGTTTTAGTTATTGTCCTCATTGCGGAAGTAAATTGACGAAAAAAGAAATCGGAGACGAGGGGCTGGTGCCCTTTTGCGAACCTTGTAACATGCCGCTTTTCGATATGTTTTCCACCTGTGTCATTTGTGCGGTAACGAATGAGTGCGGCGAGGTGGCCTTGTTAAAGCAGACCAATTTATCTGCGACCCGCTATGTATGTGTATCCGGGTTTATGAAAATCGGAGAGTCGGCGGAAACGTCGGCAGCTCGTGAGATTGAAGAAGAAATCGGTCAGAAGGTGGAAGAGATTTCCTTTGTGAGAAGCTATCCGTACGAGCAGAAAGAGATGTTAATGCTCGGTTTCCACGCAAAGGTAAAAAAGAATGCGCTTGTGCTGTCAAAAGAAGTAGACGATGCGGAGTGGGTACCGTTTCATGAGGCTCTCGGCAAAATCCGTGAAGGCAGTATTGCCTGGCAGTTGGTGAAGGAAGTTACGGAATCTGTCGCCGAATAAATTGCGCAGTCCCGCTCTTGTACGGTAGGGAGTGCAACTATTTTTGACAGTACCCAAATGTACAAGAGCTCGCCGCGCCCGATGCCACTGCGCATTTTATTCATGCGACAGATTTGTAAATTAGTACTTGACCTTCCACTAACGGGAAGGTTTATACTCAGGGTGTGAGGAGGGTCCGGACATCCGCCTGCAACAGAATATTACTTTGAAGACGGAGGGTTTTATGGAAAATAAGAAGTACACCATCGGTGAGTTCGGAAGGATTTCCGGAGTGTCGCCGAAAACGATACGGTTTTATGATGAGAAAGGTTTGCTGAAGCCGGTAGGGTATTCCGAGGCGGGCTACCGGTATTATGACGAGTCTTCCTTTGTGACGCTGCAGAGGATTTTACTGCTGCGGTATTTGGGCATGTCTCTGGAGCAGATTAAGGAGACGGTGTGCAACAGTACGTTGAGCCTGGAGGAGTCCTTGCAGGAGCAGAAGAAGCTTTTGAATGAGAAGAAGCGTCACCTGGACCGGGTTATCGATGCGGTAGATAAGGTGCAGACGGCAGAGACGGGAAAGACTTGGGAAAATCTGCTGGAGGCGATTCGGATTTTAGAGGTATCGGATATGATTATTAAGCAGTACCGGAGTGACGATAACTTAAATCGCCGTATTAATCTGCACAATTACAGTACCGGAAAGACGCCGTGGGCAGATTGGGTGCTGGAACACCTGGAACTTTCCGAAGGAATGGAGATTCTTTGCCTTGGTTGCGGAAATGCGGCGAATCTGGTGGCCATGGCGGAGCATTTACCGCGGAATCTTACGTTTCTTTTGACGGACTATTCCGAGGGAATGTTGGAGAAGGCGAAAGATAATCTGGCAACAAAGCGAGATATCTTTGCGGAAAAGAACATTAAGATCTCGTATCAGGTGGCGGATGCCAATTGTCTGGCGCTGCTCGGAAGTTATGACCGGATTACGGCCAATCATATGTTGTATCATGTGGAAAAGCGGCAGGAGTTGTTCCGGAGGGTGAAACAATTATTAAAGCCGGACGGAATGTTCTGCGCCACAACCATAGGAGATACCCACATGCAGGAGTTGCATGAGTTTGTGGAGCGGTTTGATGCCAAAATCGAAGTGCCGTTTCACCGGATATCCTGCGGCTTTCGTTTGGAGAACGGCAGAGAACAGCTCCAAACGGTATTTGACAATATCGAATGCGTGATTTGCGATTCGGACCTTTTGGTAGATGCGGCGGAGCCGGTGTATGAGTATGTATATTCGTTTCCGGGAAATGCGGCAGAATTGATTCAGGACCGGAAGGAGGAGTTTCTTTCTAAGGTGGAAGAAATCATTGAGCGGGACGGTGCCTTTTATATTCATAAGTCCACGGGAATGTTCCGGTGCCGGAGGAACGAAAAGCAAGAAGAAGTCGTCGCCAGGATTAGGCAGATGGAGCAGTACTTCGACGAAATCAGGGAAGCAACGGAGAAGGATACCAAAGCAGTGTATAAAGATGATGCCTTGCGGAATAAGTGGCAGGCGCTTCTTGCATATTATGAGGGTGGCCAGTGGTTAAAGGACTTCGAATGCGACGAGCGGGGAGAACTGCCGCGAGACTTAAAACGTGGCGTGCTGTCGGAGGACGGCTTGTATGATTTAATCAGTGAAATAGAGTAAATGCAAAAGTGAACGGAAACATATTTTCTGAATCAGGCATTTCGATGAAAACTGTCGGAATGCTTGATTCTTTTGTGTTTCTGTGTTATAATTTACTCTCGATTGATTTGTAAGATGCATGGAAGGAGAACATAGATGAATCTGTATACGGCATGGCTGACGGCCGGCGAATCGACCGGTTGGTTTGCGGAGTTTACAAGAACCTTTGAAAAATGTTTCATCAGAGAAGACCGATATAAGCTGCTGTTGGAGGGTGTCGGCGTAACTATAAAGATTTCCCTTTTGGCGGCATTGTTGGGCCTGATAATCGGTTTTTTAATTGCCAGTTGCAGCTTGTCAAAGCATAAGCTGCTGCGTTTTTTCGGTAAGGTATATACGGATGTCATCCGCGGTACCCCGTCCGTGACCCAGCTTATGATTATTTATTTCGTTATTTTTGCAACGGTGGACTTAGATAAATGGATTATTGCGGCGATAGCGTTCTCCATTAATTCCGGTGCCTATGTGGCGGAGATTATCCGTGCGGGCATTCTTTCCATTGATAAGGGGCAGACGGAAGCGGGACGTTCCCTCGGTCTGAACGGTATTCAGACGATGTTTTATATAGTGATTCCGCAGGCAGTGAAAAATATCTTCCCGGCCATGTGTAATGAGTTTATTACCCTCATCAAAGAGACTGCGATTGTAGGTTATGTAGGTCTTATGGATATCCAGAAGGCGGGTGACTTCATTAAGAGTGCCACCTACCTGGCGTTTATGCCGTTAATTGCTACCGCGATTATCTACTTTGTAATGATTAAAATACTGACCACATTGTTCGGATTTTTGGAAAAGATATTAAGAAAGTCCGATATTCGGTAGAAGGGGGAGCATATGATTAAGGTAAATAACCTACATAAAAGCTTTGGTAAGCTGAATGTATTAAACGGAATCGATGAGCACATCAAGCCGGGAGAAGTGGTGGTAGTGATTGGACCGTCCGGTTCCGGTAAAAGTACCTTTCTTCGTTGTCTGAATCTTTTGGAGAAGCCGGATAAGGGTGAAATATACGTAGATGACCAGCTGATTAATGCACCGAAGGTGGATGTCAATAAGGTACGCCAAAAGATGGGGATGGTGTTCCAGCACTTTAATTTATTCCCGCATCTGACTGTAATGAGAAATATTATTCTGGCCCCGATGAAACTTAAGAAAATGCCGAAAGAAGAGGCTCTTGCAAAGGGCAGAGAACTTTTAAAAACAGTCGGTTTGTCTGATAAGGAAAAATCATATCCGGTACAGTTGTCCGGCGGTCAGAAGCAGCGTATCGCCATTGCCAGATCCCTTGCCATGGAGCCGGAGATTATGCTCTTTGACGAGCCGACCAGTGCCCTTGACCCGGAGATGGTCGGTGAAGTACTGGATGTTATGAAGAATCTTGCAAAGAGCGGCATGACCATGGTGGTGGTAACCCATGAGATGGGATTTGCAAGAGAAGTAGCAACCCGTGTAATTTTTATGGATGGCGGAGTGGTACTGGAAAGCGGTACGCCGGAGGAGATTTTTGACCATCCGCAGAACCCTAGAACTAAGCTGTTTTTAAGCAAAGTGCTTTAAAACAGATGAGTAAAATAATGAAAATAAGGAGAAAGAAAATGAAGAAAATGATGAAGAAGCTTGCACTGGCAGTAGCTTGTGTAACGACCGTAGCAATGTTTGCTGCATGCGGCGGTAAGGAAGAAGAGACCAATACCATTACCTTCGGTACCAACGCGGAGTTCCCGCCGTTCGAGTTTGTAGCCGCAAACGGTGTTATCGGTGAGTATGACGGTATCGATATGGCAATCGCAAAGCAGATCGGCGATGAAATCGGTAAGACCGCACAGATTGAGAACATGGAGTTTGACTCCCTGCTTCTTGCACTTCAGAACGGTCAGGTAGACGCGGTTATCGCAGGTATGACCATTGACCCGGAAAGAGCGGAAGAGGTAAACTTCTCTGTTCCGTACTATACCGCAAAGCAGGTTATGATTGTAAAGGAAGATTCTACCATTGCAAAGGCGACCGATATGGCGGATAAGAAGATTGTAGTTATCCAGGGATATACCGGTGAGTCCTGCGTAAAGGATATGGGCTATTCTTACGAAGCATTTAAGAAGGGCTCCGAGGCTATTATGGAGCTTGTAAACGGCAAGTGTGATGTAGTAGTAATCGACTCCGCAACGGCAATGAAGTATGTGGGCGACAATGAGGGCTTAAAGATTGTGGAGGATGCAGAGGCATTTTCTTCCGAAGAGTACGGTATTGCGGTAAATAAGAAGAATACCGAGCTGTTAGAGCAGATTAACGACATCTTAACCAAGATGAAGAATGATGGCACCATCAACGAGCTTTCCGCAAAGTATTCCGAGCAGTAAGTGTTCATGAAAGAAAGAGAGGGTATCCCCATAAGGATACCCTCCTTTTTTTTAACAGCAACCGTTGTTGCCGCAACCGCCGCAGCAGAAGAGAAGGATGAGGATGATAATCCAGCAACTGCTGCCGCCCATTGCACCGCCTACACCGTTATTGTTACCACAGCCGCAATCGCAGCCGCAATCACAACCACAACCGCTGTTGCCGCCGCCAACGCCGTTGTTGCCGCAACCGCCGCAGCAGAAAAGAAGAATGAGGATGATAATCCAGCTGCAACCTCCGTTGTTGCCGCCGCCGATACCGCAATTAGATAAATTTCCCATGAAGATTTCCTCCAAAATTTGATTACACCATATCGTATGCACGCATGCTTGACCGTGTTTCTGTGGGAATCGGAAAATTTTATTCTTAAAAATTTTTGAAGGTATCGGCTTTTGCTTGTAATTCCGTACAGAGTGCGGTATGATAGAATAGAGTAAATAGGAGGTGCCTATGAGACGACCTGATGTGATTATTCCGGTATATAAGGCCGATAAAAAGCTGGAACGTTTGCTTACGATGTTATTGCAACAAACGGTGCGACCGGCAAAGATTATATTGATGAATACGGAAGCGGAGGGGCACACGGTGGAGGACTTGCGTACCCGTGTGGCAAAGGTTGCTGCGAAAAACGATAATAAGGTGTTACCTTCCGTAGAGATTAAGCTTGTTCGTGTGGAGAAGAAGGACTACGATCACGGCGGCACCAGAAATCTGGCGGTGGAAAAGTACTCCGATGCGGACTTTTTCCTTTGCATGACCCAGGATGCGGTGCCGGCGGATGTGTTTTTGATTGAGAAACTGATGCATTGTTTTAAGGATGATGAGGTAGGTGCGGCGTATGCCAGACAGTTGGCAGCGGAGCATGCGGATTTTACCGAGAGCTTTTTGCGTCTGCATAATTATCCGGCGGAGTCATGTAGGAAGACGAAGGCGGACAAAGAACGACTCGGAATCAAGACCTATATGATTTCCAATGCCTGTGCCATGTATCGCAGAAACCGGTATGATGAACTGGGAGGCTTTGTCACCGACACAATTTTTAATGAAGATATGATTTACGGTGCGGCCTTAATCGAGGCAGGAGATGCCATATGCTATTGTGCGAAGGCGAGAGTATACCACACCCACAATTACGGTCTCACTGCCCAGTTTAAGCGTAGTTTTGATATGGCGGTATCCCAGAGGGACTATCGATCGGTGTTCGGTCGGGTCAGTTCCGAAAAGGAGGGGATTCGCTTTGTAAAGAGTGCTGCAGAGTACTGTATCGCCCAGCGCCGGTACGGTGAATTGTTTGTATTTTTGATGGAGTCTGCGGCACGTTATGTGGGATTTTTCCTTGGGAAACATTATAAGAGCTTGCCGGAAAAGGTGATTTTGGGATGTACCCTTCAGCCGGCATATTGGGAAAAGAAGAAACTTTCTCAAAAAACGGAAAAGACGGAATGTTCTGTTCAAACAGAAATAGAAGAACAATTATCGGAAGGAAGCTACGAGGATATACTGGGGGAACTTCATGAGATTGAACTCGGTGCATTAAAGGCCTTTGTGAAGCTTTGTAATACTTACGGACTTCGGTATTATGCCATCGGGGGGACTTTGCTCGGTGCGGTCCGTCATAAGGGCTTTATTCCGTGGGATGATGACGTGGATGTGGCTATGCCTAGAACGGACTATGACCGTCTTATCGAATTGGTAATGTCCGGAGAAGCGCAGAAGAGCCTGGGGGAGGATTACCGGATTGAAAGCTGGCAGACGGACCGGGAGTTCAAGAGTTATTTTGCCAAGGTTTGCTCCACAAAGGTAGTGATTGAAGAACAGCTGCTTGAGGATACCACGACACGGAAGGGATACTTAATCGATATCCTTCCTCTTGACGGTACACCGGATGATGAACTTGCCCGAAAGATATATTATGCAAAGGCAATGGGTCTTCGGTTCCTTTGCGGCACTGCCAATGTGCATACCGGCATCCGTACCAGCCGTTCCAAATGGGAGCAGACGGTATTACGGGTAGTGAGAGCATTGCGGTTGTATAAGTGGATTGATGTACGCAAGGTATATCAGAGAATGGACCGGCTGTTTCAAAGGCAGGACGCGGAACATGCGGACTATGCGGGAACGTTAACCGGAGCCTATAAGTTAAAGGAAATTGTACCGAGAAGTTATTTCGGAGATACTTACGACGAATATACGTTATGGGAGTTTGAGGGGATGCTTCTTAAAGGGCCGAAGCACTGCGAGGAGTATCTAACCCATATGTTTGGGGACTATCATAAGCTTCCTCCTGTGGAAGAACGTAAGGCGCATTACAAGCCTTGCATGAAGCATATGACGCCGGAGGAATCAAGGTGATGATGTCCGGTGGTGTGCCGGAGAAGATAGAAAGGAACGGTTCCATGACGGAATTACAGGAAAAGATTTTAGAAATTATGAAAGCCTTTGATTCGGTCTGCCGGGAGCATCATTTGCGCTATTATATGTTAGGCGGAACGATGTTGGGGGCGGTCCGGCATAAGGGATTCATCCCGTGGGATGATGATGCGGATTTCGGATTGCCGCGGAAGGAATACGAACAACTCCTGCGGTTGCCGGAAGAGGCTTTCCCGGAGGGCTATAAGCTACGGCATTTCTCCAAGGAAGCGGGAGTGCCTTATGCGTTTATCCGGTTGGAGGATGAGCGCACCACCTATGTGGAAACCCGCAGAAGCGGGACCGGATACGTGGGAGGTGTCTATATTGACATTTTTCCGTTGGATGGGGATGCGAATGTTTTGCCGCTTCGCATATGGAAGGAATTGCGTGTAAAGTTTAAAAAGAAGCTTTTGTATGCACATATTGCGGAAAAAGGTGCGGTAAGAAATCCGGTCAAGCGTTTTGTGATGAAGAGAATTACCGGATATACCGAAAGCGATGTATTGGTGCGCAATCTGGATACATTGGTAAGGAACTACGGAGAACGTAAAGAGAAGCTTCCTCAGTGGGGAGACGCCCGGTATTCCAATTATCTTGGGCATTGGGGGAGGAGAGAGTCCGTACCAAGGAGCGTATTTGACGGAGAAATCCGCCAGAGAAAGTACCTTGCCTTTGATTTTAGGCGGGGAGAGAAAATAGAGGCATCGCCGGAAGGAAGAAGCAGCGAGTACGAGTTCGAAGGATATCGCTTTTTCGGCCCGGTGGACAATGCAGCATATCTTACGGCGTTATACGGTTCGGATTATATGATACCGCCGGCGAATGATGCCCGGGGAGGACATCCGGCAACGGTAATCGAACTGGAACGGTCGTATCATGAGATAGAGAAAGAAAATCAGGAGGATGAAACAAATGAATTATAGTGAGGCATTAAAGAAGGTAAGCGAATACGGTCAGGAGCATGTTTTGCAGTATTTCGAGGAATTGTCCGAAGCAGGCAAGAACGCACTTTTGGCACAGATTGAGCAGACGGATTTTTCCGTACTTGCTCAGGCCGCACAGGCCGATAAGGAACAGGTAAGAGGTGTGATTACACCGATTCCTGCCATGAAGCTTTCCGAGATTGAAGAGCGAAAGGGAGAATATACCGAGAAGGGTCTGGAGATGATTCGGGCCGGTAAAGTGGGTGCCGTTTTGTTGGCCGGCGGTATGGGAACCCGTCTCGGCTCCGACAATCCGAAGGGAATGTACAATATCGGTCTGACGAAGGAGGTATACATTTTCGAACGTCTGATTCGCAATTTGCTGGATGTGGTGGAGCAGGCAGGCAGCTATATTCATTTGTTTGTCATGACCAGTGAAAAAAATCATGAGAAGACGGTTTCTTTCTTAAAGGAGATGAACTTCTTCGGGTATAAGGAAGAGTATGTAACCTTCTTTATGCAGGATATGGCACCGGCTTCCGATTATACCGGAAAGGTATATATGGAGGAAAAAGGTCTGATGTCAGCATCTCCGAACGGAAACGGCGGATGGTTCTCTTCCATGAAACGTGCCGGGGTGCTGGATATTGTACATAAGGCCGGCATTGAGTGGCTGAATATTTTTGCGGTGGATAACGTATTGCAGCGTATCGCGGATCCGTGCTTTGTAGGTGCTACTGCACTGAATAACTGTGCCGTAGGTGCAAAGGTAATCAAGAAAGCAGCACCGGATGAGAAGGTAGGCGTTATGTGCTTGGAGGACGGCAGACCGTCCATCGTGGAATATTATGAGCTGACCACCGAAATGATGGAGGCGAAGGATGCTACCGGAGAACCGGCCTATAACTACGGTGTCATTTTAAATTATTTGTTTCGTGTAAAGGATTTGGAGGAAATCGTCAGCAAGGAGATGCCGCTTCATATCGTGGAAAAGAAGATTCCGTATATGAACGAGGCTGGAGAAACCGTAAAGCCGGAGGCAGTAAACGGTTATAAGTACGAGAGCCTGGTATTGGATATGATTCATATGTTAGACAGTTGCCTTGTATTTGAGGTGGTACGTGAGAAGGAGTTCGCACCGATTAAGAATGCAACCGGTGTGGATTCTGTGGAAAGTGCCAGAGAATTGTTAAAGTTAAACGGAGTGGAACTGTAACTATTTTATGGGCGGATATCCGCAAGAAGGAGAAACTATGGCAAAGCAGCATTGGAGGCCGGGAAACATGTTGTATCCGGTACCGGCAGTAATGGTAAGCTGCGGACGCGAAAATCAAAGACCGAACATTATTACCGTGGCATGGGCGGGCACTGTGTGCTCCTCCCCTGCCATGTTGTCTATATCGGTGCGTCCGGAGCGGTATTCCTATGATATCATCAAAGAAACCGGAGAGTTTGTGGTGAATCTTGTAACGAAGGACTTGGTGTATGCTACGGATTATTGTGGGGTAAAGTCCGGAAGAGACGTGGATAAGTTTGGGGAAATGAAGCTGACCCCTCTTCCGTCGCAGAAGGTACAGGCACCGGGAATTGCGGAAAGTCCGGTGAATATTGAGTGTAAGGTAGTACAGGAACTGGCCCTCGGAAGTCATACGATGTTTGTGGGAGAAGTGGTAAATGTGACAGTGGAGGATGCTTACATGGATGATACCGGTAAGTTCGAATTAAATCATACCGGGCTGGTAACCTATTCCCACGGAGAGTACTTTTTACTGGGAGAGAAGCTGGGCAAGTTCGGCTATTCCGTACAAAAGAAAAAGAAAGAAAAAAAGCAGGAAAATAGAAAATTTTAGAAAAATTTGTTGTAATTCGCCTCTTTTTGCGGTATAATTATTGTTAATAGTATTGTGCATAGTGACAGCGTTTTTTTACCGGAGGGCGAGTCTATGAAAAAGAAAATTGCTGTATTTGCCGGTGGTTGGGGCGATGAATATTTTAGGGAAGTTGTTTGCGGGATATCGGAAGCTGCAAAGAAGGAAAATGTAGATGTCTTTACGTTTGTAAATTTTTCGATACAAGGGCTGAATGCCTTGTCGAACGAAGGCGAATATAATCTCTTTACATTGCCTGAGTTGGAAGAGTTTGACGGAATTATTCTGTTGGCCAATTCTTTTAATCAGGAGAAAGAAGTGGATTATTTTTCCGAGAAATTAAAGCATATTAATGTACCGGCGGTGGCGGTAGAGTATGAACTGGAACCGGCGGTATCTTTGGTTTCCGATAACTATGCCGGTATGTATGACTTGGCACGGCATATGGTGGAAGACCACGGGGCAAGGAATATTTTATATATCGGCGGGCCGCAGGATCATTTGGAGAATCTTGATCGGTTAAAGGCCTTGTGTGATGTGGCGGAAAAAAACGGATTATATATTCCGGAGCGAAATGTCCGGTACGGAGATTGGTCCAGAGAGTCCGGAATGAGAATTGTTTCCGAATGGGTAGAAGAATTCGGTGCCCTTCCGGATGCTATATTGTGTGCAAATGATATTATGGCCATGGGAGCATGTGACCAACTGGAACAGTTGAACTTCAAAGTCCCGGAGGATGTGGCGGTTACCGGATTTGACTGTTTACGTGCAGGACAGGAGTTCCTTCCGACCATTGCTTCCGTAGGACACGAGTGGGAGGCTATGGGCGAAAGGGCCTTTTCCATGCTGTTTTGCAAAATGAACGGAGAAGAGCAACAAAACGTGATACTTCCGACTTGTTTCGTTCCGGCACAGAGCTGCGGATGTTCTTATGAAGATTTACAAAAGAGCAAGACCTTCGGAACGAGACGGAAGCAGGTGAATGTAATCAACGGTTTGGATGCGGATGCGCATTTCCGCCATATTTACCGCGCTGTAGACAAAATTGATAATGCCGAGGATTTGTCGGAGGCGCTTTCGGATTTATTTGTACGGGAGCATCAGATGGAAGGCGAAAATTTTGTTATGTGCCTGGACCCGGAGTTTTTCCGGATAGAGGAGGGAGACTTTAACTTATCTTTAACAGGATACAATGACAGGGCGGAGATAATCGGTGCATTGGTAGGAGGGAAACCGGTTCCCCGTATGACAATGAAACGGAACGAAGCCTTGTACTGGTTGTCGAAAAAGATAAAGAACCCGATGCTTTATATTGTGGCTCCTTTGTCGGGAGATTTAAAGACGTACGGATTTGCCGTATTGACCGGTTCTTTGCGGATCGCCTGTGCGAATCAGTTTTATATTTGGACCAGGCATACCAGTCAGTATCTGGAACTGGTCAGAAGAAATCTTACCATTTCGGATTTGACGCGAATGCTGACGAAGCTTTCGGTAACGGATGTGCTTACCGGTGTCTATAATCGTGCCGGTTGCGAGCAAATAGCGTTTCCTATGCTGGAGGAGTGGAGAAGCCGTGGCGGAAGCGGTATCATTATGTTGGTAGATATCGATAAAATGAAGGTGATCAACGACAGATACGGTCATGCAAACGGTGATTTGGCACTGCGTACGGTTTCCAGCGTTTTAAAGTCCGGATTGCCGGAGGATTGGATTGTATCCAGATACGGCGGCGACGAATTTTTCGTCGGTGGCCGGGTAAGCGGAGAGGAAATAGATACGGAAGCGTTACGACGTTCCTTGGAAGTACGTTTGGGAAAGGAAGTAAAGAAAAGAAATATCGATATCCCGCTTACCATCAGTATCGGAATCGCAAAAATGTTGCCGGAGGATACGGTGGCGATTAGCGAGTATATGCAAATCGCCGATGATGATATGTACGATATAAAACAAGCACATCATTTGGAGTGGGAACGTCGGATGTAATTGCTTTTTGACTTGTATTTTCTTGTATAATTTGATATAATGTATTAAATGGTTGTATTATTTGTGAAATGTCAGACTTTTATCTAAGGGGGATGTTATGAGAAAAAGAATAGCAGTGTTTGCCGGCGGATGGAGTTTTGAATATGTACAAGATGTTCTGAGCGGAGTGAAAGAGGTAGCAAAGAACGAGAATATTGATGTGTTTGCATTTGTGAATTATTCTTTGCGATGGGAGAGCTCTGCCCAGTGCGATGCGGAATTTAATATATTTACACTTCCGGATTTGGATGATTTTGACGGAATTATCATTTTGGGAAATTCCTTTAATCTAACCAAGGAAACAGAGTATTTCAAAGAAAAGCTGAAAAGTGTGAAGTGTCCGGTGGTCAGCCTTGAGTCCGAGTTTGAGGGGGTTCCGTCTGTTTTTACCGACAATTATGCCGGAATGAGGGAACTGGTGAAACATATTGTAACGGAACATGGGGTTCGTGAAATTTTGTATATCGGTGGACCGCAGGACCATGCAGACAGTGCGGAACGGTTGCGTGCAGTGATAGATGAGGCGCAGGAGAACGGATTTTCCGTGCCGGAGGGAAATATTAAATACGGTGACTGGGGAATGGCAAGTGCGATGGACCAGGTACTGGCATGGATGGGAGAGAATAATAACAGACTTCCGGATGCTGTTGTATGCGCCAACGATGTTATGGCGTTCGGTGTCGCAAACCATTTGAGAGAGTTGGGATATCATGTGCCGGGTGATGTAATTGTCACCGGATATGATTGCCTGACACAGACCAGGGAGTTTCACCCGATTCTTGCTTCGGTGAGTCATGAGTGGGGAAGCATGGGTGACAAGGCAATTCGTATGTTACTGGACAGTATGCAAGGAAAGAAGATAGAAAATGCTTTACTGGGCACACGGTTTGTTCCGAATGAGAGTTGCGGCTGCGCAGAGAGGAAGAGCAATGCACACCAGAGTGAGTATTTCTTTAAGCTCAAGGACAGTATCGCATTGGATTCTCATTTCAGAAGTATTTATCTGTATATTCGTAAAAATGAAAATATAGAGGAGTTATCCGATAGTCTTTCTACTTTATTTGAGCGCGAACACGACATTGAGGGTGAAAACTTTATGCTTTGTCTGGATTCGGAGTTTTTCCACATTGAAGAAGGAGACGCAAATCTACGGACAATGGGCTACAATGAGGACGTGGCCGTGGTCGGTACGATAAAGGACGGAAAGAAGAAGCCTTATAAAATGGTGAAGAAAAACGATGCAATCTTTTATTTGGCAAAGAACAGGGAAGTTCCGGGTGTTTATATGTACGTGCCGGTTTATAGCGATGAGAAGTCTTATGGGTTTGCTGTATTAACGGGAGATTTAGAGATTATTCATAATAATGGTCTGTATATTTGGACCAGACATATGAATCAGTACTTAGAGCAGGTGAGACGTAATATAATGATTGTCAACCTGACGGAACGTTTGACAAATTTATCGGTTGTGGATACCCTGACCGGCGTGTACAATCGTGCCGGTTGTGAGCGTATGACCTATCCGATGCTCGCGGATTGGAAAGAAAAAGGCGGACTCGGTGTCATTTTCCTTGTGGATATTGATAAAATGAAGAGCATCAATGACCAAAGCGGTCATGCGAACGGCGATTTGGCCTTACGTACCGTGGCGTCCGTATTACGTGCGGAAATGCCGAGAGACTGGGTGGTGTCCCGATTCGGCGGTGATGAATTCCTGGTAGGCGGTCGTGTGGTAGAAGGCGAAGTGGATATCGAAGGCATTTGTCAGGCAGTCCAGGATCGTTTGGCAAAGGAAGTAGAAAAACGTGGAATCGATTTTCATCTGACGGTGAGTGTCGGCGGTGTGCCGATTCGCCCGGAGGATGAATTTGACATTGAGAAATACTTACAGATGGCAGATGAGTCCATGTATCGTATGAAGGACAGGCATCATAAGATTATGGAGGAAGAACGGTAAAGAGATAACATGAGACTTAGAGAGGTAACTTCCGACATGGAATGGGGACTGTTGGAAACGCTTTATACCGAGGCATTTCCGGAAAATGAACGGAAGCCGTTTGCAATGATACGGGAAAAGCACCGGGAGAAGCGGACGGATGTCTGGATGATTGAACAGAATGACGAGTTTTCAGGCTTAGCCATTACTATGAATAGTGGGGATTTGGTGTTGCTAGACTATTTTGCCATTAGCAAAGAAAAACGCGGCAACGGCCTTGGCGGGGAGAGCCTGAAGATATTATTTGAGATGTATCGTGAGAAGCGTTTCTTTTTAGAAGTGGAGAGCCTGTCTGTTCCGGCAGACAATATAGAAGAACGTCGCAGAAGAAAGCAGTTTTACTTAAACAACGGAATGACGGAATTGGGGGTAAATGCAAGGTTATTTGGGGTGGAGTTTGAACTTCTTGGGTATGACTGTGAAGTAAGCTTTCCGGAGTATTTCTCCTTGTACGATGATATCTACGGGAGCTATGCAAGTCGTTTTTTGGAGGAAATAAAATAGAAAAGAAGAGAGCAAAGGTACATTAAAATGGTAAGGCGAGGAGTTTCCGAATAGGAAAGCTCTTCGCCTTTTTGTTTTTGCTTTTGGGTAGTAAAAGAGGAATCTAATAAAAACTCTTCACCCAGTTTACCAAGGAGTCATGGTGGGTATTGTTGATTACATCATTCCGCATTTGCTCCGTTACCGGTCCTTTCTTTTCCATGATGGCCAGGATGGCTTCTTGGAGACCGGCGATTTTGCCTTGCGCGAACGCATCGGTATTAACGGCAGGAGTATCGGCGGAAGCGGTTTCATCCTCGTTTGATATTGTATCGGAGACGATGACTTCCGGTATCGGTTCCGGATTTGTAATAAAAGCAGAGTCAAAAAAATAATCGTCTTCTTCCGGGGCATCGGTTGAGGAATTCACCGGTATCCAGATATCTCCGCTGTTTGCTTTTACATTCACAGTGATTTGGCCGTTTGTTACATTTATTATCTCGCCGGACAAAACGCCTTTATATTGAGCACAGGAACCGCAAGGAAGTGTCATCATAAAGTCGCTGTCGTCATTGTTGACGGCAACAAGAACTGTGGTGCCGTTATGGGTTCTGGAAAAGGCGTACTGCCGGTTGGTCAAAAGCAATTCCTTGTAATCGCCGTAAGAAAGAGCAGGCGTGGTTTGACGGGTGCGCCCCAGTGCAGCCAGTAGGCGGGTACACGGGTGGTCGGTCATTGCATTGCCGAATTCGGAAAGAGACAGTGACGGACGTAAGGAATCATCGGAGAAACGTTCCTTCTTTCCTTCGATACCGAACTCAGAGCCGTAATAAACGGACGGGACTCCCGGTAAGGTATACAGCAAAATGTGGACCGGGGTGTAATGTGCCTTATTGGAAAGCTTCGTGTAAATACGCTCTACATCATGGTTGTCCACGAAATTATAGAGCTTTAAGCCTCCCGGACGACTGCCGCCCATCTCATACAAGCGCTTTACTGTGTGGGCAATTTCAAAGTAGTTATGGTCGTTGTGGCCGGAATACAGCGCCTTGTGCAGATGGTAATTGGTGACGGAATGAAGTGTCCCCTCATTTACCCAGCGGTTGTAATCGCCGTGAATAACCTCGCCCATAAGCCAAAAGTCCGGCTTTACTTCATTTGCTACCCGGCGCAGAGTCTGCATATACTCAAAATTCAACACATCCGCAGCGTCCAGGCGGATACCGTCAATATCAAATTCCGACACCCAGAACCGGATAACGTCACAAATATAATCTTTTACCGCCGGATGGTTCTGATTCAGTTTCGCTAAAAGATTGTAGCCGCCCCAGTTTTCGTAAGAAAATCCATCGTTATATTCGTTATTTCCCCAAAAGTTTACATTGCAGTACCAGTCCTTGTATGGGGAATTTTCGCGGTTTTTCTTGATATCCTGAAAAGCAAAGAAATCTCGTCCGGTGTGATTAAAGACACCGTCCAAAATGACGCGGATGTCTTGGACATGACATTCTTTTACAAAGTTTGTTAAATCCTCATTGGTGCCGAGACGAGAGTCCAGCTTTTTATAATCCGTAGTCTCATAGCCGTGGCCTACGGACTCAAACAGCGGACCGATGTAGAGGGCGTTACAGCCCAGGGATTTGATATGGGGAATCCAGGGTAGTAACGTGTTTAATCGATGCTCGGGGGAACTGTATGCATTCTCCTTCGGCGCACCGGTCAGTCCCAGCGGGTAAATATGATAAAATATGGCTTCATCGTACCATGCCATAGAAGATACCTCCTGAAATTAAGTATACAGCAAAAAAGTGAATGTTGTGAATAACACTTTGTATAAGATGATTATACCATATTCGAAAATGAGTTTCCATATGTTATTTCGAGGAAGAAAACAAGGGGCATAATTGCGTCGGGAAGATAGTTTAAATGATTAAAATCTTCTTGCTTTTTTGCAGAGATGTGGTAAAATAAGAAAGTGATTTTGTAAAATGTTTACAGGTTAAATGCCCGGAGGAACCATGAAAGAAAGAGAGAAAAGAAAGTCGGTGTTGAGACGTTTTAACAAACTGGCAGTGGCAATCTATGCAGTGCTTCTGTTTGTTTTTTGTTGTGCGGGATACCGGCTTTATTCCGTTTATAATGAAAGGATGCGGGAAGAGAGGGGAAATCACGTAACCGAGGTTACGGGAACCTTGGCGGAGCTGGCAGAGTTATACGCATCATCCAGAAGAGAAATGATAATGCTTACCGGTTCTTACATCGACGGAAAGTCGTTTCGAAACGTAGAGGAGATGACGACTTTTTTGGAGGAGCAGAATTTGTTCTTCCGTATGGAGGAAAGTGAAGTTTACGTCGTAAGCGAGGACGGGACCTATTATAAATCCGACGGAACAACCGGAATGTGGGAGAATAAGGACTATTTAATCGAGCATATTGCCGAAGAGCGTATGTGGATTCGTTCGGTGCCGGGAGAAGATGAGAAGCATTTGTTTTGTTGGATCGAATTAAACGAACCGGTCTTTCTGGAGTCGGAGCAAAGATGGTTTGAGTATTATACCGTGATTATTGAAACGTCTCATTTGGAGTATGCCTTGGTTTCCAATTCTTACGCGGAAAAAAGTAGTGTGTACATTTTGGGAAACGACGGAACCAGATTGTATCGGCAAAGTAAGATATTCGATATTCCGTTATCCAATAATTATTTGGATGAACTGGAAAAGAATGTTGAACTGCTGGATGGTGAGTGGAGTAAGTTAAAGGAAGCAATTTCTTCCGACAGCCTGCAGTATTGTATGGAGATTTCTTATCAGGGAGTCGAATATTATCTTGCTACCTGCCCAGTGGCGAATATACCGAACTGGAACCTTATGGTAGTGGTAGATCGAGAGGTACTGGTCGGTTCCGAGAAGAATCCGGATGACTATGCGAATCTGCTGATGTGGGTTTTGATTATTATTTTGGTAAGTTTCGTGTCGGCAACTGTGCTTTTACTTGTGTATTTAAAGGGGAAGGAACGATTGTCCGAGGAGCAAAAGGAGAGCACACGGTTGTTGGAGCTTGCGGCAAAGGAAGCAAACCGTGCGAATCGCGCAAAGACCGAACTGATGGCACATATTTCTCATGATATTCGTACGCCGATTGGCGGTGTTATGGGAATGACTAATATTGCCCGCAGAAGCATGGATGATAGAGAGAAGGTAGAGGATTGTCTGGACAAAATTGATGAGTCCTTGACATATTTGCTTTCCTTGGTAAATAAGGTACTGGATCTTTCGAAAATCGAAAGCGGTGAGTTTAAATTGGTGGAAGAGCCGTTTTCTATTGCGGATTTATTGAAGGAATGTGTAGAAATGATGGAAGACCAAATTAAGGAAAATAAGATTTGGTTTTATAAGAAATTTCCACCGTTTGCACATCCGGCAGTGTTCGGTGACCGTTTGCATGTAAAGCAGATATTGATGAATATTTTAGGAAATGCTATGAAATATACTCCCGCGGGTGGTCAGGTATCTTTTTTTGTAACGGAACAGTTGACGGAAGACGGGAAGGTAGAGTTTTGCTTTACCGTGCAGGATACCGGTATCGGTATGGACACTGAGTTTTTAAAACGTATTTACCAGCCGTATTCAAAGGCTGATGAAGATGAGGGAAAGCGTTATCATGGGACCGGTCTCGGTATGACCATAGCAAAACGATATATTGACGCTATGAGCGGAACGATACAGGTAGAGAGCGAGTTGGGAAAAGGTAGCCGGTTTATCGTGCGGATTCCGTTTGTGATTGCGGAGGCGCTTCCGAAGAAGGAAGAGACGGGAATCACGGTTACGGAAGCATTTACCGGAATGAAAATTCTTGCGGTAGAGGATGTACCGATTAATCTGAAGATTACTGTGTTTTTACTGGAGCATATGGGCTTTACCGTGGATACGGCATTAAACGGAATCGAGGCAGTGGAGGCATTTAAACGTTCCAAAGAGGGTGAGTATGCAGCGATACTGATGGATGTAATGATGCCGGAGATGGACGGACTGGAAGCAACGGAAGTGATTCGTAAGTTAGAACGGCCGGATGCGGCAACGATACCGATCGTGGCAGCCACCGCCAGTGCTTTCGAGGATGACCGGATTGCCATATTTAATGCCGGAATGAACGGATATTTATTAAAGCCGCTCAATGATGAGTCGGTCTATGTGGAAATGAAAAAGCAATTGTTTCCGGAAGGGGAACAGTAAAGAACAGGGTCGTTACACGAGAGTGAGCGGCCCTGAAAATTCATAAAATGGACATAATCCTGTGTTAAAATAGAGAAAAAGGGAAGGAGAGATGCGGATGAAAAAGAGAGTAGGATTAAGGATAAAAAAACTGACGGTGTTTATGGCGACGGCCTTGCTACTGTCTTCTACGACAGCCTGCGCCAAGACGGAGCCGGTTGGCATAGAGGAGGCCTATATTAACGATATGGGGGAATTGGTGCTTTCCTACACCGACGGTACGGAGCAGAATTTGGGTACTGTAGTGGGTGCCGACGGTAAGGACGGTGTCGATGGTGTTGACGGTGCGGATGGTGCCGACGGAAAAGACGGTGCCGACGGAAAAGACGGAGCGGACGGTGCCGACGGTGTAGACGGACAGGACGGTAGTATTACCATTGTGAATAAAGGAAGTAATATTGCGTATGCTACCTCTAAGGGACTACAGAGCGCAGTGAGCATTGTTTGTAATTTTACGCCGAAGCAGTCCGGATGGTATACCGGAAAAGTAAATGAGGACTATACCTCCTCTGGTTCCGGTGTGATTTACCGGCTGGATAAGGGAAAGGGAGATGCGTTTATTATTACCAATCACCATGTGGTATACGATGCGGACAGTGACTCCTATAACGGAATCAGTCGGGATATCGGGGTGTATTTATACGGAAGCGAGATTGCCGAGCAGAAAATGACAGCAGAGTACGTGGGAGGTTCTGCTTATTACGATATTGCGGTGTTACATATTAAAGACAGTGAGCTTTTGCGCAAATCGGCGGCTACGGCGGTAACTGTGACGGATTCCGACCGGGTAGTGGTAGGCGAAGCAGCCATAGCCATCGGTAACGCAAAAGGCGGCGGTACCTCCGCATCTTACGGTGTGGTCAGCGTGGATTCGGAGCATATTTCGCTCAGTGATACTGCTACGGGGCAGGCACAATCCTTCCGTGTCATTCGTGTGGATACTCCGGTCAATCCGGGAAATTCCGGCGGCGGTCTTTACAATGAGTCCGGAGAACTGATGGGAATCGTCAATGCGAAAATCATCGATTCTACGGTGGAAAATATTGCCTATGCCATTCCGTCCAAGGTGGCCGTCTACGTGGCGGACAATCTGATTGACCATTGCTTCGGTACGGCCTGTGAAAGTGTGCAAAGAGGAATGCTGGGAGTAACGGTACAGACCATTGAGTCGTATATGCGGGCGGAGCCGGATACCGGTCACGTGCATTTGTACGAAACGGTAAAAGTGGTAGAGGTATCCGATAACAGTCTGGTGAAGGGAAAGCTTCAGGCCGGCGATATCTTAAAATCCATTTCCTTTGAGGATGAAAGAGGAATTCTGAATCAGGAAATTACCCGCCAATATCATATTGTGGACGCAATGCTACAAGCAAGAGAAGGGGATGAGATTACCGTAGGTGTGCTCAGAGACGGGGAAGAAGTCTATGTGAAGGTAACAATGACAAAGGAGCATATTTCGGAGTATTAAGTAGCGGATTTAGGTGTCTTAGGGAAGACAAAGGAGTGCAGAAAAGACATGATTCTAAGAGAACTTACACCGGAAGAAAAATCGGAATTAAGCCGGATGAAACTGTCACAGGAAGAAGGCTCTTTTCAGGTCTTGTTGGGAATGATTGCCTTCGATATGCTGGGAGAGGAAGCCACGGGACGTGTGCTTATCCGTCAGGATTTGACAAATACAATCAAGCAGGAATATATGCAGAAAATACAATTCCCATATCATGAAGGCTGGGGACCTGTGTTGCCTCCGATTGTACTGGCGTGGATAAGTAAGGTGCTTTGCGGACAATATGCAGAGGTAGATGTTAAAGTGCAGAAAGATGTAACAAGCCTGTGTTTCGGCTTGATTGATGCGGTATGCGGAATCAGTAATGGAATGACTGGAAAGAAACAAATGGATATGTGGAAGTTTTTTGAGGAAATCAATGCACGTTTCTTGAAGGAGAACGGGACAGAACTGTGGTGGATGCCGGAAGAGACCTATCGCTATATCGTAGCGTGTATCGAATATGCTGGTTTTAAAAGACGGCCGGATGTTTCGGAGTTGACGGTGGATGTCAGCCATATCACTTGCAATGACATTTCGGAATAAGGGAGGACTTATGTGGAAATTTGAAGCGCTGAGAGATAAGAACTGTTCCGGAAGCAGTAAACTCATGAATTTGTGGTTGTTCCCAGAGCATAATGATGTCTTGATTTACGGTGCCCTGCAAGCCTTGTTCGGAGAACCTGTCTATACAACCGAAAACTTTGAGGATGTCTATAGTTATAGTCTTGTGGCTAAGAACGAAGATGGAAAAGAGATTTGCTTTGAGGTTTATCAAGGAAGCAGCGGATGTGCAGTCGGGGGCAGTGCCATGAGTGAACTGCTGGTGTCTTCTGTAGAAGAACTGAAGCGTTTGTTAACGGAGACAACACCGAAGGATTATGTCTATGAAGGGTATTGCATGGACGCCGATATGAAAATAAGGTGCGGAATACAAAATGGACATCCGTTCTTTGAGGAAGAAGTGATGTAGCTCCCCATATTTTTGTTGATAAGAGGCTGTGTATATAAAGTTCTACTTGACAAATTTTCCCGAACTCGTTATAATCGGGGCATAAGCTATGAAAAGAACAAGTAGTTAGAAGGGAAACCTACAGAAAGTTGCCGGTGGATGAGAGGCGCAGGGGAAGCTTGTAACGAATACGTCTTGGAGCTTCGTACCGAAAGTATTCGAGTAGGCTGCGACGGAGGTGAGGCTTGGGCCTCGGCACACGTTATCGTGCGGGAGTATAGTAGAACATGGTTTGTTCTTTGTACTTGATGAGGCAGCCGGTGTGAGCCGGATGTGAAAAAAGGTGGTAACACGAGAGATTATACCCTCGTCCTTTGCATAAAGGGCGGGGGTTTCGTTATGTTTAAAAGAAAAAGGAGGATGCAACAATGACAATTTTTGACGAACTGAAAGCCAGAGGCTTACTGGCACAGTTAACCGACGAAGAAGAGATTAAGGAACTGATTAACAATGGTAAGGCAACCTTTTATATCGGTTTTGACCCGACCGCAGACAGTCTTCATGTAGGCCACTTTATGGCGCTTTGCTTAATGAAGCGTTTACAGATGGCAGGTAACAAGCCGATTGCCTTAATCGGTGGAGGTACCGCCATGATCGGTGACCCGTCCGGTCGTTCCGACATGCGTCAGATGATGACGAAGGAGACCATTAACCACAACGTAGAATGCTTCAAGAAGCAGATGAGCCGTTTCGTGGATTTCTCCGAAGGCAAGGCACTCCTTGTAAACAACGCCGACTGGCTTCTTGATTTGAACTATGTGGAAGTGCTTCGTGACATCGGACCGCACTTTTCCGTAAACCGTATGCTGACTGCAGAGTGCTACAAGCAGCGTATGGAAAAGGGACTTAGTTTCCTTGAGTTTAACTACATGATTATGCAGAGCTACGACTTCCTTGCATTATACCAGAAGTACGGCTGTAATATGCAGTTCGGCGGTGACGACCAGTGGTCCAACATGCTTGGCGGTACGGAACTTATCCGCAGAAAGTTAGGTAAGGATGCATACGCAATGACCATTACCCTTCTCCTCAATTCCGAAGGTAAGAAGATGGGTAAAACCCAGAAGGGTGCGGTATGGCTTGATGCCGAGAAGACTTCTCCGTTCGAGTTCTACCAGTACTGGAGAAATGTTGCGGATGCAGACGTATTAAAGTGCATTAAGATGCTCACTTTCCTTCCGCTGGAGGAAATCGAGAAGATGGAAGGTTGGGAAGGCAGCCAGTTAAATACCGCAAAGGAAATCCTTGCTTTCGAGCTTACCAAGCTGGTTCACGGTGAGGAAGAGGCTACCAAGGCTCAGGAGAGCGCAAAGGCACTGTTTGCTGGCGGCGGAAGCTTAGAGAATATGCCGACGGCAGAGTTGACCGCTGAGGATTTTACCGATGGTAAGATTGACTTAATCGGTGTACTTGTAAAAGCAGGACTCAATCCGAGCCGTTCCGAAGCAAGACGTGCCATCGAGCAGGGCGGTGTTACCGTAAATGATGAGAAGATCACAGACATCAAGAAGGAGTTTACCGCAGAGGACTTCGGCGAAGGCATGATTGTACGCCGCGGTAAGAAGAACTACAAGAAGGTTGTTGTAAAGTAAATAGTGGAAGAGGCAGGGCCGTCACATTGGAAAATGGGACGGCCCTTGGTACTTTACGGGAAATGATAGTATCCTTTTGATTGAATGTTATGTTAATTTATGGTATGATTTATGAGTAAAATTAGTAGGAAAGGAGTACACAACCATGGAGAATTTACATACAGCGCCGCGTCTGACCACCCTGTGTTATGCGGAAAAAGAGGATGCCTATTTGATGCTTCACCGGGTGAAGAAAGTGAATGACGTGAATAAGGATAAGTGGATCGGGATCGGTGGGCATTTTGAGGTCGGAGAAAGCCCGGAGGAGTGTATCCGCAGGGAGGCGCTTGAGGAAACGGGGCTGACGCTTAAGGATCTGCGTTTCCGTAGTATTGTGACCTTTTGTTTCCGGAAACCGGAGAATGCCTATGACGGCGTAAAATGGGATGACTGGGAGTATATGTGTCTGTTTACCGCGACGGTGGAGGATGAAGAACTTTCCGAGTGCTACGAGGGTGACTTGGAATGGGTGAAAAAGGACCGGATTGGGGAGTTGAATCTTTGGGAAGGGGATATGGTATTCTTTCGGTTACTGGCGGAAGGAGAGCCGTTCTTTTCGCTGAAGCTTTGTTATCATGGAAGTAGACTGATGCAGGCGGAACTGAATGGGAACGTGATGGAAGTGTAGAAGAAAGAGGAAGAATGTGTAGTAACGCGCTGTTGCAATGAAAGCGCTTGCAACAGTGCGTTTTTTTATGCAATAGAGTTGCAAATATCTGCAAACTTTGTAAAAATGAATAATTTTTGAGAAGAAAAAAGGAAAATATCATGAAAAAAGTGGACAAATTCGGTGCGATATGCTATGATATATAATGGTATAAAGGAAATTGTGCTCACCGGAGGGGAAAGGTATGGCAGAATTATTACTTACAGATTTAATAGATGTGGAATTACTGCAGAAAATTCAGGATGAGTTTTCAAAATATACAGGAAGAGCAGCCTTAACAACGGATGCGGACGGTAACCCGCTTACGAAGGGGAGTGAGTCAACGGACTTTTGTATGAAGTATACACGAGGCTCGGAATTGGGGTTTCAGCGTTGTATGGAATGTGACCGAAATGCAGCGGTGATGGCACTGGAGAAGGGGGAACCGGTAGTATACGAGTGTCATGCCGGGTTGGCGGATTTTGCATCACCGATTATGCTTGGAGATAAGTTGCTGGGGTGCTTTTTGGGCGGACAGGTCCGGATGTCCTCGGAAATCGATGAAGAGGCGCTGAAAAAGACGGCAGCAGAGCTGGGGATTACATACGAAAGCTATCATAAAGCACTATCGGAAATCAGCGTTGTCGATGAGGAAGAACTGAAAAAGTCTGCGAAGTTTTTAGGGGTTGTTGCAAGCGTATTGTCGGAGATGGCATATCAGAATTATGTGGCTATTGACAAGTACCGTAATCTGGAGCGGGCGGCACGTTCCCAGTCCCATTTCCTGATGGATTTAAGTTCCGATTTGCAAGAGAATATGAGCGAATGGATTGCTGCGTTACAGGAAGGCGCAAAGAGCGGTAATGTAGAGAAGGTAATGGACGTAGTGGATACGATGTTGACTAAAGGCACTACCACCTATTCCATTATCGGAGATATTGTGGATTACATGAAGTTTTCTGACGGAAATGTGGCTTTGTATGAGACTGCGTATTCGATTTCCGATGTGGTGCAGGCTGTAATCGAACTGGAACGTGAGGATGCGGCAGCAAAGAATATGACACTTTCTTACCGGGTGGCGGAGAATGTTCCGGAACAATTGCTGGGAGACGGCGGCCGTATCGGACAGGTGTTAGCAAAGCTGGTGTCCAATGCCATCACATTTAAAAAGGACAGTACGAAAGATACAAAACTTGAAATTTTAGTGGATGTCAGAAGAGATTCCTATGCACATATCCTGGAGTTACGGATGTGTGACAGGGGAAAGGTAATGCCGGATTTTGCGTTAAAGTTGTTCCGGGATTATTTTTCCAGAGGAATCCTGCAATTGAGCGAGCGGGAGGATAACCGAGATTTTTCACTGTCTATTGTAGATTTATTTGTACGTCAGATGCAGGGTAAGGTATCGGTTACCAGTGACGAGACGGAAGGAACCGTATTTTTCATCGAGTTGCCGCAGTTGAAGGTGACGGAAGGTTAAGGAGAACGACAGTATGAAACACAATGATTCTTATGCTAAACTGGTGAATGAGTTTCTGGCTAAGCTGGATGAAACGAAAACGCTTGTTTCACCGGAAGATACGGATGTACTGAATAATTTGCTTGAACTGCGGAATATGGCGGATAAACTGAGCTTTCGCGCGGATTCGGTTGACGTGTTCAGTCTCAATTACTTTTTTAAGTTCATTGACGACAGGCTTGCGGACGGAACCTTGGAGAAGTATGCCGCTTGCCGGTTCGACATGAAGCGTTTTTCTGTGGTAAATCACCAGTTCGGCAGAGAGACCGGAACAAAGATTTTAAATAAATTTATCGTGAAGCTTCAAAAGGACCTGGGAGAAGACGGCTGTGTATGTCGTGTCCAGGGAGACACGTTTACGATGATCTTTCGAAAGGAACGATTGTCTTATGTAACGAAGTATCTTTCCGGAACCCAGATTGAAATGGGGCTGAAGGACAAAAAGAAGGCGATACTCAGTGCGTACGCCGGCTATTACGAGATTACGAAACCGAAGTCTGCGGAAGAGATTATGGACTGTATCGGTATGGCCTGGAATATGGCGAAGCATATACAGAGGGTTCCGTATGTGTTTTTTGACGAACGGCTGATGCAGTCGGTAGAGAACGAAAAGTGGGTAGAGAGTGTTTTTGACGAATCGCTGAAAAACGAAGAGTTTTTGGTGTATTATCAGCCGAAAGTAATGTTAAAGAACTATAAGTTAAACGGTGCGGAGGCACTTTGCCGTTGGAAGCATGACGGACAGATGATTTTGCCCTATCGTTTTATTCCGGTACTGGAGCAGAGCCATCTGATTTGTGATTTGGACTTTTATGTGTTGGAGCGTGTATGCCGTGATTTGGCCCGGTGGCAGGCAGAGGGAAGGTCACTGGTTAAGGTTTCCGTCAATCTTTCCCGTGTACATCTGGGAGATATGGATTTGGTGGAACATGTGGTAGAGATTGTAGATAAGTATCATGTGCCTCATGAGTATATCGAGCTGGAGCTGACAGAGACAACTACCGATGTGGATTTCCGGGAATTGAAGCAAATTGTTATTGCATTCCGCACGCTGGGCTTCAGTGTTGCGGTGGATGATTTCGGTGTGGGCTATTCCTCCTTAAATCTGATTCGTGAGATGCCGTGGAAGGTATTGAAAATCGATAAGAGTTTCCTGCCGGACGGAAGTGAAGAGGCGGACGAGGATACCCAGAAAAAGGTTATGCTGAAGCATATCATCGGCATGGCACAGAATCTGGGACTTGAGTGTATTGCAGAGGGCGTAGAGACGACGGAGCAGGTAACGATTTTAAAAGAGAACAATTGTTATCATGCACAAGGATATCTGTTTGACAAGCCGCTTCCGGTGGAGGAGTTTGAGGAACGTTTGAGTATGTTGTTGTAGACAGGATATGCGGAGTATGGTACAATACGGGTGGTAATGCCGTGTATGCAGTATACCGGAACGGGGGAACGTGATGAAACTTTGTACGATTTGTGATAAAAAAATAGAGGGTACTTGGTGTAAAAATTGCCATCGCTTTGTAAAGGTTTATCATTTGTCCGATGATATTCACTTTAACGCATCCCATGATCCGGGAAATGATGCGAACTGCACCTACCATACGAACGCAGGGATGAGTGGAATGTCGGCAAATACGACGGTTACCCGTAGCACAGGGACGACAAGACCGCAACAGACCTATACCCGGACCGTAACGAGTACGGGAGGTGCCTCGGGGACTACAAGCCCTTCCGCAGGGAAGAAAAAGGGAAAAGGCAAGCTTGCAGTTGTATTGATTATTTTGTATGTTATTTTCAATCTGATCGGAGCTTTGATTCCTACGATTTCCAATTGTGTCGGAGCGTTGTCGGATGAGTTAAAGGAAGGCTTCCGTGAGGAAGAAGAGGCAGATAATCCGTTTGCAGAGACACCGTCGCAGAAGGACTTAGATTACGAGGAGAAGCTGGCGGCGATGGAAAAGTTGGTGCCGGTGGAGACAATGAAAGAAGCGGAGTATGAATACCGGTATTACGATCCCAGGGATATTGTTACCTTGGGCTTTGCCTGCGACGATGCTCACTTTGACGTGACGGTGCCGGAGTTTGATGAGTGGCTTGAGAAAAACTGGACGGATGAGTATGAGTTGGAAGAGGGGATTTCCGAGTATTCGAATTTTTATTATGAGGATGAGACCGGTACCTGGTTGTATTTTGGATTGTTCCGGGACTACTATGTCACCGGAGAGGTTTCCGTAAGGGTTGACTATGATACCGCTACCCAAGAGCTTCACAGGTTCGGTTTTGCGGCTCTGGACAAGGAAGATATTATACCGCTTTGTTATGAGGCGCTGAAGGAGTTTGATCCGGAGACGGACTGGACCCAGAGCTTTTTTAAGCGTAATATGAAGGATGCATTAAACGGAGAAACGGATGAAGCGATTACGTTTTATGCCTCCGATAAGTTACAGATTGATGCGCAGATAAATGAGGGCTACTATTCCGTTGCCTTCTATCCGGCATATGAGTACTAAATTGAATGAAAGACAATACGAAGAGGCATGGAAGGTGCCTCTTCTGTAATTTGGAGGGTATATGAGACTTTGTTCGGTTTGTGATCATGAAATAAAGGGAAAATGGTGTAAAAATTGTCATCGGTTTGTAAAGAGCTACGAGAGTAATAGTTCCATATACGGCCATGAAGGCAGGGAGCAGAATGTGACAGCGGCTGTACCGGAGTCTGCGAAAGCCCGGACGGAGGCTATGGGAAACAGTGCGACAGGTGGAACGAAGCGAGTGGCAAAGAAGGCTGCCGTTTGCGGAATCGGACTGTCTGTTGCGTTGACCTGTGCCCTTCCTATGATGCCGGATATCATAGGACTATTTCAGGCTTCTGCCGAACGGGCGGAGGCAAACAAAGAGTTTCTTGAAGGAATAGAGTTTTCAGAGGAAGAACTGAAGTTTTATGGGGACCGGATGACGAGAAATGCCGTCATGCCCGGAATCGAGCCGGCAGAGCGTATTCTGGATAAAGATTCCGATGTGCGTTATTACAATCCGGAGGATATCAAAGAGATGGGGTATCCTTGCGATGAAAAGCATTTTGAGTTGCGACTTCCGGAGTTTGAACAGTGGTTAACGGAGCAATGGACGGAGGAATATGAGATGGTAGAGGACAGTTCCGTTTACAGTAATCTGTGCTCTGTGTCCGGGGAGAATGTACGCTACCGGTTTGCTACCTATCGGGATTACGGAAATGGCAGCGAGCTTTCCATACGAGTAGAGTTTGATACGGCAACGGAGCAGCTGCATAGCGTGTACATAGAAGTGGAAGGGGGCTCGGCGGATATCGGTCTCTATTGCGGACTGTTAAAGAAGATATATCCGAAAACGATATGGACGGAGCTTGAATTCACGAAGGCGCTGATAGAGGCGGTAGAAAACGAAGAAGAGTATGTGGAGTTTTACAACTCGAAGTACGCAAGGATAGCCTATCTGAAAAAAGACGGTGGATATTCGTTGGGATATACGCCGGGAGACGGAAGTATGTAGGAAGAGGAAAACGAAAGCAGGAGAAGACGCTTTGTTCGGAGGGAGGTCGTAAGATGCATAAGAGAAAAAAATTCGGAAAACTGTCACTGGCGGCGATATTGTGTGTAGCTCTTTCCGGATGTACGGAAAAAAATCCGGAGCCGGAGACTACGCCTACACCGATACCGGTACAAGAGACTCAATGTGCCACTTCAACACCGGCACCGCCGACTCCCACAGAGATTCCGTATCGGAATTTGGGCGGAATGGAGATTGTGATCGGATACCATTTTGTACCAGAAAAGTCGGCGGACATCGGATTCAAGAGTTCAGTGGAAGTGTACCATGAAAAAATAATGGAAAAGTATAATTTTCATATTAAGAAAAAGGAGGTGGCCGGCTGGGGAGACATGGTGGAAGCGTATATAGAGTCGGTAGAAGAAGGTACGCCTATTGCACAGATAGTTGAGCTGGACTATCGGTTTGTAGCAGAGCCGATGAAAAAGGGACTTTATTATGATTTGGCGACACTGGATGAACTGGACTTTTCCGAAGAGAAATGGAATGATAGTGTACGGGAGTTTATGACGGTAGGGGACAGTGTTTACGGAATGAAGGCCGGTGCGTCGGAGCCTGTAGGCGGTGTGATTTTTAATAAGCGTCTGTTTGAAGAGGCGGGACTTGACCCGAATCTTCCCTATGATTTGCAGGCAGCGGGAGAATGGACCTGGTCCAAATTTGCGGAGCTTTGCGAAATCCTTACCAGAGATACGGACGGAGACGGACAAACGGATGTGTATGCCACGGTCAGCCGGGGGGCGACAACACTTCAGACTTTAGTGGCATCCGCCGGTTCGGAGTTTGTGAGAAAAGACGAAGAGGGAATACTTTATAATAATTTGCAGTCTGAGGAAGTGACAGAGGCATTGAATTTTGCGGTAGACTTGTATCAAAAGGGCTATGAGATGCCGCAACCGGAGGGTTCTGAATGGGATTATTTCATACCTGCATTTCGGGAAGGAAATGCCGCAATGCAATTTAGTGAAGTCTATAGATGCAGTCCGGGGAATAATTATGGTGATTGCATGGAAGATGATATAGGTTTTGTAATGCCACCAAAACCGGACGGTACGGAGGGCTACCACAGTTATTTTTGCGATAACATTGTAATTATCCCGTCCTGTTACGATGAGGAGACGGCGGGAAACATTGCCTATGCATACAATTTATACACGGAAATGCTTGAGGCAGATGAAGGCGGCGAAGGCTGGGAGGAAAAGTATTATTCCTGGTTTATGGATGAACGGGCAGTAGACGAGACCATACAGTATTTTGTAACCGGAAATTGTGCATCCCAATTGAAGAGGACTGCAGTTGAAGGGAAGGAGGATATTCTCGGACCGATGCTATTGTGGCAGTATCCTTTTGAAAATACGACTCCGGAGGAGCAGGTAAAAAAGATTTCGGCAGAATGGGATGCCATCATTGCGGAAGTTAATAAATCGAGGGTAAAGTAGCCGGAAAACTGCTTGACTTTTTAATGCAAAGTGATATAATGAAACACAGTGAAAGCGTTGATGAGGACAGTACGTTGTGAAATGTCACAGAGAGGGTTGCGTTTGCTGAGAGCGGCCCGGCAGGAAGCAAAAGAAGACCACCTCGGAGCGGGCCTAATACGCCACGGTGATTCCGTTATCATCTGAAATGAAGCCGGAAAAGGAGATTCCTTTTCAAGAAGGGTGGAACCGCGAGACATCGTCCCTTTGTTACCGTTGGTAGCAGAGGGACTTTCTTTCGTGTTGGCAAAGTGAGCATAGAAGAGATTTTGGAAGCTTGCTTCCGAAAATCTATGATCATGCGAACGCGCCCACGACCGAGCGACATTGTCGCGAGGTTGTGGGGGTGCGTAGCACTGCCAACACGGAGATATGAAAAAGAGAAAGGAGAAAAAGAGTTATGAAAATTACACTGAAAGACGGCTCCGTGAAGGAGTATGCATCTGCAATGTCTATTATTGACATTGCCAAGGATATCAGCGAGGGTCTTGCAAGAATGGCTTGTGCAGCTGAGTTAAACGGGAAGGTTGTGGACCTTCGTACCGTTGTGGAAGAGGATTCCGAGTTAAGTATTTTGACTTTTAACGATGATGCAGGTAAGGCTGCCTATCGTCATACCGCGTCCCACGTACTTGCAGAGGCGGTGAAGAGATTGTATCCGGATGCGAAGTGTGCCATCGGACCGTCCATTGATACCGGTTTTTATTATGACTTTGACTGCCCGCCGTTTGATCGTGAGGCTCTGGATGCGTTAGAGGCTGAGATGAAGAAGATTATTAAGGAAGGTGCGGAGCTGACCCGTTATACTTTACCGCGTGCGGAAGCAATTAAGTTTATGGAAGCGAAGGGTGAGCCGTACAAGGTTGAGCTGATTCAGGACCTTCCGGAGGATGCGGAGATTTCTTTCTATTCCCAGGGTGAGTTTGTAGACCTTTGTGCGGGACCGCACTTAATGAGCACCAAGGGTATCAAGGCAATTAAGCTTATTTCTTCCTCCGGTGCATACTGGAGAGGCAGTGAGAAAAATAAGATGTTAACCCGTATTTACGGTACCGCATTTACGAAGAACGCGGATTTGGATGAGTATCTGGCTCACTTAGAGGATATTAAGAAGCGCGACCACAACAAGCTGGGTCGTGAGATGGAACTCTTCACCACCGTTGACGTAATCGGTCAGGGTTTGCCGCTTCTCATGCCGAAGGGCGCAAAGATGATTCAGAGATTACAGCGTTGGATTGAGGATTTGGAGGATAATGAGTGGGGCTACATTCGTACCAAGACTCCGCTGATGGCAAAGAGTGATTTGTACAAGATTTCCGGTCACTGGGATCACTACATGGACGGTATGTTCGTTATGGGTGATGAGAAGAAGGACAAGGAAGTATTCGCCCTTCGTCCGATGACCTGTCCGTTCCAGTACTATGTATACAAGAACAGCCAGAAGTCCTATAAGGACCTGCCGCTTCGCTACGGTGAGACCTCTACCTTGTTCCGTAACGAGGATTCCGGTGAGATGCACGGTCTGACAAGAGTACGTCAGTTTACCATTTCCGAGGGCCACTTGATTGTACGTCCGGACCAGATGGTAGAAGAGTTTAAGAATTGTATTGCTCTTGCACAGCACTGCTTAAAGACCCTCGGTGTAGAAGAGGATGTTACCTATCGTCTGTCCCGTTGGGACCCGGAGAATCCGGAGAAGTATGTAGGTTCTGCTGAGGTTTGGAATGAGACCGAGCAGCACATCCGTGACGTATTGAACGAGCTCGGCATCGAGTTTATCGAAGGTATCGGTGAAGCTGCCTTCTACGGCCCGAAGATTGATATTCAGGCAAAGAACGTATACGGTAAGGAAGACACCATGATTACCATTCAGTGGGATGCTCTCCTGGCTGAGCAGTTTGATATGTACTATATCGACCAGAACGGTGACAAGGTTCGCCCGTATATCATCCACAGAACCAGTATGGGTTGCTACGAGAGAACCCTTGCATGGCTCATCGAGAAGTACGCAGGCTTATTCCCGACCTGGCTGTGTCCGGAGCAGGTACGTGTGCTTCCGATTTCCGAGAAGTACAACGACTATGCGGAGAAGGTATTAAAGGAGCTGCGTAAGAACGGTATTTCCGCAGAAATGGATGACAGAGCGGAGAAAATCGGTTACAAGATTCGTGAAACCAGACTTGACCGCGTTCCGTACATGCTTGTTGTAGGTCAGAAGGAAGAGGAAGAGGGCGTTGTTTCCGTAAGAAGCCGTTATCTCGGTGATGAGGGACAGAAGCCGCTTGCGGAGTTTATTTCCGCAATCTGTGAGGAAATCCGTACCAAGGAAATCCGCAAGATTGAGGTAAAGGAAGAGAATAAGTAATACGAGAAAATAATGCATAGGCTGTCTTACTGAGTGATTGGTAGACAGCCTTATGTGGTATATGAAAGGAAATGAAGATGGCGGAATATTGGGATTTGTATGATGGAGCGGGGCAAAAGACAGGGGAAAAGCATCTTCGGGGGACTGCGGTTCCGGAAGGGTGCTTTCATAAAGTAGTACATATTTGGATTCAAAACAGCAGGGGCGAGCTTCTGATGCAAAAACGCAGTGATACGGTGGACAACTGCCCGGGAGAGTGGGCCACCACAGGAGGTTCTGTACAGGCGGGAGAGGACCCGCTTACCACGGCAGTACGGGAGCTTGCAGAGGAACTTGGAATGAACGTATCTGCTGAGGAGTTGCAGTACTGTCTGATGGTGAGAAGACCCAGCGCGTATTGCTATGTATATGTGCTTCAAAAGGAGATTCCGGCAGAGGAGTTAAACTTGCAGGAATGCGAAGTGGCAGCGGCAGAGTGGATGTCCCTTGAGAAGGTGGACCGCATGGTGGCAGAGAGGACGATGCACCGGTATGTGTATCGGGAGATGTTAAATGCCTATTTGGAGTAAGAACGTAATGTGACGGTAGAAATTGAGAGGAAGCCAGAAGATATTCGGATAAGGAAGGAAGACAGAGTATGCGCTTACAACTGGTTTGCACGGATAACAATTACAAGGAACCGAATCAGCATCGCTGGGGGCCGGGAACAAGAGAGATTTACTCCTTGCATTATATTGTTTCCGGAAAAGGTTATGTGGTATTCCGTGGGCAGACCTATGCCCTTTCTGCGGGAGATACCTTTCTTGTATTTCCGGAGGAGGAGATTTTGTATTACCCGGAGGAGTCGGACCCGTGGGCATATCGCTGGGTGGACTTTAAAGGGGCAGATGCAAAAGCATTGGTTGCGCGTACCGGCTTTTCTAAAAAATGTCCGGTGGTACGGGGAATGCAAGGGACGGAAGCGTTGTTTTGCATTTATGAAGATGGACTTCATGGCGATTTTGCCAAAGAACGGTATGCGGCAAAGGTATATTTGCTTTTGACGTATTTTTTGAAGGAGACAAAGGAGCCGGGAGAAAAGCGGACCTATTTTGAAGATGCAATGGAAGTGATTCAGAACAGTTATTGGAAGCAGGAGCTGAATGTAAGCATGCTGGCGGGGAGTTTAAATGTGGAACGCTCCTATTTGTACCGGCTGTTTATGGAGCATGCGGAGGTGTCGCCTCAGGAGTATCTGACGGAGGTACGGATGGAGAGGGCCTGTGAACTGCTGTTGACGACGGAGCTTTCCGTACAGGCGGTGGCCTGTTCCGTAGGGTATAAAGATGCCCTTTACTTTTCCAAATTGTTTCGGAAAAGAAAGGGCACCGCACCGAGTGATTATCGTAAGAAACGCACCGAGAGGGCTTAGCGCGTTAATTTTGCACGTACTACAACGCAGTCGTGAGCATCCACATGCTTTGCAAAGCGTTCACGGACTACACCCAGATTCTCGTTGGTGAAGCAGTCATACAGGGAAAGACCGTAGCCCGACTGATACGGGAGGCCGATATCCCAGAATTGTAAGGTGATTTCCCGGGTATTGTCCGTAAAGTTAAATAAGCCGATGGCAAGGTCGCCGTCTGCCAAGGTCTTTACAAGGACGAAAGCGTCGTCCTTACCGAACCAGTTCGGCTCCACCGCAATGCGGTATGCACCGCGGGATTCCGGGTCCTGATTAATGGCAAGAAGATTTTTATTCTGAAGCAATTCCTTGGTGAAAGGAGTTGCTTTTCTGATGTCACAACCGATCATAAGCGGAGAGCCCATCATGGCCCAAAGCGCGAAATGGGTCTTGTACTGGATGTCGGTGCAACCGCCGAGGCCGTGACCGATCCAGTCGTTGTTGCTGCCGCCGTACATGCCGACTACGAGCATATCCATGTCGTTGTGGCAGAAGGAGCCGGTAAAGGCCTTTTTATCCATCTGGGAAAGAGCCAGACGCTTGATGGATTCCCAGTTGTCCTGAATGTCGCCGGTGGAACGGTAGGAGTGGGCACCGGATTCACGAATCCAGTCGTAGACGTTGTCTTCACCCCAGTTGCAGGCGGAGAATAAAATGTCCCGGCCGCAATTCTTTAAGGCAAGGCTCATACGCTTGTACAAAAGCTCGCCGGAAACGTTGCGCGGCTTGAAGCAGTAGTCGTACTTTAAATAATCCACGCCCCATTCCGCAAACTGCTTTGCGTCCTCAAATTCGTGCTCAAAGCTGCCCGGATGTCCGCCGCAGGTGTGCGTACCGGCACAGGAGTACATACCGAACTTTAAGCCCTTAGCATGGATATAATCCGCTACAGCCTTCATACCGTTCGGAAACTTATTAGGGTCCGGAACCAGACGGCCGTTTTCATCGCGTTCCTTCAAGCTCCAGCAGTCATCGATTACGATGTATTCGTAGCCGGCATCCTTATATCCGTCGGATACAAACAGGTCAGCGACATCCTTAATCAAAGATTCGTTAATATCCCAGGTGAACGTGTTCCAGGAATTCCAGCCAAGCGCCGGAAGACATCCGAGAGTGGTTGTCGGGAAATTTGCCATAATCATACCTCCTATTGTAAATGTTGTTTTAGTGAAATAAAGATAAGTTGCTTTGATTCTATATTAAGTTAAGCATAGTTAATAGAAAAGAACAATGGAAGGATGTTGTGCATACATGGAAAAATGTTGTATGTCTTGAAAAGAAGGACAAGGCATGGTATGATGGAAGAAATACGACAGAAACGGAGAATAGAGTATGTTAGCATTTGAAAACGATTATTCCGAGGGAGCACATCCGCGGATTTTGCAAAGATTACTGGAAACCAATTTGGAGCAGGCCTCCGGCTATGGGGAGGACCCGTACTGTGCGGCTGCAATCGGGAAGATAAAGAAGGCATGTGAGTGCCCGCAGGCACAGATTCGCTTTTTGGTAGGAGGGACCCAGACCAATCAGACGGTCATTGATTCTATGTTGCAGTCGTACGAGGGCGTGATTGCGGCGGATACGGGACACGTGAGCCTGCATGAGGCGGGAGCCATTGAGTTTACCGGGCATAAGGTGTTGGCATTGCCGCAAAAGGACGGCAAGCTTTCCGCAAAGACGGTGAAGGATTATCTGGTAAAGTTTTACGGAGACGATAGCAGAGACCATATGGTATTTCCGGGAATGGTGTATATATCCCATCCGACGGAGTACGGTACCTTGTATACGAAGACGGAGCTGACCGAACTTTCCGAGGTTTGTAAGGAGTATAACCTTCCGCTTTATCTGGACGGAGCGCGTCTGGGCTACGGTCTGGTGAGTCCGGGAACCGATGTGACTTTGCCGGATATTGCTCGCCTTTGTGATGTGTTTTATATCGGCGGTACCAAGGTGGGAGCGTTGTGCGGCGAGGCAGTGGTGTTTACGAAGGGCAATATGCCGAAGCAGTTTATGACGCTGATTAAGCAACACGGTGCGTTGCTTGCAAAGGGACGTTTGCTGGGAGTGCAGTTTGATACGCTGTTTACGGACAACATGTATACGGAAATCAGCAAAAATGCCATTATGCTGGCGGAGCGGTTACGTGGCATTTTAAAGAAAAAGGGGTACAAGCTGTACATGGAAAATCCGACGAATCAGATTTTTGTGGTACTGGAAAACGAGCAGATGCGTAAGCTTCAGGAGCAGGTCAAAATCAGCTTTTGGGAAGCACTGGACGAGACACATTCCGTAGTACGGTTCGCTACCAGTTGGGCAACAACAGAGGAATCGGTGGAGCAGCTGGAGGCGTTGTTATAAAAAAAGGGCCTTGGTAATCGGGAAGGCATCAGATAGAAGCAGGCAGTTTTTCGGAACGTATTCCGGGAGACTGCCTGTTTTATGTCTATCATGGGGATTCCCTCATATAGTACTTGTGAGGAACCGAAAAGAGTTTTGCGATATGCTTGACTTAATTGTACGTTATGTGGGAGATATCAAAGGTTTGGCGGAAAAAATCGGCTTTTTAGCGGAGGAGCTTCTGGGAGGCTATGCCGTTGTGCGTATCCGGCAGGAGTTGGCTCCGAGTTTGCTTTCTGCGGAAGAAATTCTTTGGACGGAGGTGCCGGCAAGAGTTTATACCGAGGCGGTAAACGGGCGGCGGGCAGCCTGTGTGACAGCGCTGCAGGCGAGAGAGCCGGGACTTACCGGTAAGGGGGTATTGGTGGCGGTAATTGATTCCGGAATTGATTATACCCATCCGGATTTCAGAAACGAGGACGGGACGACGCGGATTGCGGCCCTTTGGGATCAGACAGCGGAGGATGATACCGGAGATGTGCAGTCCGAGAATGGAATCGGATATCCCAATACACCGCCGGAAGGATACCTGGATGGAGTTCTTTATACAAGAGAGCGTTTGAATGCGGCGTTACAGGGAGAGCGGACTATGGATGGGGGAAGCCTTGTTCCGGAGACCGATTTGTCCGGTCACGGGACCCATGTGACCGGAATTACCGCAGGAAACGGCAGAGCCTCGGGGGGGCGCTACCGGGGCGTTGCCTATGAAAGTGAATTGCTGGTGGTAAAGCTGGGAGGAACCCAGGCGGACCCTTTTCCGCAAACTACGAATCTGATGTCGGCGGTAGATTTTTGTGTGCGATATGCGGCAGATGCGGGCATGCCTGTAAGCATCAACCTTTCCTTTGGGAACAATGAGGGAGCCCATGACGGAGAGAGTCTTTTGGAAACCTATCTGGACACGGTGGCGTTGTACGGAAAGACCTGTATTTGCATCGGTACGGGAAATAATGCAGCCTTGGGATGGCATGTGGGAGGAGCCTTTTTGAAAAATAGTCAAAGGGATAACGAAAGGCAGGAGGAATTCGAAAACGGAACCGAGAGGGAAATACTCCTTTCGGTGGGGCCTAAGGAACGCAACATACGCATGGGACTCTGGCTCAATTCTCTTGATACGTTTGAGATATCTGTAATATCCCCTTCGGGAACGGTACGTCAGTTACCGGAGGGGGAGGAAGCAAACGGAACTGCAATCAAAGGCTATCCGGCAGCCTCCGGAGCGGTATTGGAGTTTATGGACGCGGTGGCAGAGATATTTGTGGGGGAGACAACGCCATATCGGTTGCTACGGGAAATCGGAATTACATTACGGGGGACGGAAGGCTTTCTTGCAGAGGGAACCTGGCGGATCCGGCTGCGACCGGTGCGGATTTTGGACGGTGAATATGACATTTGGATTGTAGGCGGAGTACAGAGTACGGTGACCCGGTTTTTGCAGGCGACGCCGGAGCGGACATTGACCGTACCTTCTACGGCAAGCCGGCCTGTTGCGGTGGCGGCCTACGACGGCAGGACCGGCAGTATTACGAATTTTTCCGGAAGAGGTTATCCGAGAGGAACTGAGGGCGGCAGTGGGATTAAGCCGGATTTGGCAGCGCCGGGAGTGGAGATTGTGTCCTGTGCGCCGGGAGGAGGATATACGACGAAAACAGGGACTTCTATGGCCACTCCCTTTGTGACCGGGTGTGCCGCGTTGCTTATGCAATGGGGAATCGTAGAGGGGAATGATCCGTATTTGTACGGGGAACGGCTGAAGTCCTTTTTGATACGGGGAGCAAGGCCGCTTTCCGGACTGTTGAATAATCCCAATCCTTACATTGGGTGGGGGACTGTCTGTGTGGAGGAAAGTCTGCGGATAATGGAAGTGTAAAAAGTGATTGACAAAACGTCAAAGTAGTAGTATTATACAAATGAACATATGAATGACTGTTCATATGATAAACGAAATAAGTAGATACCGTGATGTGAGTTCTAACGGAAAGAAGGAAGTTCGCATCGGAAAGGAGACGATAGAATGCATCAAAACGGCGTAGAATGTTGTGAAAGTGTTTGTGTGCATGAGGAGCTACTACAGAAGGTAACCGCACAGATGCCGAAGGAAGAGGCGTTATACGATTTGGCGGAGTTGTTTAAGGTGTTCGGTGATTCTACTCGAATCAGAATATTGTTTGTTCTGTTTGAAGCGGAGGTGTGTGTCTGCGATTTGGCAGAGGCGTTACAGATGACCCAGTCGGCGGTGTCTCACCAGCTAAAGATTTTGAAGCAGGCGAAGTTGGTAAAAAACAGAAGAGCAGGGAAGTCCATCTTTTATTCTTTGGCTGATGACCATGTCAGAGCAATCATCGGCCAGGGACTGGAGCACATTGAGGAGTAGGACCCGGTCAATGACACGGTACCGGAAGTATAAGACAGGAGGATAAAGGTATGAAGAAAAAATTTAAGATGCAGGATTTGGATTGTGCCAACTGCGCGGCAAAGATGGAAGAGGCTATTAAGAAGATTGAGGGCGTGCAGGATGCTACGGTCAGCTTTATGATGCAGAAGCTGACCATTGAGGCAGAGGACGCTCGGATGGATGAAATTATGGAGCAGGTAGTTGCGATTTGTAAGAAAGTAGAGCCGGACTGTAAGATTTTGCTGTAGCCGGAGTGTGTCCGTTGTTGTATCGGACAGAAGATCCTAGGTGAGAGGAGATGAAGTAGGATGGATGCAAAGCAAAAGAAGGTCTTGGTTCGAATATTGATTGTATCAGGGATATTTGTTGCGTTGCTTGCGGCAGAGTACGGCGATGGATTTGCGGCTGTTGGCTTGGATGCGCCGGGAAAGCGTTGGATATTGCTTGCGGTACATTTGATACCGTATCTCATTATCGGCTATGACATTTTATGGAAGGCTGTTCGCAACATAGCTCACGGTCAGGTGTTTGATGAAAACTTTTTGATGGTAATTGCCACCTTCGGAGCCTTTTTTGTAGGAGAATATCCGGAGGCGGTAGCTGTCATGTTGTTTTACCAGACGGGAGAGTTGTTCCAAAGCTATGCGGTAGGAAAATCGCGACGGGCGATTTCCGATATGTTGGATATTTGTCCGGAATATGCGAATCTGGAAACGGACGGAGTGCTGACCGAGGTAGATCCGGATGAGGTAGAAATCGGCAGTATTATTGTAATCAAGCCGGGAGAAAGGGTCCCTCTTGACGGAATCATAGTGGAAGGAAGCTCTCTCTTGGATACGACGGCGTTAACAGGAGAATCGGTGCCTCGTACCGTGACGGCGGGGGATGAGATTATCAGCGGTTGCGTGAATGGTAGCGGAACCCTGCGGGTACGGGTGACAAGGGAGTTTGAGGATTCTACCGTGGCCAAAATACTGGAGCTTGTAGAAAACGCAAGCAGTAAGAAGGCCAAAACGGAAAATTTCATTACGAAGTTTGCTAAATACTATACACCTCTCGTTACCGTTGGGGCGGTTTTGCTGGCAGTACTGCCACCCCTTGTTGCAGGAGAACCCTTCGGACTCTGGCTTCATAAGGCATGTGTTTTTCTTGTGGTGTCCTGTCCGTGTGCGTTGGTGATATCCGTACCGCTTAGTTTTTTCGGGGGAATCGGTGCGGCATCAAAACGAGGTGTACTGGTAAAGGGGAGTAATTATCTGGAAGCAATGGCGGAGGTGTCTGCCCTTGTGTTTGATAAGACCGGAACCCTGACCAAGGGAGAGTTTAAGGTGGCGGGGATTTATCCGGAAGGTTGTTCCGAAGCAGAGCTTTTGGAAATTGCTGCTCACGGAGAAGTATACTCCGACCATCCTATCGGAGAGGCGCTTCGGGAGGCTTACGGGAAGCAGGTTGCCACAGAGCGGGTGACGAAAGCGGAAGAACTTCCGGGCTACGGAATTCGTGTTCGTGTGGATGGAAAACGTGTGTTGCTCGGCAATGAAAAGCTGATGAAGCGGGAAGGTGTGTCTTATGCGATATGTGAGCAGGCAGGTACCGTGGTATATGTGGCGACGGATGGTGCCTTTGCCGGAAGCATTGTCATTGCGGATTCCTTGAAGGTGGGTGCCAAGGAAACTGTCGATTTGATGCGTCATGCCGGAGTAAAGGAGTTTGTGATGCTGACCGGAGACCGGCAGGCCGTAGCAGAGGCAGTAGCAAAGGAATTAGGCCTTACGGAAGTGTGCGCGGAGCTGCTTCCGGGGGATAAAGTAAGCAAGGTAGAGGAGTTGCTCAATAAGCGGAAAGAAAAAGAGAAACTGGCCTTTGTGGGAGACGGTATCAATGACGCACCGGTGCTTACCAGAGCAGATATCGGCATTGCGATGGGAAAGTTCGGTTCTGATGCGGCAATCGAGGCGGCGGACATTGTACTGATGGATGACGATGTGAAAAAGATTGCTACCGTGGTGAAAATCTCACGGAAGACCCTGACCGTTGTGAAGCAGAATATTGTGTTTGCCCTGGGCGTAAAACTTTTGGTACTTCTTTTGGGTGCTTTCGGCATGGCTACCATGTGGGAAGCGGTATTTGCGGATGTGGGCGTATCGGTGCTTGCAATTTTAAATGCCATGCGGGTACTGAAAATGAAATAAAGTAACCAATATAATTGGCGGATTTCTTTGTAAATCCGTCAATTTTGCGTATTGCATTCCGGGGAAAAGTATATTACAATATAGGACGTGGTTCTATAGAATCGGGTTCGGGAGTTGCAGAATGCAGAATACGACGGAATAGAAAACGGAGGATTTGCAAATGGGCGGATTTTTTGCGGTAGCCTCAAAAGAGGATTGTGTATTTGATTTATTTTTCGGAACAGACTATCATTCTCACTTAGGTACCAGACGCGGTGGTATGGCAGTATACGGTGACGGTGAGTTTAACCGTTCCATTCATAACATCGAGAATTCTCCGTTTCGTACCAAGTTTGAAAAAGATGTTCACGAGATGAAGGGAAATATCGGTATCGGGTGTATTTCCGATTTTGAGCCGCAACCGCTTTTGGTGCGTTCCCATCACGGTACCTATTCCATTATTACCGTAGGTAAGATTAATAATATCGAAGAATTGGTGAAGAAGATTTTTGCCAACGGCGGTTCTCATTTCCTTGAGATGAGCGGTGGCGATATCAATGCTACGGAGCTTGTGGCGGCGCTGATTAATCAGCAGGAAAATCTGGTGGACGGTATTCAGTATGCCCAGGATATGATTCAGGGTTCCATGACGATTTTAGTAATGACGCCGAAGGGAATCTATGCAGCTCGTGATAAGTACGGCAGAACCCCGGTGGCCATCGGTAAGAAGGACGGCGCATTTTGTGCTTCCTTTGAGTGCTTTGCCTATTTGAATTTGGGATATCAGGATTATAAGGAACTGGGTCCGGGAGAAATCGTTGTGATGACCCCGGAGGCCGTGATTACCCTTGCAAAGCCGGGCAGTGAGATGCGTATCTGTACTTTCCTTTGGGTATATTACGGCTATCCGTCCTCTTCTTATGAAGGTGTCAGTGTAGAGAAGATGCGTTACGAGTGCGGTGCAAAGCTTGCAAAACGTGACGATGTAAAGCCGGACAGTGTGGCAGGTATTCCGGACTCCGGTACGCCGCATGCCATCGGTTATGCAAATGCATCCGGTGTTCCGTTTTCCAGACCGTTTATTAAGTATACGCCGACTTGGCCGCGTTCCTTTATGCCGACCATTCAGAGTCAGCGTAACATGATTGCAAAGATGAAGATGCTTCCGGTGCATGATTTGATTCAGGATAAGAGCCTGCTCTTGATTGATGACTCTATTGTGCGCGGTACGCAGCTTAGCGAGACTACCGAATTTTTATACCAGAGCGGAGCAAAGGAAGTACACATTCGTACCGCATGTCCGCCGTTAATGTTCGGTTGTAAGTACCTGAATTTCTCCCGTTCCAATTCCGAAATGGACCTCATTACGAGACGTATCATTGCGGAGCGTGAGGGAAGAGCAGATGTGGATTTGGAGCAGTATATCGATCCGGAATCCGTAAAGTACAATGACATGGTAGAGAACATCAGAAAGAAGCTTAACTTTACTTCCTTGCGGTTCCATCGTCTGGATGACATGATTGAGTCCGTGGGAATCGATCCGAGCAAGCTGTGTACGTATTGCTGGAGCGGAAGAGAATAGGGCTAATCGATTTTGAATCCTTCGGGCACGGACTTGTAAAAAAAGTCTGTGCCCGATTTTCTTTTGTGGGTTCTTCTTGATTATAGTACTCTAAAAAATCGGGTACAGACTGTAGTGACGGCTACGTGCCCGAAGGGTTCAAAATCAATAAGAAATCCGAGAAAATGCTTTCGTATGGAGGTGCGATAGCATTTCCTCGGATTTAGAGGAGACAATTATTAGTCAGACATCCGAGTGCAGATTATAAGTCTGAGAGAAGCCTTGTGGAAGAGGATAGTTTGTGGCTCCCAGGGTTAAGCCATAAGGCGATAGGAAGAAGGTTATGGAATAGTCCATGGCCTGATAGTGCTCCATGGTGGTTGCCATATCGGCATCAAAGGCTTCTTTAAGGGTAAGAATCTGATGGTTCTTCCATACCTTTATATCCGGGTATGCAGCGATAAACGCATTCCAATCCTCCTGTGTGAGGATATAACAGATCGGTTTGAAATCGTATCCGCCCCAGCGGCTATCTCCCAGGGCTAAGTCTGCGTACAGCTTGCTGTAGCTTGTCAGGTCAATTTGGGTGTAGGATAACACCCAAGCACTCTTATAGAGTGCTTCATCTACTGCGAGTAAGGACAAGGCGGCAGAGTCGCTATTGTCGGTGTTCAAAACCAATTTGCCCATAAAGTCCTGTTCTTCTCCGGTCCGGTCGATTTTACGTACAAACATTGAATCGTAATCGCCGAACAAAGTATAGCTGTAGCGGTCGAAATCCCGAAGCTCGTAGGACTTTTTGTTTTTAATATCGTAAACAAAAATACCTAAGTTTGCCGGTGCTGTTTCGGCGCTGACGGTAGCACATAGTTCCGGGTAACTGTCTTTGTTTAAATCCGCCAGATAGGTTGTCCATATGGTGCTTGCTGTAATCAATGTTTGTGTTCCTCCGGGAAAATCCGCACGGATTTCCCGGGAATCCGCATAGATGGTAACGCCCGGAAATTCCGGAAACTCCATGATAAGGGAGCCGTCCGGGCTCTTTTCCCTGTTGTAGAAATAGTTTACCCAGACAAGAGGACGAGGCATTGGTGTCTTCGGATGGTAGGAATCGGATAACAGGGAAGTGCTTTTCCATTCTGCCACTGTGTCGGCCGGTCGGTTCCCTTCGCCTGTGGCCAGCTCGTTATATTTTTCCGCAGCCAGATGTTTTTCGTAAATGCGAAGCCACTGGTCTGCAGTGCCCCACCAGGTTTCCGGATTATAGTCTCCCTGTTCCAGCCCAATGCCGGTAATTTCGGAACATATCTGTGCCATAAAGAATTCTTTTATACCGTATTTCTTTGCGGCAAGGAGTTCATCTACAAAACAGGTAACGGTCCGCTCTCCGTTGGCTAACAGAATATCGTATAATTCAGGATATTCGGCGCGAATACCGGTAGCGCTGCTTCTGTCCTTGGTAACAGCCTCTGCGATAGAAAGAAGAGAGGCATCCGAGAGAGATACCGTAGCGTTCTCATAAGCGGTGACTGTTTCAAAATCAAACCATAAGTATTGCCCTTCTTTCGGTTCTACACGGAATCGATAGAGACCGTCTTTGGATAGGTCGAATCCGGTCAGGGAATAGGTGACATTTTGTGTGGTTTTCCGCAGAAGTAAACGGGATATTTCCGGGAATACAAAGTCCTTGGTAGCACAACTGATCCAAGCGCCGTTTTCGTAACGTAGTACGTCGAAGCTTTCTTCATAGGTTAAATCCTCAACGTAGTTGTGATTGATCCACTGCACCGGAATCGTAGGAGCAGCCAAATTGTCCTTGGTAAAACAGAGATACGGATCCGAAGTAATTTCATAGCCGATAAGATCGGAACCCGTATCCTTCAGGGTAAAGGAGAGAAAGAGCAGCTCTCCCGGATCTTTTGCGGTCTCTGCCGGCTTTTTATGCATCGGATTGGTCAAAAAGCAGACTGCTACCGCAATACAGGAAACCACCGCAAGGAGCATCACCCAAAAGGCCGGACGTTTGTAATGAAGGACGTTTTTGATTCTTTTCTTTACATGAACTTCTCCGAAAGCAAGCGGACAAAAGGAAACAGTCTTCCGGGAAATGCTGTAGTGAAGCAAGGTAGAAGAATAGGACTTGATTTCATTCGTATCCATCTTTTGAATCACCCGCTCATCACAGGCCAGTTCGATATCCTTGCACAAATAGATATAAGCAATCCATAAGACCGGATTAAACCAGTAGAAGGAAAGCAGTACAAATCCCAAAGGCTTCCATATATGGTCCAAACGCTTTAGGTGGGCCTTTTCGTGGGCAATCACATGATCCGCCTCTTCCGATCGGATAGAGGACGGCAAAATGATACGCGGTTTGAAAATTCCCAGAATAAACGGAGTGCACGTGTGGTCACAAAGAAAGACATTGTCTGAGAGCGGCATGGTTTCAGTTGTCTTTCTGCGGATGCGGATGTAACTGATGCCGGCGTAGGTCAACATCACCAAAATACCTACCGGCCAGAGAACATTTGCAAAAAGGGACACACCACGCAAAAAAACGGTATCAGATTCGGTAAAAGCGGTATCTGTAGCAGTAAGCGGTGCGACAATGCTCCCCTCCGGTAGTGTAAGTGCCTCCTCGGAGGAAGCGGTGCCGGTGGTAGATAAGTCCGTCTCTAAAGGGAAAAACGGAATCGCGTCGGAAGCATTCTCTCCGGTTTGAGGTGTTTCATAAGTTTTGTTTTCTGTTACGTTTTGCTCATCTGTGAACGAAATCCGTTCCGAAAGAGATGGATTTGTAGCGGTCAGACTTGCGGGAATCAGACTGAAAGGACTTTCCGGCGAAAAAGGGAAAATCAACCGGATAGCCACAAAACCCCATAAGATGCAAAACAGTGCTTTCGGTGTTCGTTTCAGCAGAAGACGTAATGCCAGAACCGCAATCGTAAGAAGGCTTGCGGTCAGGCTCATAGTTAGAATATAAAAAAATATACGTTCCATTATTTTCCCTCCCCATAAGAATCAATCATCTGCTTCAGCTCCGCAATTTCCTCCGGTGTCAGAGCCTTTCGTGCCGTAAAAGCCGCGAAAAAGGCCGGAAGAGAACCGTCAAAGGTGTCATTTACGAAGTTTTCACTTTGTACGGAGTAGAACTCCCGGCGGGACATCAGTGAAGTCACGGTACCCTTCACGGTCTGGAAAATTCCTTTCTCGCAAAGACGCTTCAGTACCGTATAGGTGGTGGTCTTTTTCCAGGAAAAAGCCTTCTCGCTACGGCTTACAAGCTCTGATGTGGTAATCGGTTCATTCTCCCAGATAATATCCGCAAAACGGGATTCAATAGGGCCCATTTGTAAATCTGCCATGGTAATACCTCCTTTCCGAATGTGATTCTACGTCTTGTAGAATTATTTATATTCTACGCTATGTAGAATGATTTGTCAAGGGGAGTTTGAAAAAAGAACATGATTCGTAGGAAATAGGGTGTTTTATTTTGCCATAAGGAGAATGAGTTTATTTGAAAATGGTGGACATACTAAACGCAGGTGATTGCGGAGAAAGCAGAAACGGAGGATTTGGTATGCCGGCGACTTATACGCATTTTCGGTTCGGGCAGGATGTGAAGCAGCGTCTGCCGAAGGGCTTGCGAAAGCTTGTGGGTTTACATGAAGATTTGTTTGATATCGGGCTCTACGGGCCGGATATTTTGTTTTATTACCACGGGGCGGTGGCGAATCCGGTGAGTCTCACCGGGTTTCGGATGCATAAACGAAATGCCTATGGGTTCTTTCGGAGAAGTCTTTCTTTGACTACGGATGAGAGGGCACTTTCTTATATGCTGGGTTTTATCTGTCATTTTGCGTTGGATGGGCAGTGTCATGATTATATTGCAGAATATGAGAAAAAGTACGGAGTCCGGCATCTGGAAATCGAAGCGGAGCTGGACCGGAGTCTGATGGTGACGGACGGTCTGAACCCTTTTGAGTATCCGCTTGCGGGCCATGTGGTACCGACGACAAAAAATGCGGAGGTAATTCATCGGTTCTTCCCTTGGTTATCGGTACGGCAGATTAAGGGGACACTCAGAGATATGCTCCGGTGTCACCACTTTCTTTCCGCAAGAGGGGCACTAAAGCGGGCAACCTTACAGCTTTTATTTGCGACCACAGGGACTTACCGGTTGCTGTACGGACTGGTTATAAAGAAGCGTCCCAGCGTGCGGTGCGTGGAAAGTTGCCGGGAGTTAAAGAAGATTTATTGGAAGTGTGTGGATTTGGCGGTGGAGATGATTGTGGAGTATATGGAGGCGCGAGCCGGGAAGAGAAGATTGGGGAGAAGATTTAACAGGTGCTTTGCGGCGGAAAAGGTGTGAATGTAGCCAAAGGAATTTGCGCGGTTTGACTTCCGGGAGACGGTATGCTACAATTTTCGAAGAAGAACCTGGGATAAGTCGGCTTTGGAACAGTGATACAATAGGGGGATGAAGAAGAATGGAACAACAAGAGATAAATAAGATAATTGCCTTTTTTCATACAGAAGAACCGATTTCCTGTAAGTGGGAGGACACATGGACGGAGGAGGAAGATTCTCGTACGATTATTTACGTGGAGTACCCGGAAGGGAAGTATGTCATAAAGGCGGCTGCCAATGGATTTACTACACCGGAGAGGGTTACCGGTTGGGTAGAGATGATAAACAATTTTAGGGAAATGGGTTATTATTGCCCGATGCTTATGAAGAGTCGGAACGGAAACTATGCAGAGATGCTGGAAGTACAAGGGAAGTCCTTTGTGGTATGGGAGGAAGAGTTTGCGAAATATTCCTTGCCGAAGAATGTGGAGAATAAACCGAAAACTCCGGATGGGAAGCGCTTTGTGTATGAAGAAGAGTTGTGGGAGTTTGTGGCAAAGGTAGGACAGAAGCACTTTACCAATACCTGGGGAGATTCTATGTACGTGCGTTTGATTCCGGTGCCGGGAGAAAAGACGGATGAAATCACAGAATGTGTGGAAACCTTTATATACCTTATAAAGGAGAAAGCACCTAGGTTTATCCCGCGTATGGAGCGGGTGTTGGAGTTGTTTCAGGAGAATAAGGAAAAACTGGAGCAGGTGTATTTTGCGCTTCCGACCTCTGTATTTCAGGCGGATACATGGGATGACAATTTGTTATTGGATGAAGAAGGGCATTTTCGGGGCGTCTTAGATTATAATTTGTCAGGTAAGGATACCGTGTTAAATTTGCTGTTTGAGGCGTATGGCGGACGAGGAAGACAAAAACCGGAGGAAGGTGAGGATATTCTGCCGGAGTATGGTAAGGAAACAAGAGATGCGTGGCATTTGGGACTTCTGGAAGCTTTTAAAGTATTTCGAAAGTATTATGACTTTACAGAAGCAGAAGTAGAGGCGGCAACGTTGCTGAGCCGATATATAGGAACGCTTGATTATGGTCCTCATCGTGCAATAGAAAAGTATGCGGAAAATGACAATATGATGAATCAGTTATTTGATGCGTTGGAGGACGAATTGACGAGAACGGATATTGATTTTCGTAGTGCGATGTTAAAATAGGAGGAATCCAAACGATGGGGATAATTATGAAAGCAATCATCACCGACTTAGACCGCACCTTGCTTCGTACGGACAAGTCTTTGTCCGAATACACCGTAGCGGTGTTAAAAGAATGTAAAGCCAAAGGAATCAAGGTGATGGCGGCAACCGCCAGACCGGAGCGAACGGTCAAAGAGTACGATGAGGTCATCGGTTTTGATGCGATGACAGTGATGAACGGGGCAAAAGTGATGGTGGGGAATCAGGTGATGACCTACGGAATCCCGGATAGGCTTGCGGAGGAAATACTTTCTAAGGTATGTGAGCGCAAGGAGTTTTTATTCTCTGTGGAGACGGGAGAAATCCTTTATGCAAGAGATCATATTCCGGAGTTTGAGTATACATTACATACAGAGTTTCCGAGGCTCCCTACAGGAGAGACTGCGTATAAGATATTGGTCAGCGGTGAAGGTGCAGCGGACTTTGTCAAAGACAATCTGACTGAGGGATTACACTGTACCGTGGCAAACGGATATCTGGTACAGATTATGAGTAAGGATGCGAAGAAAAGCGAAGGCGTCCGGGTGATGCTGGACGCCTTTGGAATTGCTCCGGAAGAAGCGGTGTACTTCGGGGATGATTTTGATGATGTGGAATCCATGCAGCTTTGCGGAATTGGCGTGGCGGTAGACAATGCCATTCCGGAAGTTAAGGCCGTGGCGGATGAGGTGGTAGACAGCAACGATGCTGACGGTGTGGCGAAGTGGATTGAGGCGCATCTGCTTTAAAGGATTGCCTTTATGGCTGCCTGTAAATGTTCAAAGGAAAACGGTTTGTAGACAAAGTATTCCGCACCGTATTCTGTGGCGAGAGAATGGACTTCTTCACTGGTATCCGCGGTCAACATAACTACATGAAGGGTTGGGTATTCTGTTTTGAGACGTTTCAGGATATCCAGCCCGTTTTCATCCGGAAAGTGTACGTCCAAAAAGATACCGTAAGGCAGAGCTGCTTCCAGTGCCTGAAACAACTGACTGCTGTTTTCTACGGATTTTGCAGAGTAACCGAGATGGTGTATCATGTCGGTTACCATACCGCCCATAAAAGCAGAGTCGTCGCAAATCAGAAAATGGTTCGGAAGGTTGCGGCCCAGCAAATAGTCTGTGGACACATGGAAAAAATCGGCCAATGAACAAAGCATGGTGAGGTCTGGAATGGAAGCACCGGTTTCCCATTTGGATACCGCACCGATGGAAACACCCATCTCATCTGCAAGCTTTTCCTGAGTCATGGAGTGACGTTTTCTCAGTTCTAGTATTCTTTTTCCTAAAATCATTAAGTTTTCTATCATAAGAATCCTCCGTTTGGTGTGTGATTGATTAACGAATATTTTGTACATGTACAAGCTTATTATAAAACCGAAGAATTGAAATGTCTATGGAGGTGTAGGAGAATGCAGGGAGAGAGATTTTCCTGTGGTTCAAATTTAGTTTGATGGACATATTTTGATGCGGGTAAACAGAAAAGTGCGTTATATGTGCGTTGTATTGACAAAGCGAACTTGGCTATACTATAATATGGTTGGAAGGAGATGATTTTATGGCGACAACAAATGTAACAATGAGAATAGACACAAAAGTAAAGTCCCAATTACAAGAATTAATGGCCGATTTGGGCTTAGATTTGACTACTTATTTTACTATGGCGGCAAAGCAGGCGATTAGAGAACAGAGAATTCCCTTTGAAATTTCAAGAGATCATTTCAATGCTGAAACATTAGAGGCTTTTAGAGAAGTAGAGGAAATGAAAAAGAACCCTTCTATGGTAAAATCTTATAGTTGTTTTGGAGATTTATTAAAGGAGATTGAGGATGAATGTATAGAATAGTTGCCACCGGTAAATTTAAGAAGGATTTAAAAACGGTTATTAAACGCGGCTATAATATGAAACTGATGGACGAAGTTGTTACAATGCTTTCGAATGGTGAGACACTTCCGGAGAAAAACAAAGACCATGCTTTGGTCGGAAATTATGTTGGTAAGAGAGAATGTCATATTACTCCGGACTGGCTTTTGATTTATGAGATAGACAATGGCGAACTGATTTTGTATTTGACAAGAACAGGGAGTCATAGCGATTTGTTTTAGGAGGACTGGGTATGGACCTGTTTGAATATATGCGGGCGGAGACGTCGAAGAAAGAGTCCCCGCTGGCGGCGAGATTAAGACCACGTACCTTAGAGGAAGTGGTGGGTCAGGAGCATATTTTGGGCGAAGGAAAGCTTCTTTCCAGAGCCATTAAAGCGGATAAGCTGGGTTCCGTGATTTTCTACGGACCGCCGGGAACGGGTAAGACGACGCTGGCCCAGGTAATCGCTCATACCACCAGCTCCGAGTTTACCCAGCTTAATGCCACGGTGGCGGGGAAAAAGGACATGGAAGAGGTGATCGCGAAAGCGAAAGAGACCCTTGGTATGTACGGAAAGAAAACGATATTGTTTGTAGACGAGATTCATCGTTTTAATAAGAGTCAGCAGGATTATTTGCTCCCGTTTGTAGAGGACGGCACGGTGTCCTTAATCGGTGCCACCACGGAGAATCCGTACTTTGAGGTCAACGGAGCTCTGATTTCCCGGTCTGTGATTTTTGAATTAAAACCGCTGTCCAAGGAGAATGTAGAGAAGCTTCTGTACCGTGCTATTGAGGATACGGAGCGGGGCCTCGGTGCCTATAAAGCGGTGGCTGACCCGGATGCGATTTCCTTTCTGGCGGATGTGGCAAACGGTGATGGACGAACAGCACTGAATGCCATTGAGCTTGGTGTTCTGACCACGGAGCGTAGCGCGGACGGACTGATACATATTACGAGAGAGGTGGCGGCGGATTGCATCCAGAAGCGTGTGCTTCGGTATGACAAGGACGGCGACAATCATTACGACAATATTTCCGCCTTTATTAAGAGTATGCGAGGCTCGGACCCGGATGCGGCGGTGTATTATCTGGCAAAAATGTTGTATGCCGGAGAGGAACCGGCCTTTATCGCACGACGGATTATGATATGTGCGGCAGAGGATGTGTCCAATGCGGATCCGCAGGCTTTGGTAGTAGCGGTGAATGCATCCCTGGCAGCGGAGCGTCTCGGTATGCCGGAGGCACAGATTGTACTGGCCCAGGCAGCGGCTTATGTGGCTTGTGCCCCGAAGAGCAATTCTGCGGTATGTGCCATCGAGAAGGCAATGAATTATGTGGCAAATCACAAGACGGCACCGGTCCCGGTACACTTGATGGATGCCCACTATAAGGGAGCTGCAAAGTTAAACCACGGCATCGGTTACAAGTATGCTCACGCTTATCCGAATCACTATGTAGAGCAGCAGTACTTGCCGGACGGTGTGGTCGGTGAGAAGTTCTACGAGCCGACGGAGCAGGGCTACGAAAAGACCCAGAAGGAGTGGCTGGCGTTCCTAAAGGGGCGGCAGGATATAGAGTAATATGCTGATTTCGGCGAGAACCGGCGTAGTTTCGCAGAAAGAAGCGATGGTATGAAAAGGAGAGAATAACGTATGAAAAAGAAAATAACCTTTAAGCAGATTGTTGCGGCAGTGGGATTGTTATTGTTGGTTGGGATGTATGTGGTAAGTATTGTATTTGCATGTCTGGCAAAACCGGGCGCAGAAGGCATGTTTATGGCCAGCCTTGTGGCAACGGTTATCATCCCGATTGTGCTGTATATCTTTATTGTATTGGACAAAATCGCCAGAAAGAATGCACCGGAGGGCATGTCCTTAAAGGAACTGCGTCAGTACAATAAGCGCATCAAGAACGGCGAGGACCCGGAAAAGGTAGCCAAGGAAATTGAAGAGAAGTATGGGGGTGAGGAAGCGGAGGAAGACAATGACGCGGAACAAGGTGTTGAGGCTGTAGAAAATTCCGATGAAGAAAGCGAAGACGAGTAGAGAGAAATGAATAAGTTGATAGAAGAAGCAAATGCCCTTTTACAAGGACAAGGCTTTTCCTATGGGATTTGCGGAGGCTTTGCTTTGGATTTGTTCCTTGGATACGAAACCAGAACCCACGGGGATATTGATATTCTGGCCTTTTGGGAGGACAGAGAAGAGATTATTACCTATATGCAGTCCAAAGGGTTCCTGATTTATGAGATGTTAGGCGGAGGTAAAGTACACCGTATTACGGATATCCGAATGCAGGAAAAATTGCGAAAGAATATTTTCTGTTGTACCGAAGATTGTGAATTGGTGCGGCTGTATGATACGGAAGAACCGGATGTGTACTGGCTTGATTTTCAGCATATCGGACTGTCTAAACTCAATTATATCGAGTTTTTGTTTAATGAAAAAACGGAAGACGAGTTTGTCTATATCAGAGACAATCGAGTGAGGCGTAAGTTAGAGAAAGTAATATTAGAAAAAGATGGTATACCGTATTTGGCACCGGAGCTTTGCTTGTTGTTCAAATCCAGCGATATCGAGCGCGAAGGATATCAGCAGGACTTTGAATTGACGGTAGACAGATTGAACGGGGAGCAGAGAGCATGGTTTGAAAAGGCCATGGAGATGTTGTATCCGGAAGGGCATAAGTGGAAAGAATAAGAACAGGGGCCGCGCAGATATAAGCTCTGCCGTAAGTTCCCTTCGGACACTTACTACGCGCGCAAGCGCGCTATAGATAAAGAAAAGGGGAGACTCAATTGTAAGCAAGTTTACATCGAGCCTCTCTTTTCTTATCTGCATCGCTTATTGCGTTCGCGGTTACTCTTCCTCTTCCGTTTCCTCCGGCTCATAGTCCGGGTCAACTTTAATATGCACTTTATCAATACGATTCTTATCCACCTGGGCTACTGTGTAGGTAACGCCCTTATCGGTCAAGGTCTCGCCCTTGGTCGGCAGATGATCCAGTAAGAAGATAACGTGTCCGGCAATGGAGTCGTAGTCATCGGAAGCAAGGGAAAGTCCCAGGGCTTCGTTGATTTCGTCCAGCTTTGCGGCACCGTCTGCCAGGTATTCGTTCTCACCGACAGTGGTAACGGCGTCTTCTTCGTCTTCATCGTATTCGTCACGGATTTCTCCGACGATTTCCTCGATTAAGTCTTCAACGGTCACAAGACCGGCGGTAGCACCGTACTCGTCCAGGACGATAGCCAGTGCAATGGATTCTTTTCGCATTTCCCGGAGAAGTTCCGAGGTCTTTTTATATTCATAGGTGAAATACGGCTCCCGCAGGAAGTCTTCGATACAGAAGTCTTCTTTGTTGCCGCGGTAGAAGAAAACGTCCTTTAAGTTTACGATACCCACTACATTATCACGGGTCTCGTGATATACCGGAAGACGGGTATACATGTTTTCTTCAAAAGCGGCTACCAGTTCGTCATAGGTTACAGAATCTTCCACAAAGTCCATATCGATACGCGGAACCATAATATCTCTCGCAAGAGAATCACCGAAATCTACTACGTTATTAATCATTTCCCGTTCTTCGCTTTCGATGACACCTTCTTCATGGCTTACATCAACGATGGTCAAAAGCTCATTTTCCGTCATGGCAGCAACTTTTTTGTTCGGGTCGATGCGGAACAGCCATAATAAGCCGCGGGAAATAAAATTCAACAGAAAAATAACCGGAGTCATAATTCTTGTTAAAAGAAGAATCGCCGGGGCATAAATCAGGGAAAGCTTTTCGTTGTACACGGTTGCCAGTGTTTTCGGGGTGATTTCGCCGAAAATTAAGATAAGAACGGTAAGAATACCGGTTGCAACACCTGCAGGAATCGACTTAAATTGTTCGATTACAAGGGCAGTTGTAAGGGAGGACGCCGAAAGGTTGACGATATTGTTGCCGATCAAAATGGCACTAATCATCCTGGAAGGCTCCTCGATTAATTTTGCAACGGTCTTAGCACTGCGTTTGCCTTCCTCCGCAAGACTTCGGATACGAATCTTGTTTACGGTGGTCAGGGCAGTTTCCGCAGATGAGAATAGTGCGGAAAGCACTAAAAGAATAATGAGCACGATTATCTGTGCTGTGGGGTCCAAAAAGATCTCCTCCTTTATATGTATAGTATTTTTATCATAACATGAATCGCAAAAAGTGTCAATACATGCTAAGAGACCTTGATAGGAAAGGATGAGCACGCCGTTAGGGAAAAAAGCCATTGAAAAAGTATGAAATATGTGTTATAATCAAGACATAAAGGGAGCAACCGCCACACAAGGTGGTTAGCCTCCGAAAAGATTTGGTTAAATGATAACCTCACCTACGACGGGCTAAGTACATAGGTGAGGTTATTTATTTTCGCTTGTTGTTCCTATCTATGTAGGCAAGCAGTGCAATGAGCATCATAGCGAATGCAATCATTAAAGAGATTGCTTCATAGATTGTCATCATTGGCACCACCTCCCTTCCGTAATTATGGCCGGGAGGCTAACACCTTGTACACGGTTGCTTAAAAATATTATAGAACAAACAGAACAAAAGTTCAAGTTGGTTTGCTAAAAAACAGAACATGAATTCGAGCGAAATTAAAAGATATGATCAAAAAGATTCAGAATTCATTGAGTTCTTGGAAATTTGCAATTTGGGAAAAGTTTTTCTTTCCGGGTTATGTTACATTATTGTAGTGAAGCAAAAAGACATTCTGCGAAAATTTTCCTTGACTTTTCCTCGAAAATTCGGTATGATGAGTGCATATTTGAAAGGCAATGAAGGTGTACAGTAGCGTTTCGTTTTCTGCCAGAGAGAGGAAGTCACCGGCTGAAAGCTTCCTTAAGTTCAAACGAAATGTCGAATTTCCCACCGGAGCTGTTCGTGCTAAATTTGTTTATTGTCAGTGGTTTTGAAGGACGCTTTAGACTACGACACGAGACAAAGAGTAGTTCGAAACGTTGTGCGCGTTAAGCAAATGAGAGTCCGAGTCATAGACTCGGGAAGTTGGGTGGTACCGCGGATTATATTCGTCCCTTGCATGGAAACATGCGAGGGACTTTTTTTGCGTGCAGGCAATGTCCGTGCAGGCAAAGTGAGCATAGAAGAAATTTTGGAAGTTTGCTTCCGAAAATTTCTGATTATGCGAACGCGCCCACGACCGAGTGACGAAGTCACGAGGTGGGGGAAGTGCGAAGCACTGCCGGCACGAAAATCCGAAATGCGAACGCGCCCACGACTGAGCGGCTGTGCCGCGAAGGTGCACAAGGTCCGGTGGACCTTGGAATGCACCGACCGAAACGGAGTGAAGAAGGGGGCAGGTGCAAAGCACCGACTACACGTAAACAAGAGCGGGAAAGAAAACAATTAATGAAAGGACGAAAAACGATGAATGCAAATTTAGAACAAATCAAGCAGGAAATCATGACGGGTAGTGAGGCGTTGACCTCCTCCAAGGAAGTGTATGAGTTCAAGAAGACCTTCTTGGACGGTAAGACCGGTAAAATCGGTCTCTTAATGAAGGAGATGAAGAACATTGCGCCGGAGGAGAGAGCAGCCTATGGTAAGGGTGTGAACGAGTTAAAGGAATGGGCGCTGACTTTCCTTGGCGAGCTTGACTTAGAGATGAGAGCAAAGGAACTGGAAGCAAGATATGAGGCAGAGAAGCTGGATATTACCCTTCCGGCAGAGAAGGTAGAAGAGGGAAATCTTCATCCGATTACCTTAATCCGTAACCAGCTTATCGATGTATTCGCAGGTATGGGCTTCGAGATTTTCGAGGGTACCGAGATTGAGACCGATTATTACAACTTCACTGCATTAAATACGCCGCAGGATCATCCGGCAAGAGATATGCAGGATACCTTCTATTTATCTCCGGAGTTCTTATTAAGAACCCAGACCAGTGCGGGACAGATTCACGTTATGGAGAACAAGAAGCCGCCGATTAAGATTTTATCTCCGGGTAAGGTATTCCGTTCTGATGACGATGCGACCCATTCTCCGATGTTCACCCAGATGGAGGGTCTTGTAGTGGATAAGGGCATTACCCTTTGCGATTTGCAGGGTATGCTGGATGTATTTGTTAAGAAGATTTACGGTGAGGGTACGAAGACCCGTCTTCGTCCGTCTTACTTCCCGTTCACGGAGCCGTCCGTAGAGGTTGACTGCAGCTGCTTCGAATGCGGCGGTACCGGTTGTAAGCTTTGTAAGGGTACCGGCTGGATTGAAATCCTCGGTGCAGGTATTGTAAACAACAAGGTATTGGAAAACTGCGGCATTGACCCGAACGAGTACAGCGGTCTTGCTTTCGGTATCGGTATCGAGCGTACCGCAATGTTAAAGTACGGTATCAACAACATTAAGCTGTTGTTCGAGTCCGATTTACGTGTCCTTAAGCAGTTGAACGATTAATACGGAATAGCTTTATAAGCAGAAAGGTAAGGGAAATAAAATGATTGCACCGTTAAGTTGGATCAAAGATTATGTTGACGTAGACGTAACCCCGCAGGAGTTACAGGATAAGTTATTCTCCTGTGGATTTGAAGTAGAAGAGTTATATGAAGTAGGTAAGGATATCAGCAAGGTAGTGGTAGGTAAGGTATTGACCTGTGAGGCAATTCCGGATACCCACCTTCATGTATGTCAGGTGGATTGCGGACCGCACGGTACCTTCCAGATTTGCTGCGGTGCCGACAATGTGGCAGCCGGCGGCAAGTTCCCGGTAGCTTTGGTTGGAGCTACGGTTTACGCTACCGCAAAGGATCACAAGACCATTGAGGGCGTGATGACCATCGGTAAGGGCAAGCTTCGTGGCTACGAGTCTTTCGGTATGCTTTGCTCCGGTGTTGAGCTGGGTGTCAGCGAAAATATGTACCCGGGTGCAGGCTACAATGGACTTTTAGTGCTTCCGGAAGATGCTGAGATTGGTGCCGACGTAAAGCCGATGCTTGGACTTGATGATTGGATTTTCGATATCGCGATTACCGCAAACAGACCGGACTGCCAGAGTATCTTCGGTATCGCAAGAGAAGTTGCCGCAGTGCTTCAGAAGGAGCTTAAGATGCCGGCACTTGATTACACCGAGACCGATGCTTCCTTAGACGGTTTCTCCGTAAAGGTAGATTGTCCGGATTTGTGTCCGCGTTACAGTGCACACTATGTTACTGACGTAAAGATTGCAGAGTCTCCGGCTTGGATGAAGCGTAGACTGTCTCTTGTCGGTATCGATGCCATTTCCAACGTGGTAGATATTACCAACTACATTTTAAAGGAGCTTGGTCAGCCGATGCATGCATTTGACCTCTCCACTTTAGAGGGCAATGCAATCAACGTAAGACGTGCAAATAACGGCGAGAAGATTGTGACCTTAGATGAGCAGGAGCTTACTCTCACCGATGCCAATATGTTAATTTGCGACGGTGTAAAGCCGGTGGCATTAGCCGGTGTGATGGGCGGCCTGAACTCCGAAATCCGTGAGACCACAAGCGCAGTATTGTTCGAGTCCGCTAAGTTTGCAAGAGACAACATCAGAAGAACTTCCCGTGCTCTCGGTAAGCGGTCCGATTCCAGTGCACGCTATGAAAAGGGCGTAGACGAGTACGCTACCGTTATGGCAATGAAGAGAGCCCTTCACTTAATCGAGGAGCTGGGTTGCGGTAAGGTAGGACGTACCCATGTGGATGTAAACACCGGTAACAGCGTAGAGCCGAAGACACTTACCGTAAGCATTGAAAAGGTAAACAAGGTGCTTGGTATTACGGTTCCGAACGATGATATTTTAAGAATTATGAATAACCTGACCTTTGCTCCGAAGATTGAGGGCGATACCTTAACTCTTCAGGTTCCGGCATTCCGTGAGGATATGGAGACCTATCAGGATGTGGCAGAGGAAGTGATCCGTCTGTACGGTTACGAGCACGTGGTACCGGCATTCATGCCGTCCGCACAGGTAACCTTAGGCGGCCTTAACCAGACCCAGAAGAGCGAGCTTCGTTTAAAGAAGGCACTTTGCGCTACCGGTGCTTATGAGTGTATCCATTACTCCTTCTTCTCTCCGTCTGATTTGGACATGTTAAAGCTTCCGGAGGATGCGGTAGAGCGCAAGGCTATCCGTATCATGAATCCGATCAGTGAGGAGCTTTCTCTTATGAGAACCACCCTTGCGGCTTCCATGATTAATGCCATTGCAAACAATCAGAAGAAGGGCAACTTAGAGGGCAGACTGTATGAAATCGGTAATGTATTCCTTCCGTATGAGTTGCCGCTTACCCGGTATCCGGACGAGAAGCCGAGACTTTGTATCGGTGTATTCGGTGAGAAGGAAAGCTTCTACACCATGAAGGGTATGGCAGAAAAGGTGGCTGACACCTTGCAGCTTACCTTCACCTATGAGCCGATGCAGAACACCTTCTTACATCCGTACCAGACCGCAAAGATTTTGTGCGACGGTATCGAAATCGGATACTTCGGTAAGCTGGCTTACGATGTGATGGAAGCTTGTGATATGCGTACTCCGGCTTACATCCTTGAGATGGATTTAAAGACCGTGTCCCAGTGGTACGGCAAGAAGGCAGTGTTCACTCCGCTGTCCAAGTTCCCGGAGGAAAAGAGAGACCTGGCATTCGTTGTGGACAGAAACATCACCTGCGGCGAAATCGAGGCGGTAATGAAGGAGTCCTGTAAGTATATCACCAGCATTAACCTCTTCGATATTTATGAGGGCGAGCAGATTGCGGCAGACAAGAAGAGCATGGCATTCTCCGTTGTGTTCACTCCGAAGGAGGAAGCATTCACCGCAGAGTCCGTGGATGGCTTCGTAAAGAAGATTTTAAAGCAGCTTGGTAAGAGCTACGGTGTGGAGCTGAGAAGCTAAGAAACCGGTTTTATAAGAAGTGTAATCGAGGTCGTCGAAAGACGGCCTCTTTTATGTGTTTTTTCATGATGCTTTTAGTAAAAAAATCCTCTATTTCCAAAAGGCTTGTAAGAAATTTGTAAGAACGTTATGATATAATGAAATGTTAGAGTGGCTAAAATAAAAGTACTATGGTATTAGAAAAGTATAAGGAGTGCGAAAGATGAAGAAACGAGTATGGACCATAATCGGATTTGTGTTGCCATTAGTGTTGGCTGTGATTTGCATGTTGCCGGCTTTTTTTGATAATCATCAGGCAATGATGGGACTTCCGTTAAAACTAACGTTTGACGGAGAATACAGCTGGGACGGAGAACATTGGAAGCCGCTTACGGAGGCGGACACAATATCTGCTATGGACGGAGACCTTTTGATACGGGGACATTTTCGCGAGGAAATTTATCCCGGGGCACGATTGAATTTCTTTCGTAATCACATCGGGGCCAGAATGTATGTGAACGGAGAATTGCTGGCAATGGATATCCGGGAAGAGCTAAAGGAGTACGGAGCCGAGCTACATTCTGCTTTTTGCGGAAAAGACTGGATGTTTTTCTTTTGTGACGGCATAGGAACGGAGGATTTGGTGGAGTTTCGTTTAAGCAATCCTCACGGATTCGGAAACCGGGACGCTTACCGGCAGTTTTTGGATACCCTTTATGTTTCCGCAAACGATTCGGACATTATGGAGAGCTTTCTGAAGCCGTATGTGCGGCCCTTTCAGATGCTGGGAAACGCATTTGTGCTAATCGGTTTTGTGCTGGCGGGTGCAGCACTGGCATCGGTGTTGTTAAAAAGCAATATCAGCGGTCTGTTGATAAAATTCGGATTGTTGAGCGGTCTTACCGGTGGCTATATTATGATGGATACCGTTTACCTGATATCAACGACGGAGCAGGCAGTAGTAAGGACTTACGGACGTCAGATTTTTATGATGCTGGCGGTCTATTATCTGGGAATTATTATAAAGGATGCGCTGAGCGAGCGTTATAAAAAGCGTGTTTCGGTGCTTTTAGGGATATCCTGCGGGGTAAATGCGGTATTACTTGTACTTTCCCTGTGCGATGTGCTGTTGTTGTATGATACCCAATTTTTCTGGGGAGTGTCCCAGTGGCTTCTTTGTCCGGTTTTGGCAGTGTACTGCATAAAAGACATGATAGCGGATAAAAAGAAAAGAAATGTTGTGTCGGTTGCGTATATTCTGTTGCTTGGCTCGATTCTGCTTGATTTTACGGGGCTCGGAAACACCGGCTATTATCAGGGGATTTGCAGCAAAATAACATTTGTTCTGTTTTCTCTCTTTTATTTTGTGACAGGCGCAAAGGCGATTATCTTAAACCACCATGCGTCGGTACATGCAAAGCGGCTGGAAGAAGAGTTGACGGAAATGCGGATTGCGACTATGCTGAGCCAGATTAAGCCGCACTTTATTTACAATACGTTGGGAACCATTGAGCAATTCTGTTACGAGGAGCCGGAAAAGGCAGCCAACCTGGTACATGAGTTTTCGCTGTATTTGCGAGGGAATTTTACGGAGCTGGATAACAGCGCACCGATACGTATTACACAGGAACTCGAACACGTAAAGCATTATGTGGGGATTGAACAAGTGAGATTTCCGGATATTACAATCGAGTATGATATCAGAGAAGAAGATTTTCTGGTGCCGGCACTGTCGGTACAGCCGCTGGTAGAGAATGCCATAAAGCATGGTCTGATGGGCCTGGAGTCCGGAGGAACGGTAAGAATTTCCACCTACGAAACGAAGGATGCTTACTGTGTGGAGGTTACGGATGACGGCATTGGGTTTGAAGACAGTGTATTTGCGAACGGACAGCCTCATGTGGGAATTCGGAATATCAGAGCACGTATAGATGCCATGTGTAACGGTACGCTTGTCATTATTAGTACGCCGGGGAAAGGATCGACAGCGGTGATTACCATACCGAAGGAGGAAGTGAAATGATAGCTATAGCGGTGGATGATGAAAGACCGATGTTGGCTGCGTTGCAGAAGGCGGTTCGGGAGTCGGAGGATATTGAACAGGTGTATGAGTTCGGCTCTTGTTCGGAAGCATTACAGTGGGTAGAAGAAAATACGGTAGATGTTGCCTTTCTTGATATCAGCATGCGTGGTATGGGTGGTATCGTATTGGCGGAAAAGATTCAGGAGCTGCAACCGGATTGTAAGGTGATTTTTTGCACCGGCTATTCCGAATATGCGGTGGATGCCTTTCGGATTCATGTGGCAGGATATCTTATGAAGCCTATCACGGCAGAGGCGGTACAAAAAGAACTGGACCATATTAAGGGGCAAAAGGCAAAGGAACGGTTGTTAACCGTAAAATGTTTCGGAAACTTTGATGTTTTTCGCAACAGAGAACCGCTTGCATTTAAGCGCCCGAAGACGAAGGAACTGTTTGCCTATCTGATAGACAGGAACGGTGCTGGCGTAACCACGAAAGAAATCTGCGCTGTGTTGTGGGAGGATGATACGGATGATGCGAAAAACAGAAACTATTTGTATCAGCTGATGAATGATTTAAAATTCACATTAAAAGAAGTGGGCGCCGAAGGTATTCTGGTAAAACGAGGCACTTCCTACAGTGTGGATGCGGAACGTATTGATTGTGATTATTACAGCTTCCTAAAAAACGGAAAGCCGGAGTTTTTCGGGGAATATATGACACAATACAGTTGGGCAGAGGGCACCTGCGGATTGTTGGAGAATCATTAGGAAACGAAGGATGAAATGAGAGGATGATAGGATGAAATCAATACAGACGAAAATTCTATGTTTGATTTTAATCGGGATTATAGTGCCGTCTGTCTTTGTGTTGGGAATCAGCGGTGTCAGCTTTCGAAAAGCATTGAATGAGGAGTGCGTTTCGATCATGACACTGACCGCAGGACAAAACACGGAAGAGCTAAACACGGTCTTTGAAAGAGTAGAACAGTCGGTAGAGATATTGGCCGAATTCGCAAGGGACAATGTGGATAGTGTGAAGCGCCTGGCAGAAGACGAAGACTACTTGCTGGCCTATACGAGAGAGACGAAAGCATTGGGCGAAACCATAGTAAACGAAACCCAGGGGGCGGTGGCGGTGTATGTTCGCTTTAATTGTGAATATACATTACCGAAGTCGGGCTTTTTGATGCTTTACAACAAGGAGAGCGGCGAGTTTGACAGTCTGGAACCGACGGATTTGTCACTATATGACAAGGATGATATCGAACATGTGGGATGGTATTATATTCCCATAGAAGAGGGAAAATCGGTCTGGATGGAGCCGTATTATAATAAAAATCTGGATATTTACATGATTTCCTATGTGATTCCGGTATATAAAGACGGAGATCTGCTGGGAGTTGTGGGAATGGACATTGACTTTGAATACATCATCAAAGAAGTTGACAGTATCAGAACCTATGAGACGGGAAATGCATTTATAACAAATGATGCATGCGAAATACTTTACAGCAGGCATCACGAAAGCGGGGTACAGGTAAGTTCATTGGGGGGAGACCTAGAGGAATTAAATGCGTCGTCCTTACCGAAGGATAAGAAGCTATATTCTTATCGGTATCGGGATGCGGACTGCCAGGTGATGTTTCAGAAATTGTCGAACGGCATGTATTTGGCGGTAACTGCACCGGTAGAGGAAGTGTTCCGTAATGCGGATGATTTACTGGGGCGGATGGTGACCATTGTAGGGTTAAGCATTATAGGGATGCTGTGCATTACTCTGGTGGTAACACGAAACATAGTGCGTCCGCTGAGAGAACTGAATACTGCCGCAAAAGAAATTGCCGAAGGAAACCTGGATATTGTATTGGAATGTAAAACGAAGGACGAAATCGGGACCTTGACGGAAAGCGTTAAGTCTACGGCGAAGCAATTACAGGCACGTATCGATTATATTAACAACCTGGCGTATTACGATAAATTGACCGGGGTAAAGAACAATACGGCATATTTAAGTGAGGTATATCGTATCAGGGAGTTTTTGGAAAACGGGACGGCTGTACCGGCGGTATTTGTAATTGATGTAAATAATCTGAAAATCGCAAATGATACATACGGTCATGAATACGGAAACGAGTTAATTATAACGGCAGCGAAACAAATTATCAGATGCTTTGGCGGAGAGAATGTATATCGCATCGGCGGTGATGAATTTGTGGTATTGTTGCAGGATAAGTCATACGAAGAATGTATGGAACTGCAACGGATGTTTGAACAGATGGAGAGCATTTCATCCAAAGGTTCGATGGTGTCTGCGGCAATCGGGTTTGCAATATACAATCCGGAGCAGGATAGCGGCTATGAGGATGTGTTCCGTAATGCAGACGCACGGATGTATGAGAAGAAAATACGGATGAAGTATATGGAAAGCGGGAAAGAAACGGATGTATAGCAAGAAGTACAGAAAAATCGGCATCGCGGTTTTAATGGGATTACTATTGGCTGGGGCCGGTTGTAAGCAGGATACCAAAGAGGGCGGCCTGCCGACAAAGACCCCGGTGGTGTCGGAATCGGTCGCGGAGAAACCGCAGGAGCCGGAAATTACGGCTACACCGCTTCCTGCACTTACGTTGTTTGACAACCGTATCCCGGCAGGGGTAAGCGGTAATGTGTATTCGGTTCCGATGAAGGAACTGGAGACGATGAACCGCCCCAAGTGTTATTTGATGGGAGAGAAGCTTTTGGTTACTTCGGACCCGCAGTGGGAAGAGGAAGAAACAATGCTGACGCTGAACGTATTTTCCCTAAGAAACGGGGCGCTTCTGGCAACGGAGCAAATCGAATGTGAGGGTTATGTTACGGTGGCGGTGGAACAGGACCGAATTGCGGTGTGTGATTCCGCAGCCGGGAAGGTTTTCATTCTTTCGGAGGCGTTGGAGCTTTGTAAGGAATATACCTGCGAAGCGGATTGGGAGAACTGGTACGTTACGCCGGACTTTACTGCCATGTATGTTGTCAGTTGGGCGAACGGAGTGTACCGGGTAGAGCTTGCCACCGGGGAGAAAGAGGCGGTACTGGAGCGGGCGACAGAGGTGATTGTCAAGGGGAAATCCGGGAATGAGCTGGTACTTACATATGATGATTTGACGTCGCAGAAAACAAAGAGTGTGATGTTGGATTTGGAAACCGGAGCGTTTTCCGGACTGCCGTATCGGCACAGAACGGTGGAGGAGGCATACCGGGAAAACGAGATATGGTTGTTTCATGGCAGCGATAGGTGGGGCACCTATTATCTGTATCAAAAGGCAGAGGATGCTTATAAAATAAATTCCTTTGAAGCAATCTACGGGGCAAGTCTGACCGAAGATGGGGCTATTCTGGTGGGGGGTCCGAATATGCGGACCTTGTACGGCAGTGACGGAAGTTTTTTGTCGGTTTGTGAGCTGACGGAGACCGAAGGATACTTTTGTTCCGAACCGGTATACAGCCCGCTGTGGGAGGGATACTTCTTTACCGTAGTGTTTGAGGATGGCGGTTCCCGGCTTATGTTTTGGGATACGGCGGCAGCGTGTGAGGGAGCACCGCTTTTTACGGAAGAGTACAGAGAGGAACGGCCGGGAGGAGTGACGGCGGATGCGTCGCTATACCGGCGGGCGAAAGAACTGTCGGAGCGGTTCGGTGTGGATATCCGGATTGCGGATGAGTGTCAGCTGACCTATACTTCCTATGAAGCGGAAGAAATGACGGATACGGAAATGCTTACGGAGGCGTTGGATCGTTTGGAAACGGCGCTTACGGGGTATCCGGCCGGATTTTTTGAACAGCTTTGTTACGGCACAATCGAGCGGGTGCAGATTGAATTGGTAAACTGTCTGCGCTACACGGGAACAAGGCCGAAGGAAGGCGGTGTGGCGGCATTTGCACAGGAGTGCGGAACCTATTATCTGATTGTGGCGGATGTGCCGGTGACCGATGTTTCCACCTATTACCACGAGATTTCCCATATAATAGACAAAAAGCTATTGTGGGATGCCGGCCGCAGAACGGGAGCACTGTTCGGGGAAGAAACCTGGATATCGTACTGTCCGGAGGACTTCACTTATGCAGAGTCCTATTTGGTGGAAGATATACCGGAGCAGTTTCGGAACGAGGAATACTATGCCTACTTTATATCCAATTACGGAATGAGCTATCCGACGGAGGATCGGGCAACTCTCATGGAGGAGGCAATGAGTGACCACCGTATCAGTTTTCAGATACGTCCGAAGCTGATAGACAAAATGGAGTATTACAATGCCTGTATCAGGGATTCCTTTGATACCACCGGATGGCCGGAACAGACCCGCTGGGAAGGCCCTTATGTAGAAAGAAACGAATAGTAAACGATAGGAAAGGTCGCCTAAAAAGGCGGCCTTTTTTTGATTTGTAGAAAAAATTTATAAAAAACTTTTAACAGAAGGGGGATTTGTAAGAAATTTGTAAGATATGATTTGTTATACTGTATGCAAAGATAAGAATAGTAGGAAGGAGGCGGATATCGGTTGCAGGTAATCTGTGTGGATGACCATCCGGTACTCTTGGAGGGCCTGGTAAAAGAAGTGCAATCCGTATTGCCGACGGCGAATGTATCCGGCTTTACAAAGGCAGCAGAGGCTTATGACTTTGCGGAACGGTCCGGCTGTGACGTACTGTTTTGTGAAATTGCCCTGTACGCCAACGGAGGCATGACTCTGGCGGAACGTATCCGGGAGCAGTTCCCACGGGCAAATATTATATTTGCCACCGTTTGTTCGGAAAAGGAATTTGCCAAGGATGTATTACAGGTCAGAGCCAGCGGGTATATTACAAAGCCTGTCACAAGGCACCGGGTAGAAGAAGAACTTCGGAATCTCCGGTATCCGGTGATGGAAGGGGTGGCCAGCGGATAGCGACAGAAAGGCCGGATGGCTGGGAAACGATAAGTGAAAAAGAAAAATAAAAAAAACGGAGGATATGTGTATGAACAAAGGAAACGGAAACAAAAAACGAATACTGAGTTTGCTTCTTGTTTTGACGATGGTGTTGTCGCTCTTTGCGGGAAGTGCAAAGGAAGCAAAGGCCGACTCCGGTGTCGTTGCGGATATCAGTAGTTGGATTCAGGTGAATGGAAATTATGTTACGATTACGCCACAGGGAGGACAGGAGTATGCGCTTTCCCGTTATGCAGATATGCCTGAGTATCACTACGATCTGGTAGTTAACAGACGAATTGGTAAACTTATTCAGGATGTAACGAGTGGTTCTAATTTGGATAGCAATCTTGTGCTTGATAATCAAGATGGTTATGCGTTTTATCAAGAAGAAACAACCATGTATTTGTCGGAAAATGAATCAATTGCGATTTTTATTTATGATGAAACAAATAGTTACGACGAAAGATACTATGCAATAACCGGTGCGGGATTTTTTGCTTGTCATACGAATCATAACTGGGATTATAAGAGAAGTAGTTATAGTAATGACCTTTATAATATTTATGCTGCTTGTAATGTATCTTGTTGTCCTTATTATGAAGCAAATTTTCAGGATTATCCTCAATATTCCGCGATTTCCTGTACCTTTAGTGTGAAAAATCAAGGAAGAGTAAGTGAAGGAACACCATACAGCGGAGCAACAATCGAGAAGAACAATTGGGATAAAGCCGGATTGGTTGAGCCAAAGTTGCAGTATAGCTTAAATTATCCGTATAACTGGACGGACACGGCGCCTACGGAGCTCGGAGAGTATGTGGCACAGCTGGATGTCAATGGTGTGACTACCGATTCGCTTGTATTTGAATATACAATGCCGAAAATTGAGAACGTAACAATAAATGTGGCAGGAAATATTCCGAGTGTTCAGGAAGGAACCACGGTAGGTGAGAATGATTATTCAGGATACTTTTCTGTTGCTGACGATGCGGAATATGAAATAGGAGATGTTGCGTTCCTTAAGCTAAAATCGGACGGAAGTTATAATCCTTATAGTAATCCATTATCAAATGGACATGAATTTTCTACTTATGATTTATATGCTTATGTAATGGTTATTCAATCAAAGAACGGAAATCTTTCGTTTGCTGATGATGTAACAGTTACCGGAGCAGGCCTGAAAACGTATACAGATACTTATTCAGAGTCTTTCATTTATGTGTATTATCCGTTAACTATAGCGGACAGAGAAGTTGAGACCATTGACAGCGTAACAATCAATGTTGCATCCGTGATTCCGAGTATTGTACCGGGTGACATGGCATCGGAGGCTGCTTATTGGGAATTCTTTACTGTACCTGAAGATGCCAAGTATATGATTGATATGGGCATGGTAGGTAAAGTGGAGAGTGACGGAACCATTAGAATGCTTGATGATGGCGGTTATGTAATTCAGGACGGCGAAAACTATGTATGGATAGTCGGATTGTTTGCTGATAGATTTTGCCTGTTTAGTGAAGATGTAACGGTAAACGGAGACGAGAATTTTACAGTGATGGATAATTATTCGGAGTTTCTGACGGTATGTTATCCGTTAGAGACGGCGGAATTCCAAGCTCCTCCGGTAGGACCGATTGAGAATATTTCAGCACAGGTATCTCTTGCAGAAAGCGACAACAATTATTATGTATATAAGGTATCCGGAATCGAAAAAGAACCGGGATACAGATGGGGCTTCTACCTTGGTCAGGCTAGTGAAGGACAGACGGTTACAGAGGCGATTCAGGCAAGACTCGATGATTATTTGAGATGTGATACAGATGAGTATGAGCATGAGCTGGCTATGATTTGGGGTGCCGATTATGCACCGGAACCGTATTATCTTGAGGATGAATTTTATGGTAGACCAATCGATGACTATGATTATATAGAAATCATAAAATTGAATGCAAAGGGGCATATACAGGAAGTAGCGGTATTGCCGTTACATGGGGAAGCGGAAGATGATGACGAAGAACCAGCTGAAACCGCTACTGTAACATTTGTCAAATCAAACTTTGAAGGAATTTTGGGATATAGTGATGGCACTACTGAACCTATAGTACTCGAAGGACTAGAAATTGAAATACAAAAAGGAAGTACTTTAATTGTAGTTAGTGATACTAATTTTACATTGAAATTAGCAGATTCTACAATGAGTGCTACTCCTTTGGGTGATGCTGGTTTGTTCATGTGTGAGGTAGGAGTTATTCAAGATAATGTAACAATTACAATTGCACCTGCTGCACTGGAAGAACCGGCAGGCTTTACTCTTACCATGACAAATAAGGCAGATTATCCGGAAGGCGCTGTTTATATCTCTAAAGAAACGGGTCTTACAGCAGGAAGTTTGGTTTCTATTTATATTTCTGCACCGGAAGGTTATGAGTTTACTTCTGATATGTACGAAGAGATAAGGAACAGCATAAAATTAGATGGTGCAAGATTGGATTACATAGATATTGACAGCAGTTATGTGAGAATTGATCTCTATGGATTTACAAAGGATGCAACCATCGAGATTAAGGCAGAACCTCAGGAAATTTTAGAAATTTACATTGATTTTAATACGTACGTGACCAACGTGGATAAGCATGGACCGAACTGGACCTGGGATGGAGAAACACATACTTTAACATTAAATGGTGTGAACATTGAAGCAGAAGATGGTTATAATGCAATTCAAGTTCCTTATGGAACTACCATTGTGTTGGCAGATGGAACAAGAAATGTTATTTCCGGCTATAGTCATGGTTTTTATATACGTGAAGGTCTTTCTGAGTCTTTGTATGTAAAGATTACGGGTACAGGAACTTTAGAAATTGAAAATTGTAGTACGGGTATTTATGTATCCGATGGAAATCTTATATTTGAACAGGGTACGGTAATAGTAGATAGTGATATTAATGTACAGAAGGTTGCCGGCGGTTCTAATCCGCAGAATTCCATAACATTTACTCCGAATGCAAAAGTAAAAGTATGGGGCGAAATTTATAATTGTCCGATTAATGCGGATGGTTGTACCATTACCGGTGCTGTTTTCAAGGATGCAGACGGTAACGAGTATACCGAATACAAAGACGGCATCTGGAAAATGGTGCAGGCAGAGGAAGGTAAACCAATTTTGATTAACTTCCCGGAAGAGGAAGATCCGACCCCGGAAGAGCCGACGACAACGCCGGAACCGGAAGAGCCGACGACAACGCCGGAACCGGAAGAGCCGACGACAACGCCGGAACCGGAAGAGCCGACGACAACCCCGACGCCGGAAGACCCGACGACAACGCCGAAGCCGGAAGACCCGACAACAACGCCGGAACCGGAAG
>JAFYMC010000021.1 GCA_017556805.1 Lachnospiraceae bacterium | reverse complement strand
TTCTCTTAATCCGTTTGTAATCTCAATGTTCTTTCCGCTTACTGTGTAATTCATAAATACCAGCTCCTTTTTCTGTGATTTCGTTCTGTCTTACAGAAATGAAGCAGCTCCTTCTCCCTCCTGCCTCTTGAGTAAATTATAACACAGAACCCTCAAAATAACAAGTACAATTTTGCAAAATTTATTATTATTGTTCGTTTATTTTTTTCATTGTTTCAATAATACGTCTCTTTTGCATGTTTTACAGCATTTACTGGCAAATCTTTACAGTTGTGTCTTTTGTCCAAAAACGCCATTTCTCGACCCGTCATTTGTTTTATCCCCTTTATTTGTGATTTTATCACAAATTCCAAAACAAACATTCGAACTTGACAGCTTTATCCTTGTACCACACTTGTGGTCCTATTTTGTGAATATTGTGGATAACTTCGTGTATAACTATGTTTTCCATAGGTTATCCATGTTTTTTCTGGGGATAACTTCACATTTTTCCACTGGAACAGACTAAACTGCTATTCCAACGTTCTCTGCCCTTTCAAATGTCTTTTGTATAGTTTGCACAAAAGCGAACTTGTCAATACCGCTTTGAATTTTTTTAATATTCTTTATATTCGAAACATTTTACCACGGAAATTGATACGGTTCCCGATATTGTAACGTCCGAAATTCATACCCTTCTGCAAGTAGTCTGTCCAAAATTTCCGGAAGCACCTCCGCTGTCAGATTACTGCAGGGAGAATCATGCAGCAAAATAATCGGTTGTTTCTGCCCCGCTATGGTATCAAAGATATTTTTCTTAATGGAGGCGGCTGTAGGCGTTCCTACCGAATCCTCTCCGCTGACATTCCAGTCGTAGCAAAGAAATCCTCTCCGTTCCATTTCTTCCTTTAATTCCTTCTTTATAGGATTGATATAAGCACTGTAGCTCCCTCCCGGAAACCGGAAGACCGCCGGACACGTTCCGAATTCCTCCGTAAACCTGGCTGCCAGTTTATCATAGTCCGTCAAAAAAGAGTCCACCGAACGATAAATCTTATCATATTGGTGAGTCTCCGTGTGCATTCCCAGCATATGTCCCTCCGCCAGCGCCCGTTTCGCAATTTCCGTACCGCTCTCCGTTAGGTTCTCTCCGATCAGAAAGAAAGTCGCCAGCACATTATATTGCTTCAGCGTATCCAGAATCTTAACCGTATTCCGGCTGGGACCGTCATCAAAGGTCAGAAACACCACCTTTTCCGGCAGTTCCTGTTCCGAAACATTTCCTTTCGCATATAAGTACGGATAGGCCTCCGTCTTACTGACAAAATCCTCTTCCCGACCGCTTCTGTTATTTCCTGAGGTTCTTTCTTCCGCAGCAAGGTTTTCCGAAAGTACATTTTCCGAAAGCACCCCCGTCTGTCCCATATCACTACCGCGTCCTCCGTTTTTCTCCGCCAACCCCAGTGCCGCAAAGTTGGCCAACAGCAACGCCAACACCAACGTCCCTCCTCTGATGAATCTCCTCTTTAACATAAAACTGCCCCACAGCGCATTGTTACTTTATCTTATGCGCCGCAGGGCTGTCCTCTGAACTATTTCATTTCCGATACTATGTGCAGGATGCTCTTACATTTCCTTCATATAGGCCTCATAGCCGACCTTTTCAATCTTTTCCTTCTTCTTTTCCACGCCGGCCTTCAGCTCATCCTTGTAAGCCTCAATCTTTGCCAGAAGCGCATCATCCGATACCGCCAGCATCTTTGCAGCCAGAATACCCGCATTCTGTGCACCGTCGATTGCCACGGTAGCCACCGGAATACCGGACGGCATCTGTACGATAGAGTACAAAGAATCCACACCGCTTAAGGTCTTGGTGTGAATCGGAACACCGATGACCGGAAGCGGGAAAATTGCCGCACACATACCCGGAAGATGTGCCGCTCCGCCTGCACCCGCAATGATTACCTTAAAACCCTTTTCCTTTGCGGTCTTTGCATAATCAAAGAAAATATCCGGCATACGATGGGCGGAAATCACCGTCACCTCGTAAGAAATACCAAACTTGTCCAACATCTGTGCAGCCTTGCTCATTACCGGTAAATCGGAATCGCTGCCCATTACAATACCAACCTGTGCCATAGTAGTAACCTTCCTTTGCTTTTTTCTTTTCCTATCGTATCATACGCGCTTTAAAAATGCAACTTAAAACGATTTATTTCTCGTCCAAGGCATCATTTAACAGCTCTGTTCCGGCCAGTACAAACCGGCCTTCCTTAATAATCGCAATCTCCCTTCCGTCCGCACAAAGGGCCGTAATCTCCCCCAGCTCGTCGTACGGTATGGTAATATCCGTATGGCAATGGAAGTAGGCCTTTTCCGGCTCCGTATGACGAAGCTCCGCACATTCATTGGTTCGTGCCACAATTTCCTTTCCGTCCGGATTGTACACCTTATGGTCCTCGCTGTGGGAGTAACAGGTATCGCCGATAGCGAAATGCGGTCCCGTTTTCTCCGCAATCAGTATCGGAAGCACCTCCGTAATCCCGAATTTCCTGCCCATGGTATAGGCAATGGTATTGGTGCCGATGGCAAACTCACCAAGCGGCAGCCACTCATGGTCCTTTAACAGATTTTCCTTGATAAACCGCTCGTTTTCATCCTTAGACGCATAGTTTTCGCAGGAATAGGTCGTGGTCTTTCCATCCTTAAACACGATCTCCAGATTCTTATATTCCGTACTGCCAAGGAATACACTCGTCACATGAAGGGTCCCGTCGGTTCCCGCAAGCACCGGAGAGGTAAACACCTCACCTGCCGGAATATTCACATCCGCGGTACAGTTCTCAAAAATCGTCTCCTTCTCCGGGTTTGCAAGCTGCCAAAGCTGCACCGTAATATCCGTGTGGTTTTTGCCCCGGCCGGTCACACGCACCGCCTGTGCCTGATCCAGTGCATCGATGATACACTGCTGCACCTGACGATATACCTCGTTATCCAACTGATTCAGACGCATGGTCTCCTCAAAAATCGCCTCAAACTCATTACCGATGGACGGCAACGGATACGCCACAATCGTAAACGAAATCTTATCCGAAGGAATATACTGCTCCGCCATAGCTCCCAGACGTCCCGTGGACTCTACCTTTAACCGTTGCTGGCGTTTATCCAGTACAATGGCCTCCGGACTGTTTTCCGGAAGAGGCAGGCGTTCTCCGAAGGTCTCCAAAACAAGCGGGCCCGCATACAGAGAAAGGATCTCCTTTTTCGCCTCATACACGCGGTGAAGTGCCGCTTCTTTTCTCACATACCACTGCTTATCCGCAAGCAAACCTTCATCGTTCCGGTGGTCGTAATCATACTGGATATTCACATTGGTCACCGTATACCCGGCTTTTCTGGCGTGACGTCCGGACACTGCGGTACGCACCGATGCCACCGTAAGTCCTTCCGCCTCCAACAGCCGGATGACCTCCTTCATAATACGTTCAAACCCGATGGCATACCGAAGTCCCACCGTCTGTCCCTTGGCAAGCGGCACCCGCATTACCTGAAAGCCGCGCAAATAACCACCTACCACGTTTTCCGCAGCAGCCTTTATTTTTTCTTCGGAAAGGCTCTGTAAAAATCTTGCGATGCCGAATTCATTCTCCGTAATATACTCGCCGTAACGATACAAATAGCGCAAATCCGTACCGTCCGCTTCCATGATAATGTCTTTTACAAAGGTATCATCCGGGTCAAACTGTGCTCTTGCTCTCCGAGCCAGAAACAGTTCGGCATTGTCCGTCTCAAAAGAGTACAGCGCTTCCCTGCACTCCTTAAAAGTATACTCATGAAACTCTTCAAAATAATTATAAATCTCAATGAACAGCTCCGCCGCCATCACCACAAACAGGAGATTCCCCTCAGCTGCATAAAAAATCTGGGCATTCAGCTTTGCCGCCAGATACGTAAGCAGACGACCGTACCTCTTCCCGAACCACTTTACCGCATACTTCGGATTGGCATAGCTCTCACTGTAATGCTCCGGCAACATATCCCGGTACAATTCATCAAACCGCACACGGCACTGTGCTTCCGATTGTAAAAGAAAGGTCCCGTTTTTCACTTCCTCTCCATACCGGAAAATCCCGAGAAGTTTCTCTGCCTGTGTCGAGAAAAACTCACGGTACTCCTCCGGCACCGTTTGTTCCGTCTTCATCAATTCCAAACGTTCCTTACAAAGCTCCGCACGCTCATTTACATCTTCCGCATCCACCCATTCATCCATAAACTCGTCCATATTTTTTCCTCTCTGCTATAAAAATCTGTCAATCCTAAATACCCACAATATACAGGCAAAACAATACCACAAACAATGCACCGGAAATCAACAGCCCGGCAAAAGGAAGCTTTGTATATACATCCTGTTCCTTTAATCCCTTAAGGCTCAGCCAGAACGCCACACCGCAGAGTATCATCGTCAAAAGCCCCAGGCCGCCCACGATTACACCCGCAGCTCCTTTGGCCATGGCGGAAGCCACGCAAAGTACAACAAAAATCGCTGCCGCTGCCACCGCCAGTACAAAGCCGGCTACTCCTCCTTTGGAGCGTTTTCTTCCGTGAAAATGCATTCCGCTCCGTTCTCCTTTATGATAAAAAAGCTCCTCGCTCATTTCTTTTTCCTCCTTCGTCCGAACAATACGGCATAACAAACATATCCCGCTACACCTCCTATGGTGTTTAAAATCAAATCATCCACATCAAAGGCTCCGGTCCGGGACAAAAGCTGAATCGTCTCCGCCGCCAGACTCAGTAAAAACGTCATAAAACCGGCTTTGATTACATGCACCTTTCGTTCCGAAACAAGCGGAAGCAAAAAACCAAAGGGCATAAATGCCACAATATTTCCGAGAATATTTACAGTCACATAACGATACCCTACCGTGTCAACATTCTCTAAGCCCCGCCGGATTTCCAAAAACGGCGTCAGATTATACCGGATTCCCATTTCCGCGGTACGTCCGTAGGTGCTGCTGAAAAAAAGCAAATAAGACAGCAGGAATAAATACGCCAAAAGGGCAAGAATCGCTATGGTCCGTCCCGTCTCACTCCGTTTCTTCATTTCTGCTGCCTCCTTTCTTTCCTATCCTCCGGAACTATCCCGGTATCGTTTCGTCCTATCCGCTTACGCACGACTCTCGTGACATACCAGATAAATCATCTGATGCTGCTTCGCCGCCTCCCGCAAAAAGGCCAGTGCCCGCTCCGTCTTCTCTTTGTCCAGATTCACAAACGGGTCATCCAACACCAAAACCGGTTCCTCCTCCGCAAACAACGCATCCACCAAAGCAAACCGCATACAAAGGCCGAGCAAATCCCTCGTACCGGTACTGAAATATCCCAATTCCTTGCCTTCGCCGTAAGCCGTCACCTGTACGTTCAAATCGATGTCCGTCCGTACTCCGTCAAAATGACCGCAAAGACTCTGCTTCAAATCCTCTTGTCCCAACAGGGCAATAAACTTGTTAAAGCCTTCCGTCAGCCCACGTAAATAGCGGGAGGAAAACTGTTCTTTTGCCGTTTTCAGGCACTTTAGAGTTTCTGTCACAAAGAAGTGTTCCCGCTTCTTTGCTTCCAAAGCATTCTGCAATTCCTCGCAAAGCTCTTGGGTTTCGGCCGCTTCTTCTGCCTCTTCCTCAAAGACTTCCGCCCGTTCCCTGCAATCTTTTTCTTCCTCCGTTGCCCGGGATATCCGCACCAGCAGCTCCTGCTCCTCCGCCTGCAATTCCCGGAAGGTCACCTCCGGTGCCGTCAGTCCGTAAAAGTTCTCCGGCGGAGTTTCCTGTTCAAATTGTTCCCTCTTTTTTACCGCTTCTGCATATTCCCCCGAAACTCTAATAAATTCTCTCGTCCTGGTTTCTAAAATGTGAAGGTTGCCCACAGCATCGTCTGTTTCCATGCCGTATGCTAAAAGCAAATCCGTACATTCCCGCAACAATTCATCGCGCTTATCAAGACATGCCGCCTGCCGGTTCTTTCGTTCCGAAAGAAGTTCGAAACGACCAGCTTCCTCCGCTAAACGGTACAAGGCTCCCTGTACATCCGTCTCTGTCTTCGAATCGTATTGCTCAAGCAAAGCCTCTGTCCGTGTCCGTTGTTCACGCAGGTGTTCTATATCTGTAGAACAGTCAGACACTATCTTTTCTGCCGAACGTTCCTCTTTCTTGCTTTGTAATCCCGCCATGGCAAGCACTGCAAATGCCAGCGCAGAGGTTCCGCAAAGGCCCAGCATTCCTGCATTTACAGACGATTCCTCTTCCTTTTGTACCGGGACCTGTGCCTCGGTTATCTCCGGTGTTCCGCTCTGCATTCCCGCGGATTCCTGTATCGTTTCCGCCTTTTTTCCACCGGCAAACGCAAGCACTCCGAACACTACCGTAAGCACAAAAAATAATGTCGCAAGCAAAAAGCACAGCTTCTTCCTTTTCTTTCCGTATTCCGCTCTTCCCTTTTCCTGACGAATCAAATGCTCCGCCCGAAGCAGTTCCTCCTTCGTCTCTCCTTCGATGCGGATACGCTCCTGCAGTTCTTCCCGGTCCGGCAATTCCGCCCCGAATCTATAATGCAATTCTTCGAATTCGTCCTGTTCCTCCGGCGTCAAACGGTAGGAGCGCAACTCCCCCGTCAGCTCTGCCGCATCCTCAGCCGCCTGTCTGCAAAACTTCAGTTCCGATAGCTCCGGCACTCCGGCACGAAACAGACCTTCCATACTTTCCTTCTTTATCCGGAGACCTTCCTCCTGTCCCCGAAGCTCCGCGTAATGCTGTTTTTTTGCCGCCAGCGCTTCATAGGCCGCTGCCTTTTCCAAACTCTCACGACAGTGTGTCAGCTTCGCCTCCGCTTCTTTTCTGCGGGTCACAGCCTCCTGTTCCTTTTCCCTCCAAGGCTTTGCGCCCTCTTCCTTCCGCCGGCAGTTTTCCAATCTTGCCTGTGCTTCGGATAATTTACGGGTCAACTCTGCCACATACCCTTTCTCATCCTTCTGACGATCCGGAATATACTTTTTCCGCAACTCATCCAGCTGCACATAAGCCTTGTCGAAATTTCCGCTATCGTCGTCTCCTTCCGCCATTTTCCCCAGCTTTTTCCCGATGCTGTCATTCATTCCGCCGTCGGAAATCTTGTTCTGCGGCAAATAGGTACTGCGGGAATAAGCCTCTTTATCCAATCCGAACAGTTCCTTGCCCAGTTCCGCAGAAAAATCCGGCGACTCCAGATTGGTGGCCAAATCAATCAAACGGAACGTATCCTCCGCTTCCTTTTTCCCAAAGGTACGCTCTGCCCGGTATTCTTTTCCGTTTACTTCAAATTCCAGATAACCGCCCATCACACCGCCGTCCCACGGACGGTACTTCCGGCGTTCCGCCTCTTCCAGCCTCGTGCGGGCACTTGCCGCAGGAAGTCCGTAAAACATGGCACGTAAAAAGGCAGCAAAGGTACTCTTTCCCCAACCGTTTTCCGTGCAAATTACATTCAGTCCCTTCGTAAACTCATAGGAAAACTCCCGAAGTTTCCCGAAGCCCTGTACATAGCAACGTATTAAAAGCATGCTTCCGCCTCCTCTCCCGAAAGAGCACGGATGCCCAGCTCCAACAACATTCTCTTTTCTTCTTCCGTGTAATTCCCCTGCATTACCGTGCGGATAAACTCACCCCGCAGGGAAATATCGTTTTCATATTCCTCCGGCCGGATGGCAATTCCCACCTCCCGGTCGTTTAGCTTAAAGGCAAAGAAACGCTCCGCAAACCGTCCCGTCAAGTACTGCAAATCCCGTTCGGCGGATAAACTCACCTTGCCGGTCAAAGACACCTTCACCAAGTCTTTTTCCGGCAACAGCGCCAGCGCCTCCCTCACCTTTTGCTCCACCGCAAGAGTCGTCTCCGCATCGGAAATATCTACGTGAATCTCATGTACGGTACGGGACGCAAACGAAACAAAGGTATGTGTTACGGTAGTCTCATCGATTTCCAACCATACAAAGCCCTTTTCTCCGCACTCATCAAAGCCCCTGCCCTCCGGACATCCCGGATAACAATAGGCACCTCTGCTATCCAGCGGTTCATAGCGGTAGGAATGGATATGTCCCAACGCCAGATAATCGATATTCTTATTTTTGAGTAAAGACAACGCTACCGTCTCCACTTTTTCCGCAGAACGGTACTTCTCCGTCTGTCCGTGTAACAGCACAATATTACAATCGTTACGGTTTAGCAAAAGGGAATCATACAACGCAGCCCCGTTTGCTCCGTCAAACTCCGCTCCCGCAATGACCACATTGTCATACCGGTAGTAGGTCCACTCGTCGGAAAACAATTTTACATTCTCCGGTCGTTCCTCCCAGTCTTCCAAAAAATTCTCCGTATCATGATTTCCCTTCAAATACAAAAAATCTACAGCAGAAAAGCGCAGAACGGTATCCTTCACCATATTCTGCGTACGCTTTGTTACGTAGCTTCCGTCAAACAAATCCCCTGCAATCAGGATTGCCCGTGCTCCGTGCGCCGCCGCATACTCCGCCATCCGCACAAAGGTAGACAAAAGCTCGCTTTTCCTCTGCTTCTTTTTCTCACTGTCCAGATTCGCACTCAGTGCCGAATCCAGATGCAAATCACCGCAATGAAGTAATTTCATAGAATCCCCCGTTTTCTTTCCCGTTCGTCAATCCCCACCTACTACATTCCACACAATCGGCCTTCTACAGCATATCTCCCAAACCGTTCATTATTCCGGCAAAAAGGAAGCCGATAAGAATAATCGACAGCACCAAAGTAATTCCGGTATAAATCAAGGTTGCTCTCGCAAAGCTTTTTCTGGAATCCTCAATGCTCGGCGCAAAGGCCCAGTAAAACAGGAATACCAGGTACGCAATGGAGCCTACAAACGGCACAAACGGTAAACACATAATTCCCAAAAACAGCCAGGTAGATACCCTGTCCTGCTTCGGTGCACCGGTATTTGTTACCTGCTGCTGCGGCTGCACCTCACGATATGCTGCCGCTCCCACTGCCGTTCCGCAATAATCACAATAATTTGCATTCGGATTTGTAATTTCTCTTCCACACATTGAACACTGCATCATTTTGCCCTCTTATCTTTCTTTTTAGTTTGTATTAACGTAATTATATCAATTACCGGTACCAGTACATTGCCGAGCACTACGGCATACACCACAGCCTCGACCGTAAATCCCCATATACGTAATGCGGCAGTCAAGCCACCCACAATCACACCAAACATTACCTTTCCCCAGGCGATCAAAGGGGAGGTCGTGTAGTCTGTCGCCAGGAAAAATGCGCCCAGCACTACGCCGCCGATACACAGCTGCATGGCCAGACCGTTAAAATCCGTTCCATAGCCGCCGAATACCGCCATCACAGCTGCAAAAGATACCAGGTACGCCACCGGAGTATGTAAGGAAATCACCTTACCGAATACCAGATACAAGCCTCCCAGTAACAGCAGGAATGTACTAACCTCTCCGGCCATTCCCACGGAAAATCCGAAAAACAAATTCGAAAGCGTACTCTCACTCCAGGTAACCGGGTAGCCCTCCATGGAAATCCCCATAAGCGGTGCAACCAAAACCAAAAACAAACATTTTGCCGATGCCGCCGGATTCAAACGATTTCGTCCCAAACCACCGAACAACTGCTTAATGATACCGATGGCAAACACGCCGCCCGCAATCGGGAACCAATACGGCACATTAAGCGGAAGCATCATTCCCATAAGCAAACCGGTCACTACCGCACTGCATTCATAGGCACTTTCCTGCACCCTACGAATCCGTTTGCACACATGCTCCGTCAGCACACAGGACGTCACCGATAACAACATAATCAAAAATGCTCGGAACCCGAACCGGTAAATACCGAACAACGCCGCCGGAAGCAGCGCAATCACTACATCCCGCATGATCGTCGTCGTTGTATCCTTATTTTTGAGAAACGGCGCACAGACGATATCGGTTTTCTTCGCCTCTGTTACCGTCTCAGTTTCTTCAGACGTAGGTTTCTCTTTCGTTTCAGACATTCCTTCCACGTACTCCTTCTTTTCTTCCGTTTCCATTCCAGGTCCTCCTATCGCTTTCTCCGTTCATCCAAAATAGTACGCCGTAATCGTTTGAAATTCTGCATCAATTGCTTCCCTGCCGGACAAACATAGGAGCAGCAGCCACACTCGCAACATTCCATTCCGTTTTGTTTTACAAAGCCTTCCTTATGGTCAGCCTCCGCATATTTTATCAGTGTCCGCGGCACCAATCCTTCCGGGCAAGCAAAAATACAGCGTCCGCACCGGATACACGGACTCTCCGGCATCGTTGCCGCCATATTCTTTGCAAATACCGTAAATGCCGATACCGTCTTCGTTACAGGCACCGACAAATCCGTAAGCTGTGTCCCCCGCATCGGACCACCTGCTACATAAAGCTCCGGCTCGCCCTTTGCGCCTCCTACCAATTCCAAAAGCTCCTCAAAGGAGGTGCCGTTACAAACCAACACATTCTGCGGCTCCTTCACTCCGTCTCCGGACACCGTAACCACACGACGAATAAACGGAAACGATTCCGCCACGCCGCGATACACCGCTAACACCGTCTCTACGTTATGTACAATGCAGCCGATATCTACCGGAATCATGGAAGCGGTCATCTTACGTCCCGTAACCACCTGAATCACCTTACGTTCCGCCCCCTGCGGGTACTTTGTCTTCACAGGCACAAGTTCAATCCGTTCTTCTTTTTTTACCAGATCGGTCAGTCCCCGGATAGCTTCCTTTTTCTCCTCCGTAACAACAATACGGCCCTTTGCGTTTTCAAACAGCCGAAGTAAAATCTTCAGACCTTCTACAATCTTTTTGCCTTCCTCCCGCATCAAACGGTCGTCCGCAGTCAGATACGGCTCGCATTCCGTTCCGTTTACAATCACATATTCTATGGCATCATCCCGCTTCGGGGTCAACTTTACATGCGTCGGAAACCCGGTTCCGCCCAGACCCACAATACCGGCATCTTTCATATACTGACGGATTTCTTCCTTGGAAAGGGCTGTATAATCCCGTTTCACACCTATCCCCGCTGCCAAATCAAAGGCACCGTCGTTCTCGATTACAATGGACTCGCACATCGCCCCCGACACCGTCAGCCGTTCCTCGATGGCCTTCACTGTACCGGACACAGCACTGATAACATGCGCCGAAACCACACCGTTTGCCTCCGCAATCCGCTGACCCACCAGCACCTTGTCGCCTACCTCCACCACCGGCTTTGCGGTCAGACCGATATGCTGGGACAACGGATACACCGCATCTCCCTTCGGAAACAGTACCGCTATAGGCTTATTCTTTGACAGCGCCTTGCCGTCATCCATTCGTATTCCGCCGCGAAATGTCTTCTTCCCCATGGCCGTACCTTCCTTTCCGACTTTTCTTTCGTATCTATCCCATCAAATAATATTCCAGTATCTATCATACCACATCCCGCCATAAAAGGGAACGAAAAAATAAAGAAAGCACACAGGTATTCCTTCCCGGTGCTTTCCGATACTTTGTTTAAGGACGGTTCCTCCCGGAACCTCCTCCTTCCGCTTCCTTATTCCTTGTGTAAATACTTTTCTCTGGTAGCCATTCCTCCGCGAATATGACGCTCGGACTTATTGACATCCAGTACCTCTCTGGTGGCTTCCGCCAGGTTTTTATTGACGCGAGGAAGACGCTCGGTGACATCCTTATGCACCGTACTCTTACTTATCCCAAAGGCCTTGGCCGTCTCTCTCACCGTCGCCTTATGCTCCACTATGTACCTTGCAATCTCTACAACCCGTTCTTCAATACATCCTTCCAATCTCGTACCCTCATGCAGGCTTTTTTACAGTGTATGAGGGGGAGGGGGGAAATATGACGGTGCAAAAGCTGCTTTATAACTTATGGCACAAGTCCGCAAAACTAAAATATTACGGACTTGTGCAAATTGTTCATTTATAAAATTGCAGAGCATATAAAATCGCTAATATTGACACCCCGTCCTTCGTCCCGTTGGTCCGCAACAATTCAAGATACTCCGCTTTCTTAAACCATCGCTTACTGCTCACTTCATCTGTATCCTGAATTTGATTTTCAGCAGAAACTTTCGCTGCAAACACATGGACAATGGCATCCGCCATCCCGTTACACGGATTCTGACTGCATAAATACTTCAAATCACGCAACTCACAACCGGTTTCTTCCTTCGCTTCCCGTTCCGCAGCCACTTCAATATTCTCTCCCGGCTCGATTTTTCCAGCCGGAATTTCCCATTCCAAATGTCCCACTGTGTATCTTCGATTATGAATAAACAAAATGTCATTCTTCTCATTAAAAATCACCACCGCGACTGCTTCCTTCGGATAATGAATCTGATGATATTTTTCGATAATATATCCACTCGGAAATTGAACCTTATCTGTGTATAAACAAACATGATCGCTCTCGTAAATCGTTGTACGCTCTAATCGTTTCGGCATCTGATTCATGATATACTCCCTTCATTTGATAAATTTGACAAGTTAAATGTCTCCCTTAAAACGCACCTGCGATCGTTTGGTTTCAAACCCTTCCGGATATCTTTGCTTTAACTTGTCTATGTTAGCTTGCAAAATGTCCTCCAACGGAATATCTAATGCAGTGGCAGCTTCCGCCAGATACCACGCAATATCTCCTAGTTCCTTGGCCAAATGTTCCTTATCAAGCTCATGACCTTGCGCCATCCACTTCTTAACAATATCGATTGCTTCTCCCGATTCCCCGCACAATCCCATTACACTATTGATAAGGACATCTCTTCTGCTCAATTCCGGATTCAATGTGGTCATTGCCAATTCTTGATATTCGTTTACCTTCATTCTATTTCACTCTCCTGCCTCTTGTACCCATACCAAATCGGTTGCCGGTACTACTACATAGTTGTCAGCACCTTCCCCTACACGCAAATACACATTGCGTATTCCGGACTGAATAATTATCCTTGCACATAACGGACATGGCTTTGCTTCATGAATCGAGTTATCATTGGGATTCACTCCAACCAAATACAGGTCTGCTCCCATTGTCTGTTGACGGGAACAATTTAGCAACGCATTTGCTTCCGCATGAATGGCTCTGCACATTCCGTAGCCTTCTCCTTGGTGCATATTTCTGTCCATCCTCGGGCAATTTCCTATGTTACAACAATTCTCAAAACCTCTGGGAGCACCATTATATCCCGTAGATATTACAACATCATCTTTCACAATAACCGCACCGTATTTGCGCTTCAAGCATGTACTTCTATACGCAAACACCTCCGCACAATTAAGATACGTATCAATCTTAGAAACTCTTTGGGAGCTTACCGACCGAACCATGTGACACCGTTCCGAAAACAGGTAATCCAAAGATACATTCAGTTCTTTTGATATAGATAAAAGCTTCTCCGTTTCAGGATATCCCAACCCGGATTCCCATTTGGAAATCGTCTGTCTTGATACCGACAAAATCTCAGCAAGTTGCTCCTGCGTTATATTTCTTTTGTTTCGTATCTCTTTCAAATTTTCAGCAAATCCCATAATACACCTCTTTTTTTCAATGTGTACTTTTATTATACAAATAGATACGGTATCATTCCACCAACTCACCATTGCTTTTTCGCAACCCAGAGTGGAATTCAGCATTACACCATCTTCCCCATAAACCGCTCCGGACCTTTTCCGAAGTTCACCTCCCGGACTGCTTCCAGAATCTCTTCCTTTCTCGCTTCCGCATCCGGCAAATCGCATACTACATCATTCAAATCATAGGGGCCGTTTCTAAAATGTCCTACCACCGCCCCGCGAAACTCACCGTCAATCAAAAGATATTGAAGCGGCTCATGGTCGTATTCCAGATGCTCATACAACGGTTTGAACTGCTCCTTTAACACATGCTCGTTGGATTTATACAAGAAATCATTCCGATGCACTGCATAGACAAAATGAAGTGGTATCGGTTCATAATTCACAAGAAGCTCTGCATCCTCTTTTAACAAATACGCTCCTTCTTCTTCCACCAAAACACCTTCCGCCACAAGCTCCGCCACCGCAATCTTGATTTCCTTTTCCGGCAATTTATAATAACTCTTTGCCATAGCAATATCAAACACCACATGACGATAGGCAAACCGGCGAAGCACCACTTTTAAGGCATCCTTTCGACTGTACCGTTCCAAATCACAATCCGGAAACATTTCCGTAAAAGTATACCAGCCTCGGTCCCATTCGCCGTCATACTGATCCTCGTAGATTAAAAACGCTTCCTGCAAACGATGCAGTACCGGCGTAATCTCCTTTACCAAATACCCAGTTTCCTCCTTTATCTGCTGTATGGTAAACGGTCCCGCATGCTCAATCAAGTGCAATATCTCTTCCTGCAGTAACGTCGGCTTTGTCAGTGGTTTCCGATACAGTCCCGCGAACAATTCCATCTCATCTGGCATAATCCACCCCAGATTTCCGCCGGTAAAACGCCCCTTTATCAATTCACGACGCATCTGCCGTTCTCTGTTAAACTCGATATCATCAAACGCCGCACGAAAGCTTAGTACCGGAGGTTGTCCGAACCCGTTCCAGTACACATTTAACCCCGGCTGCATATCCCGATAAAGCTCGATGTATTCTTCTTCCTTTGCCCCTTTCGCTAAAAACTGCCGCTCCATGCGAAGGGAAATCACTTTTTTCATATCCATCCTGCACTCACCTCACACTTCGCCCTTTGCCCATTTCCTGCACTGCTCGATTCTCGCTCCCGGCGGATTGTCCCCATGCTCCGGGTCACAGGAATATTGGCTTAAAAGTCCACAAGGAATCTCCGAACATTCCCCACAATGCATAAATCCTTTGCTCTGGCAGCATTCCGCCACCGGGCACGCACCGTGGAACGGCACTCCGTTCGTTGCAATACAGCCGCCACAATTACAGGATTCAATATACTCACAACCTTCACACCGAAGTCCACAACGTGTATCAATCATTTGTCTTCTCCTCCTTTTGAACTCCGTTGTCCCTTGTCGCTCCGTCTTTATTCCATTGTCTCAGCACCTCAAGAATAGAACCGTTCTCATCACCATATTCCGGGTCATATGCAAAGTCCGTCAGTTTCTGACATGGAAATTCTTCACACTCTCCGCAATGGATATACCCATGTTCCATACAGCATAACGCAAACTTACACTCTCCGTGAAACGGATATCCCTTCGACGCAAAACAGCCCTTACAGCCACATTTTTCGACAAACTCACAACCGGAACAGATACAACCGCACATTGACTCTACCATCGTTTTCTCCTTTTCTTCCGTGCTCTTGTATCTATTCTATTCCTTCAAACATGACACCTGTATGTCATGTTTGATTCTACCGTTTCATTTTCCATGATACCACACGTTATTCCCTATACATACCAATCATCTTTTCCAATTCCTTTACATACAACTCCTTAAAGTCCTCTGGGCCTAGTACCTGCACTCTGCTTCCGAACCCAAGAAACCAATCCAAAGCCCTTTCATAAGAAGAAAAGCCCCATTCGGTATAAAGCCGTCTATCTTCCTGCACCCTATAACAGCCCGGTCCGTATTCCTCTACCAAACGATAGGTCTCACTTGCCTCATAGATTGCCGGAATGATGATATCGTCCGTCATATTCTGTCCGAACTGCTTCTTTTCCTCTGGTATCTCTTTCGGTTCAAAGGTGTCCTCCAAAAGCTCCGGCTCCCATAACCGATGCAGCTTGTACATCCGGAAATCATTTCGCTCCGGGCAAAAACCGAACACATACCAGTTTGACCACTGAAACACAATCAACGCCGGTTCGATTACCTTGTCGCTCTCGCCCCGGTTGTAATAATAGTGAAACTTTACCCGGCGATTTTCTTTTATCGCCCGTTTTAATAAATCAATCTTCTCCGACAGACTTCCGTGATAAAAGGAAGCCAAATCAATCACGATATGCTCCGCAATCGGAAGCATTCCACCGATTTTCCCACTGACTCCGGCGTGCTTCGGTTCACGAGACACGCTGTCCACCGACTTTACCCCCACCAGAATTGCTTCCAGCTCTTCTTCGGTAAACACCGTCGTATCCAGTTGAAAGCCTTCCATAATCTGAATGCCGCCGTCTGCTCCCTGTGTCGTCACAATCGGAATTCCTGCACGACAAATGTCCTCAATGTCACGGTTAATCGTACGTCGGGACACCTCAAACTTTTCCGCAAGATACGGCGCAGTCACTTTTCCTTTCTGTTGGAGAGTTGTAATAATTCCGATTAGGCGGTCTATTTTCATGGTTGGTACTCCTTGGTTTCTATTCTTTTACTATTATAGCAAATACCTTTTCCTGATGCAATTGCGATTACCGACTCTCTCTAAGCATAAAAATGCCGAAGCAGTTTTCTTTCCGTGAAACCACTCCGGCACATCTTAAATAAATCTCAAAAAATAGATATCATTTCCAATATATCATGGGTTCTTACCTCTGCATTACCTTTTGAAAAGCAAACATTCCTTCAAAATCATCCCCTGTATAATCTTCCGGCTTATGCGGATCTGGATTTCCTTTATGCCAAAATGCCACAACATGGAAACCACACTTATTCACATAGAAGTGCAGATTTCTTTTTTCAAAATACGGAGTACAGGTCTCCCATACTTTTGTTTCCGGATGTAATCTTTCTACGGAATCCCACATCATTTTACCGATGCCTTTGCTTTGCGTCCCGTATTTTACATACAGAAAATCCAAATGATTGTGTTGTGTTTCTTCATCAATTACCACAATTGCGCCACCGACCATCACTCCGTCCACAACCGCTTTATAAGCCACAGCGCCCTTACTTTTTAATGAATTGTCGATATCCTGTTCCGGTAAGATTTGCATCTCTGATTCCCCAAAATCAGCTTCGAAGCCCTTCTGAAATGCCTCCTGCATATCTGCTTTGTACTGCACCAAATCCTCTTCTGTTATCTGTACCAACTTAAAATCCATAATGCGCCTCCTGTTTAGCCTAATATTTTTATCCAATCCATTCTTTTTTCAAAATGGCATACTGCATTGTGTTTTCATAAATCGGTTCTCCGTTTTCATCATTAACAAAAGAAACAAACTCCACGAACATTCCCTCACGGCGCATGCCCAGTTTCTCACAAAGCTTCTGACTCGACACATTATAGTCTTCCGTATAAGCATAGATTCGTCTGGCCCCCTTTTCATGAAACAGATAATCAAAGAACGCATAGGCCGCTTCATAGGCATATCCCTTACCATGGTACTCCTTATTTAACATCCAACATGGACTAAACGTGTCAAGTACCGCATGTTCTTCGTCGGGGGCGTGATTTTCCGGATGCGCTTCAATCTCTCCAATCACTTTCCCGCTTTCCTTCAAAACAATCGCAAGACAGTATTCAGTGTCCATTGCACGCCGTTTTGCCTCTTCCTTCGCCTCCTCCGGCGTATTCAGTTTCATGCAAGCGAAGCAATTTACCAACGGTGCTTTCAAATACGCAAAAAGGTCCTCTGCGTCGCTTTCAAGGAATGGGCGTAGTATCAGTCTTTCTGTTTCAATCATTCTCATTATCTCCTTAATCCTATGGAACTCACATTCATTTCCGATAAAAAAGCAGAGCTCGCCTATTACATTTCTGTAATAACCGAGCTCACTCGACATCTTATCTGACAGGCGGCCTGCAAGCAGTTGCTTACGATCCCCTACACTACGGTGTACTGTCCTCCGATGACCATATTTCATTTTTATTCAGTTTATCATTTAAATAACATAATGTCAACTCATACCACTTATTTGATTATACTATCGTCCATATAACATGTCCTAAAAACCGTTCCCTATTGTTACCTCCGCATGCACCGTACTCTTACTTATCCCAAAGGCCCTCGCCGTCTCTCTCACCGTCGCCTTATGCTCCACTATGTACCTTGCGATTTCTACCACCCGTTCTTCAATACATCCTTCCAATCTCGTACCCTCATGCAGGCTTTTTTACAATGTATGAGGGGGTGGGGGGAAATATGACGGAGTAAAAACTGCTTTATAACTTATCTCTTAAGGAATCAATTTCACACTCACTCAAACCAATACTTCTAAAATACGTACTCGTATCACCATATTCTTCCCGAAACAATCTAAGAAACTCTGCCATAAACATTTCACAAGGCGTAACGATATTCATATCAACTTCCGGGAAATTTTTATGTACCAATTCCAGACGTTCTTTTCCATATTCCTTCGTCAAAACATAATTGTCTATAATATCTTTATCACCCACACCGGCGTGAAGTAACAAAATCGCAGCCACCACTCCTGTTCTATCCTTACCGGCAGTACAGTTAAACATTACCCCTGTCTTAGCATTAGCAATACACTTAAAAACTTCCGGCATCGCTTTCGCTTTTGCAATGCCCATATAACTTACCGGTACAGCCTCCACAGATTCCGGTACCCCACTGCCTTCGGTGATTTGCAAATTATAATACTCAAAATCATTTCTATCGGCAAAACCACTTGGCTTTCTATCAACATCTTTTTGTCCACGCATATCTATAATAGTGGTAATATCCTTTGATATTAAATACTCGAAATCCTCTTTGCACGGGTAATTTTGAACATCACTGCGAAGTATACTTTCATATCTGGTCAGTGTCCCCTCGCTCGTTCTATAACCACCCAAATCTCTGGTATTCTGCGTTGTTTTAAGCAAACTCTGTACCATATGTTTCATCTCCTGTTACTCAACTTCTTATAAATCATTTCTGTTTTGATTATACCACAAACACTCTCAGTTTTCCACCTGAGAGTGCTTCCATTTTGTCACGATTCAATTGCCCACTTAATTTCCCGAACTCTTATAATACCGAATACTGAATCTCCAAAAAGCGTAGGCCAGCAAATACAGCACAATTCCCACCGTC
>JAFYMC010000020.1 GCA_017556805.1 Lachnospiraceae bacterium | reverse complement strand
CACAACCACACTCGCCCTCGTTCAGATTTGCTCCGCAAACCTTGCAGATTCCTTTGCAGTCTTCCTGACACAGAACCTTCATGGGGAACCCAAGCAAGATTTCCTCGCAGACAAATGCGTCCACGTCTAAATCATATCCGTCTATAAAATTAGTTTCGTCCAATTCGGCGGCTCTCTCTTCATCCGTCTGAGAGAAATCAACCTCTCGTTCCGTCTGAAACGAAATCGTCTCCGCCACTTCCCTTAAGCACCGGTCACACGGCAAACCTAAGGTCACTTCGCCTTCCAGCTCAATCTTTACCTTACGTCCGCCAAGGTTCGTCACAGTCAGCTTCACCGGCTCCTTTTTAAGGAACGGATACTTGCTTCCCGCATATGAAAACTCTTCCGGCTCGTACGGAAACTCTTTTGTGAATACTCCGCCCGCAACCTGCATGGCCTCCGATAAAGATACTGTCATACAAAGCTCCTGTCCTGCCAAACGGCATACTTAGGGTATGGTCCCAAAACTCACACTAGACTATTATAGTATCCGACAATCTATTTGTCAACAGTTTTTTTCGTTTTCTTCTATCTTTTGCAAACATTGGAAAACGAAAACATTTCTTACAATAAATCCTTGGTCTCTCTTGCGATTGCAAGCTCCTCGTTGGTCGGGATAGCAAATACCTGTACCTTGGAATCGGCACCGGAAATCTTTACTTCCTCACCGCGCTTCTTATTTGCTTCCGCATCCACGGTTACACCGAGATAGCCGAGGTAAGAACATACTTCGTTACGGATAGCCGCATCGTTCTCACCAACACCTGCGGTAAATGCGATTGCGTCTACACCGTTCATTGCCGCAACGTAGGAACCGATGTACTTTGCTACACGATATACAAACGCCTGGATAGCAATATCTGCTCTCTTGTTGCCTTCCTTCTGTGCCTTCTGTACGTCACGGAAGTCGCTGGATACACCGGAAATACCGAGAACACCGGACTTCTTATTTAAGATATCGATGACTTCGTTTACCGTCTTATTTTCCTTGTTGGCAATGTACTGAACCACAGCCGCATCCAGGTCACCGCTTCTGGTACCCATGATTAAGCCTTCCAGCGGAGTCAGACCCATGCTGGTGTCTACGCACTTGCCGTTTACAACTGCGGAAATACTGCCGCCGTTACCAAGGTGACAAACGATTACCTTAGAGTTATTTACATCAAGGCCCGCAACCTCGATAAGTCTCTTGGATACAAAACGATGGCTGGTACCGTGGAAGCCGTATCTTCTGATGTCGTACTTCTCATAGTACTCATACGGAATAGCATACATATATGCCTTCTCCGGCATGGTCTGATGGAATGCGGTATCAAATACAGCTACATTCGGGATACCCGGCATTGCTGCCTCACAAGCCTCAATACCGATTAAGTTAGCCGGGTTATGTAACGGTCCGAGATCGAAGCAGTCACGAACCACGCTCTTAACATCCTCGTTTACGATAATGGACTCGCTGTAGTGCATACCTGCATGAAGTACACGATGACCGATTGCAGTAATCTCGTTTACATCGGTGATAACACCGTAGGTTGCATCCTGTAATGCATCCAATACGAGCTTAACAGCTACCTGATGATCCGGCATCGGCTCAACCTTTTCTAACGTATCCTTGCCTGCCGGCTTATGGGTCAGCTTAGAACCCTCAATACCGATACGCTCGCAAAGACCCTTTGCCAATACATTCTCGTTCTCCATGTCAATCAACTGGTACTTCAAAGAAGAGCTACCGCAGTTAATTACTAAAATCTTCATATCTCTTTCCTCCTATGAACTTTGACCTCATAGACGCAGAAAAGAACCACCATGTATCCACATGGCAGTCCCATCCGTCCTATCGGCAATTTCCTATATTATAACGCTATTCTCTTTCGGAAACAAGCCCCTTTTTTTATTTTATGGGAAATGCTGATGAAAGCTTTTTCCGTTCTCTTACATGTCATTTCTTACGATATCCTCTAAGGTCTCTCTCTTTACCGCTACCTTTACCTCGCCCTTGCTGATCATAAGCACCGGCGGCTTCGGTACACGGTTATAATTGGAGGACATGGAATAGTTGTACGCTCCGGTAGCAAGTACTGCCAACGTATCACCAACCTCAGCCGTCTGCAGCTTTACTCCTTCGCCAAGAAGGTCACCGCTTTCACAGCAACGTCCCGCTACGGTTACCACGGAATCCTTTGCCTTGTCCGCCTTATTTGCCACCACGAAATCGTACTCGGACTTATAAAGCGCATAACGCGGATTGTCACCCAGACCACCGTCCACGGATACATAGGTACGAATATTCGGAATCTCCTTGATACCGCCCACCGTATAAAGTGTAATACCTGCAGGCGCCACAATGGAGCGGCCCGGCTCGATTAAAATAAACGGAAGTTTTAAGCCTCTCTCCTTGCAAAGAGCCTTTACCGTCTCGGATACCTTATCCATATAGTCCGCATACGGCACCGGCGTATCTGTCTCTGTGTACTTAATACCGAATCCACCTCCGAGATTGAGTTCCGTAATCTCGTGATTAAGCTCCGTTTTTACCTGTTTGATGAGCCCCATCATCACATTGGCAGCCTCCACAAACGGCGCAATGTCAAAAATCTGACTACCGATATGACAATGCACACCTACAAACTCGATATTTTCTAAAGAAAGTGCCTTCTTAATTGCGTCAAATGCCTCTCCCGTTTCCAGTGCAAAGCCGAACTTACTGTCAATCTGACCGGTCTTTACAAAGTCATGGGTATGCGCATCCACGCCCGGTTTAATACGATACATGATACGAGCCTTTACGCCCACCTCCGCTGCCAGCTTATTTAAAAGCTCCAGCTCGTAAATATTGTCAACAATAATTCTTCCTACCTTATGCTCAATGGCCATACGAAGTTCAAACTCCGTCTTATTATTACCGTGGTAGCAAACCTTGTCCATCGGGAAATCTACACATGTCGCAGTATACAACTCACCTGCGGATACTACATCAATACCGATGCCCTCTTCCTTTGCGATACGATACATTGCCTTACAGCTAAAGGCTTTGCTGGCATAACAAACCAGGCCCGCACCGTCATAGTACTTCTCCATAGACTCGCGAAAGCTTCTGCAGTGTTCCCTGATTAAATCCTCATCCATTACATAAAGCGGCGTGCCGTACTCCTTGGCCAAATCCACCGTATCCAACCCGGCAATGGTCAAGTGGCCCTTTTCGTTTACCGCAAGATTCTTTGATACAAATTCACTCATGGTGTTTTCCTCTTATCAACCTTATTTTTATCTGAATTTTCTTTTATGCATCATACTCGGCCTTCTTTTGTATACCGGTATACACATAATACAATCTACAGAGTAACACTATTATATGGAAATGTCAAGATTTACAAGGAAAATCTCTCCTGTATCATCCGCGCGACTTCCTCCGGAGAAAGGTTCGTATTATCTATCTTTATATAGTTTTCAAAGGGAATCTCCCCGTCATAGCTTTCCAGACGATACTTTTCATCATGCTGTAAAATACTATTTCTGGAAAACTCCAAATCCCGCTTAGATGCCTTATTCTTCAGACGGTTCTCTGTCTCGTTCCGTTTTAAACGGACCTCCTGAGGCGCCACCAACTCTACATAGTAGACTTCTGCGCCTTGTTCCTTGAAAATATTTGTCACATGCTCCACATAATCCCAATCGGACTGTTCATCAAAGGCCCACATATACGTAAAAATCATACCGTAATTATCACTTTTTGCAAACTCCTCAAAGATAATCTGTCTCATCTTGGATACCACAGTACCGTTATAGTAGCCGAACACCTCGATGACCGGCTCGATGGTCATATGATTGTGAAACAGACGAAGTCCGGTGAGCTTCATGAGTTCCTGACCGACGGTCATTTTTCCTACGGCGCCGTTGCCGATTAAAAAAATTAATTTCATACGCATGCTCCTTTCCCATACTCGTACACCTCATAAGCCGTATAAGTATGGCTGTAGTGATAACCCAGCTTTTCCGCCAATGCCAGAGAACCCTTATTCTGGGCATCCCAGCTTGGATAAAGACCTCGTTCCAAACATTCTAAAATTAACTTCGCACTGCAAACCGAAGCGAGTCCCTTACGCCGGTATTCTTCCTTGGTATCCACCTGAATCTCGATGCCACTCTCATAGGTCGTGTAGGAGGAAGCCCCCGAAACAAGCTGCCCGTCCTCTAAAATCACAACACCCAGTCCCAGCTTTTGATATGTCTCCCAATCCGGATTCTGCGATACCATAATTACAAAATCTCCGGAATAAGACTCCGGCTTATATAAAATAAGTTCCCGGTTCGGTACTCCTGCAAAGAAAGCGAAGGCACCGAGAATCGCAACCGCAGAAGTTGGTACTTCCACTTGCTCCTCGGATTTCTCCGCTGTCACATAGATATCTCCCATCACCCCTTGCAGACAAGACCATATCATAGTCTCTTCCCAACCGTCAAACAGCTTTTCCGCATATATAATATCATTCTTTGTCGCTTTTCGTAACAATGTCCGGACACCTCGTTTCCCCACAAACTATATGGTAGCTCGGCATACCTTTTGTAGTATCACCGATGATTTTCTATCTGTTTTATCACACATTTCATTCTTTGTCAATCTTTTTTCTTACAATTCACTTATGAAATAAAACTCCCGGGGTTTCCTTCTTGTTGTAAGAACCGCATGCCTTATAAAATCCACTGGACATTCCCCTCATTTTATGTTACGATAACGCACAGAAGCGTTTTGAAAGGAGATACCATTATGAAACTTTGGGGCGGTCGTTTTACAAAAGAAACCAACCAGTTAGTACATAATTTTAATGCATCCATCGGTTTTGACCAGAAATTTTATCATCAGGACATTCGCGGCAGCATTGCTCATGTGACCATGCTTGCAAAACAGGGCATTTTAACCGATGCAGAACGAGACACCATTATTGCCGGATTGTCCGGTATTGAAAAGGATATTGAAAACGGTACCCTTATTATTGACGGTACCCAGGAAGACATTCACAGCTTCGTGGAAGCAAACCTCATTGCCCGTGTAGGTGAGGTAGGTAAGAAGCTTCACACCGGCCGCAGTCGTAACGATCAGGTTGCTCTTGATATGAAGCTATACATCCGCGATGAGATTGCCGCTGTGGACGAGCTGTTGCTTTCCTTATTGGAAGAATTACACACCTTAATGAAGAACAATGTCACCACCTATATGCCGGGCTTTACCCACCTTCAAAAGGCACAGCCGGTGACCCTTGCTCATCACATCGGTGCTTACTTTGAAATGTTTAAGCGTGACCGTTCCCGTCTTGCGGATACCAAGGCACGTCTTAACTACTGTCCGTTAGGTGCAGGCGCTCTCGCCGGTACCACCTACCCGTTAGACCGTGAGTACACCGCGTCTCTCTTAGACTTTACCGGTGCCACCTTAAACAGCATGGATTCCGTATCCGACAGAGATTATCTTATAGAGCTGTTAAGCGCATTCTCTACCATTATGATGCACTTAAGCCGTTTCTGCGAAGAAATCATTATCTGGAACTCCAACGAGTACCGCTTCATCACCTTAGATGATGCCTACTCTACCGGCAGCAGCATTATGCCGCAGAAGAAGAACCCGGACATCGCAGAACTTGTCCGCGGAAAGACCGGTCGTGTGTACGGCGCTCTCGTTTCCATTTTGACCACCATGAAGGCGCTTCCGTTAGCTTACAACAAGGACATGCAGGAAGACAAGGAACTTACCTTTGACGCCATCGATACCGTAAAGGGGTGTCTTGCACTGTTCACCGGTATGATTGCCACCATGACCGTCAATAACGACAACATGGAAGAAAGCGCAAAGAACGGCTTCACCAACGCTACCGACGCAGCAGACTACTTAGTAAACCACGGCGTACCGTTCCGTGACGCTCACGGTATCGTAGGCCAGCTGGTACTGTTCTGCGAGCAAAAGGGAATTGCCCTTGACGATATGACCTTAGAAGAGTACAAGGCCATCAGCCCGGTATTCGAAGCAGATATCTTTGACGCCATCAAAATGGAAACCTGCGTCACCAAGAGAAACACCCTCGGCGCACCGGGACCGGCTGTGATGGAGGAAGTGATTCAGAGAAACGAGGAATACTTAAAGAACAAATAATACTTACCGAATAGAAAACTACCTCCGTGGGATACTATCAAAAAAATCCAACGGAGGTATTTTATGTTCAAACACGAAAAGCAACTCTTCCACCCGGTAGAAATCGAGAAACCGAATCCACAGTACGCCGCTCTTTTGCAGGAGCAGCTTGGCGGCGGCAACGGCGAATTAAAGGCGGCCATGCAGTATATGTCCCAGAGTTTCCGCATCAAGGACCCTGAAATCAAGGACTTGTTTATGGACATTGCCGCAGAAGAACTTAGCCATATGGAAATGGTAGCACAGACCATCAACCTGTTAAACGGACACGAGCTGGACGCTGCCAGTGTCCCGGCGGGTGAAATCCAGACTCACGTTCTCTTAGGATTAAATCCGGGCCTTATCAATGCCTCCGGCTATTCCTGGACCGCAGACTATGTTACCGTAACCGGTGACCTTTGCGCCGACTTATTATCCAACATTGCCTCCGAGCAGCGCGCCAAGGTGGTATACGAATACCTTTACCGCCAGATTCATGACAAGAAGGTCCGTGACACCATCGACTTCCTCTTAAACCGCGAAGAAGCTCACAACGCCATGTTCCGCGAGGCATTCAACAAAGTACAAAACACCGGTTCCAACCGTGATTTCGGCACTACAAAGGCAGCAACCATGTACTTCAGTATGTCCGAGCCGTCACCGGCGGACAGCCGTTTTCCGAAAGCTGAGGTAAGTCCGGTATCCTTTGAGAAAAAGAAGTAATTATTATCCTCTTAATATTCGTAAGAACCAAAATTGCCCGGGTGCCATTTACAGCCCCGGGCATTTCACTATTTCATTTTCTTTCCGGGCAAAAAACTGTCGAAAATAATACCGTCAAACTCTTTTTCCGCCCGATGCAATTCTTCTTCACTTCGTATGGTCCATCCGAAGCTCATTGTTCGATACAATCGTTTGCAGACCCGATAAGACCATAGACCTGTCATCGTATACCGGAAGGATATAAAATCTGGATAGGAAAGTAGATTACACAGCAGATTCGTCCGAACAATTCTCTGTAAAAGAGAACATGTCACCGTATCTCTCCGATAGTCGGTAGACAATTGCCCCCTCAGGACCTGTGGTCTGTATTTCCGGAACCATACCGGCACCAGCGGATGAAAGGATTGTACCGCATAAACACCGTTGTACCCATCCAGCACCTCTGCTGTTTTCTCTGCCGTTCTTTTGTAGGCCTTCTCTGCCTTGATTTCCACCAACACCGGCGTCTTACCGGCAATATCCTTTAACACCGTCTCAAAGGCAGGAATATGCTTTTGGGTACTTCCTAAGGAATAGGCACGAAGCTCTTCCCAAGTACAGTCCGATACCTTTTTCTCCGCACCGCACATACGAAGCAGCGTGGCATCATGAAACACTACCGGTACCTCATCCTTTGTTAACCGCACATCCAGTTCCACCGCATATCCCTTTCTTACGGCTTCCAAAAAGGCTGATCGGGAATTTTCCGGAACACTTTCCCTATCAAACAAACCTCTATGTGCTATGTAAACCTCCGTAAAAGGTGTTAGGGCCTCCTTACGGGTGTTATTGGTACGCAAACACAGAACATATAATATCAAAATCAGACAAGTCGCCAAAACAGTAATCACTACAGGCACTTCTATTCCTCCGTCACCGACTCGATTTTCGCTTCAAAGTTTTCATCTACGGTAATCACATACACAATCCGTCGAAGAGGAGCTTTACTCTCCCACATACGTGCATATTCAAAGGTCACCTTCGTGGTACCGATATCCCGTACTTCATAGGTATAGCGCTGGATAATCGGCGCGCCCGGAAGCTGTCGGTCGCCATCTGCAGTAATATCCTCCACACTGAAAAGAGATACCGCTCCGCCCTCCATTGTGGTAGACCAGGTATATCCGGTACTCGGATTCGCTTCCACTTCGATTACAATCGGTTCCGGATTTTTCTCTTTAATCTGCTCCAACATTGCCTGACGTTCCTCCACTTCCTTTACCATACCGACTCTGCCGGTCTGCTCCCATGTCTCCATATCGTAGGACTTAATCTCATAGGCCGGGTTAATCATATAGAAGGTATCTCCGATATATGCACCTCTGCAATCTAACATGAACAATTCATACTTAAACTCGTATAAATCAGCCTCGTAACCCATGGCGTAGCCTTCGGAGAACTTCGGATAAAATCCGTCCGTTTCATCATAGCCATACACTACATATACGTTATATTCTCCCATGTCCTGATAGCCTCTGACCGGGAATCCGATGATACCCTTCTCTGCATCCACAAGTGCTGCCTTATGGTCAGCTTCCACACCGGTATAGGTAAAATCCGCAAGAATGTGCTTATGCACTTCCTTTACATTGCCCGGATCCGACACATCAAACATAGAAAGCTTTACTCCTTGGGTCCAGCCTGTGGTCTCATCCGCATCATAGCCGATACCGAGAAGCAGCCCCTCTCCGTACGGATGTAAATAGGTGGAGAAGCCCGGAATCTTTAACTCGCCCAGTACCTTCGGGTTCGCCGGGTCGCTTAAATCCACGGAGAACAACGGGTCTGTCTGACGGAAAGTAACAAAATAGCCCACCTTACCCATAAGTCTCGCAGACTTAATATGCTCATCCGGTGCCAGATTCTCGATACAGCCGGTTAACTCTAAGCTCTCATTGTAGATATATAAGGAATTATATTCCTTGCTGTCTATAATATACCGATAGCTATACGGCTCAATCATATCCGTTTCATCGATAATACCGTCTCCGTTTATGTCTACCGTTTCCTTTAATCCCGTATCCTTCGTCTCATAAACGTACTCGTTTACGGTAGTTACCACACGCAGATGTCCCTCATACTCGTCCATGGAAAACTGATCATCCAGGGTACCCTTTACGGTCACCTGGCCTGCCGGGGTAATCTCACCGTCCTGATATGCGAAACGATACACCACGGTCCGGTCGTACGGGATTTCACTGTTCTGCCAACGGCTGCCTGCCACATAAATGTAGTTGTTGCTGACATAGCACTCGTCTCCGTCCGCCAATAAGGACTTCACATCAAGGTACTGCTCCGGGTTCTCCGGAGACATGGAAGTCACAACCAGAAACTCCTCGGACACCGGTTCCTCACTGATATAGATACAATCCGGTGCAATCGGTTCTCCTTCTACCGTCGGAATGTAGTCTTTATATACCTCCCCGGCCGATTCATTCAAATCTCTGGCTCCGTCTAACGGCTTAAACCAACCGTAATAATTTCCGTAGGAGGAAATCACGTATACCTTACCGTCCGAGAGGCGGGAGGTAATCATACGTCCGTCCTGCTCCAAGGAAGAAAGCAACTTCGGCGCAGACTTATCGGTAATATCATAGGTAAATACCTTCGTTACCGCACACTCTCTGATATACGGAATATAGTTTCCCGCATTCTTAGAATACTCCGACTTTTCTTCGGTACGGAACCCGCTGACCAAAAGTATAAGACGGTTCCCCAGCAAATACATCTCTCTGCCGGTTTCGTTCCCGTCAAATTCTTCGGATACAGGCACCGCTGCCGTAAGCTTCATCTCACCACTCTTGGCACTGACAATGTAAATGGCATTCCGGTTCATATCAAACACATAGAAATACTGCCCGTCGGTTTTAATAATATCCGCCTCGTCAATTCCTTCCACCTGTACATTGGTTTCGGAAAACTCAACGCCACCGGTGGTAACATCCCCCTTACTTGCGTCGTTCGTTCCCTCCGTTGGTGCCATCGCATCCGGTACAGCCATATCTACGGCTTCTTCCTCTACCCAAAGCATCCCATTGGTAAACCCTAAACCGCCCCGGTAGTTTCCGGATTCCTGTACCCGCTGCAGCACCTCGTATACCGCCTCATATGAGCCGGCCGGCTTCAGCATTACGGACGCATCGCTTCCCGCAACTACCGGCACCTGTGTTACCATTGCCGGAGCCTTCGTAGCCTCCGGATTCTCTTTGTTCTTTTCCGTCCGCGGCGTCGGTGTCGGAAGCAAAACACGGTCACTTCCTCCACTGCAACCTACGAACAAGCCGGTAAACATTACTGCTGTCACGGCAGCCGCAACGCACCGTCTTACTTTGTTTGATAATAATCTCATAAAACCGCCCCTTTCATAAGTTAGTAAAATACCTTCTGTTTATTAGACGAACCGTTTTCCTCTCCGGTTCCGCATTTTTCCTTTTTTTCCATCATATCATATAGTAAATTTCAAGTAAAGGATATCTCTATGCCTTTCTATCGTTCTTTTCAGGTTAACGAGCCGGCAAAACCGGAATCACAAAGAAAAGTAAGCACCGAACAAGAAGTAAGTACCTTCCGAAACCAACCGGCAATTCCGGTACAAAACATAGTACCGATGGAACAAGATACGCCGACAGAGACACCGCAAACCACACAAAATCCGGCACTATTGCCGGAGCAAACACAGATACAGCCGACACCGTCTCCAGCCCAACCTTCCCGCTTCCCTGCAGACATGTCCACGGCCTCCTTCGGCGGACTGAGAGTGTCGGTCGGAAACATTGCGGATAACTTCCCGATTGAAAATGCCACGGTACAAATTTCCGAGACCGTAGGAAATACCACAACTCTCATCGACGAATTCAATACTTCCGCCGCCGGACAGACCTCTGTCATTGAACTGCCTGCTCCGCCGCCGGAATACAGTGAAGAAGCCGGCAGTCCCAGGCCCTATGCCGAATACAACCTCACCGTCCGGGCAGAAGGCTTCGAACCGGTGCAAATCTTCGGAACGGAAGTGCTGCCGGATGTGGTTGCGCTGCAACAGGTGCAGTTGTTGCCGCGGGTGCCGTCCGACACAAGGAGTGCCGAAACCTTCGTAATCCCGGACCACACCTTATACGGGATCTATCCTCCGAAAATCGCAGAGGAAGAGGTAAAGGAAATCACCGGCAGCGGAGAAATCGTACTGTCTCAGGTAGTCATTCCGGAATTTATCGTGGTTCACAACGGCTCTCCGAATGATACCTCTGCCCAAAACTATTACGTCAGATACCGGGATTACATCAAAAACGTCGCCTCCAGCGAAATCTACGCCACCTGGCCGGAAGCAACCATTTATGCCAATATTCTCGCCATCCAGTCCTTTACCCTGAACCGCGTGTATACCGAATGGTACCGTAACAGGGGATACAACTTTACCATCACTTCTTCCACTGCCTATGACCATAAATGGATTCCGGAGCGCAACATATTCGATACCATCAATACCGCTGTGGACAATATTTTTAACAACTTCCTTTCCCGTCCGAATGTACGCCAGCCGATTTTAACCCAGTACTGTGACGGCAGACGAGTCACCTGTCCGGGGCTCATGTCCCAATGGGGGAGCAAATACTTAGGCGACCAGGGCTACGATGCCATCGAAATTCTCCGTAACTACTACGGTGATACCATCTATATTAACTCCACCGAGGAAATCTCCGGTGTTCCAAACTCCTTCCCGGGCGAAGCTCTGCAGGAAGGCTCCAGAGGGGAAGTCGTCCGACAAATGCAGGAACAGTTAAATGCCATCGCCGACGTGTACTATGTGGTTCCCAGTGTTGCCGCCGATGGTGTTTTCGGTCCTCGTACCGCCGAGGCTGTCCGTGCCTTTCAGGAACAATTTGACTTAACCCCGAACGGCATTGTTAATTTTACCACCTGGTATAAAATTTCCGAGATTTATGTAGCTGTGACAAGAATTGCGGAATATACAAGATAAGCTCCCCGACAATTTTTCCGATAAACAGCACCATGCAATAAATAAAAGGAAGTCCTTGTGTAATTTCACACAACGACTTCCTTTTCCGTTCAAATTAATTGCCATGCCGATAATTGTCAGCATCAGCTTTCGTCATATGCATTCCGTATGGTAAACATCTGATTTACCACCAGCCAGTTCTGCGGAAAGTACCGCATCACATTCCAGTAACTGATTCCCTGAAGCGGATAGCTTTCATTTAACAAAAGCTTTGCCCGGATACTTCTGGCATCCTCAAACCAGACCACATGTGCCTTTCCGTCCTCTGACGTATAATAAAAGAACGGCGTCTGCGCCTGCTCGTCAAATTGAATGGTGGCACGATACCGTTCCGCAATTTCCACTGCCTCCACATTCCCGATGGACCTGGCCATAGATTCACCTCTTACATAAGGAAGTGTCCAGTCATAGCCGTAGTTCGGCATCCCCTGCAATATCTTTTCTCTCGGAATCACAGACACGCCGTAATCCAGTACTTCCTTAACCTTATTGAGGGGTGCAACTGCGAGAGGCGGTCCATAGGTATAGCCCCACTCGTAGGTCATAATGAGCACCGAATCCGCTACCGCACCGATGGCCGGATAGTCATGGGACTCATACAAAAGTCCCCGCTGCATGCCGGAGGTCTTCGGTGCCAATGCCACCACCAGAGGATAGCCCTCCGGCGCAAGCCGTGCCTTAAGTTCCGTCAAAAACTGCACATAATTATCTCTGTCTTCCGGCAAAATAAATTCAAAATCCACATCCAGACCGTAATACCCCTTCACTCGCAAATTCTCAAGTATTTGGTCAAAGAGGCGATTTCTGGCGGCCTCATCCGAGAAAATCCGGCTGGCCAATTCGTTACTGAAGGTTCCGTCTGCGGTAAGTGTAGAAAGTAGCATGAGCGGCGCCACCCGATACTCTTTGGCAATCTGAATTACCTCTTCATCATCGATTCCCACCAAATCTCCGTTTTCCGTAAATCCATAAGTAAATAACGTAAGATAGGTCAGATACGGCAAAGTCTTCCTTAAAATCTCCCGATCGATATACGGATACGCATACCCGTTTACGGCCAAAGGCCGACGTTCCATATTGGTGGCATAGTCAATCACAATCGTTTCGCCCGGATATAACGTATCCCGGCCGTTTAAAGCCGGATTGTTGGCAAGGAGCTGCTTCGGCGTTACACCGTACCGCTCCGCAATTCCAAGAAAGTTGTCTCCCTCCTGCACCGTATAGGTCACATTGGGTTGTAATACCACAATGGCCTGCCCCGGCACCAGTACACTGTCCTCTGTCAGGGCATTATCCTGTAAAATACGTTCCACACTGCTTCCTGTAGCAGTTGCAATACCCTGTATGGTATCCCCGGGCTTTACTACATATATAATCATGCAAACACTTCCTGTAGGTTCTTCCTACAGTTTATGCAGCATATCAGCCTTTTGCCCACGCGTTCCGACTAAGTTCCGGTCTGCCCTCAAGATGTGAGGCATCATTTAACCGTTCCAGCGAAAAGCAATCCGCCTCCTCGGAGTACTTAAGTTCTGTTACGGACGTATGCTCCAGACTATCCGCAATGCGAAGCATTTGACCTGCCCCAAGACCTAAAAGTCCCGCCGTCAGCGCACGAATCACACCACCGTGAGTCACAAACACAACCGTCTCCGCACCGGACGTAACAGCCTCTCTTACCACTTTCACGGCCCGGTCAAACACCTCCGTCGGGCACTCACCTCCCGGCATTCTTAAATTTTCCGCCTTTCTCTTTTTCGCTTCAAAGTACTCCGGAAACAGTACCGCATTCCGGGAATCCGCTTCTCCGGTCATATCTCCGAAGGAAATCTCATTTAACGCTTCCCGTTCCAAAAACACAGCATCCGTACCGAATAATATCTCTGCCGTCTGTTTTGCCCGTGTCAGGGCGCTGGTATAAATCCGGTCAGGCACAAGTCCCTTAAGTCGCTCTGCCAAAAGCATCGCCTGACATCTTCCCACCTCCGACAAATCCACATTCACGTTACAAAGAGGACTGCTCTGCCTGCCGTGACGAATTAATATCAAACGCATGTTACTCTCCTTGCTCTTCCCACCGAATATCCTCCCCGAAGATACGGGTTGCATATTCGGTAAAGTTCTTTAACTCATCTTTTGCGATTTCACCGAAATAATCTATCTTACACACCAATTTTGTAAACGGAAGCGGCACACGGTACTTATCCCAGCGCCACGGGAATGTAATCATTCCTTTCTTCAGGAAACGTACATAAACCACTGACTTCTCCGCTTCATGAGCCAGCATAAACAACAAACGCTTCGGTTTACGATACGGACCGTTGGGACCGTCCATAGCGGCTGCCAGAGTAAGCCCCGACTGCTTGCTGTCCTCCTTTAAGTCCTTTAAAAAAGAACGCATCTTAAGCCCGTCCGGCAAGCGCATCGGTTCCGCCCCGTAACGGGATACCATCTCCGCAATATAATCTCCGCGACGTTCCGCAGTCACGATTACATGCACCTTTTTCTCTAACTTCTGCAATTGTCTCAACAAAAGCTGCATACAATAGCTATCCTCATGCCAAAAGCCCAGCATCCGGTTTTTATCAATATTTTCGATCCCCTGAAACTCTACTTTGGAGGTCCATGCCACAAATCCGATGTATCTGCGCCAGATCCAAACCACCACATGCTGGGTTCCGCGACGCATAAACATAGGAAAATGCTTTGATATTCCTTGTAACTTCATGCTAATCTCTCTCTTTCGATTTCGTCCTTATTTCCGTTCCCTACAAAACGCTTCTTCCTGACTTCATACGTTTTGTATTATACAACTTTTTTAACATTATGTCAAAAAAATATATAGGCTTTTCAAACACTTTTTTCTGTGCTATAATGCAATGGAGTACCTTATAAATCAAGCATTGATTAGAAATCTAATTTCACAAGAAAGGATACACACGAATGAAAAAGACTATCACATGTTTCGCTTTATTAACCCTACTCGTATCTTTATTCGCTGCATGTAATTCCGGCGATGCAAAGGTGACTCCGACCCCGGAACCGACCGCAACGGCAGCTCCGACGGCCACTCCGGAACCGACGGCCACCCCGGAACCGACCAAGGCTCCGACAGCCACTCCGCTTCCGTTTGACAAGTCCGTCACTCTTATGAATACCTACGGTACCGTTTTTGATCGTTCCGGTGTATGTGTTACCCGTGCCTCCGATTTAGAAAATGTATATACCGTTAAATTGATCAAGAAACACTATAACAGCATTTCCTTAGAAAACGAAATGAAGCCGGATGCCATCATGGGTAATTTCCCGACTCTCATCAGCATTGATGAAGCAAAGAGTCTGGGCTATGTAATTCCGGATAACTACACGGACACTATGGTTCCGAAGTTGAACTTTGCAGCCACCGATTTGGCCATGAAGCTTTGCGCCGAAAATGACCTGGGCCTTCGATTCCACACCTTAGTATGGCACAGTCAGACTCCGAACTGGTTCTTCCGCTTAGATTATGTCGGAGATAACGGCTTTGTTTCCCGGGAAGTAATGGATGCCCGTCTTGAATTCTATGTTCGCACCGTCATGAAGCATGTCTATGACAGCGAGTACAGTTCCTGTGTTTATGCCTGGGACGTAGTAAACGAATACTGGAACGCCACCGACCATAACTGGCTTACCATTTACGGCAAACAGAACTACGAGCCGTCCTTCGTAAAGCTTGCTTATGTAATTGCGGATGACATGTTAAAGCAGTACGGCATCCGCGACAAGGTTTCCTTAATTTTCAACGATTTCAACACCTATATGAACAGCCAGCATTTACTTGCCATTATGAATTTCATTAACTCCGACGGCAAGATTTGTGACGGTTTCGGTATGCAGGCCCACCTGGACACCGGTTACCCGTCCACCCAGTTGTTTAAATCCACCGCAAAGAAATTCTTGGATGCAGGATACGAAGTACAACTGACAGAACTGGATGTTACCTGTACCAACGATACCACCCAGGCCAATTACTACTACGAGCTGATGAAAGGTCTTTTGGAGTTAAAGAAGGACGGTGCCAACATTTCCGGCATTACCTACTGGGGCATGGGTGATGACCGTTCCTGGAGAGGCGACCAGACTCCGCTTCTGTTCTCCATGCCTGGCATTGCAAAACCGGCTTACTATAAGGTATTACAGGCTTATGTAGATGCCGGATATGCCATTCAGGAATAATCAAGTAAATCGAAGTATTTGGGAAGGGTTGTCCTGTTGACAACCCTCCCTTATTCTGTGAAGGAGGATTACTTATGTTATCCGATAGCTATGTCGTAACACCGGTCTCCGCTCCGGCTTCCTTTACCGTAACGGTTCCGGGGTCCAAAAGTATTACTAACCGCGCTCTGTTGTTAGCAGCCTTGTCCGACGGTACCTGTACGCTTCAAAATGCACTGTTTTCCTCAGACTCCAGAGCATTGATTGCCGCACTGCAGGATTTAGGCATTTCGTGTTCTGCCGATGAAGAAACAAAAGAGATTACGATTACCGGTTGCGGCGGCACGCTTCCGAAAAAAGAAGCCACCGTCTATGCCGCAAGTGCAGGTACTGCTGCCCGCTTTTTGACCGCACTGCTTGCATTTTGTGACGGAACCTATATTCTGGATGCTTCGGAACAAATGAAAAAGCGTCCCATGGCTCCGCTAATCGATGCTTTACGTTCTATCGGTATTTCCGTTACCGCATTAGAGCAGGAGGGGCATTTACCGCTTCGCATCGAAGGAGGACAGCAACGACTGACCTCAGCTCCGGAACTTTCTGTTTCCATTGACAAAAGCAGTCAGTTTTTAAGTGCTCTTATGATGACCGGCGTACTACTGACCGAGGGTCTTACCGTAACCGCCACCGGCTCCCGTACCGCCATGTCCTATGTACATATCACGGAACGTATGATGACCGAATTCGGTGTTACACCGGTCCTCTCTTCGAAGACTAACACCGGCACCGCTTACCGGATTCCGGGCGGTATTTCTTATCGAAGTCAGTCCTACGATATCGAACCGGACCTTTCCGGTGCTTGCTATTTTTACGCAGCTGCTGCATTACTCGGCACTTCGGTTACGGTTACCGGGGTTCACAAAAATTCCATGCAGGGAGATTTACGTTTTATCTTAGCGTTGGAGCAGTTAGGCTGTACCGTTACCGATACTCCGGAAGGCATTTGTGTTACCGGTCCGGCAGACGGTCATTATCCGGGGCTTGATATTACCATGAGCGATTTTTCCGACCAAACCATGACCATGGCGGTCCTTGCGCTGTTTGCGGATACCCCAACCCACATCCGCGGGGTAAGCCACATCCGTGCCCAGGAATGCGACCGTATGACTGCCACCATTACCGAAATCAAACGTCTCGGCGGAGATGCCAAAGTGGACGAAGACGGCACAGGTATACTTATCACTCCTGCTCCGCTTCACGGTGCGCGCATCGAAACCTACGATGACCATCGTATGGCCATGGCCTTTTCTCTGGTTGGTCTTAAGGTAGACGGTGTGATAATCGACAATCCGTCCTGCTGCAAAAAAACCTTTGAAAATTACTTTGATTTGTTTTCGAATTGTTTCTCGTAAGGTTTTTCTATACAAATCTTTCAAACACAAAGGCCGTTGCAACTACCGCAACGGCCTCTCTCTTATCTGACATTTAATTTTCAAAATCACAATCTACAGAAACAACTCCACAAGAAATACCGCCACACAACCTCCCATGGCCACCTTGAACAAATTTCCGTCAAAGTATGCAATAAGCAGTGCCACTCCAAACCCTACCGCCGCGGATATCACATTGGCGGTCGCGGAAAGAATGGCCGGAAACGTCATTACTGCTAAGGTTACATACGGCACATAATACAAAAAGGAACGAATATATTTGTTTTTAATATTTTTTCTGATTAATGTCATAGGCAACGCACGAATGAGATAAGTCACACCGGCTGCCACCAATAAATAAAGGTAAATATTATCCTTCATTTGCAGAGCCCTCGCTTTCCTCAATCGGGCGGACAACTGCCGCAATTCCGGCAATCAGCACCGTCAGAATTAAAATCCGCATTCCGGAGGATATGGTAATATACTCCGAAACCGCCTGTGCCAGCACGGTAAACCCGTAGCTGGCCAGCATGGATACCACTACAATAACCGCAATCACCTTGTGCTTACGTGCCGGCGGAATAATAATTGCCAGGAACATACCGTACAGAGCCACACTCATGGCACTGGATACATTGTCCGGAAGAATATTTCCTACCACTGCACCGAGGTAAGTCCCAAGCACCCAGCCCGGAGACGCCACCAACGCCGCACCGTAGGTATACCGTGGATTTAATTTTCCGTCTACCGTAGAAGAAATTCCGAAAATCTCATCCGTAATATAATAGGAAATAAAAAACCGATGAATAAACGGCATTTTCTCCGACACCTTCTGGGACAATGCGCAGGACATGAGCAAATATCGCAAATTAATCACCAGCTGGGTAATTGCCATCTCCACATAGCCGGAGCCTGCCGCAATCACGGTCATCGCCGCAAACTCTCCCGCAGACGCATGCATAGTAAAGGACATAAGTGCCGATTGAAGCGGCGTCATTCCGATACTTTTTGCCTGAATACCCAGAGTAAACGCCACCGCAAAATAGCCCAATCCGATGGGAACTCCGTGTCGCATTCCCTTCAAAAACCACGTTCTGTTTTCTTTTCGTTTTATGGATTTCATATGTATCTTCGACCCTTCTTTGACTCTACCTGCACCTTAAGAGGCACAGTGTTCTTCTATCGTATCAGCCATGTCGTCGCAAAAGCAATGACAATCTGCAGAATCGCAAACTTAAACACCGTCTGGGTATTGGACCAGCCCAAATTCTTCCGCACATGATCGTGAAGCGGGGTTCTCGTATTCTTCAAAATACGAATCTTTAAGAACCGGAGCAGTGCCACCTTTACAAGACCCAGTCCGCCGTCTAAAATCAACAAAATCGCAAACGGTATGTACAACAACACATAACCGCTTTTTAACGCCGTCACAGCAATAAACAAGCCCATGGCACGGGACCCCGCATCTCCCATCATCATACGGCTCGGGGTTGCGTTATACCAAAGATAACCGAGAAGACATGCCACCATCAAAAGTGTCATATAACGATAATCCTCTGCCATTCCCGTGGAATCAGCGGTAAAATAGAAGCTCATGAGCGTAATACTGGTTAACGTCGCCGACAAACCGTCCACACCGTCCGCACAATTGGTTACATTGATGGACACCCAGGCAAGCAGTGTCACAAGCACACCGAATAAAACCGTCGGCAATTTTACCTGTAAATCGAAACAAGCAATCGAAAGGGTGGTTCCGTTAAAATTGATATAGGTAACCGCCAGCATAACGGAAATAATCAAATCCAGGATACCCTTTTTATACTCTCCCCACGGTGCCTTGGAGCAGTCATCCAAAAAACCGGTCAGCATCGCCGCCACCGTAAGAATCACATAAATGGAACGTTCTCTGTCAAGCGGAAGAAACAAAAATACCGTTGCCGCAAAAATCAAAATAAAAACAAATCCTGCCCCCCTCGGTTTTCCCTGAGAAAGTTTTCCGTCTACGGCAAAATCTCTTCCGCCGTCTCTCGGCAACAAGCCTCCGCAAAAATGCAATAACACACAGGTTAATGCATAGGTAACCATAATTCCTATAAACGCGAAAATCCCCTGATTCGCTTCCTGAAATAATAAATCCAGCATCTTTTTTCCATCCTTCCGAAAAACTTCCTCACCCTGCGGGCAACCAAGATCGCCCACACTTCCCCGCGTACATTATACTTTCTTTGCACAAAGAAAGCAACCGTTTCTTTTCACAAAGTTTCGGTTGCTTTCTTATCATCATTCGTTTAACTGACAAAATCCTTCTTATTTTGACGGGATAACCAACACATCCCCCGTATGAATAACATTCTTGTTTTTGATTTTATTGGCTTTTACAATGGCATCCACCGTAACTCCGTACTTTCGCGCAATTATGGACAGGGTATCTCCCCTCTTTACGGTATGTTTCGTACCGGACTGCTCATACACTGCCACACTCTCAATATAATCCTGTGTCGCACCCGCGATAGCCTTTGCCAGCTTTTCACGATTGGAAGACATTAACAAATACTCATAATCCTCCGGATAGGTCAAAAAGGCCGTTTCCAAAAGCACCGCCGGACATGCGGTTAATCTTGTAAGAGACAAGTTTGACCTACGTATCGTACGAGCCGGATACCCCATCGTCTTGTTTACGGAATTATTGATAATACTTGCCGCATCCTGTAGTTCATTATAAGAATAAAAGGTCAAAAAGCCGGAGGATTTGGAAAAATCTGAGGTAATCCCCATAGCGTTTCCGTGAATGGATACGGACAAATCCGGCTTTGTTTCCCGAATCAACGCTACTCGCTCGCTTAAGGTATAAAAGGTATCATCACTGCGTACCAGAACCACCTTCGCTCCCAAGGACTCCAACGCCTTCTTGGTCCGCAAAGTTAAATCCAGATTTACATCCTTCTCCGTCGGTCCGAAACCACCCATGGCACCTACCGTACCGGGATCATCATCTCCGTGCCCCGCATCCAGAAGAATTACTGCGCCTTTTAAGGACCCCTGCGACTTTAACACCGGTACATACTTTAACACAAAGGTCATGGTTCCGTTTTCCGTAAATACATCAAAACCACACAGCTTATCCCCATCCGTCAGCTTATATGTATAAATAGCTCTTCCCTTGCTGTCGGTGGTTGCGGACATGGACTTCACCAACGGATTATCCGGCACAAACACCTTTCCGGAAGCCTTGGTATCGTATAGTACAAATTTTACCGTATCTCCGTTCACCTGCACATCATATAAAGCATCCATCTTCATGGAAAAGGTAGATACCACCGTATGAGTTGCCGTATCATACTTTACCTTCTCACTATTAATCTTATTGGCCGGCATCTTCCCGTTATATACCTTTACCGAAGATTTCGACACATAGGTACCGTCCGCTATCTTATAGTAGTTTCCCCATTCCCCCAGAATCCGAAAGGTTGTATTCTGTGTCAGGGGTAAATAATCGATTTTCGCCGTTCCCGGTGCCGACATCGGCATTGTATACGGATTGATTAATTCCCCGTATTTGTTGCTGACCTCCTTATACTTTGCAGTGCTCCCGCTTCCCGAAGAACCACCGGAGGACTTCTTTCTGGTCACCGTTAATGTATATTCATGGTCCCCGTTTTTAAATACAAATTCGTTTTTTCCTACCGTAAGTGTCACATACTGTGTAAAAAAGCCGTGCTCCGTCATTTTGACCGATTTTCCGTTCATCGTCAACGGATATCGATAATCACAGGCTCCCAATATGCTGATTTTCGATGCTGTGGTGGAATAATTCTTACTGTTCGGCATCGCAATCACAATTTTCTCGGGATTCTCATAGCCCAGCATATCTTCTGCCGCATACGCTACCGTAACCGTTTCCGTACCAAACGAAATCCCCGCCACCTCCGCTAACGGTGCAGCAAACCCCAATGCTCCCGCTAACAGCAACACACCTACTCTTCTCCCTAAGTTCCCATGGATAATCTCGTACCTTCTCATGCTCTCATCCTTTCCGTACCTATCACACTAAACCCACAAACACAACACAGAGGCAGGAAACCCTGCCTCTGCGTCCCTACATTGTTATTTTAACATAAAATAGCAAACACTACAAGTACGAGAAAAAATTACCACTCTATCTGCTTCTATTAATTTAAACAAGATTTAACTTTTTCTTAAGTTGTTGACAAGTTACAAAATATGCCACAATACCTACCACTAACGATAATCCCATTGTCATCAAATAGAAACCGGCCATTCCGTCCACGGTGTACATAGACTCTGCCATTTCCATAAAACCTACCGCACCGAAAATGCCAAGAATAATAAGCATAAGAACCAATTCGATTGCAAAACTCAATGCGCAGTATGCGATAATGGAAGCCAGAATCTTATAGTTTCCGAATCTCTGACCGATGGCAATGGATAAGTAATAAATCATCAGCTGATACATCATACTGATCAGCATCATAACAATAAATACCGGAACCATTTTACCTGCCATATCCGTCAAATAGGACAAGCCGTCGAAAAACTCACCAAGCTTCATATGTCCTACCACAAATACACTAAACAGAGACAACACACATAAAATAACCGTCACCAGCTGCCATATGTACGCCACCAGAAACTTGACAAATACCAGCTGCTCTACCTTCACAGGCAAGGTAAAGGTCAGATATCCTTCGTCGGACACCATATTCTTATAGAAACGTACAATCGCCATACCGGTACTGCAGAATATCACTCCGAATAATGAAATAAGGTAAATGACTATCAGCGATGTCTCACCCATAGTATAAAAAATGTTATCGACCGGAATCGCATGTATAATGGCCGTAAATAACGTAATCGACGCCAAAATCAGATAAAACAAACCGTATCGTCTTGCCGTAGCCTTCCATTCGTGTTTTAATAATTTTCCTAACATTTGAATTCCTCCCTAAATAAAGCATCCACCGACCGGTCATACTTCTCTCTGAGTTCCTCTACCGACGTGTGACGAATAATTTCCCCGTTCCGGATAAATACTACCTCATCCAATACCTTTTCCACATCCGCAATTAAGTGGGTAGAAATGAGTACCGTAGCCCCTTCCGCATAGTTGGATATAATCGTCCGAAGTATGTAATCTCTGGCGGCCGGATCCACTCCCGCAATCGGCTCGTCAAGACAATATAAATCCGCCTCACGGCTCATTACCAGCACAAGCTGTACCTTTTCCTTCATACCCTTGGACATGGTCTTAAACTTCTGCTTCGGGTTCAGTCCCAGACTTTCCAGCATGGCATACGCCTTCTTCGCATCAAAATCCGGATAAAAATCTCCATAGAACTCAATCATCTGTTCCACTCTCATCCAATTACTTAAATAGTTATTATCCGGCAGATAAGACACCCTTGCCTTTGTCTCCGGTCCCGGAGCGATTCCGTTAATCAAAATCTCTCCCTCCGTCGGCACCAGAAGTCCGTTCAACAGCTTAATCAACGTGGTTTTACCACTGCCGTTGGGTCCCACAAGGCCGATGATTTTACCTCTTTCCAACTGTACATCCACTTTATTCAATGCCGGGAAGCCTTTATACATCTTTGAAAGTCCCCGGCACTCCACTACATATCCGTCTTTTAACATAATTCCTCCACTCTCCGGTCCGTGCCGGCTCCCTTACTGTTTTGTTTCTTCGGCAATTGCTTTTTCCAACAAACGACGAATCTCATCCGCCGACAGTCCGTTCTGAACCATTTCCAGATAGAACTCCCTTGCCTTCTGCTCCGCTCCCGACCTCTTAAGACCTTCAATCATTCCTGCATCCTCCGATACAAATCTTCCGCTGGTCCGCTGAGTATACAAAAGCCCCTCCCGTTCCAACTCTGTCAACGCTCTCTGCATGGTGTTCGGATTTACCGCTGCATCGGCTGCCAGTTCTCTGACACTCGGCAAACGCTGCCCCGGCTGATACTCTCCGGACATAATCTTCTGCTTAATAACATCAATCAACTGCAAATACACGCTCTTTTCAGATGAAATATCCCATGGCATCCGCCCATCTCCTTTCTTTACTGTGTTGTTGTATTAAGCGCTTAATACAAGCATACTACAGGTTTCTTTTTTTGTCAACTACTTTTATAATTTATTAGAACTTATTGACAATCAAATCGTCGTTTCGTATAATATTTTTGTAAGTATTTTACAAATAGGCTTTTACAAAAGAAAGGAGTTTCCTTATATGAAAAAAGGAGTTACATCCGCGATTGCATTGCTTGTTATGGTTGCCTCCGTTGTTATGGCAATTATCGTAACCGCAACCGGAACAACAACCACTGCCACCTTCTGGGCTCTGGTTCCGCCAATCATTGCAATTGCATTGGCACTTATTACAAAAGAAGTATACTCTTCTTTATTCTTAGGTATTGTTGTAGGAAGTATTTTGTCCTGCAACGGTTCCGCCACACAAGCGGTAGACCACGTAGTCAGTGACGGACTGATTACCGCAATTTCCGATACCGCAGGCATTTTCCTGTTCCTCGTTATTTTGGGTGTAATCGTTGCCCTCATTAACAAAGCCGGCGGAAGCGCTGCCTTCGGTCGTTGGGCACAGGCCCACATTAAGACCCGTATCGGTGCACAGCTTGCCACCTTTGTTCTGGGTGTATTCATTTTTATTGATGACTACTTTAACTGCCTGACCGTAGGCTCTGTTATGCTTCCGGTGACCGATAGTCACAAGATTTCCCGTGCAAAGCTCAGCTATTTGATTGATGCCACTGCAGCTCCTATTTGTATGATTGCACCGATCAGCTCCTGGGCTGCTGCCGTTGCCAGTTATACGGAAGGCACCGGCATGGGAGGTTTCGAGCTTTTTGTAAAGGCTATCCCGTATAATTTCTATTCCCTTTTAACCTTCGTTTTCATTCTTGCACTTGTATTTTCCAAGCGTGACTACGGCCCAATGGCAAAGCACGAAAAGAATGCATTAGAAAAGGGAGACTTATTCTCTACCGAAGAACGTGTTAGCGGTATGGATGTAGAAACTCATCCGAAAGGACGTGTATTTGATTTATTATTACCGATTATCGTTTTAATCGGAATTTCTGTTTATGCATTAATTTATAACGGTGGATTCTTCGGCGATGATCCGGAATATGCGGGTAAGTTTATTAATGCATTCTCCAACACGGATGCTACCGTAGGTCTTCCGTGGGGTGCCATCCTTACACTGATTCTTCTTGTCGGATATTTAATGTGTCGTAAGCTGATTACTTTTAAGGATGCTATGGATTGTGTTCCGAAGGGATTTACCGCTATGGTACCGGCCATTACAATTCTTACTTTTGCAACCGCATTAAAGAATATTACTTCTTCCCTGTTGCAGTCCGATGAATATATTAAGGTCGTAATGAACAGTGGCCTCAAGGATTTCACCAATCTGCTTCCGGCAATTATTTTCCTTGTAGCATGTCTGCTGGCATTTGCTACCGGTACTTCCTGGGGCACCTTCGGTATTCTGATTCCGATTGTCTGCAACATGTTTGACCCGAGTGATCCGATTTTCTACATTGGCATGTCCGCATGTCTCGCAGGTGCTGTTTGCGGTGACCACTGCTCTCCGATCAGCGATACAACCATTATGTCCTCGGCAGGCGCGCAATGCGTACATGTAAATCATGTGTCCACACAGCTTCCGTATGCAATTACGGTAGCTGCCATCAGCTTTGTATGTTTCCTCATTGCCGGTTTTGTAAAAAATGTTGTTATTTGTCTCGCCATCGGTATCGTCCTGATTGCCGGATTCTTTGCCGTACTCAGCCTGATAAAGAAGCCGCTCGGTGCGGGAAAAAATGAATAGTTATTTACAGAAACAATACACTATACAAAAGAACTGCGTGAAGTGACACGCAGTTCTTTTTTGCCCTTACATGAGATTCTCATTTTATCCATTCACATTTATCCATTCACATTTTGGGAAATCTGTGGTACACTATAGAAAAGAATAAGAAAGAAGGTTTTTCCATGCATACATTTCAACCGTATCCGGCAGACATGCTGGAAGTAAATCCGTTTACCAAAATCGGCAAGGAGTGGATGTTAATCACTGCCGGCACCAAAGACAAAGCCAATACCATGACCGCTTCCTGGGGAGGCTTAGGTGTTCTGTGGGGAAAAAACGTTGCCTATATCTTTGTCCGGGACAGCCGCTATACCAAGGAATTCATTGATGCCAACGACACCTTTTCCCTTACCTTTTTCGAAGGTCAGATGTCTGCGTTAAAGTACCTCGGTACCGTTTCCGGCAGAGATGAGGACAAAATCGCCGGAGCCCGTTTTAACGTAAACTACAGTGATGACACTCCGTTTATTGACGAAGGAAACCTGGTATTCATTTGTAAAAAGCTCTCTGCCACCCGCATGACCGCTGACCAGTTCCTCGACCCGAAGCTTTCGGACGCGTTCTACAAGGACGGCGACATGCACACCATGTATGTGGGCGAAATTACACAGATTTTAGCCAGATAGGTTCCTGTACCGGATTCTCACAACAACAAAAGCGTTTGCAGACAACTTCCTGCAAACGCTTTTCTTATGTAATCCTTTTATTCCGATACGCGGCTTCCGTTTCCTTCAATGTTTAACACCACATATTCCGCCGGAGCAGATGTCTTAATTCCCATTGCCCACCCGGCAAAGCCGGAGGTTACCACCGTCTGCATCCCCTCTTCGGTCTTTTTGTATCCGTAAAACCCTTCGTACGTCAGCTTTGTAATATAATTAATCGGCCAAATCTGCCCGCCATGCGTATGACCTGCCAAATGCAAGTCCGCTCCCGCTTCCGCACATTCCCCATACTGTTTCGGCTGATGGTCCAGCGTCACAATAAAGTCTGTTTTATCCACATTTTCCAGTAGACTCTTTATAGATGCCCTACCGCCCACGGTGGAATCTTCTCTTCCCACTATCACGAACTCATCATTCAACACAACGAGCTCATCCTGCAAAACAGTAATCCCGTTTTGCTCCATCACGTTCCTCAATTCATTGTTTGTAAACATCGGATATGAGGTATATTCCTGGCGGTCATGGTTTCCGTATACATAAAAAAACCCGTACTCACACTGTATGCCCGAGAGAATCTCAAACACTTCCTCCATTTTCTCTTTTGTAGTTTTCTCATCCACGATATCACCACATAAAAAGACCATATCCGGCTCTATCTGATTTATTTCTTCGCATTTTTCCCTTAGCTCTTTTTCCGATTGAAAGGTCCCATAATGAATATCTGCCATTAAAACAACCCGATACCCTTCATCCCGGATATTTTTCTCCGTAGGAATCGTATACTCCGTTGCCACAACATGATGCATGTTGTACCAGCCGTAGGATACCAATGCCGCCATAATTACAACCGGAACAATTCCGCTTCCGTATACCTTTTTCCATATACGACCTTTCTCGTCATAGGCTTCCCCCATTCCTTTTTTCACAACAAAATTGATAATCATCAATACAACTTGCGGAATAAACCAGTACAATAACAACACAGTTCCGCTTCCGTATATATCCAGACATAACGTTCCCACACCGATAGAAAGTACATAGATAAAAATCCTATGCAGCTTCCGGGGAGACCTTCCCAAAAAGGTCTTATATGCCCGTTTTAAGTAGTCCAGACAAAACAGTGCACCGATTACCGCACCGATTGCCAGACACACGTAAATCTCCCAAACTTCCATTCCTTCTCCTGCTTTCAACATAAAAACAGGCCACCCAAAAGGCGGCCTGTCCGATTAACGCTTACTTTACCTCAATCTTTTCCTTACCACCCATATACGGCTGCAATGCCTTCGGAATATTAATACTGCCGTCCTCATTTAAATTATTCTCGAGGAATGCAATTAACATACGCGGCGGAGCTACTACCGTGTTGTTTAAGGTGTGTGCAAAATACTTACCATCCGCACCGTTGACACGAATCTTTAAGCGACGAGCCTGTGCATCGCCGAGATTGGAACAGCTACCTACCTCAAAGTACTTCTTCTGACGCGGAGACCATGCCTCAACGTCAATGGACTTCACCTTCAAATCCGCAAGGTCACCGGAACAACACTCTAAGGTTCTTACCGGAATATCCATGGTACGGAACAAATCTACGGTGTTCTGCCACAGCTTATCAAACCACATCGGGGAATCCTCCGACTTACAAACCACAATCATCTCCTGCTTTTCAAACTGATGGATACGGTATACACCGCGCTCCTCAATACCGTGAGCACCCTTCTCCTTACGGAAACACGGAGAATAACTGGTCAGGGTATGCGGAAGGCTCTCCTCCTGCAAAATGGTATCGATATATTTACCGATCATGGAATGCTCACTGGTACCGATGAGATATAAATCCTCTCCCTCAATCTTGTACATCATAGCATCCATTTCCGCAAAACTCATAACACCGGTTACCACGTTGCTACGAATCATAAACGGAGGAATGCAGTAGGTAAATCCTCTGTCAATCATAAAGTCTCTTGCATAGGAAATAATGGCGGAATGAAGACGTGCAATATCACCCATCAGATAATAAAAACCGTTACCTGCCACCTTTCTTGCCGCATCCAAATCAATACCGTTTAACTTCTCCATAATATCGGTATGGTACGGAATCTCAAACTCCGGAACAACCGGCTCTCCGTAACGCTGTACTTCCACATTCTCACTGTCATCCTTACCGATCGGTACGCTCGGGTCAATGATGTTCGGAATGGTCATCATAATCTTTAATACCTTCTCGGAAAGCTCTGCTTCCTTTGCTTCAAGCTCCGCAAGACGTACCGCAGACTCCTCTACCTGCTTCTTCTTTGCCTCAGCCTCTTCCTTTAAGCCCTTTGCCATAAGACCGCCGATTTCCTTGGAAATACGCTTTCTGTCCGCACGAAGGTTGTCCGCCTCCTGCTGGGTTGCACGAGCCTCTTTATCCAGCTCGATTACCTCATCTACAAGCGGAAGCTTATTCTCCTGAAACTTATTACGGATATTCTGCTTCACAATTTCCGGGTTCTCTCTCACAAACTTAAGATCTAACATGGTATGTCCTCCTTTAATTATACTTCATGCTCACTTGGCCAACTTTTTCCTTCCTCGAGTCGGCTCGCACTTCGTGCTCTCCCGCACATCGCGACTTCGTCGCTCAGTCGCGGGCGCGTTCGCATTTCAGCCGCCTTGTGCAATCTCACGCTTGCATCACCGGCTTCATGCTCACTTGGCCAACTCGAAAAATAAAAACCGTCCCATAGCATACGCCATGGGACGGAGTATAATCCGCGTTGCCACCCACGTTGCCGGTCTCCCGGCCTCTCGTGTACGCTGTACGGGGCGTTCCCCGGGCTTTCACCCAGACTCCGAAGGTGGATGGAACCCTTTGCCTATCCGCTCGCACCGCCCGCGGACTCTCTGAAAAGCAACCTGATTCTTAGTCTTCATCAACGTCATTGCGTTTATTATAGCGCAAAGCTGAGTAAAATGCAACCGCTTTGCTTAAATAATTTCCTTTTTTTTACTTTCTGCCTCACGGAAAATACAGAATTACGCCTCCGGTGCCTCTTCTCTCTGTTTCACCTCTACCGGTCTTACATAGCGCTCTTTAAACACTTCCGAACGCTCCACCTGCCACAACAGCTCCTTCGGGAAAAATACCGGCACCGGCCCGAACGGATTTACCACAAGTCCGGCATGACCTCTGTTTACCTCTACCAACAAATGCGGAAGCTGCATGGTAGCAAAACGCTTCGGCTGCCCCTCCTTAAACGCATCCTTCCAACCCATGGTTGCCACTTCATCCGTGAAGACAGGGAATACCGCCTGAGAATCATCCCCCGGTTTCTTTAGCGCACGGAATCCCACAAAAGTTTCTTCTCCGAATGCCATACTACCGTCCTCCTGCGGCACCGGCGGGCGTTCCATATAAAGCGGTATCACAAACTTTGCATAACAAAGCTCATATAAAAGTGCATCCATATAGGATTCATTCTGATATAAACGGCCGTACTCCATCATCAAACCGAACATACGCGGATTCTCGATAACTCGTTGTGCCATCTCTCCCTCTGCAGGCTTTACGCTGCTGAGTACAGCATACTTGGATACCTCATTGATATCCTCGATATCCAGTCCCAAGCCAACCTGACAGTCCTTTGCGGTTTCCACAACTTCACGCGGTCCCAATTCGATACCGATTACCTGTACCTCCTTTACCGGCTTTCCCGGCTGATACAAATACATGGTATCCTCCTCTCTGACTCTTCCGTGCAAGTTACCGATTACCATAACTCCCTGTATACGGGCAGACTCGAATACCTCCTCTACCAAAAGAGAGCAGCGTTTTTCTCTTCCTTCCTTCTTTTCTCCCGTTTTTTTTCCGGCAGACTTTGCTTCATTTTTCTTTGCCTGCTCCGTTTCTTTACTTTTGCGTAATAACTCCTTTACACTAATCATCCGTTTTCTCCTCTCGTAACAAATCTTTTATTACTTCTCCCGCTATCATAAGCCCAGCTACCGACGGTACAAAAGAGATACTTCCCGGTACCGCCCCCGCCTCATGCTTTATAGGCTCTTCTTTCGAATACAATACCTTAAGCTTCGTAATCCCTCGTTTTTTTAACTCCCGACGCATTACCTTTGCCAATGGGCAAACCGATGTTTTCCCGATATCCGAAATCTCAAATCGTGACGGATCCAGCTTATTTCCGGTACCCATGCAAGAAATGATCGGCACTCCTGCTTCCTGCGCCTGCTTCACCAATTCTAATTTTGCCGTTACGGTGTCCACGGCATCCACCACATAATCATAGTCCGTAAAATCGAAAGAATCTGCCGTATCCGGAAGGAAAAAGCAGTCCCTGCACTCTACCTTTAACTCCGGATTAATGGAATGCAAGCGTTCTTCCATCACTTTGGTTTTTGAACGTCCTACCGTATCATAAGTAGCAATAATCTGACGGTTGATATTACTGACGCTGACCGTATCCCTATCTACCAGCGTAAGCGCTCCGATACCGGCCCTGCCCAACGCCTCTGCCACATAACCGCCGACGCCACCGACGCCGAACAATGCAACATGCTTGTTTTCAAGCAGTGCCACTCCGTCCTCCCCGATTAAATAGGAGGTCCGCTCCATGGATTCCTTCATATCGATTCTCCCGTTTCTAACTGATAAAAGGGGCTGTTGCGCCTGCGTATCCTGCGCCAGCCCCTTCTTATATTTTACACGTTTTCCTGCTTTTTTGCAAGCCTTCCGCTACACTTCAAAGAATTAGCGTAAACTCTGCGCATAGCCCTTAATATCGGAAGCATTTACATACTTCTTTACTTCACCGTTGTTTACAACCACAAGGGTCGGAGCCTGCATAATACCGTAGGTATCTACCATTGCCAGATTCTCCTCCGCATCCACTGTCTCGTAGGAAACATCCTTTAAGAACTCCTTTGCAAGCTTACAGTTCGGACAAGTCTTAGTAGTGAAGAGATAAATACCGTCCCCCTTCTTTTCCGGTGCGGAAATCTCTTCCATCTGGGTATGCATTTCGCTGTCCAATGTAATGCGGTTCGTCGCCTTATTTAACGGATCCGCCATAGTTCTGGACTGTGCCAAATCATACAGCTTACGGTTCTTATACTCCTGAGTCTTACCTTCGTTCCAGTTCTGTACCGGACGATAGTAACCGGTAATTCTGGAATATACCTCTGCCTTTGCACCACAGTGCGGACAGGTCCACTGCTCTCCGGTCAGATAACCGTGGGTCTTACAGATAGAGTAAGTCGGAGACAAGGAATAGTACGGCAGCTTATAGTTCTTTGCAATAGTACGAACCAGCTTTGCCGCAGCCTCCCAATCCGGAAGTTTCTCACCTAAGAATGCGTGGAATACGGTACCGGAGGTATACAGCGTCTGTAACTCATCCTGAATATCCAAAGCATCGAATAAATCTGCGGTATAGTCTACCGGCAGGTGAGAACTGTTGGTATAGTACGGAGTATCACCCTCATGTCCTGCGGTAATAATCTCCGGGAATCTCTTCTTATCATGCTTTGCCAAACGATAGCTGGTGGACTCTGCAGGCGTAGCCTCTAAGTTATACAAATCACCGTACTCTACTTGATAGTCGCTGAGACGGTCACGCATATGATTAAGTACACGTTTCGTAAACTCCTGGCATTCCTCACTGGTCATATCCTTACCGATCCACTTTGCGTTAAGGCCTGCCTCATTCATACCGAGAAGACCGATGGTGGAGAAGTGGTTATCGAAGGTACCGAGGTAACGCTTGGTATACGGATACAAGCCCTCATTCAACAGCTTCGTAATCACGCTTCTCTTTACCTTTAAGGAACGAGCGGAAATATCCATCATACGGTCAAGACGGGTATAGAACTCTTCCTCACTGTTAGACATATATGCAATACGCGGCATATTAATGGTAACAACGCCGATGGAACCGGTGCTCTCGCCGGAACCGAAGAAACCGCCGGTCTTCTTACGAAGCTCACGAAGGTCAAGACGGAGACGGCAGCACATGGAACGAACATCGCTCGGCTCCATATCACTGTTAATATAGTTGGAGAAATACGGTGTACCGTACTTCGATGTCATCTCAAACAATAAGCGGTTGTTTTCCGTATCGGACCAGTCAAAGTCGCTGGTAATGGAATAGGTCGGAATCGGATACTGGAACCCACGGCCGTTAGCATCACCCTCAACCATAATTTCGATGAAAGCCTTATTGACCATATCCATTTCCTTCTTACAATCACCATAGGTGAAATCCTGCTCCTCACCGCCTACGATACACGGAAGATTTGCAAGATCGGCCGGAACCGTCCAGTCTAAGGTAATATTAGAGAACGGTGCCTGAGTACCCCAACGACTCGGTGTATTTACACCATAGATAAAGGAGGAAATACACTGCTTTACTTCTTTATAGGAAAGATCATCAATCTTTACAAACGGTGCCAAATAGGTATCGAAGGAAGAAAATGCCTGTGCACCGGCCCATTCATTCTGCATGATACCGAGGAAGTTCACCATCTGATTACAAAGCGTGGAAAGATGCTTTGCCGGGGAAGAGGTAATCTTACCCGGAATACCGCCGAGGCCTTCCTGAATCAACTGCTTTAAGGACCATCCCGCACAATAACCGGTCAGCATGGAAAGATCATGAATATGAATATCCGCATTACGATGTGCGTTTGCTACTTCCTCATCGTAAATCTCAGACAACCAGTAGTTCGCGGTAATAGCACCGGAGTTGTGAAGAATCAAACCACCTACGGAATAAGTAACGGTAGAATTCTCCTTTACACGCCAGTCTTCTTCCTTTACATAACTGTTTACAATATCCTTGTAGTCCAAAATCGTGGACTTCATGTTACGAATCTTCTCACGGTTCTTACGATACAAGATATAGGCCTTTGCTACGTCCGTATATCCGGTATGCTCCAATACATGCTCTACGCTATCCTGAATGTCCTCCACAGATACCGTATTATCCTTCACCTTCTCCTGGAAATCGGAGGTAACACGCAAGGCAAGCAAATTGATAATCTCATCGGTATAAGACTTGTTGGTTGCATGGAACGCCTTGGTAATCGCATCACTAATTTTGGAAAGATTAAATTCAGCGATCTCTCCGTCTCGTTTTACTACATTAATCATGCTTATATCTCCCTTCGTAACATTATGTTATCTTTTGTACTTCTACAAAATATTATCTCCGTACATTCATAATATTACCATTATCTCTTGTGGGAGTCAAGAGGAAAACCACCATATCTAGAAAAAAATTTAAAATCTTTTTCTAGATATAGTGGTTCATTCTCAAAAGATAGGACTAAAGTCCTATTTACTTTTTCAATTGAAATGACGCCGGTTTCACCGTGTCCGGATGCCTTACCGTCATCTAATCATTTCCGAATAACTGTCCGTACAAATCCTTCGGCATATAGGCCTTAATCGCGGTACCTTCCGCCACATATTCCTCCGCTAAAAGCTCACCGTACTTACGAATCAGTGCCAGCTTGTTTCCTTCCGCATAGGAAATCACCTTTTCTACATATACCTTGCTTGCCCGAAGCAAATCCGCTATAATCTCCAGAAGCTCCGGCAGTCCCTGTCCGTGCTTCGCACTGATTTTTACCACACGGTCCGCCTTTAAATCCCTGCAGGTCTCCGGCTCTTTCACCAGGTCCTGCTTATTAAACGCAGTAATCACAGGCTTGTCCTTTACTCCGAGATTCCGTAGCGTTTCATATACAATATGCATCTGACCGTCCATATCCGGATTGGAGGCATCCACAACATGTAGTATCATGTCCGCATACTTCGCCTCCTCCAGGGTAGAGCGGAAGGCATCCACCAAATGATGGGGCAGCTTCCGTATAAACCCTACCGTATCGGTCAGTAGCACCTGTTCCTTACTTTCCAGCTTTAATACACGGGTAGTGGTATCGAGAGTTGCAAACAGCTTATTCTCCTCCAATACGCCCGCATCCGTCAACGTATTTAACAGGGTGGACTTTCCCGCATTGGTGTACCCCACAATCGCAATTACCGGCGTACGGTTTCTCTCCCGCATGGCACGGGCCACTTCACGGTTCTTCTTTACCTGCTCCAGTTCCCTGTTTAACTGGGCAATCCGGGCTTTAATCAAACGGCGGTCCACTTCCAGCTTCTTCTCACCCGGACCTCTGGTACCGATACCGCCGGAGGCACCTGCCGCACCGCCACCGATACGGGACATGGCACTGTAGCTGCCGATCAACCTGGTGGCACGATACTTTAACTGCGCCAGCTCTACCTGAAGCTTACCCTCACCGGTCCGTGCATGCTGAGCAAAAATATCCAAAATGACCATGGTACGGTCCATGACCTTACACTGAAGGGCATCCTCCAGATTCTTCATCTGGGCCGGTGACAATTCATCGTCACATACAATGCCGTCCGCATCATGCAACGCCAGCATCATGGCAATCTCTTCTATCTTTCCCTTTCCCACGTAGGTTCCCGGGTGCACCGCCTCACGGTTTTGTATCATCACTTCCACAGTCTCGGCTCCGGCTGTTTTTACAAGCTCTGCCAGCTCCTTTAACGAAACCTCCGTATCGTCTCCGTCGGATACACAGACACCGACTAAAATCACCCGTTCCTTTTCTTCTTTATTCTCTATCATAACTACCTCATGTCTCTTCCCGTACCCTGGTAGCCAAAAAATCCAATTCTCTGCGGATTCTGGTGTCCTCCGGATACAGACTTCTATACTCTAACGCTTTTTCGTACGCCGTATTATACTCTCCCATTTTTTCCAGAATTACTACTTCGTTAAAAAAAAGCTGCTTTTCGTGAAGCGGATCCGAGAACTTCTGTCCCGCACGTACCGCCTCCAAAGCGTCCGCATACTGTGCCTGCTTCATCAGACAAATCCCCATCTGATTATAGGCTGCCGCATCCTTTGCACCGCTGCCTGCAATGTACTGCTTATAATGATAGACCGCTTCTCCGTACGCGGAACGGGCATGATAAATCTCTCCGATATAATAATGAGAATCGTCATAACCGTTCTTTGCTGCCTCTGCAAGACTGACGAGAGCCGATTCATACTCTCCGCTGAAAAATTGAGCTTTGGCAATATAATAAGAATCCTCTTCCGTCGGATTCTCAATCGTAGTAATGACACGCAGAAGCGCCGCCTGCTCCGATGGCTTACCAAGCTTTTCCAGTACATTATACTTTCCGAAATACAGGTCAAAATCTTCCGGTGTAAGTGCTATAGCCGCATCATAATCCGCAAGGCTCTTCTCGTAATTACCCTGCACATAACTCATATACGCTCTGGCGCGATACCCCGCCGCATAGTCGGTCTTCTCCGCAAGCAATGTGTCATACATAGCAATAGCTGCGTCAAAATCGCCTTCACATTCCAGCGCATCCGCCAAATACATACGGACATCGGCACTCAGCTCCGGAAGCAACTCCTCCTCCAATGCCTTCTCAAAATATGTCTTTGCCTCCGCATATTTTCCTTCCTCGTAATATGCAATTCCGATGGCTCGCCATGCCCGCTTATTATTCTTTCTGGTCAGTTCAAGGTTCTGCTCCACAACAGCAGCCTCGAATGCCGTTCTGGCTTCCTCGTACCGGCCCAGTGCCGCATACGCATAGCCCTGTTCAAGATAATACTCTGCTTTATTCGGATTTTCATCCAAAGCTTTGGAAAAATACAGAAGGGCAGTCTCATAATCCGCCTCTTTGGCAGCTACAAGACCGCTCTCGTAATATTCCTCCGCTTTCCCGCAGCCGCAAAGAGACAATAGCATAATCCCCAGTGCCACAGCTGCAAAAAAACGTTTCCGCATCCGTCACGTCCTCCTGTTTACGGCCAAGTCTCTTTTCTCGGCTTATTCACGGTAATAATCTTATTCGACTGTAAATTCGTGGTCAATACAAAACGCATCTCATCCCTGTACTCCGGCTTTGCAAAATAATATGCGTAGGTATCGATTAAAAGGAACAGATTTGCGGTTCTTCCTTCTAACTTAAATTGGTTGAAGCCCATCGGCACATACTTGTTCCAAATATCGTCCGGAGAAATATGAGTCTCATAGTTCTTAAATACATACACAGAAGTATTTTCACCATACTCACAATACCAACTCGGAATCGTAAGCTGCTTATTAGCCGGAAGCTCACGATTTTTTAACGCAATTGCTTCCTGCTGTGCCATAAACTTGTAATGATCTCCTCTGCGCGGACAATTCGGCACACAACAGCAATTTGCCAGAAGCTCGCACTTCTCCTTCTTATTAATCTTTTCCAAAAGATCAAACTTATTATTCATATTGTAATCCAGTACCACAATATGATAATCTTTTTCCAATTCCGCATTGATTGCATCGATGTCCTTTATTTCTTTACAGGTAGAACTGGTAATCTTGTAATTCGGATAGCATTCGCGAATATACTCCTCCAAGAGCGGAGAAACCACGATAACCTCGTTCATTCCGTTGTTTGCCTCGAGCAAACAGAAATTACAATACGGATCCGCCAAATCTTCCTCGGTAATGAGCGGATTGGTATATGTAAACCGAATCGGAATCCCCTCTGCGTTCACCGCCTTAATTACCTGACGGATATAATCCACATTACACTGGTCTCCGCCGCAATACCGTCCGCCGTTCCACTTAGAAGTCGGGAACTCACCGAAAAAGGAAGCAATCTCCAGCCCCTCACGGAAATACTCCGGATAGGTCTGCATCATTTTTACCAACAACATATTAAGCGGGAAATTCGCACGAAGTCCCGGAAGATGAAACTTTACACTCATACCTTCGTCTCCTTTTATCTTATGATTTTAAAACCTCGGGTACTACAGTCCCAAAGTTCTTTCTCTTTCAATACCCATGAACTATCATACCACACTCTCGCAGAAAGTGCAAGAAAACTACAACTTCTTTGTCCCCTCATCTTCTGTTATTTTTCCGATTGCCAGCGGTTCTGCGGGGTTCTCACTATATGCCGCAATCGGCAATTCATACCAGGTCACTCCGAGCCATTGTCCCAGTTTATATCCCACATTCTTAAATTCGCCGAGATTTCGGAAGCCGTAGGCGTCATGAAATGCCTCACTTCTTGGGTTCGGGGTGGAAACGCCGGCATATACGGTATAATATCCCTGCTTTTGCAACAACCGGATTACCTCTTCATACAATTCCGATGCGATATGCTTCCGATGAAATTTCTCATGAATGTACACCGACAAATCCGCCGACCATCGGTACGCTGCCCGCTCACCATGCTTTGATGCATAGGCATATCCGGCAATTTCTCCGTCAATCTCACAGACAAGCCACGGGAACTGTGCCATAATCTTTTCCATTCGTTCCCGGAACGATTCCGGTGACGGCACCTCGATTTCAAATGTAACCACAGTATTTGTAATATATGTCTCATAAATACCGAGAATCGCTTCCGCATCCTCTAAGGTTGCACTCCGAATTACTCTTTTTTCCATCGTACGTCTCTCCTTCTTACCCGTTTTTCCACAGTTTTCAGTATACCACTTATTTCATTACAGGTAAATCATTTTTCTGCGTGACTGCGGATAACACTTATCACATCCTCATAAAAACAAGGTCTCCGAAGAGACCTTGCTTTATCTTGCTTCTACCGAATCAGCTGCCGTAACAATCGCTTCGTTTTGACTCTCTGCAGCATCCACCGATAACTTAACCGACTTCATTACTGCTTTTGCATTGCTGTCCAGTTCATTGATAATCCTTGTAATTTTTTCCGTTGAATTCTTCGTTTCCTCTGCCAGTTGTCGAATCTGATCCGCAACTACAGCAAACCCGCGACCGGCTTCTCCTGCCCGGGCACTTTCGATGGAAGCATTCAAAGCCAGCAAATTGGTCTGATCGGAAATCCCCACAATAATTTCTGTAATCTTTACAACCTCGGAAGTCTGCGTTTGCAAGCGTTCCATTGCCGTCGTTACACTTTCATTCGCGGCGACTATCTTTGTCGCTTGTTGCTTCAGACGATTCATCACTTCCTGATTTTCCTGTATATTCCGACCGGATTGCTCTGCCACCGTAACCATCTGTCCGGAACGTTGCTTGGTCTCCCGGATTGCATTACGAATACTCTGTGTCATACCGGACTGTGCTTCAATATTACTTGCCGCCTCTTCAATTACTTCGGCAATATTATTCATGCTTTCCGCAGTCCCTACGGAAGACTCCCACTGTCCCTACCTTCTCGGAAGGCTGTAAGCGCAAGACATCCCACGACGTCCGGGGGACGTCGGTTCTGCACCGACCGGAGCGAAGCGGAGACCGAACCCATGCATGTTTGCATGGGTTCCGTGAGCGCTTGCGCTCACAAAAAGAAAAGACAGTATCAACGATACTGTCTTTCTTTTTATAGAGCGCAAGACGGGGCGCTGGTCTCCAGTGGAGACCGTTTAGCGCCGACCGAGCCGGTAGACGAGACTTCGAACCCTTCGGAGCACGGATGTGCTCCGAAAAAAAGAAAGAACCGTATCAACGATACGATTCTTTCTTTTTCAGAGAGCGCAAGACGGGATTCGAACCCGCGACCCTCGCCTTGGCAAGGCGATACTCCACCACTGAGCCACTTGCGCATTTTCTATGAGGTACCTTGCTTGCTGCTCGGTACTCTCATACTATACACCCATTGAAGAGATTTGTCAACAAAAAATTAAAAGTTTAAATATTTCGAACAATTCTCGATTTTTCTGTCAAAACAAACCGGTCACCGCATTCGTAATCCATTCCGCCGCCATGACCATAAAAGGGATGCAACCGATGCTGGCAATGGTGGTTACGGTAAATACATTGGACGCAGTCTTTGCATCTCCACCGAAGCGGTTGGCGAACAGCATCCCATTGGCACCGCTCGGGCAAGCAGACAAAATCAAAATCGTCGTTTTTAACTTTTCGTCAAAAGGCAAAAGCATCAATACAAAAATCATAAAGAACGGTACCGCAAGGCACTTCATGGCACTGACCGCATATACTCTTCCTTTCCGCAGTGCACCGAGCAAATCTCCCTGAGCGATATAAATACCGGACACAATCATGGCAAGCGGAGTATTCATAGAAGAAATATACCCCACCGCAGATTTTAACTGCTTCGGCATCGGTATCTGCAAAAAGTACACCAAAAGTCCGATGACAATGCAAAACATGGTCGGCGTCAAAAACGGTTTCAATTTTTCCTTCACACTGCGCTTTTCCGTACTCTTTCCCCGCATCAGCGCCAGTCCGTAGGTCCATACAAACAAATTAAACATGGTGATATAAGTGGTGCAATAAATCACACCGATATCTCCGAACACTGCGTCTGCCAACGGAATGCCCATAAAGCCGCAATTGGTAAAAATCACGGTAAAACGTTCCGTGGGAAAGCTTTCCTTCTTGCTTCCGATTTTTAACACATAGGAAACAAGAATACCGATTATAATACTGATAGCGGAAAGCACAAAGCCCCAAAGCATGTTTTTGGTAATCGTTGCATCGTACTCCATGCTGTAGGTATCCAGAATCAAAAGCGGCGCCACCACATATAACACCACTCCCGCCATCTGGCGGTTGCCCTCGTCGGTAATCATCCCTATTTTATATAAAAGCATACCGGTCGCCAACAGCAAAAACATAACAACGACCTGATTGGTAAGAATTCCGGCCAGTTCCATTTCTTGTCCTTCCTTTCTTTCACGCTTCTTCTTTACATTTTCTTCAACCTATGCTACAATTTAGCCGCATCACAATCCACCGGCACCGGTCCCGCCGTTTGCCGTTTACAGAAAGGAGCTTTTATGAATTTACCGAAAGACCCGGTTATCCTGCTAAGTTATATCAATACCCAGTTGCGGGATAACTATGCAAGCCTCTCCGAGTTCTGTTCCGCTAACGACTGTACTCCGGAAGAGATTATCCGCACTTTAGAAATCATTGATTATCATTATAACAGCGAAACTAACCAGTTTTGCTAAGTCAAAAACACCTGTCCCGGCGGACAGGCGTTTCTTTTTTCACTTTACACCGTCTTCGAATACATCGCGTTTTGAAGCCTACAAACGCACACTGACGCCTCTTTCGCGAAGGTATCCCTTTACATCATTGATTTCCAGTTCCTTATAATGGAACAAAGATGCTGCCAAGGCCGCATCTGCCTTTCCTTCCGTCAATGCATCGTAAAAATGCGCCTTAGTCCCCGCACCGCCGGAGGCAATTACCGGAACGGATACCACTTCGGCAATCTGTCTGGTCAGTTCCAAATCATAACCGTCTTTCGTGCCATCCTTATCCATACTGGTCACAAGAAACTCTCCTGCGCCCAGCTTATGGGCTTCCATAGCCCACTCGATAGCATCGATTCCCATGTCCACACGTCCACCGTTTTTATAAATGTTCCAGCCGGAACCGTCCTCACGGCGCTTGGCATCGATGGCCACCACCACACACTGGCTACCGAACTTATCCGCCGCATCCGCAATGAGGCGCGGATTCAAAATCGCTGCGGTATTCACCGCAATTTTATCGGCACCCTCACGCAAAATCTCCTTAAAATCATCCACGGTACGAATACCGCCGCCCACAGTAAACGGAATAAACACACGCTCCGCCACGCGACGTACCATGTCAAGCTTGATGGCCCGGGCATCGGAGGATGCGGTAATATCCAAAAACACCAGTTCATCGGCACCTGCCGCATCGTAAGCCGCACCTACCTCTACCGGATCTCCTGCATCTCTTAAATTCACAAAATTAATTCCCTTTACCACTCTGCCGTTATGTACATCCAGACACGGAATAATACGCTTTGTAAACATACTTTTCTCCTTACAGCTCTACAAAATTTTTCAAAATAGTCAATCCGATTTCACCGCTCTTTTCCGGATGGAACTGACAAGCAAACACATTCTCCTTCTCCACGGATGCATGCACCGTCACGCCGTATTCCGCAGTGGCAGCCACCACCTCCGGATCCTCTGCCTGCAAATAATAGGAATGGACAAAATATACGTACGGGTCAGCCGGAAGATTTTGAAACAGCTTCGCATTCTCCTTTACCGTCAGGGAATTCCAGCCCATATGCGGCACCTTAAGTCCCGGCGCATCCGGAATACGCTTTACACCGCCCTTTAAAATCGAAAGGCCCTTACAGCCTTCCTTTTCCTCGCTGTACTCAAACAAAAGCTGCAAACCGAGACAAATACCGAGAAGCGGGGTTCCTTGTTCCACTACCTTGTAAATCGTATCCACCAAACCGAAGCTGTGTAACTTCTCCATTGCCTCGCCGAAGGCTCCTACCCCCGGTAAGATCACCTTATCCGCCTGCAAAATCAAATCAGCGTCTCTGGTTACTACCGGCTCCGCTCCCACCTTAATCAATGCCTTTTCCACACTCTTTAAATTACCGGCATCATAATCAATAATTGCTATCATAGTTCCTCCTGCGAAATATCTTTCCTTTTAAGATAAAAACTGCTGTCGGGGAAAAATCCCCGACAACAGTACATTACATCCCGATTCTGTACAAACCTACTCTTCCAAGCGTTCCACGGCATCATACACCTTCTTACTGTATTCCGCCTGATTGTCCGACTGGATGATTTCCATTGCTTCCTGCTCGGTCAACATAAAACTGGACGATATATTTTCCAATATCTTGTTCCGAACGGAATCCAAATCCGTATCTACATCCAATTCCACCGCCAGCTCAATGTATTTCTCATAACGTTGCAACCCCTTTAACAGGGAATCCAACGCCTTCGGCTTGTCATTCATTCTGTAATAGTTATCATAAGAATTTAACTGTTTCTGTACATACATAACCGTCATAATACGGTCATATAACATAATATCTTCGTCCTTAATCTCCAATCCGTAAATCTCGTTATACGCCGCTGTATACTCATCCCGATTAAACTCATGCTCCGCATTTTTAATACTGAGGGAATACGAAAAAATACTGGTTCCCACAATAATCACAACCGCTATCATGGCAAAGAAAATAAATACAATGGAAGCTCCCGCACGATTGATTCTGGTCTTTTCCATTTCCTCCAGCAAAAGCTTGGCCTCTTCCATTTTCTTGGCCTTTTTCTCCGCCTTTGCTTCCTTCTTAGCCCGCTGCTTTTCCAGCTTTACCTGCTTTTCCTGTTCCTTTTTCTCCGCAAGTAAGGCTTCCTTCTCTTCCTTTTCACGGGTCTTTGCTTCTTCTTTTTCCCGTTTCTTGGCTTCCAGTTCTTCCTTGGTCGGAGGCTGTTTTATCTTGGACGGATCCACCTTTACGTTATCAAAGAGCTTATGATAGAGTCTGGAAAAAGGACCCTGCGTCTTTTCCTTCTTTTCGGCAGGTACCGCGTCCGCCTCAGTTTGAGAGGTTTCCGCAACAGAAACGGCTGCTGCCACAGAGGCAAGCAAATCCTCGTCCTCTGTCGAATCCTCCAGTTCAATCGGCTGCGCTCCGAATTCAAACATCCCGTCTTCGTCACCCAATCCGGCAAACAAATCCGCAAAATCATCCGCCGGCTGCGACACCGGTTCCGGTTCGCCCGCTCCCGTGTCCTCCTGCGTACTGCCGAACAAGTCCGCAAAATCGCCGAACTCCGTAAGAACCTCTTCTTCCGCTTCTTCCTCCTGTGCTTCCACAATACCGCTGAAGGTATCCGCCGCCGCATCCAACTCCGCTGTGGATATCACCTCCGGGATTGCCATCTCTATTTCCGGCGGTGCATCCGCTCCGCGCTCATCCTCTAACATTCCGAATAAGTCCTCAATATCACTCACCTCGGACAATGGAACTTCTTCCTGTTCTTCTGACTCCGGCTCTTCCTCTAAATAAAACGCAGAAAGATCGTTAAAATCGGAATCCTCGTGTTCCTCTTCCGACTCTTCCTCAAAAAGATTCTCCTCCTGCAGCTCCTGTACATCCTCCTGCCCCCAGAGTCCGGTCTCGCCCAAATCCTCTGCCAGCATACGGTCTACCGTACCTTCATCCACATCCCCGAAAATGCTGTAATTCTTTAAATCCGGAAGTTCTTCTTCTCCTTCGAAAAAAGTATCAAAGGCCTCTATGGAGGATGCGTCCTCTTCCGGCACATTGATAAACTCCTGCGGGAGTTCCTCCGACACTACCGGTTCTTCCGTTTTCCTATCTGTAGGCATGGAAACAAGAGAGCTTGCTTCCTTTTTCGGAAAAACAATCTCCCTTTGTTTCGGTTCCTCTGTCATAACTGCATTCAATAAACTATCCAGATATGATTCCGAATCTTTCGCAGTATTCAATTTGCTTACACATTCCGCACAGTATTCCGAACCATCCGGAACCTCTGTACCACAATTTCTGCATTTCGCCATATACTGCACCTTTCAAGATACGTTTTATTTCCATAAAATACGATCAATTGCTTCTACCAGATGACCGATTTCCGGCTTGGAAAGCTGTGCATCCGCGCCGAGTGCTTCCCCTTTCTTTCTCATCTCGTCGTTTACCAACGAAGAGAAAATCATAACCGGAATATGCGCAAATGCCGTAGAATCTTTTACCAGCTTCGTCAAACGATGACCATCCATCTGCGGCATCTCAATATCGGTAATAATCAGGCGAACCCTTTGGTCCAGAACGCCCTCATTTTTATACTGGTTCAGTCGATCCCACGCCTCCTGACCGTTGGTTGTCATGGTCAGGTTGGTGTATCCTGCCTTGCTCAGACTCTCGCTGATTAACTTTCCTAATAAGGCGGAATCCTCCGCAATCAAAATCGGAGCCGTATTTCTCTCTCTCGGTCCCAACTGATCAATCTCGGAAACCTTAAGTCCCGTCTCCGGACTGATGTCAGAAATAATCTTCTCAAAATCAAGAATGATAATCAATTTTCCGTCCAGCTTAATAATACCGGTGGCAACTCCCGTACCGTTTCCGCTCAAGGTAGCATCCGGCTTTGAAATATCCGACCAGGATACGCGGGAAATACCGACTACGTTATGTACATGAAATCCGATATTCAACTTATTAAAATTTGTAACGATATACATATCCATAGTGCCGCCGGACGCCGGCATATTCAAATGCTTTGCCAGATCAACAATCGTAATAATCTCGTCACGCGGCATAAAAATACCTTCAATGCAAGGATGCGCATTCGGAATCGGTGTCGGTTCCTTAAAAGGAAGAATCTCACGTACCTTTGCCACATTGATACCGTAATGATTTGCACCGATACGGAATTCCAAAATCTCCAACTCATTTGTTCCGCTCTCTAATAAAATACCCGTTTCCATATATGCTACCTCCGTTCCTGACTGCTACTTTATAGCGTATATTATGGTTATATTATACTTCAAATCAGCAAAAAAATCAAACACTTTCCAAGATTTTTAAAAATATTCTTGCACTTATTTTATTTTTATCAGGACCGCGTCCTCATTGCCTTCCACATCTTTTAAAACCGAAAGCGTTAATGCATGTTCCGTAAAAGCTTCCTCACATTCAAACACGAGAACACAATTCTTTGTCTCTCCCGGTTTATAAGATTTTTCGTACGAGGTGTAAAAATCCTCCTCCAACAAGGTAAGACTCGGACGAATCACCTTTCCATCCCCGCGAAGCGTATAGACAAACTCCTTGGACGCCCCCTTATTCAACACCAACGTAGCTCCGGAATCGGACCGGTTGGTCACTTCAAACTCCAACACTACCAACTGCTTGCCTTCTCCCGCTGCCGCAAACAAATCTCCGGTTCCCTGATACAAAAGCGTCGTCTCAAATCCGGTATAACGGAAGAAAAAGTCCTTCTTTCCCATAAGTGCAGTCAAATCCTGCATCGTTATCTCGGAATTATCCGGCACCGGCGTTGCCGTAGGCTTTGCGGTAGGTGTCACCTTTTCTGTGGTATCTTCCCCCTGCACCGGATCCTTATCTTCCTTCACCGGCTTAAAGGTCGGACGCGGAGTCGGAGTAGCCAGCTTTGCAAAAGCCTCCTCCTGCTCCTCACGATCTAAAAGAGAATCCGTTGCATTTGTGCCATGCTTGACCAATACACCGGCGGCATATTCCGCAACCATATCCATTTCACTATCTGTAATATCCAAAGGCTCATAGCATCCGGCCAACAAAGCCAATGTACATGCCCCAAATAACACTCCGATGAACTTTTTCAACTTCATGGCACACCTCCGTTATTCTTCAGCCTACATACTTATACTAAGTATACCTCATTTTCCGACAAATGTAAAGCTAATCAGAAAGAGTCCCACAATTAAATTGCGGAACTCTGCCTTTTATCTTCCTTTTTTCAAAATCGGTTCACAGGTCAAATCCACACCCAGCTTCTTAAAGATACGAAGGTCCACTTCGGACAGCATGACAGAGGTGTGCACCTGACATCCGGAAAGCTCCGGAAGCTTGCTCATGGCAAGTCGTGCATTCTCATCATCCATCGCAGAAATCGCAAGTGCAATCAATACTTCGTCCGTATGAAGACGTGGGTTTTTACTTCCCAGATATCCTACCTTTAAATCCTGAATCGGTTCGATGGCCTGCGGAGAAATCAAATGAGTATCATGATCCACACCCGCAAGATACTTCAGTGCATTTAACAGTAATGCTGCGGAAGCCCCCAGCAAATCCGACGTCTTGGAGGTAATAATCGTACCGTCCGAAAGCTCGATTGCTGCCGTTCCGACACCGAGAAGCTCCGCTCGTTTTTTCGCTGCCACCGTCACCGCACGGTCATCGGTGGTAACTTTTGCCTGCTTCATCAAAAGCTCAATCTTATATACTTCGTTTTCCGTATCCTCGCCCTTAGCCAGCTTATTCATGGCACGGTAATACCGACGAATCACTTCCATTTTGGAAGCCTGACAGCACACCTCATCATCGATAATACAGTTGCCAACCATATTAACACCCATGTCCGTCGGGGACTTATATAAATTCTCACCGTAAATCTCATCAAATACCGCATTTAATACCGGGAAAATCTCTATATCACGGTTATAATTTACTGCCGTCTCCCCGTATGCTTCCAAATGGAACGGGTCAATCATATTCACATCATTCAAATCCGCCGTAGCAGCCTCATACGCCAGATTTACCGGATGTTTCAGCGGCAGGTTCCAAATCGGGAACGTCTCAAACTTTGCGTATCCTGCCTTAATTCCCCGCTTATTCTCGTGATATAACTGAGAAAGGCAGGTTGCCATTTTTCCGCTGCCCGGCCCCGGTGCCGTTACTACCACCAGCGGGCGGTCCGTCTCGATGTAGTCATTCTTTCCGAAACCGTCGTCACTGACAATCTGGGAAACATTTGTCGGATATCCCTCGATTACATAATGGCGATATACCTTAATTCCTTTCTTTTCCAACTTCTCCTTAAACATGTCTGCAGCAGCCTGTCCCGCATACTTGGTTACAACTACACTGCCTACATACAAACCGCACTCACGATATCCTTCTACAAGACGCACTACATCCTCATCGTAGGTGATACCTAAATCTTCGCGCTTTTTATTCTGCTCAATCGAATCCGCGCCGATGACAATAATCACTTCCGCCTGGTCCGCAAGCTTTAAAAGCATCTTTAATTTACTGTCCGGTTCAAAGCCCGGCAATACTCTGGATGCGTGATAATCATCCAACAGTTTTCCGCCGAACTCCAGGTAAAGCTTGTCACCGAACTTCTCGATGCGCTTCATAATATACTCCGACTGCATCTTCAAATATTTGTCATTGTCAAATCCGATTTTCATCTCGTTTGCCCTCTCTTTTCACTACTCATTCCGTTTCAACCGAATCAAACACTCGTCTTACAACACACCCAAATGCTCCAGTAAAATCTTCGTCCCCAATAAAATCAAAATAATACCGCCGGACAACTCTGCCGCCGATTTATACTTTGCACCGAACAGATTGCCAAGCTTTACACCGATAGCGGACAAAGAAAAAGTAATCACTCCGATAAACAAAACCGCCCAGCCGATTTGCACCCGCATGAACGCAAAGGATATTCCAACCGCCAGTGCATCGATACTGGTAGCCACGGCCATCGGAAGCATTGCTTTCAGTCCGAAAGAAGCATCTATCTCCTCTTCCTTCTCTCTTGATTCACGAATCATATTGATGCCGATAATCCCTAACAAAACAAAGGCTACCCAATGGTCAAATGCTTCTATGTACTTTGCAAAGCTACTGCCGAGCAAATACCCCAGAAGCGGCATTCCGGCCTGGAACCCTCCGAAATACAAACCTACAATCAAACCGTGCTTTAAAGTTACCTTTTTTACGGAAAGTCCTTTACAAATCGCTACCGCAAAAGCGTCCATGGACAGTCCCACGGCAATTACAAACAAGTCGAAAAGTCCCATTGCAAAACCTCCATCACATAAAATCTAGTCTACACGATTTTTAAAACAGTGTCAATATTCCTCACCGTAATTTTTCTGTAAAAAAAACGTGCAATCCGTATCATTTTCTGTTATACTCTCCCTAGAGATTTTTTTCGACACAAGGATACCTGCAGGGAGGACACTATGGGAATTATACTGGGGCTCGGAATGGCAATCGGCGGTATTGCCCTGATTATACTGATTTGTACCATCTTGTATTTTTACAGAAAGGCACGGAACACCATCAACCAAGCAAAAAGTACCATGAACAATCTGTTCGGCACAGATAATTTGACCGAATTAATCGAAACTCGGAACGAAGAAATCGCCGACACGCCAAAGTCGGTAGCCGGCATGACCGCGGTATACGCCCCTATTATCCAGGAAGACTTCCCGGAGCTGAATCTGGCAGAATTAAAGGGAATTGCGGAGGGCCACTTAAAAAAGTTCCTCTCCGAAAAGAAAAATTATGCAAGCATCCGGATTCACCGGACCGAAATCAAGGATTACACCAAACAATCCGGTACCTGTGTGGTTGTGTTCCAGTCCGGAGTCCAATACCTGACCGGTACCAAAAAGGTACAAGCCCGCTACAACACCCATATGATGTATGTACAGGATGCAAACGAATACGGGCACGCCAACGGTTTTGCCACCGATTGCCCGCACTGTGGTGCGGCCATTACGGACCTGGGCCGCAAATTCTGTGACTACTGCGGTTCGGAGGTTATTCCGATTAATATTCATGTTTGGGAATTACACGACATCAAAGAAGCATAAAAAGGGGGCTGTCGCATTTAAGATGCGCGCCCCACTCTTGCTTATCCGCATATAAAATAAATCGGTCTCTTATATTTTTATCATATATGAATTAGCCGGTGTCTTTCGCAGTATCCCCTTTTCTCGTACTCCGGATAGAGTCTTTCTAATTACTTCGCCACATATACGATTATGTGACACAACCGCCCTGATGCGGCATCCATGCCTTATGGCGGGCTCGCCCGGACCTCCTGTCCGGCCGTTGCTGACAGACCATCGAAGTAATAAGAAAGTCTACTATCCTACGTAAAGTTCAAAGTGAATACTGCGAAAGGCACCGGCTATATTTCAGATGAACATAAAATATAAGAGACCGACTTTTTCGCTTATGCAAGGACTACTTTGTATATCCAAATGCGTAAATCGTGAATGTCTTACTTTCCTGGCCTTCTGCCATGCATATTTCTACGGTATGCTCCGCTGCTTCCTTTTCATCGACAAGGAGGACTACATTAGAGCTTCCCCAACCGCCGGCGCCGTTTACGGTCATTGCCTTTTTACCGTCTACATAAATATCAGCACTGCCGCATTCGTTTCCACCGGTCTTATAGTTTAACAGAAGGTTCTTACAAGTCAACGTCATCTGAAACGGATCGTTTCCTGCGGAAGCATCGTGCTTCCAGTTATCTGGGAAGGAATGGCCTCCCTTTACCTGGAATCCCTGTCCGCCTGCATCCGTCTGGCTAAACGCACCGAGCTCTATAGTAACAGCCTCGGACTTTGCGGTAATCATCTCCATACCGGAGAACTCTCTGCCCTTTACACCGGTTTCCGGAATTGCATTCATCTCTTCCGGCTCCTCTGCATCTACCGTTGCCAGAAGTTGCATGATACAATCCTTCATTACGGTATGGCCGTAATTATTCGGATGATATCTGTCGGTAAAATATTTATTTGTCGTCATGTACTTTGCTCTTACCGCGCCGAATACGGCTTCCTTCATGCCGACGATCGGAATATCATAATGGTTTGCAATCGGCAAATGCTCGTTTTGCACATTCCACTCATCATTGGTTACCGCAAACACCATAATTACCGCAGCATCATTGTCCTGGGAAAGCACGTCGTATACGATACTCTCGTAGGCACGTCCCCGGGTTACTTCCCCATAATCGTTTACCTCAAACTCAATCAGGAGTAAATCCGGCTCTGCCCCCAAAGCCTCCACAATATCACGTTCGTAACGGATGACGCCAAGAGAAGACGGGGTTCCGCTCAGTCCCGCATTCACAAAGTTGATGTTCTCACCGCCGTTGACACCGTAAGTCTCACCGAAGGCCTGTGCAAACAAATATGCATAGCCCTTACTCATCGGGCTGGCATTCCCGCCCTCGGTAATAGAGCCTCCGAGGGTAGCAATGTTTACAGTCTCACCGCTTCTTGCCTTTTCAAGCACCTTCTTTAAACGGGCATTGTTACCGGTCGACTTAACGGATTTTTCCAACATCTCCTGATACCAATCCACATCCGGAGTCGGGGTTGCGGTCGGTTTCGGAGTCGCCGTCGGCTCCGGCGTTGCAGTCGGTTCCGGAGTCGGCTCCGGAGTCGCTGTCGCTTCCGTTGCCGGTGTTGTCGTTGTCTCCGGTTCTACGGTTGTTTCCTTGTTACATGCCGCAAAGGCGAATACCGCCACGCAGGCCAAATACAGCATAATCTTCTTTTTCATGGTCAAAAATCCTCTCTCGCTCTCATTTTATAAGTAATTACGCCTCCGGCGCTTCATACCCAAATCCCAGAATCGTAAACTTCTTATCTTTTGTTTCCGGATTCTTACGAATCTCTACCGTATGTACGGTATTTTCCTTCCCTCGGTACGCAATCTGCGCCGTACTGTGGGTCCAGCCTACCGCCAACGGATCTGCCGTCAGCGCATATTCGCCGTCCACATAAATGTCCGCCTTGCCGAATTCCGGGCTTCCGCTGTCCTTCGTAATCACCAGCAAATATGGGCTCTTAATCTTAATCACAAACGGCTCGTCCCCGGTCTCCTCCGTGGCCATCCAGTTATGCGGAAGCACCGGTGTACGGAAATTATCCAGATTCATCTCCACATAATGCAGGTCCTTATCGGTCTCCGTAAAGCCTCCGCAGGAAATCTCCGCGCCCTCAAAACCGTCCTTACGGTCTAACAAACGCACATTCACAAACTCCGGACAAAACACCGTTTCCAATGCCGCATAGTCCGGCTCCGTTCCTGTCGGAGCAGCATCCGCCTGTGCAAACAGATAATCCAGACTGTCCGCCATAATCCGGTGGCCGTCACTGGTCGGATGATAAATATCATAAAAGAACCGGTTCTTGGAAATCACACGGCCCCCGTCTGCCGGGAGATAGAACTGCTCTACCACCGCATCCCTTACGCTTACCATCGGCAAATCGTAACGGACACCGACCGGTGACAAACGCTCCTGCAGGTTCCAATCGCTCTCAAATACGGAAAACAGTAAAATCACCGCCGGCGCATTGTCCGAAAATAAAATCTTACGCACCAATGTCTCGTAGCAATCGCCCTTGGTCTCATCACCTTCGTCGTTTACCGCAAACTCCACAACCACCACATCCGGTTTATCGCCTCTGCCGAGAATATCGCGCTCATAGCGAATCATGCCGAGTTCCGAAGAGGTGCCGCCCACTCCCGCCTTGGTATAATGCACGTTATCGCCGTTTCCGAATCGGGCACAGAATCGGTCATAAGCCACCTTGGTATAACAGGTCTTCTGACTCGGAGTCGCGCCGGCACCCTCGGTAATGGAACCGCCGATAAACGCCACCGTCACATCCTCTCCTGCCTTCGCTTTCTCGATAGCACGCTTTAAACGGACATTATTTCCCAGGGAAACAAAGGACTTCGCAATCATTTCTTTGTATGCCGCACTGTCAAAATCTACCGGTGCATCCGGAATAAACTCCGGTGCCGTATAACCATCATTCAAATACAGACGGACATTGATGGTAGCCACTTCCCCAGCCCCCGGGAACCGGAATAAAAACTGTCCCACACAAACATCATCCCCGTACCAGTCGATATCGGACAGCGGAATCTCCACCTCCGAACCGTTGGTTACAACCTTCGTTACCTTCCTTGTACCGCTCTCGAACATATCCGTTTTGCCGTACATATGCAATACAAACTCAGCCTCCTGGGTCGTATTCTCACAGGCAATGGATACCCCTACGGAATGCACCAGTTTTTTAAATCCCTCCGCGGTATTCAAAAGCTCCAACAACTCCTCATCCTCTACCCGTCCGATGGTCCTTGCATAATTTGCCAGTCTCTTGTTATCCAAAAACAACGGACTCGCACTGCCGCCCTCCGGCATCTTGTAGGCCTCAATGGTCTTATCATACAGCACAAAAATACTCGGACGTTTCTTTGTCGGGTCCTTCGGTGCCTTCGGTCCTCCGTTACTCATACCTGTCTCCTTCCCGAATGCTCCGGTCGTTCTGCGCCGTCACATTCCACGCATTGTGTAAACACTTTCATAATATTCTCATAGCATTTACTATACACGATTCCGGGAAAAAATTCAATTCAAAAAGAATTGAATTTCAAGCAAAATAACGCAATTGTACCACTGTCTTCGATATTCCGTAGGACTTACAACACATTCTTGTCTGCATATCCAGCTGTATCAAATCCTCCCTCCCCATTTCCTCATAGAGCACCACACAAACCTCTGCATTTTTATCCTCTCCGTCCATCGAATAAATCCGCAGTTCCTCTACTGCTCCCGCATCAATCAACTCGGCCAAAGCCGCTTGTAATTTACGGTACTCCTGCAATTCTAACGGGGAACGAAACGTAATAATCCCGAAGATTTTCTTTAAATTCCGCAATACTCCCACAAAGATAACAAATGTCATCCCGATGGACAACACCGAATCCAGCACCGGTAACTCATAAAAGCACATCACCGCACCGACCGCCAATACCGCCACCCAGGTCAGCACATCCTCCAGCATATGCATACTGATGGTTTTCTCATTGATGCTTTTTCCCCGGGCGGTCAGCATCATGGCAACCCCGTTGATTAAGATACCGAACACCGCAAATACCAGCATCCCTTTTCCGTTAATCGGGCGCGGATCAAAAAAACGTTGCACCGAAGTCACAATCAGTATGACTCCCCCCATCAGCAGAATCATGTTATTGATCAGTCCCGCCACTACGGAAAACCGCCGGTATCCGAACTGATACCGCTCATTGGCCGGACGCCTCGACAACTTTTCCATCCGCCATGCCATTCCCAGAGCAATACAATCTCCGAAATCATGTATGGCATCCGACAAAATCGTCACACTGCCGGTCAACATACTCCCGGCAACCTCCACAAAGGTAAATATCAAATTCAAAAGGAATGCAATTAAAATCCGGGTTTCCGAACAGTTCCCGGAGTTTTCCGCTTTCCGTTTCTTTTTTCTCATAAAAAGGGACCGCCCTTTCCTACACTTACCTTACAGTGTATTCGAAAAAGACGGTCCCCGTGCTTCGTTCGTTTCTTTTTTCTTTTAGTAAATAAACAACTGGGTAAAATAGTTCACGCCGCGGGCATTCTGACGATATCCGACACCGAGTTCGGTGAACTTAGCATTCAGAATATTTGCTCTGTGTCCTGCGGAATTCATCCAGGCACTCACTACCTCCTCCGGCGACTTCTGGCCCCAGGCGATATTCTCTCCCGAGTAGCGGTAGGTAATCCCGTGTTCCGCAAATACGGTAGAAAAATATCGTCCGTCGGGACGGGTATGGGAAAAGGACTGCTCAATCTCTACGGCACGTACCTGTGCCGCCTTGCTGATCTTTGCAGAGTATGTCACCGGCGCAAGACCTGCCGCCGCACGATGCTCGTTTACCAGCTCCGTAATTCGAAGACCGTATGCATAAGCCTGATCCTGTATCTCCGGTGTTACCTCAGGTGCTTCCTCCGGCAATTCCGGTACATTCGGAAGATTCGGCACATTTATCTCCGGCTTTTCCACCTCCGGCAAATTTCCGCAATTCCATTGGGACAATACTTCCAAAATGTTTTCACAACCGTTTATCTGCTGTAATTTCTCCTTCCATTCCTCTACGGTACCGCAGCTTAATCTGATGTTATTTACCGGAAGCATTGCTGCCTGGGCTTCCGATACGCCTCCCATTGCAATTAACAGCGCTGCCGCAATTGCACATACGCCTATCTTTCTCATAGGTTTCTCCTTTCTGACTCTCCATCCTGTTACACATTTCCCCATATGGTACGGGTTCCCCGCCACATCGCTATCCTACCATAACTCCCGGGCAAAGTACATAGGAGATGCATGGAAAAAGGCGCAGGATTTTCCTACGCCTTCTTCCTTATTCTCTGTCGTCTTCCTTTGCTCTTTCATACAAAATCTTATGGTAAACCTGCCTGCAAAACTCTACTTCCTCGTCTGTAAACTCATTATAGGAAAAGGCCGCTGCCTTTACAAGATGCATATACCGTTCTCTTTCTTCCCTAGACACCACGTCACTGTACTTCCGTAATACCTCATCATACTCCTCGTCCGAGAGAAACTTCTGATAGATTTTTCCCTTTCCGCGAAGCTTCCGGTACAGGCGTTGATTCAGCAGCTTGATTTTCTGACGATTGCCGAAGTGTCTTGTCTTCTTACGCATTCTCCGTTCATCCGCTTCACCTTTCTTTCTCCGGTATACATCAGACAACGGTAACGCTACGCCGAAATACAGACCGATAACCGGCAGTGCGAACAACAGGATAACCGGATTCACACTCAAATCCACCTTCGTCTCGTCCTGCTTTTTTTCTTCCTCCGAAACCACCGGTGTAGTCCCCGGTGTCGGCACCGGTGCCTCCGCACCACCCACCTGAGACACACTGCTACCCGGAGTCCCCTGTCCCCCGGGAACCGGTCCCTGTGTTCCTGACGGAGTCACGGAAGGGTCCGGCGTTGCGGTCGGTGCCGGTGTCACAAACGGCACCGTATTATACCAGAAAAAATTGCCTCCGCCCTGCGTCTTATCCTCCGGCCAATTTTCCCGATTCACCACAAAGGATCCGCTCTCGGTTTCTTCATAGATTTTCACACCGGAAGGTAACACACTGTAGCCCTTGGTTACCTCCACCGGTACCCAGCCGATACCTTCCAGATAAATTTCCACCCAGGCATGAGCGGCACTGTCCTTTACAACCGCCTCAAACATCCTGGTCTCCTCGCTATAGAAAAAGCTTCCTGCCACATAACCGGACACATACCGCGCAGGCACCCCCAGCTTCCGTAAAATCATTACGGAGGCTCCGGCATAATGCATACAATAGCCCTGCCTGCTTGTTCCCAGGAAATACTCAATCGGATCCTCCCCGTTCGGAAGTTCCGGAAGTTCCAAGCTATAGGTGGTATTCCGCCGCATCCAGTCTGCCACCTGATAAGCTTTATTCATACGGTCAAAATTTACGGAATACCGGTCCTTAATCAAAAAGAAATCCCGGTCCCAGGTTTCGATTTCCGCTGCAACCGCTTCCACCTGTGGCATATTTCCGGGCACCTTAACATACGCCTCCGTCACATAGTCCTCGTACCACAACTCCCAAGCGGCCTTTTTCCAGGCATGTCCGGTTTCCGTTCCGCGGAACACCACACCGATTAATTCATCCACATCATAATTCCAAACAGCAAACGGCACTTTTGTAATATGTTTTTCCTTGATATATCGACTGTCTCCTTCTGTCGTCACCCCGGTCTCCGTCGTCACCTCCGCAAAATACGGCATATAGGTCTTAATCCGGTTGGCCTTCGCATAATACATCCATCCGTTAATTCCCCGATAAGTAAACTCAGCCAGTGACTCCTTTCCGTAATGCCGTGCAATCCGGTCCGCAGCCAGCGTAATCAATTCATCCGCCACAAATTTCGGGTCATATCCCGCCGTTTCACAAACCTTCTCAAAGGCTCTTACATCCGTATCCCAAACACCGTCCTCATACGCATCGGCATAGAATCCGATCAAGTACGCTCCGGAAGATGGCTTCTTCTCCAAGACTACCTTGACTACCGCCACATCCTCATACTCCGGCATCTCATTATCCAATCTGGCAAAATTTGCCTCCGGATTACTCTTTGTCTCCACATCCCGGCGCTTCAGGAATTCCCTCACGGCACGCTCCACCGACTTGGCCACGTTTACCTCCTGCCAACCGGTCCAATCGGTAATCTCCTGCAAAATCTCTTTATTTTTCCGTTGCAATCTCAGCTTTCCGTCTACCACCCGCTCCGACGCCGAATCCTCACCCACGCGGGCAATAAAAATACAAATCACAAACAGACCGATTGCCACCGGCACCCAGAGAAACGGAAGTAATCTTCCTTCCCCGCGTCCTTGCTTATCCGGTGCCGCCAAAAATGCCGGTCTCCGGAAGGCCGCCGCATTTGCAAAAAAAACCGCAGCCACCGCCACAAGCAAACTAAGTCCCGTCGGTGTCACTCCTACCAAAAGACCTGCCACAAGCGCCAAGAACGGAGCAAACACCGCTACGCCGGATTTTTTCCGGACTCTGCCGTACCAGACCAAAAGAAAACACAGCCCTCCGGCCGCAAAGCCCAACGCTTCCTCCAAATGAAGCACATCCCCGGCTGCCAACCGGAAGGAGGTGCCGTAGTACCGGTTCCAATGAGTCACATACCCGTTTGCCACTGCCTGCAGGCCGTATAAAATCTCCTCTCCCTGCTTGGTCCGGAACAAATAAAACAAGCCCCACGCCGCGCCGGCCAATAAAATCCCGCCCCGGGCCAATGTACAAAAGCGCGGTTTTAACAGACCGGCTGCCTCTGTCAGTCCGCTCACAAGCATCGTTATAAAAAAGATACGAAACAGCATTCCTCCGGTAAACAGCTGCCACTCAAACATGGATTGCAACATTCCGAAAGCCGCCCCGAACAATAAAAGCGTGCACAACAAAAACAGGGAAAACTCTCCCGCAAAAGAGCGTTCCGTTCCGAACCACGCACTATGAAATTGTTTGATTCCGACAGGGGTTCCCCATCGTATCTTCCGCTTTCTTTTCATACAATCCGCCCTTTACTATAACACCAGTTCCACCTGTGATAACGATTGTGCAATCTCCGTTTCGGACAACTGCGCCAGCACCTCATCTTCCTTTTTCAACACCAGTTTTTCATCCAGTGATATGCCCCATACATAAGGCTCCCTCTTGTACTTTTCCCGATACCGAAGTACAATATCCTCCTTGGGCTGTGCCCATTCGATATCCATCAGAATATTTAAAAAATAAAACAGCAGTTCCTCGTCATCTACCCGCAACCGCACAATATCCTGCAACTCCTTATCAAACCAGACCACGTAATGAGGGCACTCCGCATCCACCAGGGAAAATACCAGCCCGGCAGCCGCCTCCAAATACGGAATCATCCGTTCCTTCCGTTTCATTTGCTTTGTGGGATGTACCTTCAGAAACAATACTACCGGACAGGCCTTCGGCTGGGAATGCTCTTTCACCATCAGCTCATCCTGCTTTGCCGTCAGCTTCCAATGAATATTCTGCAGGCGGTCTCCCTTCTGATATTCCCGCACATCGAACAGCTCACTGTTATCGTGCCCCGGAAACATGTCATCGTAGGCCTCCGACTCCCCGAAAAAGTTCCGCACCGACAGACCGAGACGCACCGGAATCTGATGAAGCCGAGGCATGACCTGTACCTTCCGTTCCGCCTTTGCCCTCACCTTTCCCGAAAAAAGTCCGGTAAAATCATACACCTTAAGCTTTTTTAACCGCACCTTATAGGTACCGGTGCCGGAAAATGCCACCGACCGTACAAAGACCGTCTCTCCCCGCAATACCGTGCCTGTCTTCATCCATTCCTTTGTCCGTTTCCCGGTACACTCATCCTCTACCGACACAAGGGCCTCCATCCGGGTCATGGGAAGAAATCCTTTATTCGTAATGACCAGCTTCACCAGATTCTCCTTGTCCGGCTCCGCAATCCCCACCGGCACCTCAAGGCTGCCGCGCACGGTACATTTCCGGTAAATCACCGTAAAAAAAGACAGCACAAAAAGTGCTGCCTGCAAATACACAAGTAACATTAACTCCGCACTCTCATACATCATTGCAAAATATCCCGTCAACAGGATACTGCCTGCCAATACAAGAAAACTACCCACGATACTCTTCCCTCTTCATATAAGATGCCGGTTGCTGGGTCTGCGCCAAAACCTCCTCCAGCACCGCTCCTTCCGTCACTCGGGCCACACGGGCCTTCGTATTCAGCACAATACGATGCTTTGCAATATCAAGGAAAATACTCACCACATCCTCCGGCAGGACATAATCCCTGCCTTCCAGATAGGCCCAGGCCTTTGCCATACGTACCGCCGCAATGGAACCGCGGGGACTTAAGCCCAAATCAATATACGCATGCTCTCTCGTACTCTTAGATAACCGGGCAACGTACGCATAAATCGCATCATTGACCTGCACCTTGTTTACCTGTTCCATAATGGAGAGAAGCTGCTCCCTGTCAATTACCGGACGCACCACCTGCTCCATGGTACCGCTCTTTCCCTTTAAAATCTCCACTTCATCCGCCACATCCGGATACCCCATACTCATGCAAATCATAAAACGGTCCAGCTGGGACTCCGGCAAAAGCTGGGTACCCGCACTCCCCTTCGGGTTCTGGGTCGCCATTACCACAAAAGGCTCCGGCACCTTGCGGCTCTCGCCGTCCACCGTCACCTTTCCCTCCTCCATAACCTCAAGAAGCGCCGACTGGGTTTTCGGGGAAGTACGGTTAATCTCATCCGCCAGAAACAAATTACACATAATGGCACCTTCATAGTACACAAAGGTTCCGGTGTCTTTCTGGTACATATTAAAACCTAAAATATCCGCCGGCATCACATCCGGTGTAAACTGTACCCGGCGGGTATCCAGCGAAAGAGCCTTGGAAAAGGCCATCACAAGCGTGGTCTTTCCCACTCCCGGCACATCCTCAATCAAAATATGCCCGCCGGACAAAATCGCCGCAAACGCCTTTTTGATACAATCATCCTTACCGGTCACCGCTTTTTTTACCTCACAAACCACGCGGTACACCGTATCGTCCATTCCGACACCGCTTCCGCACTTTCCGCAAAAGCGTTCTCCCTTTGCAATGTGATTTCCGCACTTCTTACAAACCATGCCGATACTCCCTTCTCCAATTCACTGCATTTATCTGATTTTCCCGTTATTCTGCCTTTTCGTTTAATAGTTTCAAAAGCGCCTGACAGCCTTTGGTTACATCCCGGTAGGTAGACGCAAAATCCCCCGTATACCACGGGTCCGCCACATCAAAGCTCTCCCCCGCAAAAGTCAAAAGCTTATAAATCTTTCCGTCCGGGTCCCCGTCTGCAATCCGGGTCATGTTGCGGATATTTGCGGTATCCATCCCGATTAAATAATCATAATAGTCATAGTCGGCCTTGGTCATCTGCACCGCCCGGTGCGGCACCACCGGTACCCCCCGGAACCGCAATTCATTCACCGTACCGTAATGGGGTGAATTGCCGATTTCCTCACGGCTCGTCGCCGCGGAATTAATTTCAAATAAATGCTCCAAGTGAGCCTGACGCACTAAATACGTCATGACACTCTCTGCCATGGTGGAACGGCAAATATTGCCATGGCAAACGAATAAAATTTTAATTTTCTCTCTCATACAACGCACGCTCTCCTACCTCATCTGTGACGGCTGAGCCACCTGGACAATCCTTGCCTCCTGCAGATTGCGGAGCAGAAGCAAACGCACCTGGCCCTGGTACTCCGGTTTAATCATGTAGTGGCAATAGGCCTCCAATACCACGAAAAAGTCATCGGTACGGCCCTCAATTTTAAAATTATTGAAGCCCATCGGCACGTACTTCTCCCAGATGTCCTCCGGAGAAACGTAGGTGCAGAACTCCTTGATGGTGTGCACGTTTTGCTGGGCACCGGCACAGAACTTACACTCCCACGGCTTTAACTGTACCTGCTGTTCCGGCGGCAGGCTCATGTTCTTTACAATATTCTTCTGGTTCTCGGAGATGTGACGATAATGGGCACCGCGTCTTGCACAATTCGGCTCACAGGCCGCATTAATCAAGATCTCGCATCTGCCCTTATCCGTAATCTTTTCCAGCTCCTCGAATTGATTATTCATGTTATAATCCAGAACCACCAAATCATAACCCTTTGCCAGTTCGGCATTGACGCCCTCCGCACCTTTAATCTGCTTACAGGTGGAGCTGGTAATCTTCATCCCCGGATAATTCTCGCGGACATAGGCCTCCAACAACGGAGACACCAAAATCACGCCGTTCAAACCGTTGTGCGCCGCCTTCAGACAGAAGTTACAATACGGGTCCTTCAAATCCTCCTCCTCAAGCAGCATATTCGTATAGGTAAAACGCACCGGAATCCCCCACTGGTTCAGGGACTGAATCACACCCTTAATATAATCCGGACTGCACTGGTCCGCTCTGGAATTGCGGCCGCCGTTCCAAAGAGAGGTCGGAAACTCCCCGAAGCAGGATGCAATCTTCACACCCTCTCTGAAATACTCCGGATGTCCCTTTAACATACCTAAAAACATCACATTTAACGGGTAATTTCTGCGTAACCCCGGCAGATGAAACTTAACTTCCATAAAATCCTCCTAAACTCTATGACAAAGCGCCTTGACGCGTCATACTCTTTCGCATTTCTCACACTATCTATCATACACTTGTTTCAGCGGGATGTCAAACCTTTCAAATGAGAATCTTGTCTGCGAGATTCTCCGCCTGCGGCGGGTCGCTTCAAGCGACAAATTCCAATCCGCCGCAGTGCGATCCCCGGCTGTTTGTTTGCTCTGTCGAAATTTTCGACAGAGCAAACAAACAGCCGTCACATTATGTGACGGCTGTCCTTCGGCCCCTCCGGGCTGTATAAAAATATCCCCTCTGAATACTTATCTTGTGAACCGGGAAATGAACTTCCACGCGTTCTCGTTGGTATGATGTCTGCACTCGTGCACCTGCTCGCTGACACTTGCAAACGCAGTACGGCAAACACCGTCCTCACTGTCAAAGTAGTGGATGGTCAAATCGCTGCCACGGGAATCGTCGTGCACCACCTCAACACGGTCACCCTCGATACCCCAGATCGGCTGTGCCCAATTATCCTTGTCTGCGTAAGACAACTTATCAAACTTCTTCTTTAACTTGTTGGTCTCCGCACAGTACTGGATGCGTTCAAGTCCGGATTCTGCCTGGAACGCAAGCTCCGGCAAATGGGACTTCTCGCCGCCGGAGTAGAAAATCGGCACCGGAACGTCTGTGTTGAATCTTCCGCTGTTGGACTGCGCCATCGGGTTGTTCTTTACCGGAAACAATGCGCTGGCCGGAGCAAGTCCCGCAAAGGCCTCCGGGTACTCCTGATACATATTCCAGGTCTTACCGCTACCCATGGAGAAGCCGGTTGCGTAAATGCGCTTCTCGTCGATGTTGTACTTCTTCTTCAGGTCCTCGATGACCTCCATTACCTCGGTAGCGGTCACATTCTGGTGATTCTCTAAAGACACGAACAGGAAGCCGTATCTGTGAGCAATCTCATACCAGCCTGCCACAAAGGTCAAGTACATGGAAGTGTCTCCGCCGCCGTGGAAGCCCATCATAAGCGGTGCCGGCCCCTTGTCAAATAAATCGTTGTTATAATATGCAAAATAGCCTACCGGATGGGTCTCGGTGCCTTTGAACTGTCCCATATTGTCCGGAGAGGTCTTAACAATAACACTGCCAGCCTCCTCAGTCATGTTCATTGCCGGGAAATCCGGTTCGATTTCCATCTTACCGCACCACATCTTAAACTTACGAACAAATGCCGCAAAATCAGCCTTATAGTCAGCCTCCGCCTTTACAAGCAGGTTCTCACAGCCTGCAAATGCCGCATTCACCTCGTCGGAATTGCCTACGCTTAAAATACCGATATCCTTACGCTCTACCTGCGGAACCACACTGAGCTTTTCCATGGAACACATGGCCGGGGTAATCTCGCCCGGTCCCCACAAATACTCACCGTTTAAGGTCTTAAGCAGGTTCTTCGCCACGTAATCCGCGGACGCTCCGTAGCTGTAAATATCCGCTCTGAAAATCGCACCGCGGATAAAGAAACCCTTGAACTCTCTCTTAAAGAAATCATGCTGCTCTACGATACCGTCCTCGTAACGCGGATCCATCTTTACCTCGGCAATCAAAGACGCATACAACTCCTCCGTTGCATTGGCCCAGCCGCCTTCGCAGGTCGGATATACGAAAAGCACGCTACTGTCCACCGCAGACGCAATATCCGCCAGACCGCTCTTCTTCGCAAAAGCAATCGCATCCTCCATGCTCTGCTTGTTCTCCTCGAATACGAGAAGAAGCGGCGCACGGAAGGTGTAGTTATTCACCTGACCGTCAATCTCCGTAGCCGGCAAATACGCCTTCAAATAAAACTTCTCATAGGTGTGCTCCCAATACTTACCACCGTCGGCCGTCTTCGTCACCAACGGACGCTCCATAATACCCATAAAACTTACCTCCTGATCGTTCTGAAACTTTACTTGGCAATGCGTATATCCACAAATGCCTTCGAGGGATATTTTACCACAAAAAGCAAGCAGATTCAATCACTAATTTGAAATCTAATTTAATATTTCTTTTAAAATTTTGCCCTTTTCTCATTGGGCAATTTCCACAAAAAATGCGGGAATTTTCGGTACTTTCGACGAAGGGATTTTTCTTGCCTGACGGGCGATGGTTGAGGTATAATAATCTCATAACAGAGTACTGCTTTTCCGACACAGCGCGCGTGTCGAGGCATACTTTCACTCTGTTTCTTCGGCGGGGTTCTGCCGGTTTTTCCCACACCATACTACTTTCATTCAGGGAGGGGTGATTTATTGTAATACGCACTTGCAAAAAACAAAAAAACATATTACAATCAAAGGAGAAGTAGAAATGAAAAAAATAACTGATTTACACGAAAGTACTGCTGTTTTTGATGATGTTTTCCGTACGATGCTGGAACGGATACCGGAGATTATGATTCCGCTTATTAACGAGGTCTTTTCCACGGATTACCCGGACGACGAACCGATTACCCAGTTAAAAAATGAGCACTTTACAAAAAGCGGCGTGTCCATTACCGATTGCGTTTTAGGCATTCGGGATAAGCATTACCACTTAGAATGTCAAAGCACTACGGATCGCACTATCGCTTTACGAATTATTGAGCATGATATGGCTCTTGCTCTACAAAGTGCAAAAGAAGTGGCGTTTTCAGAGGGCTCCGAACACGATTACGAAATGCAATTCCCACATTCTTGCGTAATCTACCTTCGTCATAACAGCAACACAAAAGAAAAAGCGTGTGTACACATTCTTTTTCAGGATGACACAGTTCACACCTACGGTATTCCTATTATCAAAGCACAAGAATACACCAAAGATGAAATTTTTGAAAAAAATCTTCTGGCACTGCTCCCTTACTACTTTATGCGTTATGAAAAGGCGCTTCCGACTCTGTGTCGTGATGAAGAATCCTCACTTATTTTACTGGAAGAACTTCTTGACATTCGTACACGTTTGGAACAGGCCGTAGGGGAAGAAAAAGGACTGATTTATACAGAACTTATCAGCCACATCAGAAAAATCGACAACCACCTTTTCCGCGGACACGCAGAAACACGAGAACGAATGGAGGCAATTACCATGGGCGGACAAGTATACGAGACTTTAACAGATCAATTACTGGCACAAGGCATTGAACAAGGTGACCGTCTTCGTTTGCTCACCTTAATCCAAAAGAAAGTCGCAAAAGGCAAATCTATAGAACAAATTGCCGATGAGTTGGAAGAAACTGTGGAGGCTATCCTTCCGTTGTATGAACAGGTACAGGCAGAAATGAACGCACAGTAACTTAACCAAATTGCCGAAAAAGACGCCAAAATCGCCCGTCTGAAGGCCCTCTTGGCATCCAAACAAACTACCAAAGCTCTTGCCCCGGCCGCATCACCCGCATCCGACGACAAGAGCTTTTTCAATTTTCTGATTCTATCAATCCCTTAAATCAACGACTCATACAGCTTCGTAATATCCGCCACGCTGGTCTCCTTCGGGTTGCCCGGACGGCACGCATCGTCAGTTAAATAACCGCATTGGCCACACCATGCGGCGTGTCATACACTGCACCCAGCGGATGGGCCATGGAATGCACGATACCGAGGCCTACGTTGGAAAAGCCCATACCTGCCACGTACTGGCCGAGAGCCATGCCCTCCATACCGGCAGCCTCATCCTTCACCGCAGCACGCAGGGAACGGGCAATAATCTCGATTGCCTTTAAGTGGAACATATCGGACAACTCCCAAGCCCCGCCGGTAATATAACCCTCGATGTCATGGGTCAAGGCATCCATACTCGTCGCCGCCGTCAGGCTCTTCGGCATGGTGGACATCATACACATTCTTGGTCACACCGAACTTCTACTAGTCCGGGGCGGAGCACACGAACGCCTTCTTAACTCCACATGCCTTTGCCTCATCTGCGATTGCGGCAATTGCGCCGAAACCATGGTAGGAAGTTTCGTTTGGGTGGAATCACCTTTAGCATTAACACGTTATAACACTTCTTATAACATTTTTAGATAGAATATCATAAAATAAATCCTCATTACGTCTATACATATCATTCACAATATCCCTATGATTTGCCAAAAAAAAACCCAAGTATGTATCTAGTATTATTTCAAACATCTTTCTATACTCTTTTGTCTTTTGAGGCTCGTACATAGGCAAAAGTTTTAAGGCTGTAATATGATCCATATCATCCGTCGTCGCTGTATGTGTAGATTTACATAGTTCACTATATATCCTATGCAATACTTCTACCATCTTTTCTTTCCCTATCAAAATTTGATATTCCTTCATCAGTTTTGCGCAATCAAATATCTTATATACGCTTTTCTCAGTGTATACATCTGAATTCACATTTCCGATTATTGCCTTATTAAAATTTTCTATCGAACTTCTCAACAATAAATCTGCACCTTTATATGCACCATTAACCCATATAAAAAAAGATTGCAACACATCCGATACACTTTCCTTCAAGTAGTATAATGCTTGTTCTTGAAATCGATGTTTATCAATATTTTGTTTGTCTATCTCAGAAAAAACAACCAAATACCCTAACACTTTTTTATGTACTTTCCTATATTCGTCTACAAACTCTTTATTTGAAAATACATGTTTAAGTTCATAACTCTCAAAATATTCAATCAGTCTTTCTGCATCATCTTCAATGTATTTATTCATATATTTTATTCCGCCAACTTCTGTATTATTTCATTCCACGAAAATGTACTGTTTCGCTTCATCTCTTTTACTTTCTTTACAACATTCTCATTATCAACCATCTTATTCAACGCGTTTACTACTTTTTCTATCTCGGCCTCTGTAAGAATATATGTGGTACATACTATTTCTCCAATAATCTCTGTTTTCGAACGATTTTTAGAAGGATTAATTCTCATCTGCAAAACTTCATTTGCAAATTCAATAATCGCTTGATTAGAAGGAAATAGCACCTTATTCTGAAACAGTTCCGGGAAAATCCCAACTAGAGAGCGCGTACTTTTTCTTACTATCAAATCATTCCCCCATACCGATGTTCCCTCATTATTTAGACCTTCTCTTATTTGCATCACTGTTTCTTCGATTTTTAACCCTTTATAATTATCTAAAAGCCATGATAATTCCTCAGCAAAATTCAAAAACTTCTCAACACACTGCTCATTCTTCTTTTTATTCATCAACATCATCTCCAATTCTGCTCAACATCTCTTTCACAATATTGTTTAAGTCACTTTTAATCTGCGTATCACTCATGTCTAAAATAAATTTCTGATTCAATTGTTCTCGAGCCATATCTACTCGTTTGCACAGCGAATATGTATATAATTTATTCTTCCATCTTGCATTTGCCTTCAGATTTGCCTGCGCATTTTGATAATTTATAGTACTACGCTCTGCAACAGTTATGACTACACCACAACATTTTAACCCAGACAAACCATACCGCCTAGTTTTAGTCTCAATAATCGTATATAACAAATCAATTCCTGTCAAACTAATTGGATCAGCCTTAGTTGGAATTAAATAGAAGTCTGATGCTAATAACGCACTCGTCATCCATACAGATGGTGTAGGCGGTGTATCAATAATTACATAGTCATATTTCTCTTCTACAGTAGCCAAATATTGCTTAATTCCAAATTCTTTTCCTTCACCAGCCGACATCTCTATCTTATATAAATCTAACGCCCCAGGAATAAGATCAAACTTCTCACTAACAGAGAACGGCACAATTTCATCAATTGCATTAGGTTCTTTGTCTATATTTCCTTCAACAACACTTACTTCAAGGTGACTTTCCCTTTCAAAAATCTCTATTATTGTGTCCTTATTAGATATTTTATACTCATAATAATCTTCTGCCTTCATTAAACACTGCGTAGCATTATATTGCGGGTCTACGTCTACTAACAACACACGCTTTCCATATCTGCGCGAAAGACAATCCGCTATATTTACAGCCATGGTTGTTTTTCCCACTCCGCCTTTCATATTAATCAAACTTATCGCTTTCACCTATGTACCTCCTACAATTTAACTGACAAACATATTTTAACATACCATTCCATTATTTTCTACACGTTTTTGCATCCATGTTACAGTTCACTGATAAAATATCACTTTTTCATCCTCCTTCCTCTACGCAATCTCCTCCGAGTTACGCTTTATCTCTGCTACAACATCCATGATACGTTTTGCTGTTCCCATATCATCCTTAAACAGCGTAGTAATACTACCCACAGAACGGAACGGTTCTTCCATCAACACCTTGCTATCATCGATGTTTCCGTTTGCAACAATGTAGTCAACAATCAGATTTACAAAGCGAATCTGATTTACATTTAGTCTCTGTTCTGTAAGGAACTCACTGAATGCTTCGTTCACCGCAGCCCGGTCTACACCAACAATTCTACGAACCAAGTGACCGATTGGAGTATCTCCGTATTCCTTTTCATAATCGGATTTTGTACCCAGGTCTTGCCACAAGATCTTTTCAAGAGCCTTCAAATCCGCCGCGGTCAGTTTCTTATTATTCCGAAGTTTATACACACACAGACTGCTACCATGTTCCTTCAAATAAAACTCAACCTTCTTCCGATAATCCTTAAGGTCGCTGGAATCATAAATCGGCTCCCCCTCTTTCATATCGATAATGGTATCTGTAAAGTTTTTATAATAAATCGGACGTACTAACTTATCCAAATACTGCAGCAAATCACGCAATGCAATTCTTACCGTATCCAGTTCCATAATCGTTACATCTTCCCAGAATTCCGGCAACTGTACGCGCTCTATAATTTCTCTCTGTTTCTCAACCTGTGGAATCGAATACTTTGCGGATAATCGCTCTGCAGTGAAAATAACAATATTAATCGGCGTCTGTACGTTCTTGCTTTGCAATAGTCCTAGTTTGATGCTGTACATAAGATAGTCAAATCTTCTTGCCAGTTCATCTTCCTTTTTCGGCTTTATTAACGGTGATACATGTTCCCTAATTTCCGAAACTTCAACCGTTTCAAGACCGTTCCAGTTGGACAATTCACGGAACTTTTCCACGTATCTTAAGTGCCGTTTTACCATAAAACTGTTATTATCCAGTTCAACCACTGCTTTATGTTGACCGGACACCAATTCCATTCTATAGGTAATATACGGCTTATCTTTCGCATATACCGGTGCCTGTAACTCTCTGCAAATCAACGTCTTCGTGTTATAAATCTTCTCACAAAGAGTCTCCTGAATTCCGGTTTCACTTCCGTTTGTATTCACTCTGAAATACTCAAAGTTGTTGCAGAAATCAAATATCAGGAAACGCTCCTTATCAAGCCCGGCTCCCAATAAATCAGGACAAAGTCTGGTTCCTCGTCCGATCATCTGCCAGAACTTCGCATAACTGCGCACCTTCTTAAATAACACCAAATTCAAGATTTCCGGAATATCAATACCGGTATCCAACATATCTACTGACACAGCAATCTGCGGCATTTTCTCTTTCGTACTAAAGTCATCAATCAAGGTGTCACAATACTTTATGCTGTAATCAATTTGCTTAATAAAGTCTCCACCGCATTCCGGGAAGAGTGCATTAAAGCGTTTCACAATTACTTGGGCATGCAAACTGTTCTTCGCAAAGATAATCGTTTTGCCAAGCTTGTCTCCGCCTTCTATCTTCAAACCTTTTTCCATCAACTCTTTCAGAACCGTATCGATTGTGTCCTCATTGAATAACCATGTATTGATTGCGGAACTGGAAATATCCTCATCCACCATATCATCATAAGCAAAGGTCTCTTCAAAATCCTCCTTCTCCTCCTCGGACAATTCATCATAATGGATACCGTCTTCCATAATCTTTGTCTTGTATTCCAGTGTGGAATAATTTACAAGATATCCTTCTTCTACTGCCTTTTCCAGCTCATAAGCAAAGGTAGGAACACCTCGCTCCAGGTCAAATACACCGTATGTATTCTTGTCGATCTCATTCTTCGGAGTTGCTGTCATTCCTAACAGCATAGCATCAAAATACTCAAAAATCTCCTGATACTTTCGATAAACCGAACGATGTACCTCGTCACAAATGATAAGGTCGAAATGCCCCGGTGAAAACAGTCTCTCACCAAACTTATTCTTCTTTTCATCGATTGCATTCATCATCGTCGGATAGGTTGAAAAAATCATTCTCGAACTTTCCGGGTCGTCCTTACTATCGCATAAATTACAACAGGTTAAATCTTCCAACAAGCTTGTATAGCTATTTTTCGCCTGTTTTACAAGTGCAGTTCTATCCGCCAAAAACAGAATATTCTTCACGTAGTTATGCCGTCTTAATACATCCACAATGCTGATACTAACTCTGGTTTTACCTGAACCGGTTGCTTGTACAATCAACATTTTTCTATGCTTCTTTGCGATTGCATCACATACCGCCGTTATTGCCTCTTTCTGATACGGCCTGTTTGTGATTTTATCACTGATTTCAATACGTTCCAAAGAAATCCGCCGTTCTCTTCGGTCTACTTCTAACTGTAACTCTTCCTGCGTAAAGAAGCCAGACACTTGTCTTCTCGGATAGCCGCAAGCATCATTCGTATAATAAAACTCAAAACCATTGGTGGTAAAAATAAGCGGTCTACGCCCATACTTGTTTTGCAAACAATCTGCATACAACTTCGCCTGCTGACTACCTACAATTGCATCTACAGACGCCTTTTTCGCTTCTACCACAGCCAAAGGCAAATTATCTTTTCCCCATAAAACATAATCCACATATCCTGTACCGGTAGGATTCGGCATACCGGTAACCGGCTCCTCAATGGAACAATTTCTTCCTATGACCCAACCGGCTTCCTGCAACTCAACATCAATATATCTCGCTCGGGTTTCTGCCTCGCTCATCATATCTACATGGAATTCTCGGGTCTGCGTATGTACCTTGCGTTCTTCTGCCATCTGCTTACGCAGTTCTTCATTCTCCCGAAGAATCTGTTCCAGTTTCACATCTTTACTGCTTAAACTATCATACAGCCTTTTAAGCTCTTCTGCTTTTACGCGTTTCTCATCACCGGATACAAGAAGTGTCTCGTCAAAGGTTCTCTCCTCATATTCCTCAGAATAACAAAAATCAATCCAATCACAGAACTCAAACAAATCACGTAACGAAATAATTGCCTCATCACGCTTGATATTGCTATTCGTATGTACAGCAACATTTCCAAGATGAATCGTATACTTAAGCATAGGAAACAGACGCGGCTCAACAATGTCGCGGAAAGATTTTTCATGAATCAAACTCGATATATTGTCCTGATAAGGAAGTTGCAAATCTGCATCATACGAAAAAACAAATCTTACCGCCAACTCTAATGCTCTTCTGGACAAAATTGCACAAGTTGCCGGAGAAATCGCAAGACTTTTCTCTGCTTCAACCGCCTGAGCAGCAAATCCCTTATATTCTTTTTTCGCTAACAGGTAATCAAAATTTGTTTCCAAATCTGTTCCCTCCTTCTTTATATATCCTCTGGCTTATGATAAGTAAAAATTTCAATTTGTCGACTTGATGAACAAATGAAGTAAACTCATTTATTGTATCTAAATCTGGTACAGGAAGCTTAACAACATCAAGCATTCTTCCAGTAATCTGGTTAATTGTAGTTGTCGCACCCGTTGTAATCTGCGCTCT
>JAFYMC010000019.1 GCA_017556805.1 Lachnospiraceae bacterium | reverse complement strand
GCGTTACCTTGAGATGGCAGAAGGTTATGTAACCGGTATCGCTCTTGATGCTGATGACCAGATCATCGGTTATCAGTTCGTAAACCTTGGTAAGATGACGGATTTCATCAAGAAGGGTGACGATCCGAACACCGCTTACGAGAAGTCTAAGGGTCAGTATGGTCGTGTAGCAGACGCTGTCAAGATTATCGACCCGAGAAAGGAATAATCTATAATAAATCAGGAGGATACATATCATGGCTTTGTTTGAATCATATGAAAGAAGAATAGACAAAATCAACGCTGTATTAAAAGAGTACGGCATTGCTTCCATTGAAGAAGCTGAAAAGATTACGAAGGATGCCGGTCTGAACGTTTATGATCAGATTAAGGGCATTCAGCCGATTTGCTTCGAGAACGCTTGCTGGGCTTACATTGTAGGTGCTGCAATCGCAATCAAGAAGGGCTGCAAGAAGGCAGCAGACGCTGCAGCAGCAATCGGTGAAGGTTTACAGGCATTCTGTATTCCGGGTTCCGTAGCAGACACCCGTAAGGTAGGTCTCGGTCACGGTAATCTCGGTAAGATGCTCCTTGAGGAAGAGACCGACTGTTTCTGCTTCTTAGCAGGTCACGAGTCCTTCGCAGCAGCTGAGGGCGCAATCGGTATCGCAGAGAAGGCTAACAAGGTTCGTAATAAGCCGCTCCGCGTTATCTTAAACGGTCTCGGTAAGGACGCAGCTCAGATCATCTCCCGTATCAACGGTTTCACCTATGTTGAGACCCAGTACGATCCGTATACCAACGAGGTTAAGGAAGTATTCCGTAAGTCCTACTCTGAGGGACTTCGTGCAAAGGTTAACTGCTACGGCGCAAACAGCGTTCCGGAAGGCGTTGCAATCATGTGGAAGGAGAACGTAGACGTTTCCATTACCGGTAACTCCACCAACCCGACCAGATTCCAGCATCCGGTAGCAGGTACCTATAAGAAGGAAAGAACCGAAGCTGGTAAGAAGTACTTCTCCGTAGCTTCCGGCGGTGGTACCGGACGTACCCTTCATCCGGATAACATGGCAGCAGGTCCGGCTTCCTACGGTATGACCGATACCCTTGGTCGTATGCACTCCGATGCACAGTTCGCAGGTTCCTCTTCCGTTCCGGCTCACGTAGAAATGATGGGTCTTATCGGTGCAGGTAACAACCCGATGGTTGGTATGACCGTAGCTGTAGCAGTTTCCATTCAGGAAGCAGCAGAGGCTGGCAAGTTCTAAGTTTTATAAGAAGATTTTTGAAGAAGGATGGCTTCGGTCATCCTTCTTTTTTATGTTATAATCCATCCCCGACCTGCGTAAACTGTTATTATTACAGTTTGCAAGGTTCGGGGGTATTTGTATGAATGACTTAAAAAAGTTTTGTGTCATCGGATTTTTTGTGACTACAGTGCTCGGTATTTTGTCTCACTTTGTGTACGACTGGACGGGCGGCGGTTTCTTGATTGGGTTGTTCTTTCCGGTGAACGAGTCTACCTGGGAGCATATGAAGCTTTTGTTCTTTCCGATGTTCTTGTTTGCACTGGTGGCGGGGAAACGGATGGAGCGGCAGTATCCTTGTATTTATAACGCTATGTTTACCGGGATATTGGTGGGACTGGCAATGATTCCGACTCTGTTTTACACCTATTCGGGGATTCTCGGATATCATGTGGCTTGGGTAAATATAGCGGTGTATGTCATCAGTGTGCTGGTGGCGTATTTTGCGGTGTATCGGTTGGCTATGACTTGCAAGAATAAGGCTTCTAAGGTGCTCAGGATTGTAATGTATGTGTTGGTAGCCGCCTTTATGATATTTACGGTATATCCGCCGGAAATCGGGTTGTTTCGGGTGCCGACAACCGAGGGAATGCGGTAATATTCTTCGAAAAAGAGTGAGTTATGGAGTTAAAACGTAAAAAGTGTAAATTAATTGGTAAATACTATTGACATAACAGGGAAACAGGTGGTAATATAATGGTAAGTTAAATTTACCTTGTGATTTACACAGGAACGGGGGAGACCATTATGAAACACAAAGGACTGTATGCATTGGCGACGGTAGCCATGTTAGCCTTGTTCACAGGCTGTGGAAGTAATCCGAGAGGAGAAAACAGGGAGAAAAAGGTGACAGAGGCAGTATCGCCTACGGGATTACCGGAGGGCACCGTTACCCCGGAGACAACGGCTACCTTGGAACCCACCGCGACGCCGGTACCGGCAAATTATATGGAGGCCAAAGGCATTGAGGTGTTGGGTGCGGGGTGGCATACCTGCAAGGGCTATATCGCAGAACGATGGGATGAGAACAAAGAACCGGTTGTGGCACTTGCGGATTGTGAGTATCGGTTCCAAGTGGAGGAAGAGGACGTGGGAGGCGGCTCGAAGATTATCCGGGCGACGTTGAGCGTTGTTCCGTATATGTCCCCGGCCGGTTGGAGTTCGTATGTGATGGGTGGTTTTGTGGATTTGCAGACCGGAAAGACATTCTTTCCTATGATGCCGGACCAGCCCCATACCACTCTTTTAACCCGGGAAGAGGAAGAAATCGAACTGCAGCTTTTGCTGGAATTTGAAAGGCCGTCTGTAATTAATCCCTATTATACGGAGCGGTATACCTTGGTTTGCCCGTCGGAGTATGAGGATGCGGGATTTTATTTTGCCGGCTGGAACGAGGATAATGAAGCATATCAGGAACGTGCCGGTGTTTGGAAACTGTTACATTACGTTCGTCACGGGAAATCGGATATGATGGTATTCGGTGTAAATGAAGGGCTGGAAACAATGCAGGAGAAATAGCGAAACTATCACACAAAGGAGACGGTAAGTATGAAGCGCAAAGGACTTTATGTATTGGCAACAGCAGCACTGTTGGCTTTAACAGCAGGCTGCGGAAGTAATCAGGGGGAAGAAGCCCCGGAGAATCAAGTGACAGAGGCGGCGTCACCTACAGAAGCAGCGGAGGCAACCGCTACTCCGGAGCCTACGGCTACCCCGGAACCGACTGCAACGCCGGTACCGGCAAACTATATGGAGGCCAACGGGATTGAGGTGTTGGGCGCAGGACATCACACCTGTGAGGGACTTGTTGTAACCGAATGGGACGAGAATGGAGAGGCGGTTGTAACCCTCGGAAATTCCGAGTATTCCTTTGAAGTGAAGGAAGAGGACCGGGGAGATGGGACGAAAATGATTTATGCTACGTTAAATCTGGTTCCGCATGTAGCGGAGAACGGTGGATGGAGTGCCCTTGCAATGGGAGGCTTTGTGGATTTACAGACCGGAAAGTCCTTTGTTCCGATGAATTCGGGGATTGCGCAGGTTACACGGTTAAAGCAAGAAGAGAAGGAATATGACTTGCAGCTTGCGGTGGAGTATGAGTTTCCGTCGACGACAAGTCCGTACTATACGGAGAAGTATACGTTGGTATGTCCGTCCGAGTATGAGGATGCAGGTTTCTATATCACCGGTTGGGACAGTATTGCGGACTATGAAGCGTTCACGGAGCGTATGGGTCTTTGGAAAAAGTTAAACTTTATCCGTCACGGAGAAACGGAGCTGTTGGTGTTCGGTGTAAATAAGGCGTTGGCAACCGAACCGGAAAAGAAACCGGTAGACGGGGCGGAATTGGTGGAAGAGAACTATTTTGAGACAATGGGGTATTCTACCAAGGGAGAAGGAATCTATACCTGGCTGGGTACGGAAGCGTTGCGAAAGCGGAATGATGAAAAGGGACGCTGGGAGTCGGTTGCTCTTAATGAGAAGGAACTTACGACAACGATTTCAATAACGGAGGAGTTGTTGGGCGACGGTACAAAGAAGATTCAGTGGAATGTAATTGATATGTTTGAGATGGTATCCGAGGATGAAGTAAAGATACCGTACATAAAGTGCGCAATTGCAGACAAAAGGACAGGGTTGGTATATCGCCCACGCACATATTTTTTAGCAGATCTATATATGTTGGAGAAGGACGAAGTGGAATTTACCATATTGGTGGGAAGAGAGTCTGTGGAGGAAGAACCGGTTGACGGAATGGTAAAATGCAGTACGACATATACGCTAATTTGTCCGGAAGACTATAATGATGCGGTATTATGCATGACTGCATATGCAGAAATAGAAGAGGACGAGCATGTGTATTTGAATGAGTCGGAAATGTCCTCTTTAAAAGAAATCGAACATTGGGAATATGAGTTGATGTTTTTTCGGTAAAATGATAAGCTGATACCAAGGAGGGGACGAGTATGAAACTTAAAGGACTTTACATCGTGGCAACGGCAGCCCTATTAGCTCTGGTAACAGCCGGCTGCGACAAAAATCCGGGGGAGAAGACTCCGCAGGATAAGGGGACAGAGGCGGCATCCCCTACGGAAATACCGGAGGCTACCGCAACGCCGGAGCCGACGGCGACTTCTGCGCCTACCGCAACGCCGGTAGCGGAAAATTATATGGAGGCCAACGGCATTAAGGTATTGGGTGCGGGACGATATGATTATCAGGGGCTTTCAATCGTCGGCTGGGATGCGGCCGGGAACTATGTCATAGAGTCGGCAGTGTGCGAGGCGATATTTACCGTAACCGAAGAGGAGAACGGAGACGGAACCAAGACGATTTGTGCAACGCTACATAGTATTCCGGTTGTCAATAAAAAGAAGGGCTGGTCTACCGCTACTATGGGCGGATTTGTAGATTTAAAAAGCGGAAAGGCGTTCTTCCCGTCCTCCGATAAAATGGAACAATTCGCGCTGTTAAAACAGGGAGAAAAAAGCTACGAGTTAAGAATAACCTTTGAATATGAGAAACCGTCCCTGACATACCCGTATTATACCGAGAAGTATACGGTGGTTTGCCCGGCGGACTATGAGGATGCCGGATTTTACCTGACCGGAAGTCCGGATAATGAGTCTTATGCCGAACGGGCGGGAAATTGGAAGCTATTAAATTATATCCGTCACGGAGAGTCGGACCTGCTTGTGTTCGGTGTAAACGAAGGACTGGCTACCGGGACAGAGACGGAACCGGTAGAGACGCCGGCCCTGGAGGAAGCCGGAGATGGAGAGCACTACTTTGATAAGCATGGTCTGACTGCAAGAGGCGAAGGAAAACATACCTATTTCGGAACGGTATCCACCGGAACCATAAATCCGGAAACGAAAACCTATAAGGTAGCTTCCATGGAATTTAAGAAAACAGAAGTAGAGTTTTCCCTTTCGGAGGAGTTTCCGGGAGACGGAACAAAGATTATGACAGCAACCTTTTGTTATACGCCGGAGCATAGTTCGGAGGGGGCGTTGATTATGCCGTATTCCATAAGCGGCGTGGTAGATAAACGAACGGGAGCATTATATTCGCCGAGGGCGTATTCGTTGGCAGAGCCTCACACGGTGAACGGAGAGAACGGTGTCTTCTCCTTGACGGTGGCAACGGAAACGAGAGACACCATGGAGGAAGACGGAAAAATCAGAGTGGTTTATGTTGTGGGATGCCCGGAGGCGTATGAAGACATTGCATTCTACTGGACCGGATATGACAGAACAATGTATCTGGATACGCCCACTTGGAGTGTAGATTCCATAGTACGACTGAAGAAGGGGGATTCCGAGCTGCTGTTTTTTGAATAGACGGCTGTTATAGTATTATAACGCAGGAGACAGGGAGAGAAAGATAGTGCTTGTATTTTGATTGCTTGTGTGATAAGATGAGGATAATAAAAAGAAAGGCGCAGGTTGCGTAAGGTGAGGCAATGAGTAACAGATAGTTTACTTCGGACATGACAAACAGGATAGAGAGAAGCCTAGGATTTAGATAGGTTTGTTTATGTATGCCGAAATCAGACTATCGCACTTATGTACCGAGCCTTTTGGATGCCCGTATATCGGGAATAGTGAGTGTTGCGTGACAGGAGTATGTAGCGAACAACCCTATTTCCGGGACAGGAAAAGTGATAGGTTTGATTTGTGTAAGTCTGCTTTCGGTAAGAAGGCAGACTTTTTCCGTGCAGGCAAAGTGAGCGGCTGTGCCGCGATGTGCGTGGGAGTGCAAGGCATCGCCTGCATGGATAAAACTTACAGGCTTCGGATTGGAGGCACTATGTTACAGATAAAAAATTTAACCATTACCCATAAAAAGGATTTGCGGTCCATTGTACAGAACTTTTCTTTGGTGTTAAACGACGGAGATAAGGCTGTGATGATCGGAGAGGAAGGAAACGGAAAGTCTACGGTGTTAAAGTGGATATACGACCCGGAGCTCATTGAGGACTATGCGGAAGGACAGGGAGAGCGTATACAAAACAGAGAACGGCTGGGATATCTGGCGCAGGAGCTACCGGCAGAACATAAGGAAAAGACCTTGTATGAGTTTTTCTCGGAGGAGCCGGCCTTTTGGGAGCAGACCCCGAAGGATTTAAGTAAAATGGCGGGAGAGTTTGGGCTTTCTTCGGAGTTTTTCTACGGGGAACAGAGACTTTCTACTCTTTCCGGTGGGGAAAAAATCAAAGCCCAGCTGTTGCGGCTTTTGATGACAGAGCCCACGGTACTGCTTCTTGATGAGCCGTCCAATGATATCGATATTGAAACGTTAGAGTGGTTGGAACGGTTTATCCTTAGTTGGCCGCATATTGTGCTCTATATTTCCCATGACGAGACCCTCATTGAACGTACCGCTAACATGGTCATCCATATGGAGCAGTTAAAGCGGAAGACCGAGAGCCGGTATACGGTGGCAAAAGTACCTTATGAGCAGTATATTACAGAACGAAAAGCAGGTATGGAGCGGCAGGAACGTCTGGCGCAAAACGATAAGCGGGAAAAGGAAATCCGGGACGAAAAGCTTCGGAGGCTGGAGCAAAAGGTAGGGAGCAGACTGGACAATATTTCCAAGGCGGAGCGGGATTCCATCGGTCAAATGATGAAAAAGAAGATGAAGGCCGTAAAGAGTATGGAAAAGCGGTTTGAGCGGGAAGATGAGAATATGACCGAGATGCCGGAGACCGAGGAGGCAATCTTTTTCAAGCTGGGAGATAAGGAGTCCAAGGTACCTGCGGGAAAGACTGTCATTGAGTACAGTCTGAACCGACTGATGACGCCGGATAACGAACGGGTGCTGGCAAACAATATTAAGTTGCTGGTTCGAGGTTCGGAAAAGCTTTGTTTTATTGGGAAAAACGGTGCCGGAAAGACGACGCTTCTTCGGAAATTGGCGGAGGAACTGCTGGCAAGAAACGATATCCACGCAGAATATATGCCGCAAAATTACGAGGAACTGCTGGATTTGTCCGTGACACCGGTGGAGTTTCTGGATACCACGGGAGAAAAGGAGGAGCGTACCCGGATTCGGACGTATCTTGGGTCGCTTAAATATACCGCAGATGAAATGGACCACCCTATGTCGGAGCTTTCCGGTGGGCAGAAGGCCAAGGTATTGCTCCTTAAGATGAGCTTATCCAAAGCGAATGTCCTTATTTTGGACGAGCCTACGAGAAACTTTTCGCCGCTATCCGGCGGTGTTATTCGGAAGATATTGGCAGAGTTTCCGGGAGCCATCCTTAGTATTTCCCACGACCGGAAGTACATGGAGGAAGTATGTGATACGATTTACCGGCTGACGGAAGAGGGGCTCCGGAAGGTGGAAAAAGAAGAGTGATGTTTGTATTCAAAAAGTCAAGCAAACGATTCGTTGATTTGTTATAGTATACTTAAGCAATGAAGAAACCCGATTCATTGACAAAGAAGCGCTTCTTTTAAAGAACAGGGAAAGAGGGTATCGTATGAACAAAATCGAAATACTGACAACGGCATTGGAATACATCGAGGCCAATCTTTCATCGGAAATTAAGACGGAGGATGTGGCCGGGGCATGCTATTGCTCCAAAGCGGCATTAGAGAAGCTGTTCCGGTGTCTCAATCACATGAGTGTTCATGATTATGTGATTCGCAGACGAATGACACTGGCGGCCCGAATGATGCGGGAGTGTCCGGAGGTAAGTGTGCTGGATGTGGCACTGACCTATGGTTACAGTACCAATGAGTCTTTTTCCAGAGCCTTTAAAAAGGTATGGGACTGTAATCCGTCGGAGTTTAAGGAAAATCCGCGGCATTTCGAATTGTTTCCGAGACGTTACCCGCCAACCATGAAAGGAGACGCGATAGTTATGGCAAAGAATGTAGACATCAGTGAATTATATGAGTTTTTTAAGACGAGAAAGAATTGTTATTTTGTATGTTGCGACATCGACCATTTGATACCGATTAACGAGATTTCCCATAAGGCGGGAGATATGGCGATTTTAGAATCCCTGCGTCGTATGGAAGCAGAGGCAGGAGCAGAGGATGTCATTTTCCGTATCGGCGGTGACGAGTTTGTCCTGTTAACCGACAGTGAGGATGCGGCATATGCGGAAGGGATTGCGGAGCGGATTCGTTCATATAACGGCAAGCCGATTGTGTTCGAAGAAAGAGAAATTCCGCTTAGACTTCACATCGCGGTGACGAAGTATTCTTCAGGCAATGTTCGGTATAAGGATTTGTTTGAACAGTTGCACAACGCAATTATGGAAGTAAAACAATAAGTGAAACAGGGAGCGGTGCATACTCGCATCGCATACATGAAAAAAGAGAGTGCCCGGAAAGGCGCTCTCTTCTTTGTTGGGAAATAATCTATGATTATCCTAACTCTCGCAGTTTTTAGTATAGCATGTTTTTGAAATAAAGATACAATAGTCTTGTGTTTTGTATAATGATTTTGTTTTGCTTTTGGAAAAATAAAATCGAATCAGAGAAAGGGAGGGAATGCGGGTGGTTTCATTGCCCTTTGAAGGAAATTATGATAAAATAAGCAGTAACGGGGGAGAGCTCAGAAACGGTGAGAAGGCACCGGACGGATTCGAAGGAGGCGGTTCAATGACAAAGAAAAGGCTGTGGAACGATAACTGGATGTTTTGTGAGAAACCGTTGGAGACACCGGCGAATGAGGTGTGGAGAAACGTAAATGACTGGCAACCTGTAGATTTACCTCACGACTGGTTGATTTACGATGCAGAAGACTTATATCGAGACGGAGAAGGATGGTACAGGAAATGTTTTTCTTATGTGCCTTCGGAGGAGCGTGTGATTCTGCGGTTTGACGGAGTCTATATGAATTGTACCGTGTATATAAATGAGAAACGAGTAGGTGACTGGAAGTACGGTTATTCCGCTTTTGAGTTTGATATCACGGATGCGTTAACAGAAGGAGAGAATACGGTATATGTACAGGTACGTCACCAAAGCCCGAATTCACGTTGGTATTCCGGAGCCGGTATTTACCGGAATGTGTGGTTCGTTATCCGACCGCAGGTACACTTGGTAAGTGACGGCGTGTATGTTCATATGAGGGAGAAAAACGGTGATTACGTGCTGACGGTGACCACAGAGGCAGAGTGCGGAGCAGGGACGAATTTGGGAGCACTGGACCTGTCCGATACGGCAGCGGCTTTGCGTAACAGTACCTTCGGAGAACTGTCGGCAACCGGGGATGTGAAGGGTGTCAGGGTAAGACATACCGTATTGTCATCGGAGGGAGATGTGGTGGTAAGCAGTGAAGGCAGTCCGCTTACAGGTGCCTTTGCGACGGATGCCCAGGAGTTTTTTGTGAAGCAGCCGGAGTGTTGGGATATTGAGACTCCGGTATTATATACCATTGTAACGGAACTGGTAAAGGATGAGACTGTGGTGGATGAGCTGAGACAATCCATCGGATTCCGTAACCTTTTGTTTACTACGGAGAGGGGGCTTTTCTTAAACGGTAGACATATAAAATTAAACGGTGTCTGCGAACATCATGATTTGGGCTGTCTCGGTGCAGCGTTTAATAAAGCGGCGCTACGCAGAAAATTAAAAAAGCTGAGAACAATGGGAGTGAATGCGTTGCGTACCTCGCACAATATGCCGGCGAAGGAATTTATGGAACTGGCGGATGAGATGGGCTTTTTGGTAGTTGCGGAAGCATTTGATATGTGGGAACGGTCGAAGACGCCTTATGACTATGCACGATTCTTTAAGGAGTGGTACCGGAGGGATGTGGCAAGTTGGATTCGTAGGGACAGGAATCATTCGTCTTTGCTTATGTGGAGCATCGGGAATGAAATCTATGATACCCATGCGGATGAACACGGATTGGAAATCGCGAAGTATCTGACGGAAGAGGTGCGCATCCATGACCCGTTAGGAAATGCTCCGGTAACCATCGGTTCCAACTATATGCCGTGGGAGAACGCACAAAAGTGTGCGGATTATGTAAAGTATGCAGGCTATAACTACGGTGAAATGTGTTATGGGAAACATCATGAAGAACATCCGGACTGGTATATTTATGGGAGTGAAACTTGCTCTACGGTGCAGAGTCGCGGTATTTATCGGTTCCCGTTTGCACAGTCGGTGTTATGTGATGATGATGAGCAGTGTTCCTCCCTGGGAAATGCGACTACCAGTTGGGGGGCGAAGTCCACGGAGCAGTGTATTGCCTCGGACCGGGATGCGAAGTTTAGTTTGGGGCAGTTTATTTGGACCGGTTTTGACTACATCGGGGAGCCTACCCCGTATCATACGAAGAATTCTTATTTCGGGCAGATAGACACGGCGGGATTTTTTAAGGACCAGGCCTATATGTATCAGGCAGAGTGGACGGACTATAAGAAGGCACCGATGGTGCATATTTTCCCGTATTGGGACTTCTCTTTGGAACAGACGGTAGATGTACGGATTTGTTCCAATGCCCCGCGGGTAGAGCTGTTTGTAAACGGTGTTTCGAAGGGGACCTGCGACATTGACCATGAGAATGGGAAGCGGCTTCTGGGACACTGGCAGGTACCGTATGTACCGGGTGAAATTACGGCAGTGGCCTATGATGAGAACGGAGCAGAGATTGCGAGAGATACCGAGCATTCCTTCGGAGATCCGGCAAGGCTTGTATTAAAGCCGGAAAGCATGGTGATGAAGGCGGACGGCAGAGATTTGATTTTTGTGGAAATCAGTACGGAGGATGAGGACGGATTTCCGGTAAAGAATGCCACCAACCGTGTCCACGTGTCGGTGGAAGGTGCGGGACGTTTGGTAGGTCTTGATAACGGTGACAGTACGGATTTTGATAATTACAAAGCGACAAGCAGACGATTATTCTCCGGGAAGCTTCTGGCGGTGATTGCCGCGAAAAAGGAACCGGGAGAAATTACGGTAAAAGCAACTTCCGTGGGACTGCCGGAGGAGAAGGTTACGTTGTGGGCAGAGGCATGTGAGATTCCGCAAGGGGTGTCCGCGACGGAGGATACTGTGGCGGCGGAAGAAAGATGGCTTGCTAAGAAGGATGCTTCTTTTGTGGAAGAATGGAAGAAACGTATGACAGAGGAAGTGCCGGTACGTCGTATCGATATTGTGACGGAGGGAGCACATCGCTTGAATGCGGAATGCCGGGAGATGGCGCTTACGGCAAAGATATATCCTGAAAATGCAACCTACCGGGATATCTTGTGGAGGGTAACTAACAACGGCGGTGTGGATTCCAATATTGCGAAATTGACGGATGCAGAGACAGGGGAGTCCTCGTTCAGTAAAGAACAAGGGTTGGCATTCGGGAAGAACGTGAGGTTGACGGCGCTGGGAGACGGAGAAGTCAGGGTGCGTTGCAACACGAAAAACGGCGGAGAAAAGATTCGGTTGATTTCGGATACGGACATTACCATTGATGGCATCGGCACTGCCTTTTTGAATCCGTATGAGCTGATATCCGGCAGTTTGTTTACCCGATATGACGGTGTGGTAACCAACGGAAACGAGCGTGGTGTGGCGACTGCCAGAGACGGAAGGACTACCGTAACTTACGATAACTTAGTTTTTGGAGTTTATGGGGCGGATGAGATAACGCTTCCGATTTTCGAACTGGGTAGCGTGGCGGTCAAAATAGAGATATGGGAAGGGGCACCTCGGGATGAGGGAAGCGAACTTGTGGATGTAATCACTTACCATGTGCCGTCGATATGGAATACTTATCAAGAGCGTACTTATAAACTTCCGAGAAAGTTTCGGGGCGTCACGAGCATCAGCTTTGTGACGGAAAATAAGATTCACTTGAAGGGCTTTGTGTTTGCAAAGAAAGAAAAGGCCTTTGAAGCACTTTCTGCAAAGGAAAATACATCCGTTTACGGAGATACTTTTACCGTGGAAGAAGATGCGATTACCGGGATCGGAAACAATGTAACGGTTGTTTTCGAAGACATGGATTTCGGATCGGAAGGTACGACAAAACTGACGATTTGCGGAAAAAGCGAGTTGCCGGTAAATACCATCCATGTGCGTTTTCAAACAGAAGACGGTGATATCAATGAGGTGGCGGAGTTTGCCGGAGCCGGGGAATATACGGAGCGAACCTTTACTTTTGATAAGGTGAGAGGAAGAGCTACGGTAAATTTTGTGTTCCTGCCTGGATGTAACTTTGACTTTAAGTGGTTCCGCTTTGAATAGCGCGGCGTAGGAAAATAGAGGGGAAGATGAGAGAATGTTTGAACAACCTGATGGGGTGTTCAAACATTCTTTTTTTGTGTGAACAGAAATGTAGTTTATGCACTTTTAACGGAAACCTACTCCGGTTTTACAGAGATTTAACAGGTTTTTCTTGTATACTAAACTTATCCACGTATGACGAAAGCGTGGTCTTACAGAAAAACCGGTCAAAGACCGGCTTTAGGAGGATTGTACATGAATATTTCGTTTTCCTACTTCTGGGAGCAGATGTTGGCAAATCCGGTGTTATTCATCGCGGTACTGTTGACGCTGGGAGTTATTTTTGTAAACGGTTGGACCGATGCCCCCAATGCCATTGCTACCTGTGTGGCAACCAGAAGTATGCCGGCCGGAGCAGCGATTTTGATGTCGGCGGTTTGTAACTTTTTAGGGGTGCTGGTAATGTCTCTCGTAAACACCACGGTGGCAATGACCATCAAGAATATGGTGAATTTTAACGGAGACAACAATAAGGCGTTGATTGCCTTGTGTGCTGCCATGTTTGCCATTGTGGTGTGGGCGGTGGCTGCCTGGTACTTCGGGATTCCCACCAGTGAAAGTCATGCATTAATCGCAGGTTTGTCCGGAGCGGCGATTTCCTTGCAGGGGGGGCTTTCCGGTATCAATCCCGCAGAATGGATGAAGGTGATTTACGGTTTGGGACTTTCCAGTATTCTGGGCTTTGCATCGGGATTCGGTGCATCAAAGATGACGATTTTCCTTTGTAAGGGCATGGAGCGCAAAAAGACCAATAAGTTTTTCACGGGAGCGCAGATTGCAGGCAGTGCGGCAACTTCCTTTATGCACGGAGCTCAGGACGGACAGAAGTTTATGGGTGTGCTACTTCTGGCGCTGTTTTTAGTCAACGGGTCCGATACGACAACAGCGGTGCAACCACCGTTTTGGATGATGCTTCTTTGTTCTGTGGTAATGGGGGTGGGAACATCGATCGGTGGTAAAAAGATTATTAAGTCTGTGGGGATGGATATGGTTCGTTTGGAGAAATTCCAAGGATTTTCCGCAGATATTGCGGCGAGCTTTTGTTTGTTTTTATCTTCCGCCTTCGGTATTCCGGTAAGTACGACACACACAAAGACGACCGCGATTATGGGCGTTGGTGCGGTAAAACGTTTTTCGGCCATTAATTTCGGAGTGGTGAAGGAAATGGTACTGACCTGGATATTGACCTTCCCGGGGTGCGGATTCATCGGTTTTTTGATGGCGAAGTTGTTTATGCTACTGGCGTAAGGCTTTTGTGAATCGAACGTCGGAAGAATACATAGTTAAAAAGGAGAATGCGTATGGCAAAAAAAAGTGATCGTTACTATTTTGATAATTTTATTGCATGTGTGGAGTGCTCCCATCGTGCGGCAATGCTGTTAGGTGAGACGTTAAAGAACTATTCCAAAGCAGAGATAGGTAAAAAGCGAGAGCAGATTCATGAGATTGAACATGAGGCGGACCGGAAAAAGCACGAGCTGATGAATATGTTAAATAAGGCATTTATTACGCCGATTGAGCGGGAGGATATTGTATCTCTGGCCCAAAATCTTGATGATATCACGGATACCATTGAAGACGTGCTTCTGCGGATTTATATCTGTGATGTGGATACGGTAAAGCAGAATGCGATAGAAATGACAGATCTTGTGATTACGGCTTGTGATGCTCTGAAGAATGCTATGGAGGAGTTCCCGGAGTTCCGTAAGTCTACGAAGCTCGCGGAGCATTTGATTCGTATTAATGATTTGGAAGAGAAGTGTGATCATCTGTATATTGAAGGTATGAGGAGGCTTTATACCGGTGGGGAGGATGCGTTAATTGTGATCGCATGGCGTGACATTTATTCTTATTTGGAGCGTTGTATGGATGCCTGTGAGCATGCGGCAGATATCATGGAAGCGGTCATTATGAAGAATTCGTAGGAGTAATAGTATGAGACAGTTGGAAGTGTTTTTTAAGGGGCTATGGATCGGAGGGACCATGACAGTACCGGGAGTATCCGGAGGGACCATGGCAATCTTGGTGGGAATTTATGATCGGCTTATCGGGGCGGTTAGCGGACTGATACCGGGGAGGAAACGGACAGAGGGAACGGAGCAGGTAGAGAAGAAGGCCGGAAGTTTTGCCAATGATGTGGTCGTAACCGGACCGGGAAGCGGCCGGGGGAGATTTGATTGGGCAACCTATCGGAAAACTGCTCTGCGTAGCATTTTGTTCCTGACGGTGTTCCTTCTTGGGGCCGGGCTTGGAATGCTTCTGTTTGCAAAACTGATATCCAAACTTTTGGAGCAGTCTGTAGCGGGCAGTTATGTACGGTTTTTCTTTCTTGGCGCGGTGGCGGGAGGTATTCCGCTGATATTGGCCTCGGCTAAGGTGAAGAAGTTCACGGCATGGCTGATTTTCCTTCCGGTGGTGGGGGCGGGATTGGTGTACGGCCTGACCTTTTTGCCGGAGGAGATGTTTTCACTGGAGACGGCAGGCGGTGTAGGTGCGTTCCTTTTAAAGCTTGCAGGAGGAATCCTCCTTGCCGTTGCGCTGGTGTTGCCGGGAGTCAGTGCTTCCCAGATGCTGTATACCTTGGGCATTTACGAGGAACTCATTGCTTGTATCGGTGACCTTCGGGTAGTTCCGCTGGTTCCGTTGGGAATCGGTACGGTGTTGGGAATTTTATTGGTTACAAAGACGTTGGATATGCTGATGAGCAAGTATCCGAGGCAAACGTTTCTGATTATCTTCGGATTTATTTTAGGCTCCCTGCCGGAACTGTTTCCACGGAATGCGGCAGGAAACTATCTGTTGTGCGGCGTGTGTGTGGCAGTGGGATTTTTATTGGCGTATGTAATCGGTAAGAAGGAGCGGGAGAAGTGAATATCGGTTGAAAAACAAAAGCTCCGCAGAACAACTCTGCGGAGCTTTTATAGTTATGGTTGAAATGTGCTTTTATTCTGCATCCTTTTTCTTGGTACCTGTCTTAGAAAGCAGGAATACCACAATCATAACGATGATGATGGTAGCAAAAATACCGAGCATACCTTTACCCATGATTTCAAGGGTAGCCATAACATTATCCCAATTGATATTCATCACAGCACCTCCTTATAACATACCGAGAACTAACTTAATAACCAGACCGCCCGCAACTGCGGAAGCAATCTGGCCGGCAACGTTTGCGCCTGCCGCATGCATCAGGATGATGTTACCCGGTTCTTCCTTCTGTGCCATCTTCTGCACCACACGGGAAGCCATCGGGAATGCGGAAATACCTGCCGCACCAACCATCGGATTGATTTTGTTCTTGCGGAACAGGTTCAGGAACTTAACAAACATAACACCTGCGAAGGTATCGAAGATAAATGCAAGTAAGCCGATACCCATGATGATGAGGGTATCTACCTGTACAAAATCCGCAGCCTTCATACTGAAGGAAATGGTGATGCCGAGAAGCAAAGTAATCAGGTTTGCAAGGCCGTTCTGTGCGGTATCGGACATGGTGCCGAGCACTCCACACTCACGAAGTAGGTTACCGAACATAAGGAAGCCTACCAGAGAAACGGACTGCGGAGAAATGAAGCCTACGACAAAGGTAACGATAATCGGGAATAAAATACGAGTTACCTTGGAAACATTCTTCGGATTGTATTCCATATGGATGCGACGTTCCTTCTTGGTGGTGGAAACTTTGATAACCGCCGGCTGGATAATCGGAACAAGTGCCATGTAGGAGTAAGCCGCAACGGCGATTGCACCTACATACTTGGAATCCAATACCTGAGATACCAAAATAGCGGTCGGACCGTCCGCAGCACCGATAATACCGATGGATGCAGCGTCCTTTAAGTCGAAACCGAACAGTGCCGCAAGAGTAATTGCGATGAAAATACCGAACTGCGCCGCACCGCCGTATAAGAACATGGACGGGTTGGACAAAAGCGGTCCGAAGTCGATCATGGCTCCGATACCGATAAACAGAAGAATCGGCATTGCTTCGGAAGCATGAATACCGACATCAAATAACCACTCGATAATACCTGCCGCCTCTACGCCCTCAATGGTCTGGTCTAACACAGACGTGAACGGGAAGTTAACAAGAATCGCACCGAAGCCCATCGGAACCAAGAGGGACGGCTCGTATTCCTTTTTGATACCCAGCCAGATGAGCAGGGCACCGATAACGTACATGACACACTGCTGCCAGGTGACAGACATTATGCCTTCGATTAAGAAATCCATAGTTTCTCTCCTTTAAGTAGAATTGTAGAGTAGTCGAGTTTTTCGTGCGGCAATGCGCTATGCGCATCCCCAACTCCGTGACCTACGGTCACTACGTCGTGGGCGCGTTCGCATGACTGCGTAATCGTCTGGGAACAGGTTCCCGTGATTTACTCGCATGCTCACTTTGCCTGCACGAAAAAAGACCTTCGCTACAACGAATCGAATGTTGTAACAAAAGTCTTGCCATTTCAATTCCGAGCGGATTGTTTCCAATCGTTCTGACGCTACGGAATGCACAAAAGTGCCGGCTACTCCCTTTTGAGTAACTTAACAAGTGTATTATAGCGTAAATATTGGAAAAAAGCTAGTACTTTTTGTGTTAAGAGGGTGCTAAGAAAAGAATGAGAAAGATGAGATTTGCAAAATTGACTCTTGGAGGATGTTATGGTATGCTAAATCTAAGTAGGAAACAAACGAGATACGCGGGAGGTTATTTATGGAAAAATACAGTTATTCCGCTTTTGCCTATGTATACGATGAACTGATGGATAATGTGCCTTACGATGAATGGGCAGAGTATTTAATCGGGCTATTAAAGGAAAACGGTGTGCCGGAGGGACTGGTATGCGAACTGGGCTGTGGCACCGGACAGATGACAAGACGCCTGGCGGCAGCGGGTTATGATATGATCGGAATCGATTTGTCGGAAGAAATGCTTGATGTGGCACGAGAGCAGGAGTACGGAGCCTATGAGGTGGAGGACGACTTTGAGGATGAAAGCACAGGCGTATCGAAGGAAGAGAACGACACCTGTGAGCCTTCTATCCTCTACCTTCAGCAGGATATGCGGGAGTTTGAGTTGTACGGCACCGTATCTGCAGTGGTCAGCATTTGTGACAGCATGAATTACATGACTTCTGACGAGGATTTGCTTTCGGTGTTTCGACTGGTAAACAATTATCTGGACAGGGATGGCGTGTTTATTTTTGATATGAATACGGAGTATAAGTATAAGGAGCTGATGGGGGATACCACCATTGCAGAGAACCGCGAGGATGTCAGCTTTATCTGGGAGAACCTGTATGATGAAGAAAAACGGCTGAATGAGTATTGTCTGACGTTGTTTGCAAAGGCGGAGTCGGAGGATGAGGACGAGGATGGCCCGGCACTTTATGAGAAGTACGAGGAGGTGCATTTGCAACGAGCCTATCCGTTAGAGGAGGTAAAACGCCTGCTTACGGAAGCTGGGATGACTTTTGTGGCGGCGTACGATGTGCTGACCCACGAGGCGCCGGGACCGGAGTGCGAGCGGATGTATATTGTGGCACGGGAAGGTCACCAGAGCGGGAAGATGTATTTGTAGAACAGGAGACTTTATGACCATAGACGACAAAAGGGCCTTCCGCAAAGCCATGCTTTTAAGGCGGGACGCTATTCCTTACGAAAACAGAATAGAAGCAGACGAGGCCCGGAATGAGCGCATCCGGAACTGGGAAGTTTATCGAGAGGCGGAGCTGCTGCTTTTTTATGTGAGTTACCGCAGCGAGGCAGACACTTTGCAGTTGATCGAGGAGGTTCTTGCAGAGGGACGCAATGTTGCTGTGCCGAAGGTGGTTGGAACGGATATGGTGTTTTACCGGATTACCGAGTTTTCGCAACTTAGCGGAGGATATAAAGGGATTTTGGAGCCGGACAGGTCGCGTTGTGAGGCGGTAACAAGTGCCTTCCCACAGCGTACCATTCTTTTCGTTCCGGGCTGTGCCTTTGACCAAAAGGGTGGCCGTATGGGCTATGGCGGCGGATTTTACGACCGGTTTATGGAACAGTATCCGGATGTGTTACGGGTGGCGCTTGCTTACGAGGAGCAGTTGGTGGAGGAAGTGCCGCGGGAGGTACATGATAAGCCGGTAGATGTCGTGATTACAGAGGCTCGGATGGTACAGACGTCGAAAGCGGATTAGAGTGGCAGACGCGAAAATTACAATTACGGAACTTAGATGGATATGGAGGAAAGAAACATGGATAGAACATACGGAGCCAGAGGAACTCGTGCAAAGGAATTGTTTTTGGAAGGCTATAATTGTGCCCAGGCGGTGGTGCTGGCCTATGAGGATTTTTTTGAGGAGAGCCCGGAGACCCTGGCGCAGGTGATTTCTGCCTTCGGTGGTGGCATGGGGAGACTTCGTGAGGTGTGTGGTTCTGTCAGCGGTATGTTTTTTGTGTTGAGTAAAGTGTACGGTTATGCAGACCCGAAGGATGCGGACGGCAAGATGGATTTGTATGCCAGAGTACAGGAGCTGGCGGCACGATTCCGGGAGCGAAACGGTTCCATTGTTTGTCGGGAACTGTTAGGTTTATCGGAAAAGGTCAGTGTACCGGTGCCGGAGGTCAGAACACCGGAATACTACAAAAAGCGTCCTTGCCCGGACATCATTGCGGATGCGGCGGATATCTTAGAGGAGTACTTAAGAGAGCAGGGAAAGTTGAAATAAAGACATAAATCCCGACGAAAGGTTTCTTAAAAACAGATTTTGGAGAATTTCAAGAAAAACAGAATAATATAGCAAAAATCAAGACACGCTAATCTATAGAGTTTTTTTGACACAGTTCAAAACGATAGGAGGGCGTGTCTTGACCGGTTTAAAGGAGAATTTTGAAGAGAGCGTGGCGTATTTTAATACGACGCTTCGGGTAAACGAGAATTTTGATGTGCTATATCACACCTTTGAGATGGGTGGAAAAAAGGCCTGCATGTACTTTATCGACGGGATGGTAAAGGATGAGGTTATGCAGAAGCTGTTGCAGTATTTTTTCGGACTGCAGGCAAAAGATATGCCGGAGGACATCCACGGAGTGTTAAAGAAGTTTATGCCTTATGTGGAGGTGGGGCTCATTACATCGGCGGATGAGGCCATCCGGAATATTTTGTCCGGTGTTCCGGTACTGATTTTGGAAGGCTATGACAAAATCATTTCCATCGATGCCAGAACTTATCCGGCCCGGGGAGTGGATGAACCGGAGAAGGACAAGGTGATGAGGGGCTCCAGAGACGGGTTTGTGGAAACACTGGTGTTCAATACGGCGCTGATTCGTCGTCGTATCCGGGACCCACGGCTGACCATGTATATTACGGAGGCGGGAACGGTGTCCCACACGGATATTGTGCTTTGCTATATGGAGGACCGGGTGGAAAAAAAGTTTCTGGAGGAGTTAAAGCGGCGGATTAAAAAGATTTCCGTGGAATCCCTTACTATGAACCAGCAGAGCCTGGCAGAATGCCTGTATCACGGAAAATGGTTCAATCCGTTCCCGAAGTTTAAGTTTACGGAACGGCCGGATGCGGCGGCAGCGGCGGTGCTTGAGGGTGATATTATTATTCTGGTGGACAATGCCCCTCAGGCAATGATTCTTCCGACCACCATTTTTGATATAGTGGAGGAGGCGGACGATTATTACTTTCCGCCGATTACCGGGACCTATCTGCGCCTGACCCGGTTTATAACAAACATTTTAGCGCTGATTCTGACACCGACCTTTATGCTTCTCATGCAACACCCCGAATGGATCAGTGAACGATGGCAGTTCATTGTGGTGAAGGATCCGCTAAATATACCGCTGCTGTTGCAGTTTTTGATTTTGGAATTTGCTTTGGACGGTTTGCGACTGGCTTCTTTAAATACACCGAATACGTTAAGCTTGCCTCTTAGCGTAATTGCCGGTGTGATTATCGGTGATTTTACGGTACAGTCGGGCTGGTTTAACAGTGAAGCTATGTTATATATGGCCTTCGTGGCCATTGCGAATTACACCCAGGTGAGTTTGGAACTGGGGTATGCACTGAAGTTTATGCGCATTATTCTGTTGATTTTGACCCATTGTTTCGGGCTGTGGGGTTATATCGGCGGTATTGTGCTGGATGTTCTGGCCATTTCCTTTAACAAAACCATCGGCGGCAGAAGTTACTTGTATCCGCTGGTGCCGTTAAAGCCGAGGCAGCTTATGCAGCGGATTTTCCGTGTGCCGCTGCCGAAAAGCGAGAACCAGAAGGCAGGTCGGTAAGTTTCAACAAAATTCGGTTGTTTCCTTGTCCTAAGTATGCTATCATAAGGATAGTAGTTTTATCCGGGAATGATAGCCGGGGAAGGAGACGTTAGATGGGTTTTAAGCTGGTTCACGGGAGCAGTGCGGTTCCGTTTGTGGTAGAGAAGGAAGCATTTGAGGGCGTGCGCCTGATTGCGGAAAAGGTATGTAAGGATGTACAGCTGGTATCCGGGCGTTTGCCGAAGATAGAACAGCCGAAAAAGATAAAGAAGCCGTCGGGCTGTGTGCTGGCAGCGACAATAGGACAGAGTCCGATTTTGGATTTGTATGAGAACGAGGGACTTCTGGATTTGTCCGATATTAAGGGCAAGAGAGAGGTCTATAAGATAGCGGTAGTTGGCGAAGGAAATAAGGCGGTTCTTGTGGTGGCCGGCAGCGACAAGCGAGGCACTATTTACGGTCTGTTCCACATTTCCGAGTGCATCGGGGTGTCTCCGCTGGTGTACTGGGCGGATGTGCCCCCGGTAAAGTGCAAGGAGCCGACGGTGGCGGATGCGCAGATGATTACGTCCAAGGAACCGTCCGTAAAATACAGAGGATTTTTTATTAACGATGAGTGGCCGTCCTTCGGAAATTGGACGATGGAGAAGTTCGGAGATTTCAATGCAAAGATGTATGATCATGTATTTGAACTCCTGCTTCGTATGAAGGGTAATTATTTATGGCCGGCGATGTGGTCTGCTTCCTTCCCGCTTGACGGGCCGGGGCTGGCGAATGCAGAGCTGGCGGATACATACGGTGTAGTAATGGGGACCTCCCATCACGAGCCTTGTTTGCGGGCCAGCGAGGAGTGGGACAAGGTAAGAGGACCGGAAACACGGTTCGGAAACGAATGGAATTATTATACCAATCGGGACGGACTTCTCACCTACTGGGAAGAAGGTCTTGCCCGCAGCGGTAAGTTTGAGAATATTATTACCATCGGTATGAGGGGCGAGCGCGATACTTCCATGCTGGGACCGGATGCTACTTTGGAGCAGAATATCAGCCTGCTGAAGGATATCATTACGGAGCAGAGAAAGTTAATCGCAAAGCATGTGAAGGAGGATACGACACAGGTACCGCAGATGCTGGCCCTCTATAAGGAAGTAGAGGCGTATTATTACGGAGATGAGACGACGGCCGGTCTAAAGGACTGGGATGGTCTGGACGGTGTGACGCTGATGCTTTGTGAGGACAATTTCGGCAATATGCGTACCCTGCCGACGAAGGAACTTCGGGACCGTAAGGGCGGCTACGGTATGTATTACCACTTTGATTACCACGGCGGACCGGTGTCTTACGAATGGGTTAATTCTACACCGATTGCTAAAGTTTGGGAGCAGATGTCCATGGCCTATGATTACGGCATCCGGGATATCTGGATTGTGAATGTAGGTGATTTAAAGCCGCAGGAGTTCCCGCTGTCTTATTTTATGGATTTGGCGTATGATTTCGAAAAGAACGGCACCACGGTACCGAATCAGACAGAGGAATTTACCGATGCGTTTGTAAAGAAACAGTTCGGCGGCGGTTTTAACGAAGAGGAATTAACCGAAATTTCTTATATTTTAAAGGAGTACACAAGACTAAATGGATTGCGTCGGCCGGAGGTAATGACTGCAAACGTGTATCATCCTGTGCATTACGGAGAGATGGAGAGAATCCGCGCAAGGGCACAGAAATTGACGGAGACCGCAACGAAGCTGTATGTGTCCTGTAAGAAGGAATACAAGGCGGCGTTTTGTGAATTGGTGTATTTTCCGGCAGTAGCGTCCGCAAACGTGATTCAGATGCAGACGGCAGCGGGACTGAATCAGTATTATGCAAGATACGGTATGACGGTGGCCAATCGTTACGCCAAGGAAATCGAGAACGCGATTGTCAGGGATACGGAGCTGACGGAGGAGTATCATAAGGCAGCGGACGGTAAATGGAATCATATGATGTCTTCCGCACATATCGGATTCCGGGCATGGAACGACGAAGGCTGGCAGTACCCGACGGCACAGACTGTGTACGGAGTAAAGGGTGCAAGACCGGCGGTGCGTGTGTTTGGTGAAGGAAGAATCCACCTGGGCGGCAGTATTACGATTACGACGTCGAGAGCCGGAGGAGCGGTTCGCGTAGAGCTGTTAAACGGCGGTGTGGAACGGGTAGAGTTTACTGCATCGGCAGAAGGCGAGTGTTCTGTGGAAACGACAAAGGGTTCCTATGAAATGAATGCATGGCTTACGGTAAATGTGACCGGCGGCGAAGCGGGAGCAGCCGGTACGGTAACGCTTTCCGCAAACGGCAGGAAGTTTGAACTTAAGGTGGAACGTGTGGCTCCGGTCCTTGTAAAGCTTCGGAAAGAGAGCTTTGCCAAGGAGTATATAAAGCAGGTACAGGGCATCGGTAATTATGTGGTGTTTGAGGCAGGAGAGTTTGCGGAGAGCAGGAAAGCAGGTTCTGTAGAGTACAAGGTACTGACAAACTACGGCCGTACGAAGGATTCCGTAAAAGCGTATCCGTCGACAATCAGCTTTACGGAGGAACAGGCGGCAAAGCACGAGACAGCGGAGTTGACCTATCTGTTTGAAGCGGCACAGGACGGAGCGTACGGTGTGGCGGTATATGTGGCACCGACCAATCCGCTCTATCCGGGAGATGCACAGCGTCTGGCTCTCGCCGCAAATGATAGCGAAGCGCAAGTATTCACGACACTTCCGGTAAATTTCCAGGCGGGAAATTGCCACAACCGGGAATGGAATGAGAATGTTTTGGATAATATCAGAAGATGTGAAGTAACCGTAACATTAAAGAAAGGGGAAAACCGTTTGACCGTAGGTGCGGTGGATGCCGGTGTGGTAGTACAGAAGCTTGTTGTATACCCGCTTGCAACACCGTTTAAGGAGTCTTACCTGGGGCCGAGCGGTGATGAATAATATGAAAATTACGTATGAAGCAGTAAAAGCAAATCCGAGTGTGGAGACATATATTAAAAAGGCGGACGAGTCCTTAAAGGCGCTTGGCTATACGGAGCACAGCTTTGCCCATGTGACAAAGGTGGCGGTGGTAGCCAGTGATATTTTAAAAATCCTCGGTTACAGTGAGCAGGAAATCGAATTGGCGAAGATTGCGGGATATTTGCATGATATCGGCAATGTGGTGAATCGTATCGATCATGCTCAGAGCGGTGCTGTGATGGCGTTTCGTATTTTGGACAAGATGGGAGCCGACGATGAGGATATTGCCACGATTATTACCGCTATCGGCAATCATGATGAATCCACCGCCTACCCGGTAAATCCGGTGGCAGCAGCACTGATTCTGGCGGACAAGACCGATGTGCGCTATACCCGTGTGCGCAACCAGGACTTTGCTACCTTTGACATTCATGACCGCGTAAACTACTCTGTAAAGGAGTCGGAGGTTATTGTGCGTAAGGGTGAGTGTATTGAACTGAATCTGACCATCGACACGAAGGAGTGCTCGGTGGCAAATTATTTTGAGATTTTCTTAAACCGAATGATTCTTTGTAAAAAGGCGGCGGAGCGGCTTGATCATGCTTTCCGTCTGGTCATTAACGGACAGCAACTGATGTAGTTTGATTTTTTGAAAGCGGACCCCGGATTGGCAGGAGAAGGGGCCTCTTTTGAAGCATACGAAGGAGGATGTCTATGGTTGCAGGGTTCTATTTTGTAGTGCTTTTGATTTCGGTAGTTATGACCGGAAGCATTTTAATCAGGAATCGAAAGGTAGATAATGCATTTATTTTATTTGGTTTTTTACTGATTGCAAATTGTGCGGGACAATATATGTTGGCAATTTCCGAGACGGTAGAAACGGCGGTTTGGGCCAATAAAATTATGTATGTGGGCGGCTGTTATCTTCCGTTTGTCATTTTTCTTGTTGTCACAAGATTGTGTAATATCAGCGTGAATCGTTGGTTTAAGCTCTTTTTGTTGGGATACGCAACGGTGGTGCTTGCCTTGGTTATGACCATCGGGCATACGGATTGGTATTACAAATCTGTGGAGTTGGTACAGGGAGACGGCTTTAATTATATTGCGAAGGAGTATGGGCCGCTTCGTATTTTATATCCGATTATGATGGTGATGTATAGTGTTATGTTACTTTTCTTTATCGGATACGCCATAAAAAAGAGGAAGGAGATTCCGACACGAACGGTAGTTTCCATGAGCATTCTTTGTGCGGCAGTATTTCTGACCTACGTAATTGAACGACTTGTGGGTGCGAAGGTCAGCTATTTTCCGGTTGGTTCTTTGATCGGAATGACATTGTTGATACGGTACTTTGATCGTATCAATATGTATGATATGTCTGCTAATATTATAAGTTCCGTAGAAAAAATGCAGGAATACGGTTATATCGTAATTGATAATAAGTGTAGATATGTTAGTGCGAATGAGACGGTAAAAACGGTGTTTCCGGAAGTGAAGAACTGGATTGTAGATAAGCCGGTGCCTGCTTCCGAGAGTTGTCTGTATCAGAATGTGATACGTGGTTTACTACGGGATGACGATAATATTTTAACCCACCGTATGGTTACGGTGGGAGAGCGGTATTATCAGGTGGATGTCAGAGAACTGACCCACGGGAAAAAATCCGTTGTCGGTTTTTTAATCGAGTTTATTGACCGGACGACGGAGCGGAATTATTATAAGACCATCGAAGAGTATAATACCAAATTGGAGCAGGACGTAGAGGAAAAGACAGAGCACATTACCTATATCAAGGATATGATGGTGCTGGGTATGGCGGAAATGGTGGAAAACAGAGATGCCAATACCGGCGGTCATATCAAACGAACCAGTAAGGTGGTACATATTTTTGCGGAAAAGTTAATGGAGTCTCGGGAGAAGTTCGAGCTTACCAAGGAGTTTTTAAAGCTTGTGATTAAGGCGGCACCGATGCATGATCTCGGAAAGGTTGCCATTGACGATGCGGTACTCCGAAAGCCGGGGAAATATACGGAGGAAGAGTATGCGGAGATGAAGCGCCATTCGGCGGAAGGTGCCCGGATTGTGGAAGACATCCTGTGCGGAGTTGAGGATGAGGCCTTTGTGGAAGTGGCAAAGAATGTGGCCTTTTACCATCATGAAAAATGGAACGGCTTCGGTTACCCGACAGGGAAGGCGGGAGAAGAAATCCCGGTGGAGGCCCGTATTATGGCGCTGGCGGATGTCTTTGATGCACTGGTCAGTAAGCGTTGCTATAAAGAGGCTTTTTCCTATGATGAGGCATTCCGGATTATGGAAGAGTCGCTGGGACAGCATTTTGACCCGGAATTAGGCAGGATTTTTATGGAGTGCAGACCTGAGCTTGAGGCGTTCTATAACAAGAATAAGTAGTCATGAAAATAAAATGATTGACAAATGAAGGAGTTTCCTTTATAATCTTGAACTAACAATTACAGACAAAAAGCATTGACGAGGAGGAGTACATACAATTCCGGATGACAGAGAGAAAGTGGTTGGTGAAAACTTTCGTGAAGGGTGTATGGAAGTAGCCTTTGAGCTTTGGACCGAACAGAGGATTCTAAGTAGGCTCCAACGGAGATTCCCACCGTTATCAGGGGAAGCGATATCGGAATGCGTACATGATTCCCGTATTGTAGTGAGTGCAGATGTATTTCTGAAGTTAGGTGGTACCACGGACATGTCAGTTCGCCCTAAGCGATTGCTTAGGGCGGCTTTTTTTGTCTGTTTTGTAAAATAATTTTATTTTATAAGGAGGTATCCGCATGGACAAGAAGTACAATTTTATGAACGCGGAAACAGAACTGGAACGGTTTTGGGAAGAACAAGGAATCTACCGGTATCGGCACGGAAAAGACAGAAAAGTATTTTCCATTGACACGCCACCGCCTACGGTAAGCGGAAAACTGCATATCGGGCATGTATTTTCCTATACCCAGGCAGAGATGATTGCACGATTCAAACGAATGCAGGGATATGATGTGTTTTACCCGTTCGGATTTGATGACAATGGTTTGCCGACGGAGCGACTGGTAGAAAAAGAGGAAAAGATTTACGCCAGTATGCTACCGCGAAGTGAATTCCGCGGAAAATGTATGTGTACCATTGATAAGTACGAAGGTGAATTTAAAAAACTCTGGAAGCGGTTGGGATTTAGTGTAGACTGGGATTTGCAATATCAGACCATATCGGATTTGTCCCAGAAAATCTCTCAGAAGTCTTTTATTGAGTTGGCTAAAAACAAGAAAGCCTATATGAAAGAATCTCCGGTATTGTGGTGTACGGAATGCCGGACATCCATTGCACAGGCGGAGTTGGAAACAAAGGAGTGCGAGACTACCTTTAATTATTTGGAGTTTGAGACATCCCTGGGGAATTTGTTGATTGCAACCACAAGACCGGAGCTTCTTGCTGGCTGTGTTTGTATTTTTGTACATCCGGAGGATGAACGGTTTAAGGCGTATGTTGGGAAAACGGCTAAGGTGCCGTTATATGAGTTCGGGATACCGATTTTGACGGATGAAGCTGTTTCCATGGAAAAAGGTACCGGTGCGGTAATGTGTGCCACCTTCGGAGATGCAACCGATGTAGAGTGGTATCAGAAGCACAAATTGACTTACAAAAAGATTATTCTTCCGAACGGAAAGATTGAGGATAGTGTAAGTTACATCGGAGGTATGACGATTGAAAAAGCCAGAGAGCACATGATAGAGCTTTTACGTGAAAGTAATCTTTTGGTTAAACAAGAGACCATCAATCATATGATTGGCGTTCATGAACGTTGCGGTAAAGGGGTTGAGTTTATTCCTTCTACACAATGGTATATAGATGTACTGACAGAGAAGGAACGTTTCTTAAAGGCTGCTGACGAGATAAACTGGTACCCGGAGCATATGAAGAACCGGTATACCTTATGGGTTGAAAATCTGAAGTGGGACTGGTGTATTTCCAGACAACGGTATTTCGGAGTTCCGTTCCCGGTTTGGTATTGCAAAGACTGTAAGGAGCCGATGTACGCGGAGGAGGAGCAGTTGCCGGTAAATCCGTTGGAGGCATCACCGTTACATGCCTGTGCTTGCGGCTGTCATGAGTTTCTACCGGAAGAGGCGGTATTCGATACATGGGCGACTTCTTCGGTAACTACATTGATTAATGCAAAATACGGAGAGAAGGACGCAATCACAGAGGAAATATTCCCGATGGGGATGCGGTGTCAGGCACACGATATTATACGTACATGGGCCTTCTATTCCATCGTTAAAAGTCTGTATCATACCGGGAAAATTCCGTGGAAGGATATTATGATCAGTGGGTTTGTTTTGGCAAAGCCGGGAGAAAAGATAAGTAAATCAAAGATTAATGCCTCCGATTCTCCGATGGCATTAATCGAATATCATTCTGCGGATGCGATTCGTTACTGGGCGGCCAACAGCAAATTGGGAACAGACACCTTCTTTAGCGAAGAAGAGATGAAAATTTCCAAAAGGTTCATTAACAAACTTTATAACGCTGCTAAATTTGCGATTTTACAGCTGGAGGATTTTAAGAAGCCGGAGCATTACGAAGAAGCAGATTTGTTGCCGGTTGACCGCTGGATATTGCAGAGAGTAAACGAGACTACAAAGAGAGCGACCGCGTTGTTGGAAAACTATGAAATCGGTCAGGCGAGACATGAGATCGACACGCTGTTTTGGAGAGACTTTTGCGATTATTATATCGAGATTGCAAAGGAAAGACTGTATCAGCCGGAAAAACACGGTGAGGAAAATCGCTATTCGGGACAGATTGCGGTTTACTATAGCTTGCTGGGAATTTTAAAATTGTATGCAATCTACACGCCGTATGTGACGGACTATATATATCAGGATTTCTACAGAAAGCAGGAGAAAGAAAAGTCGTTACATGAGACCCGGTGGGAGACGAAAAAGGAGGAACGAATTTATATCGAGTTTGGGGAACATCTGAAAGAGATTATTGCTGAGGTACGAAAAAACAAAACGGAACATCAGATGTCCATGAAGGATTCCATTCCGGAGCTTATCATTACTTGCCCGAAACGGTTTCGAGAACTTTATCGAAAGTCCGAGAAGGATATTAAGGCTTGTACCGGGGCAGAGAATCTCATCATCAGAACCTGATAGAGGATGTTTCTGAGTATTTTTTCACGTTACTGTAAAAAAGTGCTTGCATTCTGGAAAAAGTAGAGGTAAAATATTTGTCATATTAGTAAGAAAGGCAGGGCGCAGATGAAACTGATTGCTACCGTAGATAACAATTGGGCCATCGGAAACAAGGGCGGACGATTGGTCCGAATTCCGACGGATGAGCGTTTCTTTCGCTTTGAGACCATGTATAAGACTGTGGTAATGGGACGCTGTGTGCAGGAAGAGTTTTCCGCAGGACAGCCGCCTCGGGACCGCAACAACATTATTTTGACGAAGAAGAAAGATTTAAAGCTTAGCGATGTGACGGTGGTACATAGTTTTGACGAGGCCATGGAAGAGATTTCTCAGTATCCGACCGACCAGGTGTATGTCATCGGTGGAGCATCGGTGTTTGAACAGTTTTTACCGTATTGCGACGAAGCCTTTATTACAAAGATTGATTACGCATATGATGCGGACACGTATTTCCCGAATCTGGACAAGGATCCGGAGTGGGAACTGGCAGATGTTTCCGACGAGCAGACCTATTATGATTTGATTTACGAGCGCTGTCGTTATGTCCGTAAGAAAAAGTAAGCAGGAGGAGAGAAATATGTTAAACATCAGAATCGAGAAGACTACCAATCCGAAGCCGTTGCCGACTCCGGACAACCCGTTAAAGTTCGGTACCATTTTTACCGACCACATGTTTATTATGAATTATGAGACCGGCAAGGGCTGGTTTGACCCACGTGTCGTACCGTATCAGCCGATCGTGTTAGAGCCGTCCGCAATGGTATTCCATTACGGTCAGGAAATGTTCGAGGGCTTAAAGGCTTACCGTGCTGATGACGGCAGAGTACTTTTGTTCCGTCCGGACATGAACGCAAAGCGTACCAATAACACCAATAAGAGACTGTGCATTCCGGAGCTTCCGATTGAGGATTTCGTAGAGGCGGTTAAGGCTGTAGTTAAGGTAGATGAGGCATGGGTTCCGAATAAGCCGGGTACTTCCCTGTACATTCGTCCGTTCATCATCGCAACCGACCCGTTCCTTGGTGTGCGTCCGTCCGATACGTACCAGTTCATCATCATTCTTTCTCCGGTTGGTCCGTACTATCCGGAAGGTCTTAACCCGGTTAAGATTTGGATTGAGGATGACTATGTAAGAGCCGTAAAGGGCGGTATCGGTGAGGCAAAGACCGGCGGTAACTATGTGGCTTCCATGGCAGCACAGATGAAGGCACACGATGCAGGCTACTCTCAGGTATTGTGGCTTGACGGTGTAGAGCGTAAGTACATCGAAGAAGTAGGCGCAATGAACATCTTCTTTAAGATTAACGGCACCATCGTAACTCCGATGTTAAACGGCAGTATCTTACCGGGTATTACCAGAAACTCCGTAATCGAGCTTTGTAAGGAGTGGGGACTCCCGGTAGAGGAGCGTAAGGTATCCGCACAGGAGCTTGTGGACGCATACGAGGCAGGTACCTTAGAGGAAGTATTCGGTACCGGTACCGCAGCGGTTATTTCTCCGGTAGGTGCACTTCGTTTCGGTGACCGCGTAATGCAGATTAAGGACGGTTCCATCGGAGAGTACAGCCAGAAGCTGTACGATACCATCACCGGCATCCAGCTTGGTAAGATTAAGGAAACCAAGGGCTGGGTAGTTGAAGTAAAGTAGTTCGTAGGATTTTGATTATGTAATTGATGTGTTGTCACCTCGTGTTTTTTAACATGAGGTGACAACCAAGATATAGTCTAAGGGTGTTTGGGGAATCTTTTAAGTTTCATTCTGATTGAATTCATTTGTTTTGCTCAGTTCGGGCACTGATTCTCATGTAGATAAGGAAATCGGGTTAAGAAGTATAGTGGGAATACGGGAAATATTAAGAATATGGCGAGAAGATACCATGATATAAGGTTAACATGGTATTTTCAGGGTACACATATAAAGTGTGGAAAACAAGATTACCATGAGATTTCTGTAAAAGTGCGTTTTCATGGTATGAAAAAAAGAAGGATTTTGGATATTACCATGAGGAGTGGGGATAGTAGGTGATATCATGGCAAAAAAATAAAGGTGATAATGGTGGAATGCCATGAGACGATAAGAAAAGTATTTTGTCATGGCAATGAAAAAGAAGTAGTTGTGAAAAAGTACCATGAAGAAGTAACAAAAATGCTTTGTCAGGGTAAGGGAAGTGCTTGGAATAAAATAGTGTACCATGAAAAATAAGGAAATGTAATATTTCATGGTAAAAGAGGAGATGGGGTATCGGAAGTGTGCCATGAGAAACAAAGAAAGGAAGATGCTCATGGTAAAGCGCTCCGTATACAAACAAAGAAAGTTTGGGGTGAAATATGGACAGAGTAAGCAGATTTGAATTGGAACAGGAAAGAGACAGTTTGGCAAAGCTTATGCCAAAGCTTGAGAAGGAGATTGCAAAGGCTCCGGAAGGAAGTCTTGTGACTCTAAAAGCAAGAGGAAGATATCCTCAGTATTATCACTATATTGAAGGAGATAGGGAAAAAGGAAAAAATGGAAGATATTTGACTAAAAAGGAAAATAAGCTCGTACAACGCCTTGCACAAAAACAATATGAAATTGAAGTTTTGGAATGTGCGAAGAAGAGAGCAAAGGCAATTGATGTTTTCTGAAGCAGTATCGAGAAAATGATACACAAACAATTTATGAGAAACTGCCAGAAGAGAAAAAGAATTTGATTACTCCTTGGTTTGAAACAGAAGAAACCTTTGTGAACAAGTGGAAAGAAAAAATAAGAGCCAACACAAATGAGTTTCCGAAAGAGGTAGAACTCTACACAGAAGCAGGAGAATGTGTGAGGTCAAAATCCGAGAAGATTTTGGCAGATGGGTTCCGGCGTATGGGAATTCCTTATGTGTATGAACCGGAATTGGAACTTACGGATGGCAGCCGGATGTACCCGGACTTTGCGCTGTTACATAAAGGAAAGAGAAAGACGATTTATTTTGAACATTTCGGGATGATGGATTATCCGGAGTACAGCGCAAAAGCAATCAAGAAGATAACGAAGTATGAAGAAAACGGATATTGGTTCGGAGATAATTTTTTGTGTACCTTTGAAACATCGGAGAATCCGTTAGATATGCGAATTGTGGAAAAGATGTTGAAGCATTATTTTTGATGTGATAGACTAAAGGTAAGGTGACAAATAAGTTGTAGACAAATTATTACGATGACGGGGGATGTAGATGAACGAAGAAAAGATTGCAATGCTCTGCTTGAAATGTCTTGCAGAGCAATCGAAGGAAATAGAACGCTGCACTGTAGGTCATGGAAACTATGTTTATATCGTAGAACTTGCGGATAGAAAAGTTGTGATACGCTGCAGTGAAGAGACAGGGGCATATAAGGACACGATTTACTGGTTGGAGAAGCTTGAGACGATTGATATTCCTGTGCCGAGAGTACTGGGAAAAGGTGTGTATGAAGGCTATGAGTATTTGATTTTAACTTACTTTGAGGGGCAGGATATCGGTCTTGTATATACAAAGTTGACCGATGCAGAAAAACGAGAGATTGCGAAAACGGTAGTAGAGATTCAAAATAGGGTGGCGGTGCTTCCGTTAGAGCATATTTCTGCAGATTGGTCTTGGAGGGTGTCTTATGTGGAGGATAGTTTGAATAGGTCGAAGGAGCGCATCATTGCAAACGGTTGTTATTTCGAGCCGGAGAAGGTGGATCGGCTTATGGAAGTCTCAAAGGAGCCGGAGCTGGCGGAGTATTTTGATACAATCAAGCCAGTTGCGTATCTGGATGATATCAGTACAAAAAACTTGTTAATCCAGGAGGGCCGGGTAACCGGTGTGATTGATATTGACTGGATGGGCGAGGGAGACAAACTGACCTTCGTGGCATTGACGAAAATGGCGCTTATGAATATGGGCTGTGATACGGACTATGTGACCTATTTGCTTGACGAGATGCGTTTGACGGAAATGGAGAAAAAGGCCTTTGCGTTTTATACGTTACTGTGCTGTGTGGATTTTATGGGAGAACGGGGCATGTGGTTTGGGGATAAGCAGGTGCCGGTGAGTGAAGAAATTGTGGAAAGAATGAACGGGATTTATGAGAAGTTGTGGGAGGAGTACCGAAGTTAAAGAAAGAAGGAGGATGTACTATGATACCGATTATTTTTGCGGTAGTTATCGGCGTGATGGGATTGTTTGTGGTAATCAATCCGAAGGCGGCAACAAAGAAGGCGAACAGGGAGAATGAAGCTGCAGTAAAGAAAGTAAGAAAATTAGGATTTTTTTATTTTATCGTCTGTGGGATCTTATTGGTAATGGGCTTAATGACGTTGGAAAAAGAAGTCAGATGTACCAGGTGCGGGCAACCGACAAAGGTGGTCTGGTATACTAACGCTGAAAAGAATCTTTGTGACCCATGTATGAAGTGGGTTGAGTCTATATTCAGGTAAAGGATAACTGTGCGGGATTACATAGTTAGACGTAGGGAAACATGTTAGATAAAACTGAGATTGTATTAGAACTGAAAAAGCTTCTGGCTCTTGATTTTAACTGCAATTATGAGGACTTTGACAAAACAGAAAACATCATTGTAGTTCCGAAGGAGCATCCGGGACGTCGGGTGTATATGCCGAAGAAAGCGTTTTTCTCTATGGTAACTATGGGAAAGAGTACGGTTATCAATGCGCCTGAGGAGATGCACGAGTGGCTGGAAAATTGGTGTAAGGACAGGGAAGGCATCTGGCTGTTCGAGCATCATAATCTGATGGAATTGGAAGGAGAGCTTGCAAAGTACGGAATGCCCCTGTGGCAAAGTCATCATATGTTTTTACCGAAGGCAAGGATGGAAGAGATTGATGTGTCGGTTGAAATGCTAAAGACGGATTACGGTCTGGAAGTGCAGTGGTTCGAGCAAGAGGACATCCAACCGCTGTACGGACGGCCGGAGTTTCCCAACGCTTTGTGCGACTGTTTCAAACCGGAGCGCCCGGATGTGCTGGCTGTTGGCGCGGTACATGAAGGGCAAATCATCGGTCTGGCGGGATGCTCGGCGGATACGAAGCTGTTCTGGCAAATCGGAATCGATGTGTTGCCGGAATGGAGAGGAAAAGGAGTTGCGACAATGCTGGTAAAGCTTTTGAAAAATGAGTGCTTCCGTCGGAGCGCGATACCGTTTTACGGGACAAGTTTGTCGAACTTAGGCTCTTGGCATGTGGCGCTCGGTAGTGGATTTTACCCGGCCTGGGTGGAGATAGCAACGAAAGAGATATAACGCATGAGATATGGATTGGGGGTATGTGACCGTGGAGAAACGAGGACTTTTGCTGATTGTGTCTGTGGTGGTACTGCTGCAGCTGTGGTATTACGGCATGTGCGATTTTTATGAGGTGAGTCAAAGACTTTCTCGTACGACGGAGGTGGAAGAGGAACCGCAAGTGCCGGATTTTTTGCCGCCGGATACCGTGATTATTCCTGCCGGACACCGTTACGGGAGTATTCAGTGGGAAAATCACGAACTTATCCTGGGAGGCATCATGAAATGGATGTTGGGAGGAGGTTTTTTTGTATGGTGTTTGTTGAAGTATCGGCAGGAAAAGCGGTTGACTGAGTTTATGAGACGGCGGGAGAGGAAAAGTGAGCAGCAGGAGATTAACATTATGTTAGATAACGAGAAGTGGTGGAAGGAGTACCGGAATAGGCGGGAATAAGGGGAGAAGCTTTGTGAACCCCACTCTTGCAAACTCACAAACTTTCTGTTATACTACCATTATTATGGGTTCGTGGGCTCTTGCGTCTGCGAAACCGAACGTGAATTAGTTTACAAGGCGCGGCGGGATGCCGATTGTCTTGTTTGAAAGTGAGGATTTTGTATGGCAGCGGACCAGACAAAGATTAGAAATTTTTGTATTATTGCGCACATTGACCACGGTAAGTCTACCTTGGCGGACCGTATTATCGAGAAAACCGGTCTTCTTACCAGTCGTGAAATGCAGGCGCAGGTATTGGACAATATGGATTTGGAGCGTGAGCGCGGTATCACCATTAAGGCACAGACCGTGCGTACGATTTATAAGGCGAAAGACGGCGAGGAGTATGTGTTTAACTTAATCGATACGCCGGGCCATGTAGACTTTAACTACGAGGTATCCCGTTCCCTTGCGGCTTGTGAGGGCGCCATACTTGTGGTGGATGCGGCACAGGGTATCGAGGCCCAGACCTTGGCGAACGTATACCTTGCACTGGACCACAATCTTGACATTATGCCGGTTATCAATAAGATTGACCTGCCGAGTGCGGACCCGGACAGAGTAAAGAATGAGATTGAGGATGTTATCGGTTTGGAAGCGCAGGATGCGCCGTTGATTTCCGCAAAGAACGGGATCAATATTGAGGATGTGCTGGAGCAGATTGTTGCAAAGATTCCGGCGCCGCAGGGGGATGCCAATGCACCGCTTAAGGCACTTATTTTCGACTCTGTATACGATGCGTACAAGGGCGTTATTATTTTCTGTCGTGTGATGGAAGGTACCGTACAGGCAGGTACCCGTATCCGTATGATGGCAACCGGTGCGGAAGCGGAGGTTGTGGAGCTCGGTATTTTCGGACCGGGACGTTTTATACCGTGTGAGGAGCTTTCCGCAGGTATGGTAGGATATATTACCGCCAGCTTAAAGAACGTAAAGGATACTCGCGTAGGTGATACGGTAACCAATGCCAAGGAGCCGTGTGCCGAGGCACTTCCGGGCTATAAGAAGGTAAATCCGATGGTATACTGCGGTATGTATCCGGCGGACGGTGCAAAGTATCCGGATTTGCGTGATGCATTGGAGAAGCTGCAGTTAAACGATGCGGCATTGCAGTTTGAGCCGGAGACTTCCATTGCGTTAGGTTTCGGTTTCCGTTGCGGTTTCTTGGGACTGCTTCACTTAGAGATTATTCAGGAACGTTTGGAGCGTGAGTACAACTTAGACCTTGTAACCACTGCGCCGAGCGTAATTTACAAAGTATATAAGACCAACGGCGAGGTCATCGAGATTACCAACCCGTCCAATCTTCCGGACCCGTCGGAGATTGAGCATATGGAGGAGCCGTTTGTTTCTGCGGAAATTATGGTAACCACGGAGTTTGTAGGTGCCATTATGACCCTGTGTCAGGAACGTCGCGGTATTTACCTTGGTATGGAATACATGGAGCAGACGAGAGCACTGCTTAAGTACGAGCTTCCTTTAAACGAAATCATTTACGATTTCTTCGATGCTTTAAAGTCCCGTTCCAGAGGTTATGCTTCCTTTGACTATGAGCTTAAGGGTTATGTTCCGAGTGAACTGGTGAAGCTTGATATTCTCGTAAATCGTGAGGAAGTGGATGCCCTGTCCTTTATCGTACACGGCGAGACTGCTTACGAGCGTGGTAGAAGAATGTGCGAGCGCCTTAAGGATGAGATTCCGAGACAGCTTTTCGAGATTCCGATTCAGGCAGCCATCGGTAGCAAGATTATTGCTCGTGAGACTGTGAAGGCGATGCGTAAGGACGTACTTGCAAAGTGTTACGGCGGTGATATTTCCCGTAAGAAGAAGCTCCTGGAAAAGCAGAAGGAAGGTAAGAAGCGTATGCGCCAGGTAGGTAACGTAGAGATACCGCAGAAGGCGTTTATGAGTGTATTGAAGTTGGATGAAGAGTAAGCCGAAGTGAGACGAAGAACAAGAAATACTTGCGAAAGCTGAAGAAATATGATAAACTGAAATCAGAAAAGGAACAACCGCCCACAAGGTGGGTTGACCTAATTGATGAGTTAGAAAGACCACCCAGTCAACCGGTCAAAGTTAAGAGGGTGGTTTTTCTATGTTTATTTACTTACAAAACGTAAAGACGAATGTAAGCAAAGCTATAAGAAAGAGTCCGAAGGACAACAAATCTCGAAAATCAAATTTGTTCTGATTCTTCATAAGCTCCACCTCCATTCTTTGAGAATGAAGGTCAACCCACCCTGTAACACGGTTGTTCCATAAGTCTATTATAACACAATCAGAACAAATGTTCAATATCTTTTGATGATACAAAGGAAAATATTGATAGCAAAAAGAGGGAGTATTGAAATGGATTTTACAGTAAAAGAATATAGCACATACAACGACGAAGAAATATTAAATTTATATCGGAGTGTCGGTTGGGTAAAGTATGTGAATCAGCCGGAAATGCTTAAAAATGCCTATGCGAATTCCTTGAAGGTATTCGGAGCATATGAAAACGAGAAGTTGCTTGGAATTATTAGAGTTGTTGGAGATGGGTATTCTATTATTTTTATTCAAGACATCATAGTTTTGCCGGAATATCAACGACAGGGTATCGGTACGGCATTACTGAAACGGGTTCTTGATACCTATGAGCGTGTTTATCAAAAGACGTTACTTACGGATAATACGGAACGAACAATTCAGTTTTATAAATCCTTAGGTTTTCAGATGGATACGGAAATTGAGTGTAGAGCATTTACAAAAATGAGGTAGTCGATATGAAAAAGAAAGAAGTAGCAGAAAAACGTCCTTTGGGACTTTATATACACATCCCGTTTTGTATGAAGAAGTGTGCTTATTGTGATTTCCTGTCCTTTCCGTCAGATGAAGCGACGAAGGAGCGTTATGTGAATGCACTTTGTGAAGAAATCCGCGCTAATAAGGAAAATGCAGAGGAATATACGGTAGAGACTGTTTATTTCGGCGGCGGAACCCCGTCGGTGCTTTCCGTAGAACAGATCGGAAAGATATTTGGGACTGTTTTAGATACCTTTTCCGTACGGGGATTTGAAGACGAAAAGCCGGGAAAGAAAGAGAAGAAGGAAAAAAAGAAGTCACGTTTCGGAAAGAAAAATTCAGAGGAACCGGAACAAACAGAAACCCCTGAAATACGCCTGCAACGTGTCCTTGCCGGTGAACTGGCAGAGGTTACCATTGAGGTGAATCCGGGCACGGCAGACAGAGAGAAGTTCGGGGCACTTTATGAGTTGGGATTTAATCGTCTCAGTATGGGATTACAATCTGCAGTGGCATCGGAGTTGTCCTGTCTCGGACGAATTCATACAAAGGAACAGTTCGGGGAGTGTGTAAAGGCGGCAAGAGAAGCCGGTTTCCGAAACATCAGCGGAGATTTGATGTCCGGGCTTCCGGGACAGACAGGGGAGACGCTGACGGAGAGTATCCGGTTCCTATTGGCGCAGCAGCCGGAGCATATTTCGGTATATAGTTTGCAGATTGAGGAGGGGACGGAGTTTGCGAGACGGTACGGTGAGGACGGATCGGAGCGGGGGCAGCTTCCGGATGAGGATACGGATCGGGCGATGTATGAATTGACCGGAAAGTTACTTCGCGAGGCCGGTTATACCCGATATGAAATATCGAATTATGCAAAGGATGGCTTTGAAAGCCGACACAACAGCTCTTATTGGACTGGAAGGGAGTATCTTGGCGTAGGTCTTGGAGCGTCGTCTCTTATGTCCAATGCCCGGTTCCACAATACCACGGATATGGAAGAGTACATTGCGGGAGCATCCGATCCGTTTTCCTTAAGAGAGGATATGGAGCGTCTGGTGCAGAAGGAGCTGATGGAGGAGTTTATGTTCCTGGGACTTCGGATGTGCCGTGGCATTGAGAAAGCGGAGTTCAAGCGTCGCTTTAAGTGTGAGATTGAGACGATTTTCGGGGATGTAATGAAGCGTTTGTTTTCTCAGGGAGTCTTGGCGGAAGCAGAAGGAAGAGTGTTCCTTACCCCGAGAGGAATCGATGTCAGCAATGTGGTGCTGGCGGAGTTTTTGTTGGAGGAGTTTGTGAGGAGATAAGCGGGAGGCCTTTATGAAGGTGGTTGTGTTTGATCTGGGCGGTACGTTGATGCAATATGTGGGGATGCCTCATTCCTGGGTAGAGTTTTATAGCCAAGGGTTTGAAGCAATTCGTCGGAAGTTTGGCTGTCAGGTAACGGAAGATGAGATTGGGCGGTCGATACAATGTTTGACGGAAATGAATCCCAGAGTAAATTACCGGGAAGAAGAATATTTGCCGGAGGCGATGTTTGCGAAGGCATTGGCTCATTGGCCGAACGAATTGCCGATAGAGGAATGTGTTAAAGTGTTTTGGGACGGTTTGGAATTAAGGGCCGAACTTTATCCGGACACCATTGCAGTACTGCGGGATTTGAAAGAAAAAGGATATAGAATAGCAGCATTAACGGATTTACCCAGCGGATTCCCGGATGAACGGTTCCGACAGGACATCGCGGAACTTATGGGACATTTTGATTACTATGTCTCTTCCGCGGTTTCTGGTGCCAGAAAACCGAATGACGGAGGACTTCGGATGATTGCCGAAAAGTTTGGGGTACCGCTTGCGGAACTTGTTTTGGTGGGTGATGAAGAGAAGGATGCCGGGACGGCAGAACGAGCCAGTTGTAGGTTTGTGCGGATTGATCGGAGCGGAGAGAGGGACGGATGTATCAGAGGGTTGGAGGAACTGTTGGAGAAATTGAAATGTTTCGGTTGAAGTTATTGTTGACAATGAATGAAAAGTAATGATATACTGGAATCAGAAAAGGTGCTACCGATAGAACGGTTGCCCTGAAATTATGACTTAACAAAAAAGTAACTGTCAAGTTCTCAGGCTCGGACAGTTACTTTTTTGCATTTTTACCGTTTTCGTAACCTAACTTATATGCTGCACCGCAAACAATGCTGATGATGGCAATAAAGTAGTAGATTGTTTGAAACGAGACAACTACCATGCAAAAACCTCCCTTTTACATATTCTTGAATACGTTTGCATCCAAGTGGAATCTATGTAAACAGAGCTTGTACTCTCCGGGGGAGGGCAACCGTCCTACCGTACTATGTAGCACCTAAGATTATTATAAAACAAAAATTCGATAAAGTCAATCAAAATTCGAACATACATTCTTGACAAATGATGATAAAAGGGATATTATGTAGGTATATAGAAATATCCAGTTATGTTCGAGGAGGCTATAGTATGGACGGGATTATCAGAAAAAATTTGGATGATGCATTTGCAAATGAATGCGCCTATTCGGAAGTCGTAGAAGCCGGTGATTGGGTGTTTCTGAATTTTTGTGTGGGAAATGTAGGCGGTACGGTGGAAGAACAGGTGCACGGAGCACTGGACAATATGGAAGCGCGTCTTGCGTTGGTTGGACTTACGCTGGAAGCTGTGGTGAAGGTGGATGTATTGATGAAAGATCCTTGGAATATTCCTGCCATGGAGAAGGTATTTGCCGAGCGTTTTAAAGGAAGGTACCCGGCAAGAAAGACCGTTGCCACAGAGTTTGCACACAAGGGTGGCGAGAACGGGCTGCAGGTGCAGATCGATGCCATTGCTTATAAAGGAAAATGATTCAAGGATAGATATGGTCCGGAACATTACAATAACTGGTCTTCCTTTGAAGGAATATATTGCAGAATATCCTGAACGGAACAGTTTAGAATTCTACATAAATCATTAATTGTCTTTGTGGAAATATCTTTGTTATGCTTTAATCGATGAAGGGTACTGTAGGACATATTGTGTTTACCGGTAAGCGTGTACCAGTTTTCATTCGATTTTTCTAACGTCTTCCAAAACGGGGAATAATCAATCATTACAACATCTCCTTATAGTATATATTTAAGCATAAGTTATTATTTTATACTTGACTATATTCGCTAAAACGAATATACTGTAATATGCTATATGCATAGATATACATGGAGAGGAGATTCGTATGAAGAAAAAGCTTTTTTTAGTATTGTCAATGTTATGTGTACTGGGATTTTCCGGTTGTCAAGGAACTGACACGGAGGAGGGAAGAACGTCAACCATATATGTGGACTCACAATTAACCGAAACACCTGATGTAACGGGTGAACCGGAAGCAACAGAGGTACCGGAAGCAACAGAGGTACCGGAAGCAACAGAGGCACCGGAGTCGACTGTAACCCCGGAAGCAACCGTGACACCGGAACCGACCGTGACACCGGAACCGACTGTGACGCCGGAGCCGACCGTGACACCGGAACCGACCGTGACGCCGGAAGCGACTGTGACGCCGGAGCCGACTGTGGCACCGGAGCCGACTGTGACACCGGAGCCGACTGCAACGCCGAAGCCGTCGGCAAAGATTAGAGAACTGTTTCCTCTTGCAGAGGGTGTGGAACTTATGTGGAGTGAGGGCGGTGTCATTATTACAAAAAAGGACGGACTGTATGGAGCGGTAGATGAAACCGGTGAAGAGATTGTTGCTAACAAGTATACTTCTTGGTGGGTGGAGCCGAACACAGAGGGACAGTTTGCGTTAGGAAGTGAAGACGAAGCAATTTGCTTTGATAAAAAGGGAAATGAATTATTGACGATTTGTCGTCCGAGTTCGGTATATATTAATGAAAACTGCATTACTTATAGTTATATGGAATATTCTGAGGAAGAGAATGCAGACGGAGTATATGCTGCAATCTATGATTTGGAAAAAGCTGTGTTACAGACATATACGCAAACAACTACCAGAATATCGGCATACCGTGTAACGCCGGTAATGGAGGATGAATTTTATATTACTTGGAAGGGTGTAGATTATGCGGATATATATAGGGTGGACAGGACAACTTTAAAGCAGGAAAGAATATCTTCTCATTGGAATAGGCGATTGTTTGCAGTGAACGGCGAATATGGGGTAGCATCGGAAAACGGTTGGTATTTCGGCGTTGGTTTGTTAAGCAAAGACGGTTCGGAAGAATTGATGGTAGATATTAATGAATTGTTAAAGGTATGCGATCTTGATGTGGAGAATTATTCGTATTGGCCGGAGTATTTTATAAAAGAAGGACAGCATCTATACAATATCGGGAAACAAATGGTGTTGGGGCTGGAATCAAAAACGGATAATAAGGAGTACTATTTCCTGTTGGATTTTACCAAGGCAGAGGTTGAGGAAAGAGAATTGGGTACTGCAGAGTACTCTTGGATCGAGAAAATCGTATCTAATCCGGAAGATGTTGTTGTAACGGTGAAGAATAAGATTTACTTGTCCGAATCGGGGAATTACTTTGCATCACAGGATGATGACCGGTTCTATATAGATGCAAAAGGAAATATAATTGCAGACTTTGCGGATTGCTCTGAATTTGTAGGGGACTATGCGTTAGCAATAGAAGAGGACGGTATGGCCTATGTAGTTGACAAGAAGTTTCAGAAAGTATCCGAGGGTTATCCGGCAGATAGAGTATATGCCTCCGGAAATGTATTGTGTATAGAGAAAGGTGAACAGACAAGGTATTTGTATGTGACAGAGTAGATAGGGGGTAAGGAAAGTTAGTATTGACATTTTAGCTCCCTATGTTGTATAAAAGAATAGTAGAAAAGAAATAGGATTAACTGCCACCGGGTAGTGAATGCAAAGCATTCGCAGCACATCGTTAGGTCTTAGAAGATGTGTCTGCGGATGCTTTTATTTTTGCGGCAGATATGATAAGATAGAGAGAAGGAGAATGTGATATGAAAAAACTGACTACTTATTTCAACAAAACCGAACTTATTCTTTGGTTCGGTTCTATGACATTAATATTGGTTGCCTTTTGCCTGCTTGACAGGGAGAGCTACCTGACCTTGATTGCTTCTTTAATCGGTGTCACTTCCCTGATTTTTGCAGCCAAGGGGAATCCGGTATCCCAGATGCTGATGATTGTGTTCAGTATTTTGTATGGGATTATTTCCTATTCTTTTGCCTATTATGGGGAGATGATTACGTACCTTGGAATGACGCTTCCGATGTCGGTGGTGGCGCTGGTGGCGTGGCTGAGACATCCGTATCAGGGTAAGAAAGCAGAAGTGCAGGTGAATCGAATCGGCAAGGCAGATGTGTTATGGATGATATTTTTGACAACAATGGTGACGGTGGCTTTTTATTTTATATTAGAGGTCTTCGGTGCCGCAAACCTTGTGCCTAGCACCGTTTCCGTAACTACCAGTTTCCTTGCGGTGTTTCTGACCTTCCGGCGAAGCCCGTACTATGCCCTTGCCTACGCGGCCAACGACATCGTACTGATTGTGCTTTGGGTGCTGGCAAGTCTTGAAGACATTCATTATGTGTCGGTGGTGGTTTGTTTTGTGGTGTTCTTTGTAAATGATATGTACGGGTTTATCAGTTGGCGGAGGATGGCAAAAAGACAAGGCCAGGGATGGGCAATGATAGAAGTCGATAGCGAAAATAATAAAAGGGAGAACTTTTCTGATGAAATATAAATTTGTAGCAGTAGATATGGATGGGACCTTGCTAAACAGTCGCGGAGAAATTACACCGGCGACGATAGAAGCAATCCGAACACTTGCGGACAAAGATGTGGTATTTACCGTTTCTACGGGAAGACCGATGCAGGGAGTGGAAAAGTATAAGGAGCTTCTTGGCCTTACGGGGCCGGTCATTACCTATAACGGAGCCATGATTGTCGATGCGAAAGACAATACGGTGTTGTTTGAGCAGGGATTGTTACGGGAGGACGCAAGAAAAATCTGGGAATTGGGATTGAAATATGATACAACCATGTGTATTTGGGCGGGAAATCAATTGTACGGAAACCGACTGGATGAAAAGATACACGATTATAAAAAGCTTTCGGGAGTGGAGCCGATCCTTGCGGAGGATGTCGAGATGTTGTTGGATATCGGGCTTACCAAGATTTTATGGTATGACGAGGCAGAACGAATCGAAGAGATTCTCGCGCAGCTTTCCTCAGAGGCGTTTTCGGAAGTATCCTATTGTACGTCAAAACCCACCTTTTTGGAGTTCTTCAGTAAAAAGGTATCAAAGGCTGTGGCAATGGAAAAAATCGGAGAGCTTATAGGGATTACCCGAGAGGAGATGGTGGCAATCGGAGACGGTTTGAATGACTTAAGCATGATTCGGTATGCCGGTCTGGGCGTGGCAATGGGAAATGCCGCGAAAGAAGTGAAAGAGCATGCGCAGTTTATTACGGATACCAACGATGAAGAGGGCGTGAGAAAGGTGTTGGAAAAATTTTTGTAACGAATTGTCCCGAATTCGGATTAACATAGTAGAAACCACAAAGGAGGAGACGATGGAAGAACTGTACAAGCAAAATGCAAAAATAGTCTATCATTTCCTCTATACCAGGTGTAAGGATGAAGCTTTGGCGGAGGAGTTGTTGCAGGACACATTTTTAAAGGCCTTTGAGTCCATGGAACGGTTTGACGGAAGCTGTAAGATTTCCACCTGGCTGTGCCAGATTGCAAGGCATTTGTTGTATCAGTATTGGGAAAAGGAAAAGAAAACGTCCTTCGCGGAACTCACGGAAGAGGTACCGGCAAGGGACGATACGGAGCAACAGGTGTTACATAAGGTGGAGCTTTCGGAAGTGCTGGACGTACTGAACCGGATGCCGGAGGATGTGGCACAGGTGGTAAAGCTTCGGACCATGAGTGAGTTGTCTTTTAAGGAAATCGGAGCTATGTTGGGAAAGAGCGAGAATTGGGCACGGGTGACGTTTTTTCGTGCAAAGAAGCAATTGTTACAGGAGGTGCGACATGAAGATTGATTGTGGGATTGTGCAGGATTTGATTCCGTCCTATGTGGACGGTCTGTGTTCTGAGTCTTCCAAACAGTGTGTGGAGGAGCATATAAAGGATTGCGAGGAGTGTCGGGCGTTTCTTACGGAATGCCGTACGGTAGAGCTTTCGGGGAAAACGCTTGAGGAACAGCAACTGGACGGACTGCGGAAGGTGAAGAGGAAGCTGAAGCTGCAGAATATGTTCAGTTATGGATTGTTGTTAATTGTGATAGGGTTTGCGGCATACTTTTTTACAACGAATATCGGAGCAATCGGTGTGCGCTGGTATTACGGCTTATATGTGGTGGCGGTAGCCGCTACTTTTGTGGTAACGATGCAAGGAAAAGTAAATGTGAAGTATGAAAAAGTGGAAAAAGTAATGACCGGGCTTTCTTTGGGCGCGATTGTATATGCGTTGTTCTGGTATTGTTTTATGATGGGCGCTGCGGTGAACGGAAATGTCCCGCTTGGTCTTGAACTTGGTCAGGTAGGACCGTTTTTGCACCGACAAACGGGAATTGCTCTCTCGGTGGAAATTGCGGTCTTTACATACACAATGGTACGCTATATGAAATGGGATATCGTATGTCGCGGGACGTTGCTAATCAGTCTGACCGGACTCTTTTTCATCCTCGCACAGACGACGCTTTTGGGAGGCTTGAGTGAGTTAGAGGGACACATGCAGAATTTCGCAGAAGCTACGGTTGTGATTTTTGGAGTCGGAGCAATATGTGGTCTGGTGCTGTGGGGGATGGAGAAAGGAAAGAGGAAGCTGAAGTATATAAAATGATAGTTTGCCTTTTGGTGGGAAATACCGTATACTGGGAATAAGAAGTTGCAGTATATTGTGATAGGAGGAAGATCATGTACAAACATTATGACAAGGACGGAGCGGCAATCAGCCTGCATGACTGCAGAGCCGAACAGGCAACTTTTGAAAACGGTATACTGAGCTTTTACTTTCCGCAGGACGGATTTTGGATACTTTCGGAACATGAGGCGAATTCTACGGGAGAAGCGGTACGGACGGATGCTGCTGAGGTGAGGTTTCATTTGTTATATGAAACGGAAGATGAGTCTCAGTGTTATGTGTTTGATAAAAAGTCGGAGCGAAAGGCAGTGCGGAAGCAGTGGACGCTTTCAGAACTGGTTTCTGCATTAAACAGCGGGAAGTATCAACTGGAGTTTTTGTATCGGTACGCAGGCGGATATAAGGAGTTGGTATTTTTCTGCGAGATATGTCAGAAAAAGAAACCGTACCGCAAGGAATGCCAGTTATGGCTGAGTGTGCAGGATGTAACCTATTGTTGGAATGATGTGTGCGATGCATATAAAAATTAGTTGCTCTTTAAGGAAAAGGGTGATATAACCGCAAGAAATGAGAAGACGCCTGCTCTGATATGGTAGTATACTGGATGTATCGGACCGATACTACTTATGAAAGGCGGTTAAAGAAATGAATAATTTGCAGTTGATTGAACAGGTACTGTATTATATTGATGAACATATCAGTGAACCGATTACTTTTGAACATCTGGCGGAGAAGTTCGGGTATTCGGCGTTTCATTTTCATAGGATATTTTCTACGGTTACGGAGCAGACCATAACGGATTATATGAAGAAACGCAGGCTGACGCTGGCGCATATGCAGTTATGTGAGACAGAGAAGACGGTTACAGAGATTGCCCTTGCAAGCGGTTTTAATAGTATCCAGTCCTTTAACAGAACCTTTAAAGAGACTTTCGGGATGACGCCGTTGGAAGCAAGGAAGAAGAAACCGAAGATTACATATCGGAGTGTGGAAACCATTGTTACAGGGTACACAAAACGTGTGTATATGGAAGGCGAGTTTTCGCTTATACCCCGTTTTGAGGAACGGGATGCGTTTTTATTGGTAGGGTATCGCGGCCATACACGGGACGGATACGGTGTGATCGGTGAAGCGTGGTACAACCTGAAAAACAATATGGTAAGGATTGCGCGAAAGAATCCGAATACCATGTACGGTTTTGAGGATTATATGGAGGAGTTTTCGTCGGATCCGTTACAGTTTTATTACATGGCAGCGGCGGAAGCAGAACCGGAGGCTGAGGTGCCGGAGGGAATGGTAGCAAAGAGAATTCCGAAAGCATTGTATGCGGTTTTTACCGTGAACGGGAACAACGGGAACGGAGAAATCGGGAAGGCGTTCCAATATATTTATGGGGTATGGCTTCCGCAGTCGGAGTATTGTCTGGATGAAACGTTTCTTGCGGATTTTGAATATTACGATGAACGGTGGGACTGCCAGTCGGGAGCGGCTCAGATGGAGCTTTACATTCCGGTAAGAAGATTGGAGGAATAGCGATGGCGTTTTGTGATTTGTTTAAAGAGTTTAAGCCAATCCGTGTGGATGAGGACATTTATTTGCGACAGACGGACCCGAAAAAGGATGCCAGACCTTTCTGGGAAATCTACTATGATGAGGAAAATTTCAAATATTTCGGTTTCTATAAAAGACCGGGAGACTGGAATGAGGAAAGAGAGCTCAGAGTACAGGAAAGCCGTCTCAAGGGCTTTAAAGGAAAGAGGGAGTATACCTGGGTGGTTACGTTAAAAGGGGAGACCATAGGACAGATTCAGCTTTTCAATTTCGGAAATCATAATACTTTAGCAGAAGTAGGGTATTTTATAAAGCGAAAGTATTGGAATCAAGGAATCAATACAAAGGTGTTAAAGGCTGTGTGCCGGTTTGGATTTGAAGTTATGGGGCTGGAGCGGATTGAGGCAAATGCTCATGTGGACAACATCGGGTCCAACCGGACCTTGGTAAAGGCCGGATTTACAAAAGAAGGTACGTTACGGCGACGCTTTTGCTTGAACGATAGAAACGAAGACGGGAATATTTACTCTCTTTTGAGGGAGGATATTCTATAAAGAAGAGTTTCAGTGAATTAAGAAGGAGTAGTTACTATGCAGCCATCCCAACCATCCACATTTGAACTTATATACAATGTCGTCAAACAGATTCCAAAAGGCACCGTCGCCACCTACGGACAAGTCGCATCCCTGGCCGGCAACAAACGCTGGGCGAGGGTAGTAGGCTATGCCCTGCATGCCAATCCGGATCCGGAGCATATTCCGTGCCACAGAGTGGTAAACAGAGAAGGTGCGGTATCAGAAGTCTTTGCCTTCGGAGGAGGCAACCGGCAGGTGGAGCTTCTGCGAGCAGAGGGAGTGAAGGTTACCGATAAGAAGGTGGACTTGGAGAAGTACCGGTGGAAGAGGATGACGATGGAGATGTTGGAGAAAGAATAAGGCACGAATAGAACACCACAAAAATATTTTCAAGATACCACTTGACAAATGTTTCTTGTGGTGTTATTTTATAGACACAAGGTATTAGCACTCCATCGAGTTGAGTGCTAACAAAGTAAAAAGGACACCGAGTAGCATGGAAACCAAGGAGAAGGGGACAGGAGGTATCCGGTGGAATTAGATGAGAGAAAACTTAAGATTTTACAAGCGATTATCAAGAACTACCTTGAAACCGGTGAGCCGGTAGGCTCCCGTACCATTTCGAAGTTTACGGATTTGAATTTAAGCTCCGCAACCATTCGAAATGAAATGTCTGACTTAGAGGAGTTAGGCTACATCGTACAGCCTCATACTTCCGCAGGCCGCATTCCTTCCGATAAGGGATATCGTCTTTATGTGGATACCATGATGCAGAGCCGTATGCAGGAAGTAGAGCAGATGTGGGACGCTCTGAACGACAAGGCGGATAAGATGGAGACCCTGCTTCAGCAGGTGGCAAAGCTGTTGGCGGTGAATACCAACTACGCGACGCTTGTTACCGGGCCGCAGTACCGCAGCCGGAAAGTAAAGTTTATCCAGTTAACGGATGTGGAAGAGACCCAGCTGTTGGCGGTTATCGTTCTGGAGGGCAACATCGTAAAGAACAAGATGCTTCCGTTGGCGGCGGGCCTTAAGAAAGAAGATATCTTAAAGTTAAATATAGTACTGAACACCTACCTGACGGGTCTGGATATGTCCGAGATTAATCTTTCGGTCATCGCTAAATTGAAGGAACAGTCCGACGGGTTGGGAAATGTGATTACCGAACTGTTGGATGCCATTGCACAGGCCATCAGCGAGGAAGAGGATATTCCGGTTTACACCAGCGGTGCAACGAATATTTTAAAGTATCCGGAGCTTTCCGATCACCACATTGCCAGCGACTTGCTCTACGAACTGGAGGAAAAGAAGTATCTTACGGAGCTTTTGAACGAGAATAGTGAGGAGCACGGCATTCAGGTATATATCGGTCAGGAGACCTCGGTGGAGTCCATGAAGGATTGTTCTGTAGTCACTGCCACCTACGAGATAGAGGACGGTATTTACGGCCGTATCGGTATCGTGGGACCGAAGCGTATGGATTACGAAAAGGTCGTAGGTACGCTCCAGACCTTAAAGAGTCAGTTGGATGATATTTTTAAGAAGAATAAAGAGTAACGAAGAAAGGTGAGTAAAATGGCAGAGCAGGAAGTGAAGAATCCGGACGAAACCATGGAGGAAGCAGTAGAAGAAACCATGGAAGCTCAGGCGGAAGAAACGGTTGCCGGGAATACGGAAGAAACTACGGAAGCAGAGGCTACCGAGGACGCCAAAGAGGGCAAGGGCCTTTTTAAGAAGAAGGAAAAGAAAGATAAGAGAGACGAGCAGATTGCGGAGTTAAACGATAAGGTACTTCGCCAGATGGCAGAGTTTGAGAATTTCAGAAAGCGTACCGAAAAGGAAAAGGCAATGATGTTTGAAATCGGTGCAAAGAGCATCGTGGAGAAGCTTCTTCCGGTCATCGATAATTTCGAACGCGGACTTTCGGCGGTTTCCGAGGAGGAAAAGAGTACCGGATTTGCACAGGGCGTTGAGATGATTTACAAGCAGCTTCTGACGGAGCTTTCTGAAGCGGGTGTAACGCCGATTGAAGCGGTAGGCAAAGAGTTCAATCCGGATTTTCATAATGCGGTAATGCACATAGAAGATGAAAGTCTTGGTGAGAATATAGTGGCAGAGGAGTTCCAGAAGGGATATATGTATAAGGACTCCGTGGTACGTCACAGCATGGTAAAAGTAGCGAACTAAAAATTTATTATAGGAGGAAAAAGACATGGGAAAGATTATTGGTATTGACTTAGGAACAACAAACTCCTGCGTAGCCGTTATGGAAGGCGGTAAGCCGGTAGTTATCACCAACACGGAAGGTGTCAGAACCACCCCGTCCGTATTGGCATTCACAAAGACCGGAGAGCGTATTGTAGGTGAGGCTGCAAAGCGTCAGGCTGTAACTAACTCCGACAAGACGATTTCTTCCATTAAGCGTCACATGGGTACCGATTACAGAGTAACCATTGATGATAAGAAGTACTCTCCGCAGGAAATTTCCGCATTCATTTTGCAGAAGTTAAAGGCAGATGCCGAGAGCTATCTCGGTGAGAAGGTAACCGAGGCGGTTATCACCGTTCCGGCATACTTTAACGACGCACAGCGTCAGGCAACCAAGGATGCAGGTAAGATTGCTGGCCTTGAAGTAAAGCGTATTATCAACGAGCCGACCGCTGCAGCACTTGCATACGGTCTTGACAACGAAAAAGAGCAGAAGATTATGGTATACGACCTTGGTGGTGGTACCTTCGACGTATCCATCATCGAAATCGGTGACGGCGTTATCGAAGTGCTTGCTACCTCCGGTGATAACAGACTCGGTGGTGACGACTTTGACGAGAGAGTAACCAGATACTTCATTGAGGAGTTCAAGAAGGCAGAGGGTGTAGACCTTTCCTTAGATAAGATGGCTCTTCAGAGATTAAAGGAAGCTGCAGAGAAGGCAAAGAAGGAGCTTTCTTCCCAGATGACCACCAACATCAACCTTCCGTTCATTACTGCAACCGCAGAGGGACCGAAGCATTTCGATATGAACTTAACCAGAGCGAAGTTTGATGAGTTAACTCACGACCTCGTTGAGAGAACCGCTATCCCGGTACAGAACGCATTAAAGGATGCAGGCCTGAACGCTTCCGAGCTTGGCAAGGTACTCCTTGTAGGTGGTTCTACCCGTATCCCGGCAGTTCAGGATAAGGTAAAGCAGCTTACCGGTCACGAGCCGAACAAGAGCTTAAACCCGGATGAGTGTGTAGCAATCGGTGCTTCCATTCAGGGTGGTAAGCTTGCAGGCGATGCAGGTGCAGGCGATATCCTTCTCCTTGACGTAACCCCGCTTTCTCTTTCCATTGAGACCATGGGCGGTGTTGCTACCAGATTGATTGAGAGAAATACTACCATTCCGACCAAAAAGAGTCAGATTTTCTCCACTGCAGCCGACAATCAGAGCGCAGTAGATATTAACGTTGTTCAGGGTGAGCGTCAGTTCGCGAAGGACAACAAGAGTCTCGGACAGTTCCGTCTCGACGGAATTCCGCCGGCAAGAAGAGGTGTTCCGCAGATCGAGGTTACCTTCGATATCGATGCAAACGGTATCGTAAACGTATCCGCAAAGGATCTGGGAACCGGAAGAGAGCAGCACATCACCATTACCGCAGGCTCCAACCTTTCCGATGCCGATATCGATAAGGCAGTAAGAGAAGCTGCCGAGTACGAGGCACAGGATAAGAAGCGTAAGGAAGCAGTTGAAGTTCGCAACGATGCAGATTCCATGGTATTCCAGACCGAGAAGGCTCTTGCCGATGTAGGCGACAAGATTTCCGCTGAGGATAAGAGTGCGGTTGAGGCTGACCTTGCTCACTTAAAGGAGCTTGTTGAGAAGAGCAATCCGGAAGTGATGTCCGAGGGCGAAGTAGAGGATATCAAGGCTGCGAAGGAAAAGCTGATGACCAGTGCACAGTCTCTCTTTACCAAGATGTATGAGCAGATGCAGGGTGCAGGCGGTGCAGGCCCGGATATGGGGGCAGGTGCAGGTCCGGACATGGGCAATGCAGGCGGCGCAGCTGACGATGTAGTAGATGCTGATTACCGTGAGGTATAATCCGGAATAAGGATTTGAATGACTATGGCGCAGGGGATAAAAGTCCCCTGTGCCATAAAAGTGTTTTAAGGAAGACGCACCTCTTAAGGAGAAACGGTGTGAAACGGAGGAGTTTAAGATGGCTGACAGTAAGCGGGACTACTATGAAGTCCTTGGCGTGTCCAAGACCGCCACGGATGATGAAATAAAGAAGGCGTACCGCCAGACGGCAAAGAAGTATCATCCGGATATGAACCCGGGAGATAAGGAAGCGGAGGCAAAGTTTAAGGAGGCTTCCGAAGCGTATGCGATTTTAAGTGATGCGGAGAAGAGAAGACAGTACGATCAGTTCGGTCATGCAGCCTTTGAGCAGGGTGGTGCAGGCGGAGCCGGCGGCTTTGATTTCTCCGGCATGGATATGGGTGATATTTTCGGCGATATTTTCGGTGATTTATTCGGTGGCGGAAGACGCAGCAGAGGCGGAAATACCGGTCCGCAGAAGGGTGCCAATGTACGTACCGGCATTCGTATTACCTTTAATGAGGCAGTATTCGGTACCGAGAAGGAACTGGAACTTAACTTAAAGGAAAAGTGTGATACTTGTAGCGGCAGCGGTGCAAAGCCGGGGACGCAGAGCGAAACCTGTTCCAAGTGTGGAGGTAAGGGCCAGGTAGTATATACCCAGCAGTCCTTATTCGGCATGGTGCGTAATGTGCAGGCTTGTCCGGATTGTCGCGGTACCGGTAAGATTATTAAAGAAAAATGTCCGGATTGCTACGGCAACGGTTATGTGACCAAGCGCAAGAAGATTCAGGTGTCTGTTCCGGCCGGTATCGACCACGGCCAAAGTATCCGTATTCGCGGAAAGGGTGAGCCGGGTGTCAACGGCGGCGAGCAGGGAGATTTGCTTGTTGAGGTAGCGGTAAGCGCCCATCCGATTTTCCAGCGTCAGGAGTATGATATCTATTCTACGGCGCCGATGTCCTTTACCCAGGCAGCGTTAGGCGGTGACGTACGTATCAGCACCGTAGACGGGGATGTATTATATACCATTAAGCCGGGAACCCAGACCGATACAAGAATCCGCCTTCGTGGGAAAGGTGTACCGACCTTGCGTAACAAGGAGGTTCGCGGTGACCACTATGTAACCTTGGTGGTACAGGTTCCGTCAAAGCTTTCCTCCGAGCAGAAGGAACTTCTGGAAAAGTATGCGGAAGCCTCCGGTGAGCGCGGCGATGACGGCGACAAGGGTGATAAGGGCGGAAAGAACAGCAAAAAGAAGTTTTTTGGGAAGTAAATAAGTAAGAGAGGTAGGACTGCAAATATGACAGCCCTACCTTTCTGCGTGCCTAAGGAGATAATTATGAAGTGGATTAAGATGGAATTAAAGACAACGACGGAAGCTGTGGATATGATAAGCGTGATTTTGGGAGATCTCGGAGTGGAAGGAATCGAGATTTCGGATTACGTTCCGCTTTCTGAGGAGGACAAGCAGAAGATGTTTATTGATATTTTGCCGGAGCTTCCGGAGGATGACGGCAGTGCGGTTGTGAGCTTTTATCTGGATACCGACACAGATATCGAGGAATTAAAGGCGAATATTGCAGTAGAGCTTTCCGAACTTCGTCAGTTTATGAATGTGGGAAGCGGTGAACTTTCCGTATCGGAGACCGAGGACAAGGACTGGATTAACAACTGGAAGGAGTTCTTTAAGCCTTTCCGTGTGGATGACAGCATCGTAATTAAGCCGACTTGGGAAACGTTAACGGAGAAAAAGGACGGGGATCTGGTGGTAGAAATCGATCCGGGTACCGCTTTCGGTACCGGAGCTCACGAGACTACGAAGCTTTGTATCTGGAATTTAAAGAAGTACTTAAAGAAGGGTGATACCGTGTTTGACGTAGGCTGCGGCAGTGGTATTCTTTCCATTATTTCCATGTTGCTCGGTGCGGACTATGCGGCAGCGGTGGATATTGACCCGATTGCGGTAGGAGTAACTGCGGAGAATGCGGAAGTAAATAAGCTGGCGGCAGAGATTTGTGAAAAGAATGAAGCAGGTCTGCCGGTGTTTACCGGAAAGAGCGGTCTCATTGAAGTGACCGACGGGAATGTCATCGGCGATAGGGCGTTGCGTGCGGCAGTAGGTCTTCAAAAGTACGATATTGTGGTAGCGAATATTTTGGCAGATGTGATTATTCCGTTATCCGCTGTGGCAGGAGAGTTTATGAAGCCGGGCGCATTGTTTATCAGCTCCGGTATCATTAACATGAAGCAGGAAGCGGTAGAAGCGGCATTAATGGAAAACGGTTTTGAAATCGTGGAGATTGTAACCCAGGGCGACTGGGTATCCATTGTAGCGAAGTAAGGGATGAGTCGGGACGCTGCGAATCGGAGCGGCGAGAGCGAATCGGAAAGGAAAGAGTATGTATCGTTTTTATATCGAACCGTCCCAAAAACAGGGGGATACCATTGAGATTATCGGGGAAGATGTAAATCATATTAAGAATGTGCTCCGCATGAAAAACGGAGAAAAGTTTATGTTGTGCGACGGCGTGGGTACGGACTATTTGTGTGAACTTGCCGGAAGCAGAGAACGGAATCTTTTAGCGACGATTTTGGAAGAGAAGCAGTCCGATACGGAACTGCCGGTACGTCTGGTGTTATACCAGGGATTGCCGAAAAAGGACAAGATGGAGCTGATTATCCAGAAGGCAGTGGAACTGGGTGCGGCGGAGATTGTGCCGGTAGTGACAAAGCGTACCATCGTAAAGACGGAAGGCGGAAAGGAAGAAAAGAAGCTGACCCGTTGGCAGGCGATTGCGGAAAGTGCCGCAAAGCAGTCGGGCAGAGGTGTGATTCCGAATGTAGCACCGATACATACTTGGAAAGAAGCACTTGCGTCCATGGCGGATTTAGACTATAATGTAATTCTGTATGAAAACGCGGAAGGCATGAAGCCGACGGCGGAGTGCTTAAAAACAGCGGGACAAAAAGGGAGCATCGGTATCTTTGTGGGACCGGAGGGCGGTTTTACGGAAGATGAGGTGGAACAGTGTAAAGACCACGGTGCAGAGTGCCTTTCCCTGGGAAAGCGTATTTTGCGGACGGAAACGGCGGGACTTGCCATGTTGTCCATGCTGATGTTGTCTATCGAATGCAGTGAGGAATAGGAGATTTCATGGAAGCGTATTTGGATAATTCGGCCACAACGAAAATCAATGACGACGTATTGGCTTTGATGGAGCGGGTATATAAGGAGGATTTCGGCAATCCGTCTTCCCGTCATAAAAAGGGCATGGAAGCGGAGCGTTATATCAAGACCGCGAAGGAGCAGATTGCGGCAACCTTAAAATGTAAGCCGGAGGAGATTTTTTTCACATCCGGAGGTACCGAGTCCAACAATATGGCACTGATCGGTACGGCCCTGGCCAATAAGCGCAGCGGAATGCACATCATTACCACTTCTTTTGAGCATCCGTCGGTGTATGAGCCGATGTTTATTTTAGAGGAGATGGGGTTTCGCGTGACATACCTGACACCGGGACTTGAGGGTGTTGTGACTGTAGAGGCTTTGAAAGAGGCTCTTTGCGAGGATACGATTTTGGTATCGGTGATGGCGGTGAACAACGAGGTCGGTGCGGTACAGGATATTACGGCGCTGGGAACTGCGGTGAAGGAGTACAATCCGGCGATTTTGTTCCATGTGGATGCTATCCAAGCCTACGGTAAGTTCCGGATTTATCCGAAGCGGCAGAATATCGATTTGCTTTCGGTCAGTGCTCATAAGCTTCACGGACCGAAGGGTTGCGGCTTTTTATATGTAAAAGAAAAGACAAAGATTAAGCCGATTTTATTCGGCGGCGGACAGCAAAAAGGCATGCGATCCGGTACGGAAAATGTGCCGGGCGTTGCAGGGCTTGGCCTGGCGGCAGAGCTTGCCTGCAAGGAGATTGAAAGCTTGCAGGAGTATCTGTTTGAACTGAAGAAATACTTTGCGGAAGGACTTTCCGAGATACCGGATGTAACGATTCATTTGGTGGATAACAAGGACGGTTCGAAGATAGACAAAGAAGAACGGGAGGAACGCTTAAAGAAAACCGCACCGCACATTATGAGCGTGGGCTTTGCGGGAGTGCGGAGTGAGGTGCTGCTTCATGCGTTGGAAGAAAAGGGCATCTATGTGTCTTCCGGTTCGGCGTGTTCGTCCAATCATCCGGCAGTGAGCGGGACATTAAAGGCAATTGATGTGAAGAAAGAATTACTGGACGCTACGGTGCGGTTCAGTTTTTGTAAGGATACCACGAAAGAAGAAGTAGAGTATACACTTGCGGTATTAAAGGAATTATTACCGCAGTTGCGTAGATTTTGGCGGAAGTAAAGGAAACGGTAGTTTGAAAATTGACCGGAAACGGTTGCAAAACATTGGAGGATTGTATGTATCAGGCTTTTTTGGTAAAGTACGGTGAAATCGGCTTAAAGGGTAGTAACCGCCACATTTTTGAAAATGCATTAAAGAATAGAATTATGGACAGCTTGCGCCCGCTTGGCGAGTATACGGTTGTACGTGAACAGGGAAGAATTTTTGTGGAATGTCCGCAGGGCTATGACTACGAAGACACCGTGGAAGCTCTGGGGCGTGTATTCGGCGTAATCGGTTTCTGCCCGGTAAAGGTGGTTGACACTACGGAATGGGAGACTGTAAAGCAGGCGGTGGGCGATTTTGTGGAGGAGATGTATCCGCAGAAGAACTTTACCTTTAAGATGGCGGCAAAGCGCGCGGACAAGCAGTATCAGTTCACTTCTCCGGAGATTTGTGCCAATATGGGCGAGTACTTGCTTTCCCGTTTTGATCAGATTTCCGTGGATGTACACGATCCGCAAGAAGTGATTACGGTAGAAATCAGAAACCGTGCGTATATCTATTCCAAGGTATTGGCGGGCCCGGGCGGTATGCCGGTGGGAACCGCAGGTAAGGCAATGTTGCTTTTATCCGGCGGTATTGACAGCCCGGTGGCAGGCTATATGATTTCAAAGAGAGGTGTGGCACTGGAGGCAACCTATTTTCATGCACCGCCTTATACCAGTGACCGTGCAAAGGAAAAGGTTGTGGACCTGGCCAGAATCGTCAGTCGTTATACCGGTCCGATTCGCCTCAATGTGGTAAACTTTACGGATATTCAGTTGGCAATTTACGAGAAATGTCCGCATGAACAGTTGACGATTATTATGCGCCGTTATATGATGCGTATTGCGGAGTATTTTGCAAATAAGAGTGAGTGTCTCGGTATGATTACCGGTGAGAGTATCGGTCAGGTAGCAAGCCAGACCATGCACAGCTTGCTGACCACCAATGCGGTATGTGAGCTTCCGGTATATCGTCCGCTCATCGGAATGGATAAAGTGGAAATCATCGATATTGCCCAGAAAATCGGCACCTTCGAGACCTCTATTTTACCGTACGAGGATTGCTGCACCATTTTCGTGGCAAAGCATCCGGTAACCAAGCCGATATTGTCTGCAATCGAGAAGTCGGAGGAGTTACTTGCGGATGTGATTGATGATTTGATGAAGGAAGCAATTGAAACTACGGAAGTGATAGAAGTGAGAGCATAAAAAACAAAACGGAGGATACATTCTGTATCCTCCCCGTTTGTAACAATACCTTTTATTTGTGATTACTCAACGATGTACGGTGCTAAAACAGCAAGAACAGCGTCTAAGTTGTCCTGAGCATGTACGTTTAAGTCAATCGGCTTAGAAAGGTCTAAACTGAAAATACCCATGATGGACTTAGCATCAATGACATATCTTCCGGAAACTAAATCGAAATCGGAATCGAACTTCGTGATCTCGTTTACGAAAGCCTTTACCTTGTCGATAGAGTTTAAAGAAATTTTTACGGTCTTCATAATGTTACTCCTCCTTCTTGGTGATTGAGATGCTTATTGAATTAAGCATCTTTATACTTATATAGTACCGTTTGCTGATAAAAATGTCAATATACAAATGTGATAAAAAAGTTAGTAAATTTCAATTAAAAGTGTGGAAATGTACGAAAACTCGGGAAAGGAAGCAAAGGAATGAGCAAAGAAATGCACAAAATAGAAGGAAAGCGGGTAGCCTTTTTAACACTCGGTTGCAAAGTGAATTCCTACGAGACAGAGGGGATGCGGGAACTGTTTCTAAAAGCCGGAGCCGTAGAGACCGAGTTTGGAGAAGAAGCGGACATTTATGTGGTAAATACCTGCTCCGTAACCAATATGGCGGACCGGAAGTCCAGACAGATGTTGCATCGGGCAAAGAAAAAGAATCCGGATGCGCTGGTGGTGGCGGCAGGATGTTATGCACAGGCAGCGGGAGAGAAGCTTTCTGCGCAGGAAGGAATCGATTTGGTTGTGGGAAATAATCAGAAGGCGCGGATTGTGGAATTGACGGCAGAGGCACTACTTAAGAAGGAAGCACAGATTTGTGCCGTTCTTGACATCGGTAGGGAGAAGGAATATGAGGAACTGCCGATTGAAACAGTGACGGAGCGGACCAGAGCTTATATTAAGATTCAAGACGGGTGTAATCAGTTTTGCAGCTATTGTATTATCCCGTATGTGAGAGGGCGTGTGCGTTCCCGAGGCGAAGAAGAAATCCTGACGGAAATCACCCGGTTAGCCAAGGCCGGATATAAGGAAGTAGTACTTACCGGAATCCATTTGTCTTCCTATGGACTGGAAAAAGAGAAAAATGAGGTAAGAGCATCCGAATTTGATTTGACTTTGGCTGAGAACACAGAAAAAGAGCACACAGAACTGCCGTTGTTGCCGTTGCTTCGTCGGGTGCAGGATATTGAAGGAATCCAGCGTATCCGTCTCGGTTCCCTGGAGCCTCGTATTATGACGGAGGCTTTTGTAAAGGAATTGGCCTCCTTGTCAAAGATTTGTCCGCATTTCCATTTATCGTTGCAGAGTGGGTGTGACGCCACCTTGAAGCGTATGAATCGGAAGTATACCACGACGGAATACAAACAGGCGGTGGAATATTTGCGCCGTTATTTTGACAAACCGGCGGTTACCACAGATATCATTGTGGGATTTCCGGGAGAAACAGAAGAAGAGTTTGCGGATACGTTGCGGTTTGCACGGGAGATTGCCTTTTCCCAGATTCACATTTTTAAGTATTCCAGACGGGCGGGAACGGTGGCTGATCGCATGGAGCACCAGATATCGGAGCAGGCTAAGGCGGAGCGCTCCGATGCGTTGGAAGCAGTGGAACGAGAACTGAGAGAGGCCTATATCCGGCAGTTTGACGGTGCGGAGGAAGAGGTGCTTTTGGAGGAGCCTGCAGAGATTGATGGGACGAAGTATATGACCGGTCATACAACCCGGTATGTGAAGGCGCTTGTAGAGGCGTGCGGAAAAGCGTTACAGGCAAATGAGTCCGTACAGGTAAGTATATCCGGTAACAAAATCGGTGACGGCGTTGCGGCAAAGGTGTTATGACAGATGTAAAAAATACAGTGGACAGAATCCTTAAAAATCTTTGAAAAGGATTGAAATTTTTCGGGAAATATATTATGATGGATAATAATGGGTCAGAATGCGACAAGACTATGACGGAGGAGGGTGTAGACCTATGCAGGAGACAAATCATACGCAGTTTTTCAAGGTAGAAAAGAATTTGGTGCCGGATGTGCATGAGATTTTGGCGACAGTGCATCGTGCGTTGACTGAACAGGGCTATAACCCGGTGAATCAGATTGTAGGTTATATTATGTCCGGAGACCCGACGTACATTACCAGCCATGAGAACGCAAGAAGCTTAATCATGAAGGTAGAGCGGGATGAAATTATCGAAGAACTTTTGCGTAATTATATCAGACATGAACTGTAGGATTCGCAGATAAGAGAGGTAGAACCATGCGGATTATGGGCTTGGACTTTGGTGCGGCAACGGTAGGTGTGGCAATCAGTGATGCGCTGTTACTTACGGCACAGGGGATAGAGACCATTCGGAGAGAACAGGAGTTACAGCTTCGGAAGACCTATCGAAGAATTGAAGAATTGGTACAGGAGTACGAGGTGGAGCGGATTGTTGTGGGCTATCCGAAGCACTTAAACAATACCGTCGGAGAACGTGCGAAGAAGGCTGAAGAGTTTGCGGAGGCACTTAAGAGACGGACCGGTTTACCGGTAGAGTTGCAGGACGAGCGTCTGACTACGGTGGAGGCCCATCGTGTATTGGATGCGGGAAACGCAGGACTGGAAAAGAAACGTGAAGTGGTAGATAAATTGGCGGCAGTGTTGATTTTACAGAGTTATTTGGATCGCATGAATTATAAAGTCGGAGAGGATGCTTAAATGGAAAGAAATCAGGATATCATTACCTTTACTACAGAAGACGGAGACGAAGTGAAGTTTCATGTCATCGAGGAGACTCGTATTAACGGAAGAGACTATCTTTTGGTGTTGGATGATATTGAAGACGAAGAGCAGGAAGCGCTGATTTTAAAGGATGTTTCCGCAGAGGGCGAGTCTGAAGCGATTTATGAAATCGTTGAGGACGAGAAGGAATTAAAGGCAGTTGCGGGATTGTTTAGCGAGCTTTTGGAAGACACGGAGTTTGTATTCTAAATTTTGTATTTTGAGTTGTATTATTTTTTAAAAGCAGGGAATTATTTAGTAAGAATAGATGCATTGTAAAACAGATTTGAACAGGTATTGCGTCGGAAACGGACGTATGACTACCAAAGCCGGGCGTTTCTCGGGAGAACAGAGACGACGGGGCTGGAATTGTCATGCGTTTGAAAATTTAAAATCGGAACGTGCGTGATAGGACTTTTGGAGAAGCTTTTTCGGAAAGCTTTGTTTTGCGATGCACCGAAACGGAGGTGCAATTTTGAGAAGAAGAGGTATCAGAGCAGCAGTGGCTGCACAGGAAGAGGAACATTTTGTTGTGGAAGAGCAGGTGACAAAGCCGAAGCTTCGTATTATTCCGTTAGGCGGTTTGGAGCAAATCGGTATGAATATTACTGCCTACGAGTATGAGGACAGTATTATTATTGTAGACTGTGGCTTGGCATTTCCGGAAGACGATATGTTAGGTATCGATTTAGTCATTCCGGATATTACTTATCTGAAGGAGAATATCGATAAGGTAAAGGGATTTTTGATTACTCACGGCCATGAAGACCATATCGGTGCTCTGCCGTATGTGTTAAAGGAGATCAATGTGCCGGTCTATGCTACAAAGTTGACGGTAGGCGTTATCGACAATAAGTTAAAAGAACACAATTTGTTAAAGACCACGAAGCGCAAGGTAATCAAGTACGGACAGTCTGTGAATTTAGGTGCATTCCGTATCGAATTCATCCGCGTAAATCACAGCATTGCGGATGCGGCTGCGCTGGCGATTTTTTCTCCGGTAGGTACGATTGTTCATACCGGCGACTTTAAGGTGGATTATACCCCGATGTTCTCCGACACCATTGATTTACAGCGGTTTGCGGAGCTGGGAAAGAAGGGCGTTTTGGCGCTGTTGGCAGATTCTACCAATGTGGAACGCCCGGGTTTTACCATGTCGGAGCGTATGGTGGCAAAGACCTTTGATACGATTTTTGCGGAAAATATGAATCATCGTCTCATTGTAGCAACCTTTGCTTCCAATGTGGACCGTGTACAGCAGATTATTTATACGGCGGAGAAGTATGACCGTAAGGTAGTGATTGAGGGCCGCAGCATGGTAAATATCATTTCTACAGCGGCAGAACTGGGGTATATCAATATTCCGGATAATATTATGATTGATATCGAGCAGATTAAGAACTATCCGGATGAGAAGCTGGTACTTATTACCACCGGTAGCCAGGGAGAGGCCATGGCGGCATTGTCCCGTATGGCAAACTCCACCCACAAGAAGGTGTCCATTGTGCCGGGCGATGCGGTAATTTTGAGTTCGCATCCGATTCCGGGCAATGAAAAGCAGGTATCTAAGATTATCAACGAGCTGACCAGAAAGGGTGCCAAGGTCATTACCCAGGACACGCATGTTTCCGGTCATGCCTGTCAGGAAGAGATAAAGTTAATTTACGCTTTAACTAAACCGAAATATGCGATTCCGCTCCACGGTGAGTATCATCATCGTGTGACCCACGGCCAGCTTGCCCAGAGCATGGGAGTGGATAAGGAAAGAGTATTTATTCTTTCTTCCGGAGATGTGCTGGAGCTGGATGAGGAGAACGGAAGTGTAGTGGATAAGGTAGAGGCACAGGGTATTTTTGTAGACGGTCTCGGTGTGGGCGATGTCGGTAATATTGTATTGCGTGACCGCCAGTATTTGTCCGAGAACGGTTTGATTATTATCGTGCTTACCTTGCAGAAGTATACCAATGAGATTTTGGCGGGGCCGGATATTGTAACAAGAGGCTTCGTCTATGTGAGGGAGTCGGAGAACTTGCTGGAGGAGGCAAGGGAAGTGGTGCTTGACGCTCTGGACCGTTGCATGGAAAAGAATGTGTCCGACTGGGGAAAGATTAAAAATACGATGAAGGATTCCCTGAGCGATTACCTTTGGAAGAAGATGAAGCGTAACCCGATGATTCTCCCGATTATTATGGAGGTGGATGCGTAATTATGGCGAAACAATCACAGCAAACGAAAGCGGCACTTGATTTAATGGGCTATTTTCTCGGCGCATTGTTAAATCTGGTATTTTATGCCGTTGTAGCATTCGGTATTTACTTTGTTGCAACAAATGTATACGAATTTTCTTATCAGGTGTTCGGAGATCGTGTGTGTGAAGCGGAGCCGGGGCGCGATGTTCCGATTCATATCGAGGAAGGCGAATCCACCATGGATATTGCCGAAAAACTTTATATGAACAAGATTGTTGTGAACAAGACGACCTTTTATCTGAAGGTGCAGTTGTACGAGTATAAGATTATGCAAGGAACCTTTTTGTTAAATACCTCCATGACCTATGATGAGATTTTGGATGTAATTACAGATTTATCAAAAGCACTACCGGAGGAAACGTGATGATTATCAGCGAACGATTGTCAGAGTATATAAAGGCATTGGAATGTGATTTGCCGGAGTATTTGGATGAACTGGAGCAAAGAGCACTTGCGGACGAGGTACCGATTATCAGAAAGGAAGCGCAGTCGTTACTGCGTTTCCTTTTGTGCTTATTAAGACCGGAGAAGATTCTGGAGGTGGGCTGTGCGGTAGGATTTTCCTCCGCTTTTATGAGTGAGTATATGCCGGAAAACTGCACCATTACTACCATTGAGAAGGTGGAGATGCGGATTAAGGAAGCAAAAAAGAATCTGGCGGCAATTCCGAGAGCAGAGCAGGTAACGCTTTTGTGCGGAGATGCCAATGAGGTGCTTAAGGAACTTGCGGACAAAGGGGAGTCTTATCCGTTTATTTTTATGGATGCGGCAAAGGGCCAGTACATGAATTTTCTTCCGCACCTGATGCGGCTTTTGCCGGAGGGCGGAATTCTTATTACGGATAATGTATTGCAGGAAGGGACCATTGTGGAGTCCAAGTATACGATTCCGCGCCGGGAGCGTACCATTCATATGCGGATGAGAGAGTATGTTTACACCTTAAAGCATATGGAGGAGCTGGAAACGGTGGTGCTTCCGGTAGGTGACGGTGTGACCTTAAGTGTGAAGAAAGACATAAAGAAGTAGCAGGGTGTATCGAAACCGGTACAGTCAACGGATAGGAAAGAACAGAAAGCAGGAGAGCATATGAGTAAGAGAAGAAAACCGGAGCTTTTGGTTCCGGCAGGAAGTCTTGAAGTATTAAAAATAGCGGTAAAATACGGAGCCGATGCGGTGTATATCGGCGGAGAAATGTATGGCTTACGTGCAAAGGCCCATAACTTTTCCAAGGAAGACATGATAGAGGGTATCGCATTTGCTCATGCCCATGGTGTGAAAGTGTACGTTACCGCCAATATCACGGCACATAACCGTGACCTTGCCGGGGTGGAGGAGTACTTTAAGGAGCTTAAGGAAGTAGCACCGGATGCGCTGATTATTTCCGATCCCGGTGTGTTTGAAATCGCAAGAGAGATTTTGCCGGAGACGGAGCTTCATATCAGTACCCAGGCCAATAACGTAAATTACAGGACCTACCGGTTCTGGCATCGTCTCGGTGCAAAGCGTGTGGTATCCGCAAGAGAGCTTTCCATGGAGGAACTTTCCGAACTTCGTAGAAATATTCCGGAGGATCTGGAAATCGAGACCTTTATTCACGGCGCCATGTGTATTTCCTATTCCGGCAGATGTTTGCTCAGTAATTATTTTACGGGAAGGGATGCCAATTTGGGAGCCTGTACTCACCCATGCCGTTGGAAGTATTACATTATGGAAGAAAGTCGGCCGGGAGAGTACCTTCCGGTGTTTGAAAACGAGCGGGGAACCTACATTTTTAATTCCAAAGATTTGTGCATGATTGAGCACATTCCGGAACTGGTAGCCGCAGGAATCGACAGCTTTAAGATAGAGGGCCGGATGAAGACGGCGTTGTATGTGGCAACGGTGGCGCGGACCTACCGCCAGGCCATTGATGATTATTTTGAAAGTGAAGAAAAGTACCGGGAGCGCTTGCCGTTCTATCGGGAGGAAATATCCAAGTGTACCTATCGCAGCTATACGACAGGCTTTTTCTTCGGAGCGCCGGGAAGCGATGCCCAGGTATACGAAAATAACGATTACAACAAGGAATATACCTATCTGGGATTCCCGGTGGAGGTGACAGAGGACGGTCGCCTTTATATGGAGCAGAGGAACAAGTTCTGTGTGGGTGATACCATAGAGGTGATGCATTTTGACGGAACCAGCGATTATGCGAAGGTATTAGCAATTACGGATACGGAAGGAACCGCTATGGAGAGTTGTCCGCATCCGCAGCAGATGTTGTATGTGACCTTGGATGTACCGGCAGAACCGCTGACGATTTTAAGAATTAACAAGGAGCGGTAGCCGGTAGGAAGTTGTTTTGCCTCGTACGAAAATGAAAAGTTTCGGGGCGACAGGCACGGGTCATGTTTTCCGGTCATAGGTTGTTAGAAAGAACGGTCGGAGGCATGGCGGAGTGTTATCTTATCCGAAACCGCTTGATGCAAAAGAAGAAGAGAGGTTGTTTTCGGAGTTTCGTGACGGAAGCAAACAGGCAAGGAATTTGCTGATAGAGCATAATCTTCGTCTGGTGGCACATATTGTAAAAAAGTATTCCCAGCCGGAACGGGATAACGAGGATTTGCTTTCCATCGGGACGGTGGGACTGATTAAGGCGGTAGACAGCTTTGATGAGTCCAAAGGCATCCGTTTGGGAACCTACGCGGCACGCTGCATCGAAAATGAACTTTTGATGTTTTTCCGGGCTGGGAAGAAGACCGCAAAGGAAGTATATTTGTATGATCCTATCGGGACGGATAAAGAAGGAAATGCTATCAGTCTGTTGGAGATTATCGAAGCGGAGGAAGAGGATTATACAGACCGATATGAACGGAAGGAGAAGCTTTCCGTGCTTCCCGGTTTGCTTGCCGCTAATTTAGATGTGCGTGAGCGGGAGATTATTGCGCTTCGGTACGGATTGGGCGGAGGAAGGGAAATGACCCAGCGGGAAATTGCAGACCGGCTTTCCATTAGCAGAAGTTATGTATCCCGGATTGAGAAAAAAGCCTTGCGGAAGCTACGGGAAGAGTATGAAAAGGAGGAAGCAACCCGAACGGTGTAAAAGAAACATCGGTAACGGGGCGGTGCGAAAGAAGGAAAAGATACAGCCGGAGAAAGGAAGGGTGGATCGGATGGAACAACCATTATTTCAAAAGTTGAAGGAATATAATAAGACCATGCTCCCGATGCATATGCCGGGACATAAGCGAAACCTCGCTCTTTCCGGAACGGATGGGTATCTGGCGGCTCTTTGCGCAGATTGTGACATTACGGAAATTGCGGGGTTTGATAATTTGGCGGAGCCGGAGGAACTGTTACTTTCCTTAAAGGAACGGGCAGCAAGGCTATGGAAGAGTGAGGAGGCATATCCGCTGGTAAACGGCAGTACCGGAGGGATTCTGGCGGCCATTTTTGCTACGGTATCCAATGGCAGAACCGTAATTATGGCAAGAAACTGTCATAAATCCGTCTATAACGGAATTCGAATCGTAAATGCAAAGGCAGTATATCTGCAGCCGGAGCAGGATAAGGAGACGGGAGCTTGCGGGGAGATAACACCGGAGGCGGTGGAGTGTGCGCTACAGAATAATAAAGACGCAAAACTGGTTATTATTACAAGTCCTACCTATGAGGGCGTTGTCAGTGACGTGGAAGGAATATGTAAGGCGGCACATCGTTATGGGGTGCCGGTATTGGTGGATTCCGCCCATGGTGCTCATTTCGGGTTCGGTGGATTTCCGAGGGGCGCGGTGGAGTGCGGAGCGGATTTGGTGGTACACAGTTTACATAAGACGCTGCCGTGTCTGACCCAGACGGCAATGCTTCATAAATCCGGGGATTTGGTGGCAAAGGAAGCGGTGCAGAGGGCGATCAATTTGTTCCAGACCAGTAGCCCTTCCTATCTGCTTTTGGCATCCATCGAAGGCTGTATCGGACTTTGGGAGGAACGGGGCGAGACATTATGTGCAGAGTGGAAGGAAGCACTGGATGAATTTTATAAGGGGAGCCGTTTGCTACAGCATATCAGAATCGTCGGAGCGGAGCAGACGAACAAAACAGAAAATAGTATCCGGACTATGGGAACGGAAGTGTATGACAGGGACCCGGGAAAGCTCGTTTTTCTGACCGGGAGAGGCAATCTGACGGGGCCGCAGTTGATGGAAAAATTGCGGACGGAGTACCGGATTGAGCTTGAGATGGCGGCAGAGCAGTACGGTCTTGCCATGACCGGGGCGGGGGATACAAAAAGCAGTCTTGCGCGTTTGTTACAGGCGTTGCTTGACATAGATGCGCATTGTGAACAGGGGGCGTCGGGGGGAATACGTTATCCGGAATTACCTCCGGTACGTATGCGTGTAGCGGAAGCTGAGCAGGCTTTTGCAAGAGAGTATCAGTGGGAAGAAGCAGTCGGAAGGATTGCAGGAGAATATGTATGGGCCTATCCACCGGGAATACCGCTACTGGTTCCGGGAGAAGAGATTAATTCGGAACTGATTCGGTTTTTGCAGCAAAAGGAAGCGAACGGGGTGCGGATTCACAGGACAAGCGGCGGAAACGGAAATGTGATTTATTGTCTGCAGAAGTAGATGGGGGTTATGAATAAGGAGGATGAGGAAAATGAAGAAAAGTCTGAAATTTGTATTGTTATTGGGCGCACTTTGTCTGACGGCGTGTGCAAAAGTGCCGGCAGTACCGGGAAATAACCCGGCTATTGCGCCGACACAGGAGGCAGATGCACCGCAGGTGACAGAGACCGCGTGTGCAACGGAGGCACCGAGCGTGACGGAAGAACCGGAGATAACCCATGCACCGGAGGTGAGAACGGAGACGGTTCCGGTACGGATTTTGATGGAGAATAAGAAAGTTATTGAGTGGGAAGACGAACGGCAGTTATATGCCGTTATTTGGCAGAATCCGCTGATGGGAGGCGAGGATGCGGCGAAGTATCCGGCGGTGGCTACGGTATTTAGGTCTTTAAAAACTTTGCGGGATAAAAAGTCGGAAGAGACGGTAACAAATCTTGCGGCCACTGCGGAGGAGTTGAAGCAGTATGCGAATGAAACGGATGTATCCTGTTACGATTCTACCGGATATTTTGTACAAAGAGCGGATAATCATATCATTAGCATGCGGTGTAATTGGAATGTGAATACGGGAAGCATTCATCCGTCCAATGTTGTAACCGGTCAGAATTTTTCCACGGAAACCGGGGCAATGCTTTCTCTTTCGGAGGTGGTAGCGGACGTAGAGAAAATCAGAGAGTTGGTAAAGCAGAAGCTTTCCGAAAAGTATAGCGATTGGTTGTTTGAGGAATGGGAGTCGTTGTATGATGAGACGGAAACGGATAGGTTTGCCTGGACCATGGATTATGACGGACTTACTTTCTATTTCAGTCCGTATGAATTGTCTTTCTATGCGGCGGGGGTATTGACGGTAGACATTAATTTTGCGGAGGAACCGGCATTATTTCGAGATGTTTATATGACAGCGCCGGACCAGGGAAGTGCGTCAGCGGTTACGTTTCACAGTTTCATGGAACTTGACGGTGTAAACGGTACGAAGGATACTTTTTTGATAGGGTTGTCCAAAGCGGAATGGGATGATTTTCAACTTAAGCTTGAAATTGAAAAGAACGGCAGGAATATTTTGGAATATGAGATGTACGCATATGAATACAAGGCATATCTTGCTACTGTAGCAGATAAACATTATTTGTTTGTAGAAGCAACTACAGAAAATGATTATAAGATTTTATACATATTTGATTTGAGCCTGGATTGTATTACGGAGCCTATGATACAGATGAATGCAGGTTTTGTTACAATGAGAACAGATGTGGAAGACTATAGTTACGGGGATGAAGTTTTTAATAATCCGGCAGAGATTTTTTTAAGCTCCCGTTTGGATGTATTCCATACCATGAGAGGAACGAGAAGATACTCCTTTGATGCGAAGGCCGGAGGGCTGGTGCCGCTGACAAGCTTCTATACGTTGGATGAAATGCAGACTCCGTTAGTATCGAAGATTCCGTTAGAGGTTACCGTATTAGGTGAGAATACAAGTGCGATTGTTCCGGCAGGGACTGAATTTACGTTTCTTCGTTCCGACGGTGCCACCTATGTAGAATTTCGTTTGCCGGATGGCAGAGAATGTCGTGTAACAAGAGAGGAAGGAGACGGCTGGCCGTATACCGTGAACGGAGTGCCGGAGGAGGAGTGCTTCGACGGTATCGGATACGCGGGATAGGGAGAAGATGCGAAGAATACGTGAGAAAATGTAACTTCCTCTAACATTGCGGTTGACAAATTCCGTAGCTTTGGACTATAATAGATGCAATGATGAAGATTCTACATAAAGGAGTATGAAATAATGAGCAGAATTAATACACTGAATACCAGAGATTTAGCAATCAGTCTTACCGACGGCGGATGTGGCGAGTGCCAGACCTCTTGCCAGTCTGCATGTAAGACTTCTTGTGGCGTTGCAAATCAGCCGTGTGAGAACACCGGCAGCCGTATCAAGACCTTAAACACCCGTAGCCTTAGTGCAAGCCTTGCTGACGGCGGATGCGGTGAGTGTCAGACTTCTTGTCAGTCTGCATGTAAGACCTCTTGTGGTGTTGCAAACCAGCCGTGTGAGCGCTAATCACGTATAATAAAGGATATGTGTACCGCCGGATTTCGGTAAAGGAATCCGGCGGTTCGTTTCGTAAAGGAGATATTTATGATACATCAGTACAAAATGAACGGTTACAATATCGTGATCGATGTGTTCAGCGGTTCCATTCATGTGGTGGATGAAGTGGCCTATGATATTATTGCATTATATGAGAATACCCCGGCAGAGCAGATTGTGGCGCAGATGGTAGAAAAGTATAAGGAGCAGAATCTGACGGCGGCGGAGGTCAGCGCCTGTCTCCGTGATGTGGAGGCACTTGCGGCATCCGGTCAGCTCTTTTCCAAGGATATTTACGGGGATAAAGCAGGTGTCTTAAAGAATAGAAGCAATGTCATTAAGGCCCTTTGTCTTCATGTAGCCCATACCTGTAATTTGAATTGTAATTACTGTTTTGCGGCCCAGGGGAAGTATCAGGGAGAGCGTGCCCTGATGTCTTTTGAGGTGGGGAAACAGGCGTTGGATTTCCTCATTGCGCACTCCGGTACCAGAACGAATCTTGAGGTAGACTTCTTTGGCGGAGAACCGCTTATGAACTGGGATGTGGTAAAGGAGCTGGTAGCGTATGCCAGAACCCAGGAGCCGATCCATAATAAGAAGTTTCGATTTACTTTGACTACCAATGGTGTACTGGTAGATGATGATGTAATTGAATTTGCCAACAAAGAGATGCACAACGTGGTACTTAGTCTGGATGGACGTAAGGAGGTTCACGACCGTCTGCGCAAGAACTACGAAGGCAAGGGTAGCTATGATACCATTGTACCGAAGTTTCAGAAGTTTGTGGAGAGCCGCGGCGGCAAGGATTATTATATGCGAGGGACCTTTACCCATAATAACGTAGATTTTACCGAGGATTTGTTCCATATGGCGGACCTTGGTTTTACGGAGCTTAGTATGGAGCCGGTGGTTTGTGCACCGACAGATCCGTATGCACTGACGGAGGAAGATTTGCCGAAGCTGTTTGACCAGTATGAGCTTTTGGCAAAGGAGATGATAAAGCGTAAGAAAGAGGGAAGAGGCTTTACTTTCTACCATTACATGATTGATTTGTCTCACGGACCGTGCATTTATAAGCGTATTTCCGGTTGCGGTTCCGGAACGGAGTATTTGGCTGTGACACCATGGGGAGACCTGTATCCGTGTCATCAGTTTGTAGGTGACGAGGCGTATCTGATGGGGAATGTATGGGACGGTGTGACCAATACGACCATGCAGGAGAAGTTCCGCGGATGTAATGCTTACTCCAGACCGGAGTGTAACGATTGTTGGGCAAAGCTTTACTGCTCCGGCGGTTGCGCGGCAAATGCATACCATGCAACAGGAGACATTACCGGTATTTACGAATATGGCTGTAAACTGTTTCGGAAGCGTATGGAATGTGCCATTATGATAAAGGCTGCAGAAGCAGATATGGAATAAAAAGAAGGGGCTGTCGCAACTTACGCGACAGCCCTTTTTGTCGTAATTAGTAAATAGAGCCAGTCCTATTGCTTTTCTGCTTCGTCGGACGCTTTCGATTCGGACGCACGTTTCTCTTTTTTACCTTTTTTGGTACGTAGAGTGTTTTGGGCGCCGGTCTTTGCTTCTAACTTCTGTTCATTGGCACGTACGGTGTGAGAGAAAGAAGTTTCTTCCGGGGCAGTGGCCTTAAATGTTTTGGTATAGGTTTCAGGTTTGCCGGAAGGTGAAACGGCAACCGGAGTGCAATAGTGCAGCTCGCCGGCAATTTCATCAATGGAAGTCAAATCGATATAGTTTTCATGCTCCGGAGGAAGCCCCCGTTTTCTGAGACGGTAGTGAATGAAGCAGTGGAGCAAATAACTCAGAACCGCAAAGGTCGGTACGCCAAGGAACATTCCCATAAATCCGAAGAAGCCTCCGCCGATGGTAATGGATACTACCACCATCAGCGCGGAAATACCGGTGGAATCACCGAGGATTTTCGGACCTAAAATATTACCGTCAAACTGTTGCAAACAAATAATAAAAATAATAAAGATAATGACCGGTTTCAGATTGGTCGGGTCTGCCAGCAAAATTAAAATTGCGGACGGAATAGCACCGATAAACGGGCCGAAAAACGGAATTACGTTGGTAACGCCCACAATAACGCTGATCAAAAGAGTATACGGCATGTTTAAAAGGTTCAGGCCGATGAAGCACATCATACCGATAATCAGGGAGTCTAAAAGCTTGCCGGAGATGAAACCGCTGAATATCTTGTTGCATCTGGAGGCCATGGTAAGAATGGTGTTAGCGGTCTGTGGTTTAAAAAGAACATAGGTAAAGCGTTTTGCTTTTGCGGTGTATTTCCGCTTGCTGGATAAGATGTAAATCGAAACAATTAGGCCTACCACAACATCAAGTATAACGTTAAAAATACCGATGATACGGAAGGTAAGTCCGGATAAGATGCCGGATAAGCTGGTGAGAAGGGAGGAACTGAGCCATTCTTCTACGGATTCCAGCATTTTATCCAAGGTGGAAGATAAGTTATTATAAAGCTCGGGATTATCCTTTAATAATTCCAGTTCCGAAAACCAGGTGGTGATTGTTGTTACATAGCCTTCGAAATTGGATACGAAGTTTTTGATGTTCTGATAGAGCTCCGGCAAAATCAGGGAAATCAAAAAATATACAAAAAAGAGAAAGACCGCCATGGAAAGAAAAACAGAAATCCAGAGGGACAAATTCAAAGCCTTTTTTTGAGAAAGCTTCATGCGCAGAAAAAGCTTTGTAAGCAGGCCGTCCAAAAAATTAACCAGAGGATTAATCAGGTAAGCGATAACGGCACCGATAATGACAGGCATTAAAATATTACTGAGCTCTTTAAAAAATGCCATCAGCTCTTTGGAACGAAACAGTAGGAAAAAGATAATCAGGCAGATGGTAACCGTGCAAACTGCGGTTACTGCCCATCGAAAATGATTGGAATACTTTTCTTTCATACAAGACCTCCCCGGAAACAAATACAACCTTCATACCTTTCAGTATAGCATGAAATCTGTTTTTTCGCAATGATTCCAAGGGAAACGACATGAAATTTAACGTATTATTTATATGGAAGCATAAAATACTAGATGTAGTATAAGGGATATGCGAATGAAAGAAAAAATCCCAAGATATATGAAAATGTTATAGACTTATAAATCAGAATCTGCTATACTTGAGGTGGTGGCATGAAGGCCCCGGAAAGGAATTATGCGTATGTATGTAGTAAAGCGTGACGGACGTACCGTAGATTATGATAGAAATAAGATTTTACTTGCCATCCGGAAAGCGAATCATGTGGTGGGCAAGGAGGAAGCGGTTGATGAAGAGAAAATAGAGCAGATTATTGCCGGCATCGAGGCACTGGGCAAAAGTAAGATGCAGGTGGAAGAGATTCAGGATATCATCGAGCAGAAGCTCATGGAGGAAGGAAAGTTTGTCCTGGCAAAGACCTACATCATTTATCGTTATACCAGAGAGCTGGTGCGTAAGGCAAATACCACGGACGATTCCATTATGAGCCTGATTAAGCAGAGCAATAAGGATGTTATGGAGGAAAATTCCAATAAAAATGCGTACATTGCATCTACCCAGAGAGATTTGATTGCGGGAGAGGTATCAAAGGATCTGACTAAGCGTGTATTGCTTCCGGAGGCCATTTCTAAGGCCCATGAGGACGGTGTGCTCCATTTTCATGATGCGGATTACTTTATCCAGCCGATTTTTAATTGCTGTTTGATTAATATTAAGGATATGTTGGATAACGGCACCGTGATGAACGGAAAGTTAATCGAGAGTCCGAAGAGTTTTCAGGTAGCATGTACGGTAGTAACCCAGATTATTGCGGCAGTAGCCAGCAGTCAGTACGGCGGACAGTCTGTGGATGTGCGGCATTTGGGAAAATACCTGCGTATCAGTAGGGAAAAGTATAAAAAGCGTTATATGGAGCAATTCGGAGATACCATGTCGGTCGAGATGATGGAGCAGCTGATTAAGGAACGTCTGACGGACGAGCTTCGTTCCGGTGTGCAGACCATCCAGTACCAGATTAATACGTTAATGACGACCAACGGTCAGTCGCCGTTTGTGACTTTGTTCTTAAATTTAGACAAAGAGGATCCGTATATCGAAGAAAACGCCATGATTATCGAGGAGATTTTGCGTCAGCGTCTGGAGGGTATTAAGAATGAAAAGGGCGTGTATGTGACACCGGCGTTTCCGAAGCTGATTTACGTGCTGGATGAGCATAACTGTCTCCGGGGCGGTGAGTATGATTATATTACAAAGCTGGCGGTGCGTTGCTCCGCAAAGCGGATGTATCCGGACTATATTTCCGCAAAAAAGATGCGGGAAAATTACGAAGGAAATGTATTCAGCTGTATGGGATGCAGAAGCTTTCTGACCCCGTGGAAGGACGAAAACGGCGAGTACAAGTTTGAAGGCCGGTTTAACCAGGGTGTTGTCAGTCTCAATCTTCCGCAAATCGGTATTCTGGCCAAGGGAGACGAGGAGTATTTCTGGCAGCTTTTAGAGGAGCGTCTGGCGTTGTGTTTTGAAGCACTGATGTGCAGACACCGTGCGCTGGAGGGAACGGTATCGGATGTATCTCCGGTACACTGGCAGTACGGCGCTATTGCACGTTTGAAAAAGGGCGAGAAGATTGATAAGCTGCTTCACGGCGGATATTCTACCATTTCCCTCGGTTATATCGGATTGTATGAGGTGACAAAGCTGATGACCGGTGTCAGTCATACGGAACCGGGAGGAACTGAGTTTGCCATGAAGCTTATGAAGCGTCTTCGTAAGGCCACGGATACGTGGAAGGAGACCACGGGTATTGCTTTCGGTTTGTACGGTACGCCGGCAGAGTCGTTGTGCTATCGGTTTGCCAATATTGATAAGAAGCGATTCGGAGAGATTAAGGATGTAACGGATAAGGGATATTATACAAATTCCTATCATGTAGATGTCCGGGAAAAAATCGACGCTTTCTCCAAGTTTGATTTTGAGGCTTCCTTCCAGGTGATTTCCTCCGGAGGTGCTATTTCCTATGTGGAAATTCCGAACATGCGCCATAATTTTGAGGCATTGGAGGAACTGGTACGGTATATTTATGACCATATCCAGTATGCGGAGTTTAATACCAAGTCTGATTATTGTCATGTTTGCGGGTTTGACGGCGAAATTATCATTAATGATAATTTGGAATGGGAATGTCCGCAGTGCGGGAACAAAGACCATGCAAAGATGAATGTGGCACGACGGACCTGCGGATATTTGGGAGAGAATTTTTGGAATGTGGGAAAGACAAAGGAAATCAATTCCAGAGTATTACACATTTAGCTTAGAATAGGTACGGCGCATAAAGGAGTTGGCGGAATATGAATTATGCGGATATTAAGCAGTATGATATCGCAAACGGACCGGGAGTAAGGGTGTCGTTGTTTGTGAGCGGTTGTACTCACCGGTGCAAGAACTGCTTTAATAAAGAGGCCTGGGATTTTTCCTACGGAGAGCCCTTTACGGAGGAGACGGAAGAACGGTTGCTTTCTTATTTGGCAAAGCCCTATGTAAAGGGACTGACCCTTTTAGGCGGAGAGCCCTTTGAGAAGGAAAATCAAAAGGCGTTGCTTCCCTTTTTACGGAAGGTAAAGGAGCGGTTTCAGGAGAAAGACATCTGGGCCTTTTCCGGGTACGATTTTGAAAAGGATATTACCGGGTACATGTTGCGGGAGTGGGAGACGACAGGGGAACTGCTTTCCATGATTGATGTACTGGTGGACGGTGAGTTTATCGAGGAGCAGAAAAGTCTGAACTTGCGGTTTAAGGGGTCGGCAAATCAGCGGACGATTTTAGTGCAGGAATCTCTTGCAGAGGGAGAAATAGTATTGTATGATTTAGAAGGAGAACAATAGAACAAAAGAAGGGGGAACGGTATGCTGCATAAAATTTGGAATACATTACGGTACGGCGACAGTCGGACAAAATCCTTTTTACTGTGGGAGTTTGCGCTTATTGCGGCTACCGTGATTCTTCTGGGAGCGGCAATCGGGACGCAGTCGTTCCTGCCGGGCCTGGCTGCGATTGTTACTGCAATTATTGCGGCGGCCATGGCAAAGGATGTGGCGCTGGTTGTAAAAAACGGTGCATCCGCCGGAGGCGAGATGCCAAAGAGCAAACGAGGAAAGAATGGGGAAGAGCAGGACGCAAAAGAACAGGAAGAACGGGAAAAGGAAGATGAGGAAGAGTTTGGAGAAAATGCACTGGCTTCCATGACGCCCGAGAAGCTGAAGCGGTTGTTGATTCGCTATAAAGTAAGACAGGAGCATGTGCCGGTGGTGATTGATTTGTGTGTTCCGGAGAGAATTCGTCAGGCACCGGGATTCGCCTGGGTACAGGACGGCATGTTAAAGGTGCTATTAATTGACCGAAAGCCCCGCATGATAGAACGCCCACTATCCGCATTACAGGTTATGGAGGTAGAACGGGGAATTGCGGTAAAGGCCTCCAACGAGTATGTGGAGCTGCGGGACAATGAGGTGATGAAAAAAGCGTTCACGCCGTATTTGCCCCGGTATCAGAAAAAGGAAATTGGTGGCCGGACGGTACTGATAAAAAATCTTTATGTGCTGGATGAGGAGATTAAGTTTACGTCTACCTCGGTAAACGAGCTTAAGAAATTATTTTCGTTCCGGATTGAACTTGCGGACCGGAGACTTTCGGAGATGAATCTGAGTTCCTATTATAAAAAAATATTTGTGGACTCTTTCTTATGGCGAGACGGTATCCTATCGTTACAGGAGTACAAGGCAAATGTGGAGCAGGTGATAGACAGTCTGGCGGACCCGGCAGTGCCTTATGGCGAGTTTGAGACCACACTTTCCGCACTGATTAATTCCGGATTGTTGCCGACGGAGTACCGAAATTATGCGATGACGAAGCGGCAGGAGAAGGAGAGCGGGAGTACCGAAAAAAAGGGGAAAAAGAAGGGCAGAAGGTAGTCGAAGAGAAAGAAGATACATAAGGCATGTAATAGTGCTGGTAAAAGAAAAAGATGAGTTTCAGAAAAGGTTAAGAAAAGGAGAACAAGTATGGAAGCAGCGGATTTTATTAAATTTACCATCGGAAAACAGAAGCGTATCGCACTGATTGCCCATGACGGCAAGAAGCAGGAACTGGTGGAGTGGTGTGAACGCAACAAGGAGATTTTACAGAGACATTTTCTTTGCGGAACCGGTACTACGGCGCGCCTTATTGCGGAGAAGACCAATCTTCCGGTGAAGGGCTACAACAGCGGCCCTCTCGGCGGTGACCAGCAGATCGGTTCCCGCATTGTAGAAGGAAATATCGACTTTGTGGTATTTTTCTGGGACCCGCTTGCGGCACAGCCACACGATCCGGATGTAAAGGCGCTTCTGCGTATCGCGCTGGTATACGACATTCCGATTGCCAATAACCTGGCAACGGCTGACTTTTTGCTCCATTCGAAGTATATGGATGAGGAGTATGAGCGCAAGGTGGAGAATTATAACAAGACTATTGCGGAAAGACTGAAGGAGTTTAATAAGTAGAGCTTTAACTGCCCGGATGATAATTATTTTCATTCGGGCAGTTATTTCGTGCTTTCCCTCTTGACATTGAACGTATAATTGTATACAATTACTCGATAGTGGATGATAAAGGAGCGTGTATACATATGGAAAACAGAAAAGTATATCGCAATCCTCATAACAATTTGCTTTCCTTAGAGGAGCATATGTATGAGCTTGTGGATGTGAAAACACCGAATGTCTTCCGGAATTTGTTCCCGTACGACGAGGTTCCGAAGATTGCATTTAACGATCGTATTGTACCGCATTGTTTCCCGGAGGAAATCTGGATTACGGATACGACCTTCCGCGACGGACAGCAGTCCAGAGCACCGTATACCACGGAGCAGATTGTAACGATTTTTGATTACCTGCACCGTCTGGGCGGACCGAACGGTATTATCCGTCAGAGTGAGTTCTTCCTTTACAGTAAGAAGGACAGAGATGCGGTTTATAAGTGTTTGGAGAGAGGCTATGAGTTCCCGGAGGTTACTTCCTGGATTCGTGCCAGCAAGAAGGATTTCGAGTTGGTTAAGGAAATCGGTTTGAAGGAAACCGGTATTCTTGTCAGCTGTTCCGATTACCACATTTTCTATAAGATGAAGATGACCAGAAGCCAGGCGATGGAGCATTACTTAAATGTGGTTCGTGAGTGTCTGGAAACCGGTGTGGCACCGCGCTGTCACCTGGAGGATATTACCCGTTCCGATATTTACGGCTTTGTAATTCCGTTCTGCTTTGAGCTGATGAAGCTGGGCTTTGAGTACAATATTCCGGTAAAGATTCGTGCCTGTGATACCATGGGTTACGGTGTCAACTTCCCGGGTGCGGTGATTCCGCGTTCTGTACAGGGGATTATCTACGGTTTGATGACCCATGCGGGCGTACCGTCCGAGCTTTTGGAGTGGCACGGTCACAACGATTTTTACAAGGCGGTTTCCAATTCTACCACCGCATGGTTGTACGGTGCATCCGGTATCAACTGTTCCTTGTTCGGTATCGGTGAGCGTACCGGTAATACACCGCTTGAGGCAATGGTATTTGAGTATGCGCAGTTAAAGGGTACCTTAGACGGTATGGATACTACGGTGATTACCGAACTTGCAGAGTACTATAAGAAGGAAATCGGCTACAAGATTCCGCACAGAACTCCGTTTGTCGGCAAGAACTTCAATGTTACCCGTGCGGGTATTCATGCAGACGGTCTTCTTAAGAATGAGGAAATTTACAACATTTTCGATACCGAGAAATTCTTAAATCGTCCGGTTCTGGTTTCCGTGTCCAATACCTCCGGTCTTGCGGGCATTGCACATTGGATGAATACCTTCTACCGCTTAAAAGGCGATGCGGCATTGGATAAGTCCAATCTGCTGGTACACAAGATTAAGGAGCTGGTTGATAAGGAGTACGAGGACGGCCGTATTACTGTTATGACCGATGCGGAGTTGATTGCGATGATTAATCAGTACAAGGGTGAATACGGTGTAGACCTTCCGGAGGTTACCGTAGAATTATAATTTTGAACAGAATTTGTAGAAGTACACAAGGAGGATATAAATATGCAGGCTAAGATTGAAGCAGCAAAGGAAGCGTTCGGCAAGCTTTTGACCGAGCAGTTAGCAAGAGTAGAAGAGATGAAGAACCAGGGAGATTTCGTAGATTATAAGTCTCTTGACCAGATTACCATCGGCGTATGCGGCGGTGACGGTATCGGACCGGCAATTACCGGTCAGGCACAGAGAATTATGGAGTACTTATTAAAGGATGAAATCGCATCCGGCAAGGTACTGATTAAGAACATCGAGGGGCTTACCATTGAGCGTCGTGTGGCTGAGAATGCAGCGATTCCGCCGGCAGTTTTGGATGAGTTAAAGACCTGTGATGTTATTTTGAAGGGACCGACCACCACTCCGCAGAAGGGTGATCCGTGGCCGAATGTAGAGAGTGCAAACGTAGCAATGCGTAAGGCTCTGGATCTGTTTGCAAACGTAAGACCGGTTCGTATTCCGGAGCAGGGCATCGACTGGACCTTCTACCGTGAGAATACCGAGGGCGCTTATGCTGTAGGCAGCAAGGGTGTTCACGTAACCGAGGATCTTGGTGTGGACTTTACCGTAGTTACCTCTCAGGGCTGTGACAGAATTATCCGTGCGGCATTCGAGTTCGCAAAGGCAAACGGTAAGACCAGAGTCAGCGCTGTTACTAAGGCAAACATCATTAAGACCACCGACGGTAAGTTCCTTGAGGCGTTCCGTGAGATTGCAAAGGATTATCCGGGCATTACCGCAGACGAGTGGTATATCGATATTATGACCGCAAAGCTTGTGGATGAGAAGAGAAGAAGAGATTTCCAGGTTGTGGTACTTCCGAACCTGTACGGCGATATTATTACCGACGAGGCAGCAGAGTTCCAGGGCGGCGTAGGTACCGCAGGCAGTGCAAATATCGGTAAGAAGTATGCAATGTTCGAGGCAATTCACGGTTCCGCTCCGCGTATGGTGAAGGAAGGCAGAGATATTTACGCCGATCCGTGTAGCGTAATCCGTGCAGCAGCAATGCTTCTTGCACACATCGGCTACAATGATAAGGCAGATAAGCTTTACGCAGCACTTGATATTTGTACGATTACCGAGAAGAAGCTTGTGATGACCGGCCGCGATACCGGTGCTACCGGTGCGCAGTTTGCGGATTACATCATGGAAACCATCGAGAAGATGTAATAGAAGAGGAGGTCGCTATATGAGCGATGCCAAGCTGCAAAATGACAAGGATGATAAGTATTCCTTACGGGGACGTGTATTTAATCATATCCGCGAGGGAATCCTGTCGGGCAGATATGAGGAAAACGAAGAGTTAAAGGAAAATACCATCGGAGCGGAGCTTGGTGTCAGCCGGACTCCGGTCCGCGAGGCACTGCGTCAGCTGGAGCTGGAGGGACTTGTCAGTATCATTCCGAATAAGGGTGCTTACGTGACCGGTATTTCCGAAAAGGATATTCACGACATTTACACCATCCGTTCTTATTTGGAGGGCCTGTGTGCCCGTTGGGCCTGTGAGCATGTGACAGACGAGCAGTTGGATGCCATCGAAGAGGTGATTTATCTCTCCGAGTTCCATACAAGCAAGGGACACTTTGAACAGGTGGTGGAGCTTGACAGTAAGTTTCATAAGCTGATTTACAGCGCTTGCGGAAGCAAGATTTTGGAGCATGAGCTTTCCGTGTTCCATCATTACGTGGAGCGTGTCAGAAAGATTACCCTCTCCATGGAGGAGCGTGCAAAACGTTCTACCGCAGAGCACACAGCAATTTTAAATGCAATCCGTTCCAGAGACAAGGAACTGGCGGAAAAGCTTGCTCATGAGCATATTATCCGTACTATCGAGAATATTGAGAAGTTAGGATTGTAAGAGGATCGGAGAAGAGTCACGAAGGTGACTCTTCTTTTTGCGTGCAGGCAAAGTGAGCATGCGAGCAAACTGCGGGAACTTGTTCCCGGGCAGTTGCGCAGTCATGCGAACGCGCCCACGACTGAGCGGCTGTGCCGCGAAGTGGGGGCACGGAGCGGAGCTCCGCCTGCACGCAAAACAACTGTCATGCGAACGCGCCCACGACTGAGCGGCTGTGCCGCGAAGGTCTACAACGTCCGGGGGACGTTGGTACTGGACAGACCGAAACGGAGTGTAGACGGGGCACGGAAAACCTTAACGCATTCTTAACACAGTTTTACTGGGATTATTCATAATTTCTTGGTAAAATAATGATGCGAAAAAATAAAGGAGAAAGACCGAAGGAATTACGGTTCGATGAAGAAATGGATATTTTTAATGTGTTGTCGATGATCGGTGGCTTGGCACTGTTCCTTTACGGAATGCATTTGCTGGGAGAAGGCTTGGAGAAGATGTCCGGCGGACGCATGGAACGTATTTTAGAGAAGCTTACATCCAATCCCGTTAAGGGAGTTCTTTTGGGAGCGGCGGTAACAGCGGTGATTCAGTCGTCCTCCGCTACTACGGTTATGGTGGTAGGTTTTGTAAACTCCGGCATTATGAAGCTTTCCCAGGCAGTCAGCATTATCATGGGCGCCAATATCGGTACGACTATGACCGCATGGATTTTAAGCTTAACCAGTATTGAAGGTGACAGCATTTTTATGCAGTTATTAAAGCCGACGAATTTTACAACGATTCTTGCGCTGATCGGCGTTATCTTTATTATGTTTCTTAAGAGCGAGAAGAAGAAGAATCTCGGAATGATTTTGGTGGGCTTTGCAATTCTTATGGTTGGAATGGATACCATGAGCGGCGCTGTGGAAGGCTTGCGGGACGTACCGGAATTTACCAACATTTTGTTGATGTTCTCCAATCCGATTCTCGGTATGCTTGCCGGTGCCATTTTGACGGCGATTATTCAGAGTTCTTCCGCATCGGTGGGTATCTTGCAGGCGCTTTGTACGACCGGACAAGTTCCCTTTGCTACGGCACTCCCGATTATTATGGGCCAGAATATCGGTACTTGCGTAACGGCGCTTATTTCCGCTATCGGTGCAAAGACCAACGCAAAGCGTGCGGCGTTGGTGCATTTGTATTTCAATTTGGTCGGTACGGTGGTATTTATGCTCGGCTTTTACGGAATTAATATGTTTGTTGATTTTGCGTTTTTGGATGCGGCGGCAAATCCGGCCGGCATTGCAACCGTTCATACTTGTTTTAATGTCTTTGCCACGTTAGTGTTATTGCCGTTCTCGAAGCTTTTGGAGAAGCTGGCTACGTTGACGGTAAAGGAGGTAAAGGATCCGAAGAAGGAGAAACTCGAGCAGGAGCTTTTACTCTTGGACGCGCGTTTCCTCGATACTCCGGCACTTGCGGTAGAACATTGCAAGACGGTGGCAAACCATATGGCGGAGATTTCCAGGGAAGCAATGGAATGCTCTTTGGAATTGCTGAAGCATTATGATGAAGAAGTTGTCAAGAAGGTATTTGAACTTGAGTCCGAGGCGGATCAGTTTGAAGACCATCTTGGCCAATATCTGGTGCAGTTAAGCAGCAAAGATCTTTCCGTAAAGGATAGTGCGACGCTTTCTATGCTGCTTCACAGTATCGGAGATATGGAGCGTATTTCCGACCATGCGGTAAATATTGCTGAGGCTGCGGAGGAAATGTACCAGAAAAATATGACGTTCTCCATAGACGGAGAAAAAGAGATTGGAACCTTTGCGGATGCGGTGCGCGAGATTATCAGGATTTCCTTTGAGAGCTTTATCAAGGAAGATATGGAGGAGGCGGTTTTGGTAGAGCCGCTTGAGGAAGTAGCAGATGACTTAAAGGCTGAGTTGAAGAAGCGCCATGTCAATCGTTTACGGGAAGGAAAGTGTACGATTGAGCTTGGATTTGTGCTTTCCGACCTGACGAATAATTTCGAACGAGTGGCGGACCACTGTTCCAACATTGCGGCATGTCTCATTCAAACCGCGGAGCATGACTTCGAGATGCATAATTATATCCACAATCTGGCAAAGGGCGAGAATACACCGTTCCACAGAAGGTATATGGAATATCGGAAGAGATATACGTTGTAAAAAGGCGGAGAATGATGTAAATCATTCTCCGTTTTCTACTTGATTTAAGAAAGCCGACAAGGATGCGATAACAGCGGCCTTGGCTACATCGCTTTTCTCCAGCTTGTATTCCTTCTGTTTGAGTTCGTCAATCAGCGCTGCTATCTTGTGCTCGTCTAAATATTCCTTTAGTTTCGGATTTTCAAGAAGCCTGAAGACTTCTTCACGGATAGAATCCCAATCCCTGTTTACCCGGAAGGCAAAGTCGGCAGCCTGTACGCCCCGGCCGGCAAAATTATCAAGGATAACATCCGGTACATAGCCCTTCATGTAATCCCGGATGGCTCTGCGTTCCTTGCCGTTTTTTACATAACAGTCAATGGGCAGGGAAAGGCAAAGCTCCACCATTTCTTTGGTAAGGGTAGGATCTACGGATAAAACTCCGTAACGGAGGCTTCCCATGGTATCGTAAAAGCCCATATGTTGATAGACCAGAGGCATAAAGCCGAAGCCGTTTCGCTGGGCCTCGGAGTCCATACAGCCGTTTCCACGTGCTTTTAATAGCTTTCTTTCCTGTGCCTCTACGTTGTACGTGCGGATATGGTCCTGCTTTAAGAAGCAATCGTCGCCCAATTTATATTTTTTTAGATGCTCTTCCTGCCAGGTCTTAAAAAATACTTTAATGAAATACTTTTTAGATACATGATGCCTCTTACAGAAGCATTGAAACGCCCGGTAAGCATCCCCAAAACAGAATCCCTTTAGCTTCTGATAGATGTAGGTACGAATGCCACCGTAGGAAATAGTAGCATTTCCGTTCTGACCGGACAATATAAGCCGGCAACCGTCTGCAGCAGCCTGCTCCATCATTCCGTGAGTGTTTACCATGTTTAGAATCGGCTTTACCGGCTCCATATAGCAAGCAGCATGTGCGTTAATGGAGGAAAAAGCATTTTTACTGTCCGAACCGATAAACTGTGGGTGGAGATTTGGGTACATCTGCTGTTGTGCCAAGATGAAGCTTGTCTCGTTTTCAATCTGGGTTCGTGTGTTTTGTGCTTTATAATCCTTGCATGGAACGGCGGTATAACCGTATAGTTTGAGGTTCCTTTTTTGAAGCACCGATGCGGCAAAGGCTGCTACGGAGGAGGAGTCCAGTCCTCCGCTTAGCATAATACCTACTTCCCCCTCTACACAGAGCAGGTCGGTAACCGCTTTTCGGAAGGTGGATAGAAAGAGGGTGCAGTAATCTTCGTCTTTTGCTAAATTTAACTTCTTGAGATTGGTCAGAGGATTCCAATAGGTGTATTTTTCCACACGATGGCTATCGGTATGGATTTTTATATACTGTCCCGGTTCTACATGAAAGATGTTCTCATAAACCGTGGCACCGTGAAGCTTTATTGTATCGGCGGTAAAGTCGGTATATGCGGATGCAATCCACTGCCGATTCAGCTTACGTTCTGTAGGAGCAAGGACTGCTAATAGCGGCTGATAGGCGGTGGAAAAGCAGACCTTATCATTATGTACGGAATAAGCAAGATAACGCCGTGCAAAATGGTCGGCATACAGAAGCAATTCCTTTTTGGATGCACAATAAACGGCAAAGGAAAAGGAGCCTCGCAAGTACTCTACAAAGCGTTCTCCAAATTGCTGATACATTTTATAAGAGAGAGCACCGTCACTTAAAGTGGTCAGCTCACGGTCTTTATATGTTGTGCTTAGTAACAGGATGACATCTTCACGGTTTATAAGTACGCAATCGGCAGTGAAGTATGTATCGGTTGCTTCATCGTATAAAGGGAACTGTTCCGTCTGAGATATCTTTGTAAAATGCTGCAATCCGCAAGCAAAATATACAGAACCGCGGACAATGTTGTGATAACGGTCGATTTTAAAGTTCCTCATACTGTTTTGCATGGCGGAAACGGTTGTTTCCGGTATGGATGTATCTTTAGCAATCATGCCCCAGATAGCTGACATGTTATTCCTCCTTTGGATTCTCTTTCAGTAGCTTAATAATGATGTCTCTGATTTCTTCTACGGAATCTTTCCCGGTTGGTCGGGACATTTTATAGATATTTAATTTGCCGGCAAGCTCCAAGGTGCGGGTCTTTTCTTCCGGCGGATAGTCGAAGCTTTTGTAGGCGTCTAGAAGGAACAGGTTTTGTAGTACACAGTTCCATTTGGCAAAACCGGTTACTTCCTCTGTCAGGACCGTATCGCCGTCGTGTTTATCCAACATAATCATTGTAGTTAATTTGCGCGGTTCTGCGCAAAAATCTTTGGTATTATAATAAGCAAACTTATCCTTTCGTTCATCGATGTAGAATAAATCTGCCGGATTAATCTTCTCGGCCATATTTCTGCAAACCTTTTGCAGAGGAAATCCCGGATAGACCAACATATCCGAAGAGGGTTGTACCATAATAATATCATCTGCTAGATACCGGTAACCGGCATCAATCAAGGAAAGTGCGGTTGTGGATTTTCCGGCGCCGCTGACTCCGGCAATCAAAGCAGCCCGTTCGTTATCAATCTCAATGGCGCTGCAGTGAATGGCGGAATAGCCCCGCATTAAAAATAAAAAGGAGATACTCCAGCCCAAAATAAAGGAGGCCAGGTCCTTTTCTGTGGCACCTTCTAAGGGATGTACCAATATTTCATTACCGTTTTTGATAATAAAATGTCCGATATCATTCCGAAACCAAATGCGGGATGGTGACATGGAGCTGGCCATGCCCTGCTCGGTACGGGTAATGATATCCTCCGGCAGAGGACCGTAGTGTACCGTTACATCAGGAGTTACCGGGGTTTCTATAAGATTATAAAGTTTGATTTCGGAATGAATGCCAAGTCCGTAGATATGATACTGATACATATATGTTCTCCTTTTGCAAAAATCTATCAACTTTGTTAGATTTGTTGACATGCGTTGGTCATACTGGTATTATAACACCGTAAACAGAAAAAAACAATTCAGGGAGGACGAAAAAATGAAGACTTGGATTAACGCAGATGTAGTTGAGTTAAACATTGCAGCAACCGCCCAGGGTGGAAAGAACTTAGATCAGGTTGATAATTACTGGACTGATAAGAATACCGGAGATCTTTATGCTTCTTACGCAAGTGGCGGAGATAAGACCGGTGATGATTTCTGGGTATCTAAGGAAGATCCGAATAAGCAGTAATGTACGAAAATCGAGGCAGTGATGCCTCGTTTTTTTCTGCCCAAAAATAAAAAAACTGTAAAGTTTCCGCAGAAAACTTATTAACCGTTGCATTCTTTCCCCTCTTCGTGTAAAATTGTCTTTTGGATAGCAGTCTATCCGAAAGGAGAAAACAAATGAGTAAGATTCGGATTATGGCAGACAGTACCTGTGATTTGTCGCAGGAATTGATAGAAAAGTACGGGATTTCCATACTTCCGTTAAATATTGTAATGGATGATATCTCTTATTTGGACGGTGTGGAGACGACGCCGGATAAGATTTATGAATGGGCGGACGCAAACCGTACTACGCCGAAGACTTCGGCACCGGGCATTGAGGCGGCTGTGGAGTTTTTGCGTCCGGCAGTAGAAGCAGGAGACGAGGTTTGCTATCTGGGAATCAGCGAGCAGATGAGTGCTACTTGTCAGGTGCTTCGTCTGGCGGCGGAGGAGTTGGCGTATACGGAGCATGTATGCGTCGTTGACTCCATGAATCTTTCCACCGGTATCGGTCTGCAGGTATTGACTGCAGCGGAACTGGCGCAGGATGGTTGCAGTCTTGCGGAGTTGGAAGAGTTCTTAAAGGAGTACAGAGAGCGGGTACGGGCCAGCTTTGTGGTAGATACGCTGACGTATTTACAAAGAGGCGGACGTTGTAGTGCAGTAACGGCACTGATGGGAAATGCCTTGAAGTTAAAGCCGCGTATCGCGGTGGCGGACGGGAAGATGGGAGTTTCCAAAAAGTACCGCGGCAATTGGAAGAAGACGGTAATGGACTATGTGAAAGACATGGAAGAGGATTTGTTGCGCGCGGAGAAAAAGCGTGTTTTCATTACCCATTCCGGAATCGAGCAGGAGATTGTGGATGAGGTAAAGGCATATTTGGCCGGATTGGGGCATTTTGATGCAATTTACGTGACCAGAGCCGGCGGTGTAATTTCCAGTCATTGCGGTCCGGGAACATTGGGTGTATTGTTTGTGGAAGAGAAATAGAAGATTTGACAAAAAAGTGCGTCAGGAGTATAATACCCATGGTTAGGAGTGGCTAACCATGGGCGTTTTTTGTTTATGGAAAAATGAGAAAGGTAGGGATACCATGCAACAATATACAGTGACCGGCATGAGCTGTGCCGCCTGCAGTGCCCGGGTAGAGAAGGCAGTGTCTAAGGTGGCCGGTGTCAATGCATGCTCCGTCAGCCTTCTGACCAATTCCATGGGAGTGGAGGGAACCGCTTCATCCCAAGAGGTCATTCGGGCAGTGGAGCAGGCCGGGTATCATGCCGAAATAAAGGGCGAGGGACAGACGCATATCCAGAGAAAAACAGAAGAGGAAGCGGTGTTACGGGACCGGGAAACGCCGGTGCTTAAGCGTAGATTGATTGCCTCTGTTGGCTTTTTGCTGGCGCTTATGTATGTGTCCATGGGACATTGTATGTGGGGCTGGCCGATGCCGGATTTTTTTGCACATAATCCGGTGGCAATCGGACTGCTGCAGATGATTTTGGCCGCAGTCGTTATGATGATCAATAAAAAGTTTTTTATAAACGGCGTAAACGGAATTCTTCATCGTGCGCCGAATATGGATACGTTGGTGGCACTGGGCTCGGGAGCTTCCTTTTGCTACAGTACGGTGATGTTGTTTGCTATGACGGGAGCTCAGGCAAAGGGCGAATTTGAAACGGCTCACACGTATATTCATGAGTTTTATTTTGAATCGGCGGCCATGATTCTGGCGCTGATTACCGTGGGAAAGATGTTAGAGGCCCGTTCCAAAGGAAAGACTACGGATGCATTAAAAGGCTTAATGAAGCTGGCACCGAAGACGGCGACGTTGTGGGAGAACGGAACGGAAACAGAGATACCGATCGAACAGCTGAATGCCGGAAGTGTGTTTGTGGTGCGGTCCGGTGAACGGATTCCGGTGGACGGCGAAATTATCGAAGGTTCCTGTGCGATAGACGAAGCGGCATTGACGGGAGAAAGCATTCCGGTAGATAAGTCGGCCGGGGATACGGTATCTGCGGGTACTGTCAATTGCTCCGGTTATATCCGGTGTCGGGCAACCAGAGTAGGAGAAGACACGACCCTGTCCCAAATTATTCAATTGGTCAATGATGCGGCGGCTACGAAGGCACCGATTGCAAAGGTGGCAGATAAAGTGTCGGGTATCTTTGTTCCGGCGGTTATCGGAATTGCGGTAGTGACTATCGTAGTGTGGCTGTTAACCGGAGTTTCCTTCGGCTTTGCATTGGCCAGAGGAATTTCGGTGCTGGTTATCAGCTGTCCGTGTGCCCTCGGGCTTGCGACACCGGTGGCCATTATGGTAGGAAACGGTGTGGGTGCGAAAAACGGGATATTGTATAAAACAGCAGTATCTTTGGAGCAGGCAGGAAAGGTATCTGCGGTTGTTTTGGATAAAACAGGAACAATCACGGCGGGAGAACCCCGTGTGACGGATATTTTGCCGGCAGAAGGTTATGAGGAAAAAGAGTTGTTACAGCTGGCGCTGGATGTGGAATGTAAGAGTGAGCATCCGTTGGCACGGGCTATTTTGATAAAAGCCCGGGAAGAAAACCTGACTGCCGGGGAGGTAACGGAGTTTCGGGCATTGCCGGGGAACGGCCTTTGTGCGTTCCGTGAGAATCGTTCGGTGTACGGCGGAAACGCTTCCTACGTTTCGGAGTATTGTGTACTTCCCGAGGAAGTAAAAGATCAGGCGGAGGCTCTTGCGACAGAAGGAAAAACGCCTCTGTTTTTTGCCGAGGATAACAAGCTTGCCGGTATAATTGCCGTGGCGGATGTGATAAAAGAGGACAGTCCGCGCGCGGTAAAGGAACTGCAAAATATGGGCATCCGGGTGGTGATGCTGACGGGGGATAATGAGCATACGGCAAAGGCTATCGGATTGCAGGCCGGTGTGGACGAGGTGATTGCAGGTGTACTTCCGGAGGGGAAGGATGCCGTAATCCGAAAGCTGAAGCAAGGCGGTGCGGTAGCGATGGTGGGGGACGGCATCAACGATGCTCCGGCACTGACGCGAGCGGACATCGGCATTGCCATCGGAGCAGGTGCGGATGTGGCGGTAGATGCTGCGGATATTGTATTAATGAAAGGCAGACTGTCGGATGTGCCGGCGGCAATTCGTCTGAGTCGTGCGACCTTACGGAATATTCATGAAAATCTGTTTTGGGCGTTTATTTACAATGCCATCGGGATTCCGCTGGCAGCGGGAGTGTTTATTCCGATATTCGGGCTGAAATTAAATCCGATGTTCGGTGCGGCAGCCATGAGTTTATCCAGCTTTTGTGTAGTGTCCAATGCATTACGTTTGAATTTTTTCAAATTGTACAGTACAAAGCATGATAAAAAGAGACGGAAGATGCAAGACAATAAAAACGCCGGAACAGAGGTATTACGGTATACCCTAAGGGTAAAGGGTATGATGTGCGAGCATTGTGAGGCCCGGGTGAAACAGGCGCTGGAGGCGTTGCCGCAGGTGGAATGCGCCACAGCCGATCACAAAACAGGCTTGGTAGAGGTAGAGTTAAACGAGGCGGTTGATAACCGGATTTTGAAAAAAGCGGTGACTGCGGAGGACTATAAGGTCCTTTCCGTAAAATAGCAAATAAAAGAAACGGAGGATAGAAGAATGATTAAGATTACGCTCGGTGTGGAAGGAATGAAGTGTGTGAAGTGTGAAGCACGTATGGATGATACGGTGAAGAAGATGCTTCCGGTGGAGAAGGTGACCTCTTCTCATGAAAACAATGAAACGGTAATTCTTGCGGAGGAAGATATTCCGGATGAGAAGCTGCAAGGGGCGGTCGTAAGTGCAGGTTTTGAATTGACCGGTATCGCCAGAGAGCCGTATGAAAAGAAGGGCTTGTTCGGAATGTTTAAAAAATAAGAATATGTTGATATAACTACCGGGCCGGGGTGAAAAGGACAGATTTGCTTATGCGAAAATCTTGACTTTAGCCCCGGCTTGGAGTATCATGGTTTTATGCGGAGAACGGCGGCAGTCCGGCTCCCGGAAAGGAGAACGTATGGGAATTACAACCAAGAGTTTCGGTAAGACAAAAAAGGGTGAAGAGGCTAAACTTTACATTTTAGAAAATAAGAACGGCATGAAGGCGGTGTTTTCCGATTTCGGTGCGGTGCTTGTGGAACTTTGGGTGCCGGATAAGAACGGTAAGTTAGAGGACGTGGTATTGGGATTTGATACCCTTGCGGAGTATGAGGCAAATCCGACCTTCTTCGGCTCTTTTATCGGTCGTTGCGGTAACCGTATCGGCGGTGCAAAGTTTACCATCGACGGTAAGGAGTACAAGGTAGAGGATAATGACAACGGTAACTGCTTACACGGCGGTTCCGTAAGCTACGATAAGTACATGTACGAGGCAGAAACCTTTGTGGAAGAGGGCGGCCTCAGTATTGAGTTTTCCCGTCTCAGCCCGGATATGGAGCAGGGATTTCCTGGAAATCTTGACATTACGGTAACCTATACTTTGACCGATGAGAATGAGCTTGCCATCGAGTATCTGACGGTATCCGATAAGGCAACCATCGTAAACTTAACCAATCACTCCTACTTCAATCTGGCAGGCCATAACTCCGGTCTTGTTACGGACCAGGAGGTATATGTTGATGCGGATGCCTTTACGGCAACGGATGCGAAGCTTATCCCGACCGGTGAACTTGCGGATGTTACCGGTACGCCGATGGACTTCCGTGTAAGAAAGCCGTTAGCGGACGGTATCAATGATACCGATTGCGAGGCAATTCGTCTGGGTGGCGGCTACGATCACAACTATGCATTAAACAATACCGGCGAGGAAGCGGAATATGTGGCAGAGCTTTACGACAAGAAGAGCGGCCGTGTCATGGAAGTATTCACCGATCTTCCGGGTATGCAGCTCTACTCCGGTAACTTTATTCGTGACGGATTAAAGGGAAAGGGCGGTTGCACCTACGGCAAGCGTCACGGTGTCTGCTTCGAGACCCAGTACTTCCCGAACGCTATGAACATCGAAAGCTTTAAGTCTCCGGTAGTAAAGGCGTACGAAGAAGTGGAATCCATGACCGTATATAAATTTACTGTGGAGAAGTAAGTTGGTACTCAGTTTTAGTTAGAAAAGTATAGACTTAAAGTATACTATGATTAATGTACGAGGCTGTCGCAGTTTTGCGGTGGCCTTGTTTTTTTATCTGAGAACAAGTTGAGGGGCAATATTGAAATCGATTTTTGCTTTTCCCGAAGGGTCGCGCTTTTAGCGCAGTCGATATCACCTCTTAGCGTTTCTAAGTCTCGAGGACTCACCCGAGAGACGTTTAGAAACGGTTAGAGGAAGATTGACGGAGCGTTGCGATTTGCAAAAACGAATTCAATATTGCTCCTCAACGTTGGGAGAGTACAAACAAGGCTGTCGCAATCCTGCGACAGCCTCATTTTGTAGTCTTATTTCGTTCCGTAAATCCGGTCTCCGGCATCGCCGAGGCCCGGTAAAATGTATCCTTTTTCATTCAGACGTTCGTCCTTTGCACCTACGAAGATGTTTACATCCGGATGAGCGGCCTGAAGCTTTTCAATGCCTTCCGGTGCAGCAATTAAGCACAGGAAACGGATCTTTTTGATACCGCGCTTTTTTAATAATTCAATGGCTGCGATAGCGGAACCGCCGGTAGCAAGCATCGGGTCAACCACAAAGATTTCGCGGTCTGCGGCATCCGACGGAAGCTTACAGAAATATTCAACAGGTTCTAAGGTTTCCTCGTTCCGGTAAAGACCGATATGTCCTACCTTTGCGTTCGGGGTCAGGTTTAAGATACCGTCGGCCATATGAAGACCTGCACGTAAAATCGGAACAACGCAAAGCTTTTTGCCGGCGATCTCTTTTACGGTAGTCTTTACAAGCGGGGTTTCAATCTCTTTGTCGGCAAGCGGAAGGTTGCGGCTTGCTTCATAATAAATCAGCATGGCGATTTCCGCTACCAGAGCGCGGAACTCTTTGGTAGAAGTGTTCTTATCGCGCATGATGCCGATTTTGTGTTGAATTAACGGGTGATCCATAACAGTTACGATTGACATAGAAACGCTCCTTTCGGGAAAAAATGCGGTTTGTGATAACGGCACAAACATAAGCCACTGTCTTCAGTATAGCAAATTATGTCGAGAAAGGGAAGTGGAATTTTTGATTTGGTGAAAGCTTCGTGACTACGTCACTCAGTTGAAGGCGCGTTCGCATGACGTGAAAGCAACGCGCTACGCGCGTGCCCTCGCCCCTCGCAGCACAGCCGCTCGGTCGTGGGCGCGTTCGTATGACTACACAACCGCCTAAGAGCAAGCTCTTGCGGTTGTTTGCCCTACATGTACAAGCAACGTGCTTCGCACTTGCCCCCGTCTACACTTCGTTTCGGTCGGTGCATAACCAAGGTCCCCCGGACCTTGTGCACCTTCGTGACTACGTCACTCAGTTGAGGGCGCGTTCGCATGACAAAGAATCAGCCGGGAAACTTGTTTCCCGGCTGATTCTTTGCATGCTCACTTTGCTTGTACAAAAATATACCTCCGTGAGGAACGGAGGTATTCAGAGGAGAAGCCCGAAACAGGGAGGGGTTTATGCCGGGCTATACTATATGAAAAAGTAGTAACTTGTAAACAATGTGATGTATTGCTGTTTCTTTATACTGTTATTATATTTGTTACATATGTTTCAGGTGTGGATAGTTTATGAACATTTTGTTAATTTGTCCAAGGTCATGTTAATATACACGAACAGAAGAAAACGCGGAAATAAAGGAAAAAGGCGAATTACGCTATTGTAATTATGTCGAAAAAGATTTAAAATGGATGTGGTGGAAGTTATTGTTTGAGAAAGCGAATAGGGATTTGCATATACTTTCATAGCGTAGAATGTTAACAATAGGAGCGAAAGAGAGAAAGATGAACAGTTTTAAAAAGTTGCTTCGAAAAGAGTTAGGTGAATCAAGATATGACGGTCTTGTGAATTTTGTAAATAAATATTGCGGTCCGGAGGTTAAGGACAATAAAGAATTATTTGAGGAGATTTATGCCTATTGCAGCGGGCTGGATTCCGATAAAATTGTAGGAATGCAGATGAGGTTGAATGAAGTAATGTTCAGTGCATTTCAAATCGGGCGGACCTATTCTTTGGTGTTTTTTATTTATCTGGGGGCCTTTTTTACGCTACTCAGTATGAATCTGAAAACCGAATTGTTGTTGGCGGGGGTGTTGGGAATTACGCTGTGCTTCGGATTGAAAACCGTGCAGTTTTTTGCAAACAGATGCGCCTATGCGGATGCCAGAATTATTGAGACCTATCGTATGGTGCTGGAGCGGATTTTAGTACGTCGCGCCAGAGGACAGCACGATTAGAAGGGAGTAGGGCATGGAAGAAATAAAGGTGTGGTTGCCGGAGGATATAAAAGAACTTCGTGTGTTGGGAAGGACCGTGAAGAGGCATCCTCTTCCTCTGTTTTGGACCGGCTCCGGTATCGAATGTAATTATGACGGGACGGAATTGTGGTGTGAGTTTGAAACGGGCTATTCCTGTTTGGAACAATGGATTGCCGTGTATGTGAACGGAGCATTTTTGTCCCGGCAAATGTTGAATAAGGGCAGACAGAAGATTTGTCTGTATCGCAATATGGCGACACGGAAGATAAATCATATTAAGGTACTAAAGGAAGTGCAGGCAATGCCGGAGGATCCGGATACGTATCTGCTTGTTCACAGTTTACAGGGAGATGGAGAATTTCACCCTCTGTCGGAGCCGGAGTGCAGAATCGAATTCATCGGAGACAGTATTACCTCCGGAGAGGGAAGCTACGGAAGTAAGGTGGAACAGGATTGGATTTCCATGTGGTTTTCCGCAGGGCGTACCTATCCGTATCTGGTAGCGGAGCGGCTTCATGCGGAGTACCGGGTGATTTCCCAGAGCGGGTTTGGTGTGTATTGTGCCTACGATAACAATTTAGACCATACGATACCGCTTTATTATGAGCAGGTGTGCGGCACGCTTACCGGAGAGCATAACCGATTGCTGGGAGCAAAGGAGTCTCATGATTTTTCCTCCTGGCAGCCGGATTATATTGTAATCAACCTCGGCACTAACGACGGAGGCGCATTCCACAATCCGGAATGGAACGATGATTCTACCGGCAGAAGAAATAAGATGGAATACGATACGGACGGACAGCCGGCGAGGGAATGTCTGGACAAGGTGCAAACAGCGGTGACGGAGTTTTTAAGCCTTGTGAGGAAACATAATCCGAAGGCTCATATTCTTTGGGCCTACGGTATGATGGGAACTGTGGTGGAGTCTGCGATTGCGGAGGGAATCCGGGTCTTTTGCGACCTGAGCGAGGATAAAAAGGTACATTATATAAGGTTAGAGGAAATAAACGATGATAGTATCGGCGCCAGAAGTCACCCGGGAGAAAAGGGACACAGACAGGCGGCGGAGGTACTCGGTAACTATATCGAAGCATTACAAAAGCAGGAAAAGGAGTAACGTATGAACAAGGTATATGTATTTTTTGCGGATGGATTTGAGGAAATTGAAGGACTTACGGTGGTGGATATGCTTCGCCGTGTCAACGTAGAGACGGTGATGGTATCCGTAAATGACACGAAAGCGGTAACCGGTGCCCACGGAATTATCATTCAGGCTGATGGTGTGTTTTCGGACTATTCCTATGAGGACGGTACGATGGCAGTGCTTCCGGGAGGCATGCCGGGAACCAATCATTTGATGGCACATGAGGGAGTAAAGCAGGTGTTGCATTCTTATCACACCGCCAAGAAGTATTTGGCGGCTATTTGTGCGGCTCCGAGCGTACTGGGAATGAACGGACTGTTAGAGGGACGCCATGCCACTTGTTATCCGGGCTTTGAAGAGAAGCTCCTCGGGGCAAAGGCATTGCCGGATGCGGTGGTTATGGATGGTAATATTATTACCAGTCGCGGCATGGGAACGGCCATTGCCTTCGGTGCGGCATTGGTTTCCGTACTGGTGGGCGAGGAGAAGGCGGAGGAACTGTTGGCTGCAATCCAGTATTAGGCTTTTGGTGGCTGTATGTCACGCCAAAGGGAAAACAGTGCAAAGATATTGGGCAGTACCATACAGGCGTTGAGAAAGTCGGTCATTTCCCAAATCAAAGGAAGTGACAGGACAGAGCCAAGGAATACCATTCCCAGGTAGCAAAGGCGGTAGGTCGGTAAGGCGGAAGCGCCGAACAGATAGTGCACTGCCTGGGCACCGAAGTAGGACCAGCCGATTAAAGTGGCGTAGGCAAAGGCAATTAAGGAGATGCCAAGGATAAGTTCGCCGCATGGCAGAATGGAAAATGCCGCGCTTGTTAAGGTAGTGGCGGTATAGGATGTTGCCAAACCGGGCGTCCTGAGTAAGGAACTGACAATGACAATGCCGGTGAGGGCACAAAGAATGATAGTATCCCAGAAAACCGCAGACATAGAAAGGAGAGCAGCCTGTTCCGGGCTGCTTTTTTTGTTCTCCGCAAAGGCCAGAGGGGAGGTGCCTATGCCTGCCTCGTTGGTAAATAATCCCCGCGCGATTCCGTAACGGGCGGAAAATAAAAAGGAACCGCCGGCAATACCGCCTAACGCTGCTGTGGGTGTAAAGGCGGAGGTGAGAATGAGACGTAGTGCGGGAAGGAGATAGGCGTGATTGAGGATAAGTAAAAGCAGACAGGCTGCCAGGTAAACCAGTGCCATGGCAGGGACAAGCCGGCTGCAAAAACTCCGGATGGTATCGGAACCGTGCAGGATAACGTATCCTACAAAGAAAACCAATAGAAGCCCTGTAAAAACGGGAGAAATGCCTGCAATATCCGACAGTGTTTCCGACACGGTTCCGGCTTGGGTGGAGCATCCGATACCGAAGGAAGACACCAGAAGAAGGACGGCAAAAAGGCGTCCTGCGGTTTTGTTGCTCAGTCCATGCTCCAGAACATACATAATACCTCCCCGTAATGTGCCGTCCCCGGCTTCTTTTCGGTACAGCATGCAAAGGTAGCATTCGGCATAAGCGGTAGCCATACCGAGGATACCGGTCATCCAGCACCAGAATACGGCACCTGGACCGCCGAGAGCTACCGCAGAGGAGACACCCACAATGTTTCCGGTTCCCAGAGTGGCGGCAAGGGCGGTGGTCAAAGAACGGAAGCCCTGCTTTTCGGAGCCGTTTCCGGAAAAACGAAGTGCTGTCGGCAGGTGTCGCTGTACCATGCGGAGGCGGAAGGTGAAAAAAAGATGGGTTCCCAGCAGAAGAATAAGGAGAGGTCCGTTCCATAGGAAACGGTTGGCTTTGCATAAAAAATCATAGAGAAGGGACATAAGAAAGCCTTTTTTGTTTAGTTTATGAGGAGAAAAAAAGAAAAATACGGAAAAAAATGCAAAAATGGGGTTGCATATTGAAAAACGAACATGATATAATCAATATGTAGTGTTTTCTTTTTGTGTACATCACTATAAGGTGTAGTTGAAATGCACACGGAGGGTTTGCCATGGGGACTGTCTTTTCCAACAACGGAACAGACCGACAGACGCTTACGCTGGAACGAAAGAATGTACAGCGTATAGTTTTTGTGCCCCTTTTTTTGGCGGTTCTTTCGGTGATCGGTATCATTTTCTTACATAAAGCGGAGTTATTCCGGCTTTCGGACAAGTTGATCGTTGCCATGGCCCTTTATGGGGTGAGTTCGGTGGCATTTTCCTGTTTCGCGGTGCAGTTATTAAGAAGGAAAAGTAAAAAAAGTGAGCTGTGGCTGTTTCAGATGCTGTATTTGATAGTAAATACCGGCATGCTTACCTATATTTCTTATGCCTTTTGGAAGGGAACCGGATCGGTAGTGCCGTATATGCTGACGGTACTTTTGGGGGCCTGCTGTTTATTGTACAGCAAATGGGAATACGGATTGTGTGTTGCAATCGAGGCGGTATTTCCGGTTGTGCTGTGTTCGGAAAAGGCGTTACTTACAGAGCAGACGGTGGTAGTGATTGCTCTGCATGTATTGTGTGCAGCGGTGGCATTGGAATTATACTACGGCAAAAAACGAGCAGAAGAATATCGCAGAAAATATGTACAGGAAGTAAAGGCGGCGGAAACCGACCCTTTGACAAAAATAAACAATCGCAGGGGAATGATGCGCAGAGTGATGTCGGTGTGGCCGGCCCTGGAGGAGGCAAACCGCAGTGTGGCGGTGTTGGTGATTGATATCGATCATTTTAAAAAATACAATGACAAATTCGGACATCCGGCAGGGGATGCTTGTTTGGCATGTGTGGCTGATACCGTAAAGAGGACGGTAAAGGGAGTGCCGGCATTGGTGGCACGTATCGGCGGAGAAGAGTTTTTGGTGTTTGTACACAGCGTAAGCGATACTGCGGCAAGGGAGCTTGCGGAGCAAGTCCGCCGGAATGTGGAGGCACTTAGGATGCCTCACTCCGAGGAGGCAAAGTACCGGGTGGTAACGGTCAGTGTCGGAGTGGCAACAGACCGGTGTAGCAAAGAGATCAGTTTCGGCGGGTTATATCGCCGTGCGGATAAGGAATTGTACCGTGCGAAGAATTCCGGACGGAATCGTATCGGGGGTTGCGGAGATGATTTTTCGACAGGAACGGAGCGTAGAGCGGGTATTCGTTAAAAATTCTATAAATTCATTATTTTCTTGCTTGCATTTCATTTCGTGTTATGTTAGAGTATACCATGTGAAATTGAACGGAAATAACGGAGGAACTATGGGAAAATATTTCGGTACGGACGGGTTTCGCGGTGAGGCCGGTGTAAACCTGACGGTTGAGCATGCCTTCAGAGTAGGGCGTTTTTTAGGTTATTATTACGGAAAAGAGCATAAGGCGAAGGTAGTCATCGGCAAGGATACAAGACGTTCCGGTGATATGTTGGAGTATGCGCTTGTGGCAGGTCTTACGGCCAGCGGTGCGGATGTATATCAGCTTCATGTGGTACCGACTCCGGGAGTTGCCTATGTAGTAAGACAGGACGGTTTTGATTGCGGTATTATGATTACGGCCAGTCACAATCCGTTCTATGATAACGGTATTAAGGTGATTAACGGTAAGGGATATAAATTGGAGGCTGACGTTGAGCAGCAGATCGAAGATTATATCGACGGAATCATTGAAGAGGTTCCTTATGCAAGACGGGAGAACATCGGTAAGACGGTGGATTATTCTGAAGGAAGACAGCATTATATCGATTATCTCACCGGCCTGGTAGGCGGTTCCTTTGCGGGAGTAAGGGTTGGTCTTGATTTGGCTAACGGCTCCGCTACGTCGGTCGCAAAGCAGGTATTCGATGCATTGGGTGCAACCACTTCGGTAATCAGTCTAGAACCGGACGGCCTTAATATCAATACCGGTTGCGGTTCCACCCATATGGAACGTCTGCAGAAGCTGGTTTTGGATGAGAAGCTTGATGTGGGATTTGCCTATGACGGTGACGCAGACCGTTGTCTCGCGGTGGACCATGAAGGAAAGCTGGTGGAGGGTGACCACATTATGTACCTGTGCGGCAAGTATATGAAGGAGCATGGGGAGCTGGCAAACGATACGGTGGTTACCACCGTAATGTCAAACCTCGGTTTGTACAAAGCGTTTGATGAGATTGGCATCCGCTATGAGAAAACGGCGGTTGGCGATAAATATGTTCATGAGAATATGATGGAAAACGGTCACGTGATCGGCGGAGAGAATTCCGGTCATATTATTTTTATGAAGCATGCCACCACGGGAGACGGTGTACTGACTTCCTTAAAGGTAATGGAGGTTATGGCGGAGACGAAGCAGTCCCTTGCGGAGCTGGCAAGCGGTATGACGGTATATCCGCAGCGTCTGGTGAATGTAAGAGTGACGGATAAGAAGGAAGCCCAGGCAGACCCGGAGGTACAGAAGAAGGTGGCTGAGGTTGCCGCACTTCTGGGAGACGAAGGCCGTATTCTTGTAAGAGAAAGCGGTACGGAGCCTTTGGTACGTGTAATGGTGGAAGCAAAAACAAACGAATTATGTATTCAATACACTGACGCGGTAGTAGAGACTTTACAGAACCGGGGCTTTGTGTTATAATAAAACGATACGATTTTAAGGAGGACATTTTGAAATGAGTTTCAAAGTTGAAGAATTGGGCAAGAGCATGGTAAAGCTTACCATCGAGGTTGCAGCGGATGAGTTTGAGAAAGCAATGGAGACGGCATATCAGAAGAATAAAAATAAATTGTCCGTACAGGGTTTTCGTAAGGGTAAGGCTCCGAGAGCTATGATCGAGAAGATGTACGGTGCAAGCATTTTCTACGAAGATGCGGCAAACGAGTTAATCCCGGATGCTTACGAGAAGGCAGCGGTTGAGAGCGGTCTTGATATTGTTTCCAGACCGGAAATCGACCTGGTTCAGGTGGAGAAGGGTAAGGAGTTCATCTTTACCGCAGAAGTGGCTGTAAAGCCGGAGGTTACCTTAGGCGAGTATAAGGGCGTTGAGGTTGAGAAGACCGATGTGACCGTATCCGACGATGAGGTGGCAGCAGAGCTTGACCGTGTAAGAGAGCAGAACGCAAGAATTCTTACCGTAGAAGACAGACCGGTTGCTGACGGCGACGAGGCTGTTATCGATTTCGAAGGCTTTGTAGACGGTGTACCGTTTGCAGGCGGCAAGGGTGAGGATTACAAGCTTGTGATTGGTTCCCATTCCTTCATCGATACCTTCGAGGAGCAGTTAATCGGTAAGAACATCGGTGAAGAAGTAGACGTTAACGTTACCTTCCCGACCGAGTATCATGCAGAGGAGCTTGCAGGTAAGCCGGCACTCTTTAAGGTTACGATTAAGGCAATCACCGCAAAGGAGCTTCCGGAGTTGGATGATGAGTTTGCTGTAGACGTATCCGAGTTCGATACTCTTGCAGAGTACAAGGAAGACATTAAGAAGAACCTTCTTGAGAAGAAGGAGAAGGAAGCTAAGTTCGCAAAGGAAGACAAGGTGGTTGATGCGATTATCGAGAAGGCTACCATGGAGATTCCGGATGCTATGATTGATACCCAGACCCGTCAGATGGCTGAGGAGTATGCACAGAGACTTCAGATGCAGGGTCTGAACCTGGAGCAGTACTTCAAGTTCACCGGCATGAACGCAAACAGCTTCATGGAGAACTTAAAGCCGCAGGCACTTAAGAGAATCCAGTGCAGACTTGTTCTTGAGGCTGTTGTAAAGGCTGAAAATATCGAGGTTTCCGAGGAGGAACTTGATAAGGAATTCGATACCATGGCTCAGAACTACCGCATGGAGAAGGAGAAGCTTGTTGAGCTTGTAGGCGAGAAGGAAAAGGAACAGATTAAGATGGATATCGCAGTACAGAAGGCTGTAGACTTTGTACGCGACGCTGCAAAAGAAAAGTAAGAAGAATCAACATAAGGGATGTTCCGCATGGGCATCCCTTCGTTGCCAGAAAGGAGTTTAATCATATGAGTTTAGTACCTTACGTGTTGGAACAGACCGCCAAGGGCGAACGTACCTATGACATTTATTCCAGATTATTGAAGGATCGTATTATTTTTCTCGGAGAAGAGGTAAACGATGTAACCGCGAGCCTTGTAGTTGCCCAGCTTTTGTTTTTAGAGAGCGAGGATCCGAAGAGAGATATCAGTTTATATATTAACAGCCCGGGTGGCTCCGTAACCGCAGGTATGGCTATTTACGATACCATGCAGTACATTAAGTGTGACGTATCCACCATTTGTATCGGTATGGCAGCCAGCATGGGAGCTTTCCTTTTGGCAGGCGGTACCAAGGGCAAGCGTTTTGCTCTGCCGAATGCTGAGGTTATGATTCATCAGCCGTCCGGCGGTGCAAGAGGTCAGGCAACCGAGATTGAAATTGCGGCAAAGAATATTTTGCGTACCAGACAGAAGTTAAACGAGATTCTTGCTGCCAATACCGGAAAGCCGATTGAGGTAATTGCGGTAGATACCGAGCGTGATAATTATATGACTGCGGAGGAGGCTGTTGCATACGGCTTAATCGACAGTGTCATCACGAATCGCTAATAGCAGATGATTGAGGTGAACGTAAAGTGGCAAATAAGACAGATGACAGACAGAACTTTTTTTGTTCTTTCTGCGGAAAAGCGCAAAAGCAGGTAAGAAAGATGATATCGGGCCCGTCCGGAGTATATATTTGTGACGAGTGTATCGAGCTGTGCGCGGAACTGGTAGAAGAGATGGAGAAGGACGATGATTTCGAGGAAGCGGCAGAGAGTGAAATTAATTTGCTTAAGCCGATGGAAATCAAGGCCTTTTTGGATGAATATGTAATCGGTCAGGAGGATGCGAAGAAGGTGCTTGCCGTATCGGTATATAACCACTACAAGCGTGTTCTGATGCAGCCGAGCATGGATGTGGAACTTCAAAAGTCCAATATCTTAATGATCGGGCCGACCGGTAGCGGTAAGACCTATCTTGCACAGACGTTGGCGAAGTTACTTAATGTACCGTTTGCGATTGCGGATGCAACTGCACTTACGGAGGCCGGTTATGTGGGTGAGGATGTAGAGAATATTTTGTTAAAGCTGATTCAGGCAGCGGATTTTGATATTGAGCGTGCGGAGCACGGTATTATCTATATCGATGAAATCGATAAGATTACCCGTAAGTCCGAGAATGTATCCATTACCCGTGATGTATCCGGTGAAGGTGTACAGCAGGCGTTGCTTAAGATTTTAGAAGGCACGGTGGCATCTGTACCGCCGCAGGGAGGAAGAAAGCACCCGCATCAGGAGTTGTTACAGATTAATACCACCAATATCCTGTTTATTTGCGGTGGTGCCTTTGACGGTTTGGAAAAAATTGTAGAGGCTCGTACCGGACATAAGTCCATGGGCTTTAATGCGGAAATCGGAGACGGAATGGAACTTAAAATCGGCGACATGTTCCGTCAGGTGATGCCGCAGGATTTGGTAAAGTTCGGTTTGATTCCGGAGTTTATCGGTCGTGTGCCGGTAACGGTTGCTTTGGATATTCTGGATGAGGATGCTCTTGTCCGCATTCTGGCGGAGCCGAAGAATGCACTGACCAAGCAGTATCAGCGTATTTTTGAGTTGGACGGCGTAGAGCTTGAGTTTGAGGAGGAGGCACTTCGTGTCATCGCAAGACGTGCGGTAGAACAGAAGACCGGTGCAAGAGGCCTGCGTTCCATCATGGAAAATATTATGATGGATACCATGTATCGGGCTCCGTCCGATGAAAGCATCTTAAAGTGCATTGTGACCAAGGAAGCGGCAGAGGGAACGGAAGAACCGACCTTGGAGGTTGCTGAGCACAGAAAACGTTCTCATACCAAAAAGGCAGGAGTCCGTACGGATGAGAGCGCGTAAGTGATAGAGTAAAGGTGATAGAATGAGAAACGAAATAAAGATTATGCCGTTGGTAGCACTGCGAAATATCGTAGTGCTGCCGGGCATGCTGGTACATTTTGATGTAAACCGCAAAATCAGTATTCAGGCTATCGAACAGGCTATGAAGTCCGATCAGCAGATTTTTGCGGTAATGCAAAAGGACGCGTCCGTGGAGCTCCCGACGGTAGATGACTTACATTCGGTAGGGTGTGTGGCGCGTATTAAGCAAATTATTAAATTACCGGGGAATTTGGTCCGTGTGCTGATTACGGGCGAAGAGCGAGGAGAGCTTGACTATTTGGTAAGTGTCTCCCCTTATTTTTCTGCCCAAATTACGGTGACGGAGCAGGAGAAGTCCGTAGGCTTTGCTGCCGTGGAGCAACGTGCCATGTTAGGGACGCTGCATGATTTGCTGGATGTCTATTTTTCCGTAAACACAAAGCTGGGCAAGGATATTGCAGAGCAGTTGTCGGGAGTTACGGAGCTTGACCGTTTGATGGAGCAAATCATTGCTATGATTCCTCTGACCACGACCCAGCGTCAAGCGCTGTTGGAGGAGCAGGAGTTTTTCCCGCGTTTTGAACTTTTGGCTCAGGTTCTTGCCAATGAGATTGAGGAACTGCGGATTCGTAAGGATTTGCAGACCAAGGTGAAGGCAAAGGTTGACAAAAACCAGAAGGAATATGTGCTCAGAGAGCAGATGAAGGTCATTCGTGAGGAACTGGGAGAAAGCAACGAAGCGGACGAGTTTGTAAAAAAGGTGGAAGACTTAGAGGCTTCCGTAGAAATAAAAGAAGCGATTTTAAAAGAGATCGAGCGCTATAAGCGTCTTTCCGGAGCTGCATCCGAAGGCGCGGTGGCCCGGACTTACATTGAGACCTTATTGTCCATGCCGTGGGATAAGGCAACCAAGGAAAGCTTTTCCCTCGGGGATGCGAAGAAGATATTAGAGCGTGACCATTACGGAATGGAAAAGGTAAAGGAGCGCATTTTACAGTATCTGGCGGTCAGAAAGCGTACCGGTACGGCCGGTGGGACGATTTTGTGTCTGGTGGGACCTCCGGGAACCGGTAAGACTTCTGTGGCACATTCCGTAGCGGAAGCACTAGGCAAGCAGTATGTACGTGTCTGCCTCGGCGGAGTGCGGGATGAAGCAGAAATCCGCGGTCACAGACGGACCTATATCGGTGCCATGCCGGGACGTATTGCGGCGGGTATCAAGCAGGCGGGAGTAAAGAATCCGCTGATGCTTTTGGATGAAATCGACAAGGTGGCCAGTGATTATAAGGGAGACCCGAGTGCAGCTTTGTTAGAGGTACTGGATCCGGAGCAGAATGCGAGATTTATGGATCACTATCTTGATATGCCGTTGGATTTATCCGAAGTGTTGTTTATTGCTACAGCAAATACGCTGGAAACCATACCGAAGCCGCTTCTTGACCGTATGGAGATTATTGAATTGTCCAGCTATACGGAGGCCGAGAAGTTCTTTATTGCAAAGAGACATTTGCTGAAGAAGCAGTTAAAGAAGAACGGTTTGACCTCAAAGGAATTGAAGGTAACGGACGGAGCCCTTCGCGGAGTGATTTCCGGCTATACCAAAGAGGCCGGTGTGCGTAAGCTGGAGCAAAGATTAGGCGAGCTTTGCCGGAAGACCGTATGGAATATCGATGCGGGGGAAGGGACTCCGGAACTTCCGGTAAAGATAAGTGAGAAAGAACTGTTTTCATATCTCGGCAAACAGAAGTATCGTAAAGATACGGTAGAAAAGAAGCCGCAGGTCGGCCTGGTACGCGGACTTGCCTGGACCAGTGTGGGTGGTGATACCCTTGAAATTGAGGTTAATGTAATGCCGGGGAAGGGTGGTATCACACTGACCGGTAAGTTGGGAGATGTGATGAAGGAGTCTGCACAGACTGCGCTGTCTTATGTACGGGCTTATTGCAGAGACGAGCTTGACGCGGAGTATTTTGAGAAACATCAGATTCACATTCACGTGCCGGAAGGTGCAGTACCGAAGGATGGTCCGTCTGCCGGTATTACCATGGCAACAGCCATCTATTCCGCAATTACCGGGAAGAAAGTGCTGCCGGATGTAGCCATGACCGGTGAGGTGACCCTGCGTGGACGCGTGCTTCCGATCGGAGGTTTAAAGGAGAAGCTTCTTGCGGCAAAACAGGCCGGTGTAAAGAAGGTTTTAGTGCCTGCGAAGAACGAAGCGGATGTGGCGGAGTTGACAGAAGAGGTTACAAAGGGACTTGCTGTTGTGTTTGTATCCGAGATGGAAGAAGTCCTTTCGGAGGCGCTGGTAAAGTAACAGGATTCTTACGATACGGGGAAAACCTCCGTAAGAGGAAGGAGAACTTTGATGAATGTAACAAAAGTGAATCTGGAAACGGTATGCGGCATTACAAGTAAGTTGCCGGAAAATCTTTTACCGGAGTTTGCCTTTGCCGGAAAGTCCAATGTAGGAAAGTCCTCGCTGATTAACGGTCTGATGAACCGGAAGTCTTATGCGAGAACCTCTTCCCAGCCGGGTAAGACCCAGACCATAAATTTTTATAATATTAATGAGCAGTTGTATTTTGTTGACCTCCCGGGATACGGATATGCGAAAGTATCCATGGAGCTTCGGGCAAAATGGGGCAAGATGATTGAGCGGTACTTAAAAAAGTCCGAGCAGTTAAAGTTGATTTTTCTTCTGGTGGATATTCGGCATGAGCCGTCGGAAAACGACAGAGACATGTATGACTGGATTGTGCATAACGGGTTCCAGCCGATTGTGATTGCCACGAAGTTAGACAAAATCAACCGTAGCCAGATTGCGAAGCAGACAAAGCTGATTCGCACCTGTCTTAAGATGCCGAAGGAAGGAATCTTGATTCCTTTTTCTGCGGAAACAAAGGCGGGCCGGGATGAAATCTGGCAAAAAATCGAGGAGTTTCTTCCGAGAGAAGAGAAGAACGAGGAATAAGAAAAGGGCTTCGCCGTTTGCAGCGAGGCCCTTGTTTTGTGCGGAAATTTGCGGATGAGGCGTAATTGTACCGGGGGAAACGGTGCATTTACCCTTCCTGTTCGGTAGTGTCTTTTCCGCCGGAGGAAAGAAGTTTGGTTATAATGTAAGTGTAAATATCCGTACTGTTCTCTTTCCAATTGTTACACAGCCGTTCCGCCTCCGCTTCGTTGGAAACGGTAATCTGTACATCCAAAAGAACAGAGTCTCTATCCAGTATTTTACATTCCGCCAAATACTCGGAATGCTTGATTTCGTAGTAATCTGCAGGAGTGGACTGCTCCTCCTTTAACTGGTACCGTTGTGCGGAAAGATATTCATCAATGTCCGCCCGGGCAGCAGAGGAAATATCCTTGAAGAAAAAGGAAAGGGCTTCGCCGCCGGCTTCCGTAATGTGGTACAGGGTCTTGTTGCGGACCACTTCCTTTTCGATGAACCCATCCTCGGTCATATCGTTGATGGTTTCGTGTAAGGTGAAATAGTCCGTGTAATTCTTTCCGATGAAAAAGTCCGTTAATTGGGAATCGGTCATCGGGAAATCAATTCGGTCCAGAATATAAAGAATCATAAGCTTGTACAGCATTAACATTTCGGATTGCATAGGGAACTCCTTTCCATGCGTTGTCTTAATGTGTTCAGTACTTTCTTTTTATCGGCACTCCATAAAGGAGCAAGTAACGAACGTTTCGGGCCGTCTCCGGTCAGCCGGTAAATGACGGTGTCTTCCGGAATCAGCGGAAGGATAGAGAAGAGGATGTCCATGTAAGCATCAAGGGACATACAGGCAAATTCCGAAGAATCCGCGGCCTCATAATAATCCGCCAAATCGGTGTCTTGTAAAATATGTAACAGTTGAAGCTTAATGCCGTGGACATTGCCGCTTATAACGTGACGTACCGTTGCCAGCATATCCGCGGAGGTCTCCTTTGGCAGGCCCAAAATGACATGGGTGATGACCGGGATACCGGCAGCCTGTAATCGGGAGACGGCATCATCATAAATCGCTAAGGGATAGCCGCGGCGAATGAAAGTAGCACTTTCCTCGTGGATGGTCTGCAGGCCCAATTCCACGTAAATCGGTTTTCGCTTGTTTAGGGAAGCCAGTAGATTGATACAATCCTCCGATAAACAATCCGGCCGGGTGGCGATGGAAAGTCCAACCACTTCCGGATCTGCCAACGCTTCTTCGAAAATCCGCGCCAAGTAGGGTACCGGTGCATAGGTGTTGGTGAAGGCCTGAAAATAGGCCAAATACCCGGCAAAGTCTGCGTTGTTTTTCGGAAGCTTTGCGGCCACCTTTTGTTTTGCTACCGTTAATTGTTCCGTAACAGACAATGCGGAGGGAGCGGCAAAATCGCCGGAACCGCCTCTGCTGCAAAAGATGCACCCTCGTGTATCCAGTGTTCCGTCCCGGTTGGGGCAGGACATGCCGCCATTTAAAGAAATGCGGTATACCTTGCCGCCGAAGCGGGTACGATAATAGTCGTTTGCGGTAAGCATACGTACTTACCGGATATGAGCCTTTACCGCTGCACTGACGGCATCGCATACGCGAGGGTCAAAAGGCTGCGGAAGGATATTGTCGTCGGAAAGCTCGTCGGCGGATACGAGTCCTGCAATGGCAAGAGCTGCCGCCAGTTTCATTTCTTCGGTAATCTGAGCGGCGCGGCCTTCCAGTGCACCGCGGAAGATACCCGGAAATGCCACTACATTATTGACCTGGTTCGGGAAATCGGAACGTCCTGTTCCGATGACACGGGCACCGGCCTTTTTCGCAAGGTCCGGCATGATTTCCGGCACCGGGTTTGCCATGGCAAAGAGAATGGAGTCAGAGTTCATGGAGGCTACCATTTCCTCGGTTACGATATTCGGAGCGGATACACCGATGAAAATGTCGGCACCTTGTAACGCATCTGCCAGGGTACCTTCTTTTTCTTCTAAATTAGTGACTTGCACCATTTCCTGCTGCATCCAGTTAAGGCCTTCCGTCTTTTTAGAGAGTATGCCCACTTTATCACAGAGTGTCAGCTTCTTGAAACCGTAGTTTAATAAAAGCTTGGAAATAGCGATACCGGCAGAACCGGCACCGTTTACCACCACCTGACACTCTTCTTTGGCTTTGCCTACAACCTTTAAGGCGTTGATAATACCGGCCAGAACCACGATGGCCGTACCGTGCTGGTCATCGTGAAATACCGGAATCGGTAACAGCTTCTTTAAACGGGATTCGATTTCAAAGCAACGAGGAGCGGAAATATCCTCCAGATTGATTCCGCCGAAAGCAGGAGCAATGTTGACAACAGTTTTGATGATTTCTTCCGTATCCTGGGTGTCAAGGCAAATCGGGAAGGCGTTTACGCCACCGAACTCCTTGAAAAGGACACATTTTCCCTCCATGACCGGCATGGCGGCGGCTGCACCGATATTGCCGAGACCGAGAACCGCACTACCGTCGGATACAACGGCAACCGTGTTGGCCTTGATGGTGTAGCGGTATACCTCTTCCGGATGCTCTGCGATTACTTTACAAGGCTCTGCAACGCCCGGGGTATAGGCTAACGCCAGGTCTTCTCTGGAATTTACTTTGCATTTTGCTTCTGTGGTAAGCTTGCCGTTCCATTCCTTATGGAGGGCAAGGGATTGTTCTGCCGTGGTCATAATAAAGCTCCTTTGTTTATAAAAATTTTAAGGCTTATTCTTTGAAAGTACATTCGATATTATACAATATAGAAAGAAAAAGTGCAAGAAGACAGATTCACAAAAAAGTGTTTGACGAAACGTGTAATAAGCGGTAAAATATACATAAGAATATATAGAGAGAGAAGAATCGGAACGGAAGGGGGAGATACGAATGAAAAAACGTAAAATCGGTTTGATTATTGCTACTTCCGAGGGGGAACTTCTTAATGCCACCATGAGCGGAATCAAGGCTCGTCTGGCCGGTACCGGTATCGATGTCTATACGTTTTTAAGTTTTCCGGCGTATGGAGTAAGAGACCCTGAGAATTTTGGTAACTATAACGCATTTGCGTTGCCGAATCCGGATGATTTTGACGGTTTTATTTTTTCGGTAAATGTAGTGCAGGGATATGAGATGTTGGAGACTTATTATTCAAAGCTTCTTACCTGTGATAAACCGAAGGTTTCGTTAGATTGTGAGTATAAGGGGATGCATTCCGTAATTCCGGACGGATACATGGCGGAGTATCGTATTGTAGAGCATTTGATTAAGGAACACGGATGTCGCGATATTAATTATGTAGGCGGTTCTGCGGAGCATCCGGATAATCTTCTTCGAAAGAAAGCATATAGGGATGCCTTAGAGGCAAACGGAATCAAGGTTGACGAGCGTCGTATCCGGGATTACAAGTTTATTGATATGGACGGCAGACAGGCGTATGCGGAGTTTAAGGAGATGGGACTTGAACTTCCGGATGCGGTAGTATGTGCAAATGATGCCATGGCACTGGGGTATTGTCAGGCGGCAGAGGAAGACGGTAAGTATCCGCCGGATGACTTTTTGATTGTCGGTTACGACAATGATGATAATTCCAGAGGGTGCACTCCGTTGATTTCTACCATCGATAAAGATTATTTTGAGATGGGACGGTTGGGGTGTGACGTGTTGTTGCGTCTCATTGCCGGGGAAGAGGTTCCGACGCTTGTGAGTCATGAACAGAAGTTAGTACTGCGGGGAAGTTGCGGTTGCTATGCACCGGAAGAATTGGTGGAGTTGGATACCCGTCAGTTACAACGTCTGATTCACGCCAGGGTAAAAGAAGAGGTTGCATATTACGAAATATTGAATACCGTCCGTCAGAATCTTGCGATTGCGGATCACGAAGGACTGTATAACTTCTACTTACTTGAGATTATGCGTAATTTCAAAATTTACGGATATTGTATGTGTGTTAATCAGGAGGTATATTACGGCACACATGCGTTAGAGCTTGATTTTAAGCCGGGATTTGATGAGAAGCAGTATGTGCTAAGCGGTATGAAGCATGGTGTTTCTCAGGAAGAACCAATGATTATGGATACGAAGGACTATGTACCGGAGTATTTACAGCAAAACGATGAAGAGACTCATGATTATTTGTTTATTCCGTTACAGAAGTTCGGTGTGAGCTTGGGATACTGGGTGCTTGTAGATGCAGGAGCGGCTTTGTTCCGCCGTATGGTGTTGTTCCTGACACAGGGTATCAACAATGCCTATGGTAACTTGCGAAATCTCGAGAATCTTCGTAAGGTAAATAAACGCCTTGACAGCGTATATGTGAAGGATGCGTTAACGGACATGTATAACCGTTTCGGGTATATGCGTGACGGTTATGAGATGTTCGAAAAGAGTAAAGCTTACGGGAAACCGTTGATGGTTATGTTTATGGACATGGACCGTCTGAAGGAGATTAACGATATATACGGACATTCCCACGGTGATAACGCGCTTATTATGTTTTCCAACGTGTTAAAACGTTGTGCGGGGGATCATAAGATTGCGGTACGCTACGGTGGTGATGAATTCCTTATTATCGGTAATGTGGAGAATGATGCGGAAGCGGAAGCCTTTAAGAAGTATCTGGAGGATGAGCTGGAAAAGGAAAACAGCTCCTCCGGTCTTGAGTATAAGATTGAGGCCAGCATCGGATATGTTCTGACCGACCCGAAGAAAGAGGCGGAGTTGGATGATTATGTTGAGGAAGCGGATACACTGATGTATGAAGTGAAGAAGCGGAATCGTAAAAACAGACAAAACTAGAATGAAGAAAAGTGATATGATTAGCAGTACGTCAAATCCGCGGGTGAAAAATATTGTTTCACTGCAGAAAAAGGGAAAAGAACGGAGACAGCAGGGGCTGTTTGTAATTGAAGGAAGAAAGCTGTTTGAAGAAGTCTTACGGGATGCAAAGGATGCTCTTTGCGAGGTTTATGTCACAGAGGCATATCTGGAAACAGACAATCAGAGAAAAATGCTGGCGGGTGTATCCTATGAGACGGTATCCGAGAATGTGATGAAGACTATGGCAGAGACCATGGAGCCTCAGGGAATTTTGGCCACGGTACGTATCCCGCAGTATGATAAGAAGGCGCTTCTTGCAAAAGAAGAGGCGGTATGGATTGCATTGGAGGATTTGCGGGATCCGGGTAATCTCGGAACCGTACTTCGTACAGCAGAGGCTGCCGGTGTGACCGGTGTGCTTCTCAGCGGAAGCTCGGTGGATATGTATAATCCGAAGGTGGTGCGTTCCACCATGGGAGCAATTTTCAGAGTGCCGCATTTTTACGCAGAGGACTTCTTGGGGGAGCTTGAGGAGATGAAGAAAAGCGGAGCCACACTTTATGCGGCGCATCTTTCGGGAACGCAGTATTATGATGAGCCGGAGTATGCAGGCTGTTCTGTAATCTTAATCGGAAACGAAGCGAACGGGCTGAGCGAAGCGGCATCGGAGACTGCCAATTGTCTGGTAAAGATTCCTATGGAGGGTAAGGCGGAGTCCTTAAATGCGGCAGTAGCTACCTCACTTTTTGTGTATGAAGCTTACCGGAAACGTAGAAACAGAGTATAATATGTCGAAAAAAGCAGACGTGTTCTGCTTTTTTTATTACAGAATAATTTCCAAAAAATGTAAAATAATGTATACTGTGTTCAGAAAAAAACGCGTTATGGCGGAAAGGAGCAGTTATGCGGGAATTATTGGAACAGGGAGTAGGAGTTGTGATAATCGGGGGAGTGTCGGCAGTGGGGGGACTGGCCCGGATACTTTTACTCGGATATTACAAAAGATTGGGAAAAGCCTGTACAAGGTTTGAAGAGACGAAACATAAAACGATTGCGTACATACGGGAGGACTTGAAAAGACGGAGGGAACGGGAGCAGGAGATTAAAAATATATCGGTTTATACGGAGTATCGTCTGGCAGAAGGAAGGGTTTGCGGGCTTCGGGTAGGAAACCTGGAACATGCGGCATTGTATTCGGTGCTGTTGGCAGGGACAAGCAGTGTGTTGGTAGCTTTGGCTGGTGTTTTGAGCGGTTGCGGGTATAAGCTTGTGCTGGAATCACTTTTTGCCGGAGGTGTTTCCGTGACCGGATTGCTTCTATCGGATATTGTTATGGGGTTAAGGGAAAAAAATAAACGTGTGCGTCTCGGAATCCGGAATTATATTGAAAATTGTTTTTGGATGGATGTGACCGGGACAAAGAAAACGGAGGAAGAACCGGAGAAGAGGTACGAAAAAAAGACGGAAAAGAAGGAAAAGCAGGAAACGCAGAAAGTGAGGAAGAACCGGAGTGCGGACAAACCGAAAACAGCAGAAAGGAAAAAACAAGGGAAAGCTCAAGAGGAAAAGCGAAGATTGACGGAGGAACTGTTACGGGAACGCAGGCAGCTTGAGGCCAGAAGCTTTGCGGAGCAAAGAAGGAGGGAGCGAGAACTGACGGTCGCAGAACCGGAAGAAGTTGCGGAACCGATAGAACAGGTTCCGGAGGAAGCGATAGTAACGGGAAGTCCGGTAGAGCAGGTACAGGAAGAGGCGGCAGTAACGGAAAGTCCGGCAGAGCAGGTACAGGAAGAGGCGGCAGTAACGGAACGTCTGACAGAGCGGTCCTACGCAGATTTGATTAACGAATTTTTAAAGGAATATCCGGCGTAAAAAGCCGGAAGAAAAACAATGCTTTTTTCTCCGAATGATTGAAAAAACAAAGAAAGCGTGGTATAATTGTAGCAATAGTTTGTAGAGACTATAGCTTCGATGACATACATCGGAGAGAAAGGACAGAATTATGAGCAGAGTGGCATTTGATGCATCCGCTGCAAATGTGTTTGTGCGCGGAAACGAAGTAGAATTGATGGAACAGCCGGTATTGGCCGCAAAGAAATGTTTGCTTGATAAGTCCGGTGCGGGAAATGATTTTCTTGGCTGGATTGATTTACCGGTAGACTATGACAAGGAAGAGTTTGCACGTATTAAGAAGGCGGCGGACAAGATTTGTTCCGATTCCGAGGTACTTGTTGTCATCGGTATCGGCGGCTCTTATTTGGGAGCACGTGCGGCAATCGAGTTTTTAAGACATAGTTTTTATAATTCCGTTTCCAAGGAAATCAGAAAGACTCCGGAGATTTATTTTGCAGGCAATAACATCAGCAGTACCTATCTGGCACAGCTTTTGGAAGTAATCGGTGACCGTGATTTCTCCGTAAATATCATCAGTAAGTCCGGTACTACTACGGAGCCGGCAATTGCATTCCGTATTTTCAAGAAGGTTCTGGAGAAGAAGTACGGCAAGGCAGAGGCAGCAAAGAGAATTTACGCAACCACGGATAAGGCAAGAGGAGCTTTAAAGAAGCTTGCTACCGAGGAAGGCTACGAGACCTTTGTTGTGCCGGATGATGTGGGAGGACGTTTCTCCGTACTGACCGCAGTAGGTTTACTTCCGATTGCGGCAAGCGGCGCGGATATCGATGCTTTAATGGAAGGTGCTGCGGCAATGCGTGAGATATGTCTTAACGCACCGTATGGGGACAACCCGTCCTTGCAGTATGCAGCAGTTCGTAATGTTCTTCTCAGAAAGGGCAAGAGCATTGAGATTTTAGCCAACTACGAGCCGAATTTCCACTATGTGGCTGAGTGGTGGAAGCAGTTATACGGTGAGAGTGAGGGTAAGGACCAGAAGGGTATTTTCCCGGCATCCGTAGACCTTACTACCGACCTGCATTCCATGGGCCAGTTTATCCAGGACGGACAGCGTACCATGTTCGAGACCGTAATGGAGCTGGATACCCCGACCCACGAGCTTTTCATTGAAGAGGAGCCGGTAGACCTTGACGGTCTCAACTATCTGACCGGAAAGAGCATTGACTTTATCAACAAGAGCGCTATGAAGGGAACGAAGCTTGCACATACCGACGGCGGAGTACCGAATCTTGTGATTAAGGTGGCAAATCGTGACGAGCGTTCTCTCGGTGAGTTGTTCTACTTCTTCGAGTTTGCCTGCGGTGTCAGCGGATACCTTCTCGGTGTAAATCCGTTTGACCAGCCGGGCGTAGAGAGCTACAAGAAGAACATGTTTGCACTTCTTGGCAAGCCGGGCTTTGAAAAGGAGCGCGAGGAGCTGTTAAAGAGACTGTAATCGGTCCGACAGAGTGTGAAATAGAAAGCAAAGGGTTGCGCATATGCGCGACCCTTTTTGAAATAAAAAATTTTTCCTTTTGTCACACATTGTACACAAAGGCAAAGTATGATAAAATACGGAAGAAGGGAGGTCCGGAGATGGCAATCGAAGTATTTAACCGGTATGAAAAGAAGTATCGGATTACGGATGCCTGTTATCGGAAATTGCGGGAACGTCTGCTTGCCTATATGGAACCGGACGCCCACAGCAGAGACGGCGAGTTTTATACCATATGTAATATTTATTACGATACACCGCAGAATGAATTAATCAGCCGGTCTTTGGAGAAGCCGGTGTATAAAGAAAAACTGCGGTTGCGCAGTTACGGTGTGGTAGCGCCGGAGGATAAGGTGTTTCTGGAAATTAAGAAAAAGTTTAAAAAGAAGGTAAACAAGCGCCGTACAAAGCTAAAGCTGGCGGAAGCCTATGCCTTTGTAGAGTCGGGGGAATTGCCGAAGCAGCAGACGTACATGAATGCCCAGGTACTCAGGGAGCTTCAGTATATGTTAAAGCGGATGAATATGGAGCTTAAGCCTGCGCTGTTTCTTTCCTATGACAGAGTTGCGATGTTCGGTAAGGAGAATAAAGAATTTCGTATTACTTTTGATCGGAACATTACTACCAGACGATACGATTTGGGGCTCCATTACGGCATATACGGAGAGAAGCTTTTGCCGGAGGATGAGTGGATTATGGAGGTTAAGATTGAAGATGCCATGCCGCTTTGGATGACAAAGCTTCTTTCGGAATTTCAAATTTATCCGACGTCCTTTTCCAAGTACGGTACGGAGTATATGAGATATATGTTGGGACTTGAGGAGAAAGACGAGGGTGCCGACGAGGCGGCAATGACAGACGAGAGTATGCACGAGGACATCATGTTTGAAGAATAAAGGATACCATAGATAAGAAAGGAAAAAGATATGTTAGAAAAGTTATTCGGAGTTACGGAACAAACGGAAGTGATTAGTTTAAGTAATACACTGTCCTATATGCTGGCAGCGGTGGTAGTGGGTATTTTGATTGCCGCGGTATACATATTGATTACGGAAAAGAGCAGACGCTCCCTGAGTTTTATCGTGAGTATGCTGATTCTTCCGGCGGTAGTAGCTCTTGTCATTACCTTGGTAGGCAGTAATGTGGCCCGTGCATTTTCCATTGCGGGTGTGTTCGCCCTTGTGAAGTTCCGCAGTGTGCCGGGTGAGTCCAAGGACATTTCTCTGGTATTTATGGCAATGGCAGCAGGTCTTGCCTGCGGTCTCGGATACATAACCCTGGCTTTTTGCGTGCTGTTTGTATTGGGGATTATCGTGGTATTGTGCTTTAAGGTGGTGGCAATTTGCTTTAAGGATACCACAAAGCAGCTTCGCATCATGATTCCGGAGGATATGAATTATGCGGGAGCTTTCGATGATTTGTTTACGGAGTATACAAAGGGGGCCAGACTGGAAAGGGTAAAGACCTCCAATATGGGCACCTTATATGAGTTGACCTATTCGGTACAGATGAAGCCGGATGCAAATGAGAAGAAATTCATGGATGAGCTTCGTTGCAGAAACGGCAACTTAAGAATTATATTAGCGGTAAAGGAAGCAAACGGAGAAAAGTTATAAGATTTTAAATTTTTTTGAATATTTCACGACGAAACTTGCAAGAGCAGGAAAAATGCGCTATACTGTCGGTAAAGAGTTTTTCACTCGCATTAGGGAAAGGAGGATTCTTATGCCGGAATTTGTATGGTTGATTATTCTTGCTCTTTGTCTTGTGGTTGAGATTGCGACCTTGGGACTGGTTACCATCTGGTTTGCGGGCGGAGCCCTTGTGACGTTCTTTGTGGCGATGGTAACGGATAATCTGCTGATTCAGGTCATTGTCTTTTTAGTGGTATCGTTGGTATTGTTGTTCTTTACGAGACCGATTGCAAAAAAGTTTTACAATGCAAAGCGTACAAAGACGAATGTGGACAGTGTAATCGGGGAACAGTGTAAGGTAACGGAGACCATTGACAATTTTAACGGAACGGGTATCGTTTTGTTAAATGGTTTGGAATGGACGGCGCGGAGTAAAGACGAAACGGTGATTGAGGCCGGAGCACGCGTGAAAGTATGTGCGGTAGACGGTGTCAAGGCCATCGTGGAAAAAGTAACAGAATAAAACAAAGGGTGCCCCAAGGTGGGCAAAAAGGAGGAACTATGGAACCGGGAACTGTTTTTGCAATTATTGCACTGGTTGTAGTATTATTGATTATTATTGCGTCTTGCGTAAAGATTGTACCGCAGGCGCAAGCGTTTGTTGTTGAGCGTCTCGGCGGATACCAGGGAACCTGGTCGGTGGGCATTCACATGAAGTGGCCGTTGATTGACCGTATTGCCAAGAGAGTGATGTTAAAAGAACAGGTAGTTGACTTCGCACCGCAGCCGGTTATCACCAAGGATAACGTTACGATGCGTATCGATACCGTTGTATTCTATCAGATTACCGACCCGAAGTTATATGCGTACGGTGTAGAAAATCCGATTATGGCAATCGAGAACCTGACCGCTACCACCCTTCGTAATATCATCGGTGATTTGGAACTGGATGAAACCCTCACCTCCCGTGAGATTATCAACTCCAAGATGAGATCTTCTCTTGACGTGGCAACCGACCCATGGGGTATTAAGGTAAACCGTGTTGAGTTAAAGAACATTATTCCGCCGGCTGCAATTCAGGATTCCATGGAGAAGCAGATGAAGGCAGAGCGTGAACGCCGTGAAGCAATCCTTATCGCAGAGGGTGAGAAGAAGTCCACCATTCTTGTAGCGGAAGGTAAGAAGGAATCCGCAATCTTAGAGGCAGAGGCAGAGAAGGCAGCTGCAATCCTTCGTGCGGAGGCAAAGAAGGAATCTATGATTCGTGAGGCAGAAGGTCAGGCAGAGGCAATTCTTCGTGTACAGCAGGCGAATGCCGATGGTATTCGTTACTTAAACGAGGCTGCACCGACTGGCCAGGTAATTCAGTTAAAGAGCCTGGAGGCATTTGCAAAGGCTGCTGACGGTAAGGCAACCAAGATTATCATTCCGTCCGAGATTCAGGGAATGGCAGGCATGGTAAAGGCACTGACCGAGGTTGGGGCTAAGGATGCACAGTAATGTAACTACAGGACTATAGGGGCGCTTCGCGCCCCTTTTTATTTTGCGCGGCTTCCCATTCTTATAAGCAGAGTAGTGCGTTTACCTAATTCTGCCGAGGGCCTATATAGTATCTCCTTTTTGCTGCTCGCAACGCTCCGTCGAACTTCCTCCAAGAACGACTAGGTCGCTCGGGAGCGACCTCGCGCCCAGTCTTTTCTAGGAGGCGATTTCGACTGCACTAAGGACGTGACCCTTCGGGAAGGCAAAAATCCGATACTATATAGGCCCTCGGCAGAATAACTCTAAATCACCTTCTGCTTATAAGAATCCGCCACGCCCGAGCCGCCGCGCAGAGTAGTGCGGTAAATACTGTAGTGTAAAAAAAGAGATTTGAAATTGTGTTACTTGTGTAAATGAGGTATAATGGGAAAGAAAAGAAAGTTTGAAGTTGACGGCTGAGTGGACGGTAGATTTACAAGTAGACAAATATTTTTTATGGAGGAGGAAAAACATGATGAAATGTCCTTATTGTGGTAGTGAGATGGAAGAGGGGGTATTGGTTTCCCGTGTGGTTCCTGAATGGGTAAAGAAGGGCGAGAAAAAGGGAACATTATTGAACTGCATCAAGAAATTTACGCATAACGAGTTACCGGCACAATGTTGTGTGAAGTGTAAAAAGATGATTATAGATATCTAGAAAATTTGAAGTTTGTGCAGAGGAGTGCTGTTTTATTTTATGATCTATTTGAGTAGTTTTGTATTAAGTGAGCGTCAGGTAAAGAATCCTAATATTTATCCGTATAATGTTTTTCGGGGGAAGTATATTGAGCCGTTTGT
>JAFYMC010000018.1 GCA_017556805.1 Lachnospiraceae bacterium | reverse complement strand
TGATGGGGGAATCCAATGGGGGCAACGCCCCTCTTTGGCACACGGACTTTGCTTGCAAAGTCTAGTGTGGTATACCCTCTATCTGCAGGTCTGCGAAAAGTCGGGGCTCGGGATTCGGGACTCCGGTTTTGAAGCAGACAAAAAGAGCTTTGTTTCTGTGCCCATGTCAGTCACAGAAGTAAAGCTCTTTGATTAGTAGGTAGAGGGGATGATTTTGCAAAAGAACTGAAAAAAACATCGTTTCGTTAGAAACGTGTGGGTAGAGGAGGAAGTTCTATCCTTTTTGGGGATTAGTTTTCTGTTGTGCTACTGAAAGAAGAAAAAGTGTCTTTTGAAGATTTTATGATAAAAAAGATTGCAAATGTTGGATAGATACTCCGGAATACGTTAAAACAGAGCGGTGTGACAAAATGATTTATAGATGATATAGTTTTACGAAGATAAAGTTGACAAGAGAAATAAAGTGTAGTATTATTGATTGAGTAATAATAGGGGCAAATCCAGTGGAAACATGGGGACGCAAAGCTAGAAGTCTAAGAGGGAAACTTTATGATAGTTCGGCCGCAAAGAGAAGGAATCTTTGCGGTCTTTTTCGTTTTTGGCTATAGTTTTGTTCATGGGAGTGAAAAAAGCGAAGGAGAATGAAAATGAGAATGAAAAAGCGAATGAAAAAGCGAATGAAGTTGCTACTTATACTGGCAGTGCTGGCGGTAGGAGTGGCGGGGTGTGGAAACAAAGAGGAGAAAGAGAAGCCAAGTGTGCAGTATGAGAATATGGAGTATGATGGGCCGTTTGATATAGAGGAAGCTCGAAAGAACATCATCATTAAAGGGCAGCCGTTTGAAATTCCTATAAAGTTGGGAGATTTGCCGAGCGGGTGGACATATCAGGAACATAAATACAGTAAAAATCTTGATCCGGGACATGGTATTGTCACCCTGTTTTTTGATGGAGTTGAAATGGTTGATGTTGCTCTAGAAGAATATGATCCGGAGAAACCAAAAAAAGCAATCATATATAATTTTACAATTCATACAGCGGATTGTAGTATAGATGGATTTATGCCACAAGTATCGACGAAAGATGAGGTTGTGGGAAAATACGGGGAACCATATACAAGACTCGGCGGAGATTATTATGGGATTGTGAATGATTCGAAAACACTGGGTGGAAGAATTAACAATCAAAGTATTTCTTTTAAATACAACGATGATGGAACTATTAGTAGCATAAGTTTGACTTATGCGGATTTATCAAAATAGAATTCAAAGGATTCCACCAGCATTTCTCACTTATTCTCCAAAGCGGAGATGTATGCCTCTATGGGTGAGAAAGAAAAGGCAATCAAACAATTTGAAGAAATCCTTGTATGGCTGGAAGAGCATGGTTACAATATGGAGTTAGAGAGTGTGTATCCGCTTCAGAGAATCGAGGCGATCAGGAATTCTTAGATGTAATGAGCGGTGCTTATAAGTGAATGATGTAATAAAGAACTCCCAAAGAGTGTTGTCTTGGGAGTTCTTTGTTTCGTAGAGGAGACAAGAAAAGTAGTTTTACTTTAAAATCATCTCAATTCCCCTTTTTATGGTCTCCGCATCCAGGGCACTGCTTCCTTGAGCAATCAAATGCCCTTCGGCATTGATAAAGTAGGTCACAGGAATCCCGTACACCTGATAGGTGTAGGCGGCGTCGATATCCTTGTCATAATAGACAGGGAAGGTATAACCGCTGCTGTCGAGGAAAGTGGTAGCGGTGTCCATGGTTTCCCGGTCACCGTCGGTCAGGTTGACCATGACAAAGTGAATGTCTTCTCCGTATTCTTTGTAGATTTCTTCAAAGTCCGGCATTTCGCTTTTGCACGGTCCGCACCAACTGGCCCAGAAGTTTAATACCACAGGCTTCCCTAGAAAATCTGACAAGCGGACGGTGTTTCCTTCGCGGTCGTAGACGGTAAAGTCCGGTGCCATGAACGGGGAGGTCCCGGCGGTTGCGTTGCCTTCAGTGCTGTTCCCGGAAGCGGTGCCGTTACTTTCGGAAGACGAGTCGTCGGTTTCGGAGGAATTGCCCGGAGTGACAGGTGTCTTGTCGGAATTGTCTGCGGTATCATTTGCAGAAACCTCCGGTGTGACGGTAGTGGTATCGGTTGTGGTGCTGCCACCATTATTCTGTATCAACAAATTATCCGGTTTCATGTCAGTTCCAAGCTTGGCGTACAAAAGCGATGCACCACCGATAAAGGCTACCAATAAAATCGATACAATAATCAAAGTCTTTTTGTTTTCCATAGTGCCTCCTTAAAAAAGAATGCGTCCCAGTAAGCCGGTTGCCATCAGAATACCCACGAGAATCAGCAGGCATCCGCTGACGAAGTTGATAATTTTGTAATGCTTTTTGATAAAGGCGAAGGCACCTTTCAGGCTGTCAATCAGCACTGCGCTTAAGATAAAAGGAATCCCAAGGCCGAGAGAGTAGCACAGGAGCATCAGGATGCCCTGTAATGCCTGTCCTTCCTGTGAGGCCATCATCAGTGCAGAGCCTAAGAATGCACCCACACACGGCGTCCAGCCCAGAGAGAATACAATACCGAACAGCATGGCGGAAAAGAAGTTCATGTTGTCGGTGTTAACGGACTGCTTCATGCCTTTGAACAGAGTAATCTTAAACACACCCATAAAATTCAGTCCGAAGAAAATGACAATCAGTCCGCAGACGATGTTTACAACGGTTTGATGTTTTGTAAATAGGCTGCCGATGCTGCCGGCCAGAGCTCCCATGGCCACAAAGACCAGGGTAAAGCCGGAGACAAAGCCGAGAGCCCCGGTAACGGTCTTTTTTGTGGTACGTTCTCCGCTGCCCGCAAAGTACGTCAGATAAATCGGTATCATAGGCAGAAGGCAAGGGGAGATGAAGGTAATGATGCCTTCCAAAAAGGAAATAATGTATTGCATTTTGTCCTCCTTGTTGAATCGGGTGTAGCGTTAGTTTGCCATGAAGAATAGACTTGCATGCAAACTGTGGTAAGAAAATGCCTCCCGAAATTGTACGGGAAATTCGATTGGAGTTTCTCTGCAATATCAGGAGGCTTTTCTTATGTTGCGTATTATTTGTTATTTCATCTGCTTTGCCGCAGTCGCAAGCATGAGCTTGATACGGTTCAGCTGGTTTACCTCGGAAGCACCCGGGTCGTAGTCTACGGCTACGATGTTACTTTCCGGATGGCGACGACGAAGCTCCTTGATTACGCCCTTACCTACCACGTGGTTCGGCAGGCAGGCAAACGGCTGGGTGCAGACGATGTTCGGGACACCGGTATGGATGAGCTCGATCATCTCGGCGGTAAGGAACCAACCCTCACCGGTCTGGTTACCGGTGGATACGATATCCTCCGCATACTTAGCCAAAGTATCGATACGAGGCGGAGCTACAAAGTGCTTACTTGCTTCCAGTTCCTTTCTGGCAGTGCCGCGGAACTTCTCAAGGAAGGAGTAGATCAGGTTGTTGACCTTTTTACTCTTCTTGGACTTACCCAGGTAATCGGCCTTAAAGTTGTTGTTATACATGGTGTAGTGCAGGAAGTCTAATAAATCCGGAACCACCGCTTCGGCGCCTTCCGCTTCCAACAGCTCTACTAAGTAATTATTTGCAGCCGGGAGGAATTTAACCAAAATTTCGCCCACAACACCGACACGCGGCTTCTTTAAGGTCTCATCAATCGGAAGAGCATCAAAGTCTCTGATAATGCCGCGGATGTTTTTCTTAAACTCGGACATCTTCGGATTCTTTACCGCTTCGCAGCAAACGGCATTCCACTTTTCGTACAATGCGTTTGCGGAGCCTTTTTCCAGCTCGTACGGACGCATGCGGTACAGCACACGCATAAATACGTCACCGTAGATGACCGCCTGCAAAATACCCAGAAGCATCTTCGGGGTGTAGGTAAGGCCCGGGTTTTTCTCAATACCGGAGGTGCTGATGGAAACCACCGGAATATGGCCCATGCCGGCCTTCTGGAGGGCACGGCGGATAAATCCGATGTAGTTGGTAGCACGGCAGCCGCCGCCGGTCTGGGTAATCATAACCGCAACCTTGTTTAAGTCGTATTTACCGGAAAGCAGTGCTTCCATAATCTGACCAACCACCATTAAGGACGGGTAGCAGGCATCATTGTTTACATACTTCAGGCCTACATCCACCGCAGTTCTTCCGTCATTGTCAAGGACATCTACCTTATAGCCGTGGGCACGAAGCGCCGGTTCCAGCATACGGAAGTGAATCGGAGACATCTGCGGTGCAAGTAAGGTATATTCCTCCTTCATCTTTTCCGTGAAAATCACGCGATGATGTGCCGCATCCGCCTCGTGTGGAACAATGCCCTTACGCTTACGGTCCGCTACGGCGGAGAGTAAGGAACGGATACGGATACGTGCTGCGCCCAGGTTATTTACTTCATCAATCTTAAGGACGGTGTAAATCTTACCGGACGCTGTCAAAATGTCGCTGACCTGATCGGTGGTTACGGCATCCAGACCGCAACCGAAGGAGTTAAGCTGAATAATCTCCAAATCCGTACGGGTACGGACGTAAGATGCCGCTGCGTACAGTCTGGAATGGTACATCCACTGGTCTACAACGAGGGTCGGACGATCTACCTTGCCCAAATGGGAAACGGAGTCCTCGGTTAATACCGCTACGTCGTAGGAGGTGATAAGCTCCGGAATACCGTGATTGATTTCCGGGTCGATATGATACGGTCTGCCGGCGAGTACAATACCCAGCTTTCCGTTTTTCTTAATATAGTCAAGAGCAGCTTCACCGGCCTTTTGCATATCGCGTCTTGCGGCGGACAGCTCTTCCCATGCCTTATCTGCGGCAAGTAAAACTTCGTTTGCCGGAATACCGTATTCCGCCATAATCTGCACCAGGCGCTTTCCGGCAATTTCCTTCGTCTCTAAGGACAGGAACGGATTGGCAAAGGTAATGTCATCGGAACGAAGTTCCTCCACGTTGTTCTTTATGTTCTCGCCGTAGGAAGTAACAATCGGACAGTTGTAGTGGTTGCCCGCCTCCGGGAACTCCTTACGCTCGTACGGAATACACGGATAGAAGATAAACTTACAGCCTTCCTTAATGAGCCAGGAAATGTGGCCGTGGGCAAGCTTTGCCGGGTAACATTCGGATTCGCTCGGAATGGACTCGATACCCATCTCGTAAATCTTGCGGCTGGATAACGGAGAAAGTACCACGCGGTAGCCAAGCTCCGTAAAGAAGGTGTGCCAGAACGGGTAGTTTTCGTATAGGTTCAGTACACGCGGAATGCCGACAGTGCCGCGCTTTGCCTGGGTTTCGGACAGCGGGGAGTAGTCGAAATAACGCTTTAATTTATAGGCAAATAAGTTCGGAATGTCTGCGTTGCTCTTTTCCTTGCCGAGCCCCTTTTCACAGCGGTTACCGGAAATAAAACGACGATCGCCGGAAAAGCGGTTGATGGTAAGGAGACAGCTGTTGGTACAACCCTTACAACGGGTCATGGTGGTTTCGAATTTCAGCTCGTTTAACGCTGCCGGTGTAAGGAGCGTGGTCTCCTGACCGGTATAATGCTCGCGGGCTAAGAGTGCCGCACCGAAAGCACCCATGATACCTGCGATGTCCGGGCGTACAGCCTCACAGCCGGAGATTTTTTCAAAGCTTCGGAGTACGGCGTTGTTATAGAAGGTACCGCCCTGAACAACGACCTTCTTACCAAGATCTTTCGGATCGGAAATCTTAATTACCTTGTAAAGGGCGTTCTTGATTACAGAGTAGGCAAGACCCGCGGAAATGTCCGCAACGGTAGCGCCTTCCTTCTGGGCCTGCTTAACCTTGGAATTCATAAATACGGTACAACGGGTACCAAGGTCAATCGGGTTTTCCGCAAACAACGCAATCTTAGCAAAGTCGGCAACTTCATAATTTAAAGACTTCGCAAAGGTCTCGATAAAGGAACCGCAACCGGAGGAGCAAGCTTCGTTAAGCTGTACGCTGTCTACGGAGGAATTCTTAATCTTGATGCACTTCATGTCCTGACCGCCGATGTCAAGAATGCAGTCCACATCCGGGGCGAAGAAGGCTGCCGCATGATAATGGGCAACGGTTTCAACCTCACCTTCGTCTAACATAAGCGCCGCTTTAATCAGAGCTTCGCCGTAACCGGTGGAGCAGGAGCGGACAATCTTTGCGCCTTCCGGAAGAAGGGAATAAATCTCCTTAACGGCCTTAATGGTGGTTTTTAACGGACTGCCGTTGTTGTTGCTGTAGAAGGAATATAAAAGTGTTCCGTCCTCGCCTACCACAGCTGCCTTCGTGGTGGTAGAGCCTGCATCGATACCGAGGAAGCACTTTCCGCGGTAGGTGGCAAGGTCTGCCTTTTTTACGGTATGGGCATCGTGACGGGTCAGGAACTTTTGATAGCTTTCTTCGTTGTCAAAGAGAGGCTCCATACGGGTAACCTCAAACTCCATCTTAATACCGGTGCGCAGACGGTCGGTCATGGAAGAAAGGGACACGGAAGCGTCCTCCTTTGCATTCATAGCGGAGCCGATGGCTGCAAATAAGTGGGAGTGCTCCGGAGCAATCACCTGTGCCGGAGTCAGATTTAAGGTGCGGATAAAGGCCGCCTTTAATTCCGTAAGGAAATGGAGCGGGCCGCCTAAGAAGGCAACATTGCCGCGAATCGGCTTACCGCAGGCAAGACCGCTGATGGTCTGGTTTACCACTGCCTGGAAAATGGAGGCTGCCAAATCCTGTTTGGTGGCACCTTCGTTAATAAGCGGCTGGATGTCTGACTTTGCGAATACGCCGCAACGGGCCGCAATCGGATATAGGGCCTGATAATCCTTTGCATACTCGTTAAGACCGGAGGCATCCGTTTTTAACAGAGACGCCATCTGGTCGATAAAGGAACCGGTACCGCCTGCGCAGATACCGTTCATACGCTGCTCCACACCGCCGGTGAAATAAATAATCTTTGCGTCCTCACCGCCAAGCTCAATGGCAACATCCGTCTGCGGGGCATAGTCACCCAAGGAGGTAGCAACTGCAACTACTTCCTGCACGAACGGCACATCTAAGTGCTTTGCGATGGTGAGACCGCCGGAACCGGTAATCACCGGATGCAGGGTCAGTTCGCCTAACTGTTCCTTTGCCTTTTCGAGAAGCCCCGCAAGAGTCCCCTGAATGTCGGCAAAGTGTCTTGTATAGTCCGAGAACACCACAAGCCCGGACGGGTCTAAAATTGCAATCTTTACGGTTGTAGAACCGATATCAATACCAAGAGAATAAAAATTCTTTTTTTCAGCCATAGTAAAAATCCTTTCTAAACATACCTATTTATTATACGACACCTTTCGGCATGATGCAAGAAAAAAAGTAAAATGAAAGTGTTAAAAATTCATGACGAAACAGAACCATTCATATATCATTTGCATAATTTATAGGTGAAAAGAGATGCGGGAGAACATCATGGCAACGTTTGATACTTGTAACGGCATTATTTATACAATCAAAAAAGGAGATACCCTGTATTCCATCAGCGGACGGTTTAAGGTGCCGCTTGCGCGGATTTTGCGGGCAAATCCGTATATTGATATCTATAATCTGCAAATCGGGGAGCAGATTTGTATTCCGAAATGTCCGACATGTAATCCGTTCTATCTTATGTCTTATATCATCAAAGCAGACGAAACTTTACTGGATATTTTAAACAGGTTTGGCATTGAATTGGAGGATTTGCTTAAGTACAACAACCTGAACGGAATGATGCTACAGGCAGGCTCCCGATTACAAATTCCGGTGAAACGGGAAGGGGAAATCGAAGAGGATGAGGATTAGTCGGTAATCATAGGGCGCATGGTGCGGATGTGCGGGGAGGGTAACGGTTACCGGCACATCCGCATCGGAAAACCGGCGGGGGCCGGAACAGAAAAATGAAATGTGGGATTGAAGCAAGTGACGGAATATGGTACACTAAAGAAAGACAGATACCGGAAGGAAAAGGGACGTGAGGCAAATGCGGAAGAAGGCGGAAAAAAGAAGCCGTAGAGCGAGACAGAGGGTATGTAAACTTCTTCTGTTTGTGTTTGCGGTGCTTCTTTTTGCAGGCGTATTCCGACAGGCGACAGCCACGACAGCGGGTGTCAGTACCGTTTTGGATATCCGGGTAGGTCTGAAAAATAAGTTTGCGGGAAAGCAAAGCATTACGATTTACAATACAAGTCTGGAAGCAGGCTATTGCGACGGTCGGGAGTACAGCCGGGAAACGGTACTTTCTTCCGAAAACGGCGTTACCGTTACGCCGGAAAAGGGTTCTTTTTATGCGATAGACGGTGTGTATACGTTAGCGAAGGCGGAGGCTTTGGCGGAGGAACTGACGGAAGCGGGCGCTAGGGCCTATGCGGTGATGTCAGCTCCGGGAAAGGCCGGGATTTATGTAACTGTAGCGGAAAACGGAGATACCGAGACGGAAGCGATACGGACGTTTGAGACCGCGGCAAAAAAGTGTAATGTAACACCGATCCGGACCGTACAAACAAGTGCGTATCTGATTCGGTTGACTGCCGGTGATCGGGTGCTGTTTGCGGACGGAGCGGAAGGGTATTATCCGCAGTTTGGTGCAACACAAAGAGACGAGGATGGAATCTATGCGGTGGACTTAGGGGATTGCAGCTATCGCGGACGTATTGAAATCGGTCGGTACGGCGGGAAATCCAGCCTCACGGCGGTGAATGTGGTGCCGATAGAGGAGTATTTGTACGGCGTGGTGCCTTGTGAAATGCCGGCTTCCTGGAATGCGGAGGCGTTAAAGGCTCAGGCGGTGTGTGCCAGAAGCTATGCTCTCATTAAAGCCGGATATCATGCGGAAACGGACGTGAAGAGGGGATTCCGGATGGTGGATACGGTGCAGAGTCAGGTATACGGCGGAACTACCTATGAGCATGCAAGAAGCAACGCAGCGGTAGATGCCACCAAGGGAGAGACCTTATGCTATGAAAATCGCACCGTAACCGGATATTATTGTTCCGGAAGCGGTGGGCATACGGAAAATGTAGAGGATGTATGGGGCTTTGCTGTGCCCTATTTGCAGGGTGTGCCGGATATTTATGAGACCAATCCTTCCAAGAAACCGTGGAGCGTGACGCTTTCGAAGGACGAGCTGAAAAGACTGCTTCGTTCCGGGGGAAAGGATGTAGGGGCTGTAAAAAAAGTGATGCAGGAGGTGGTGACCTCCTCGGGCCGTGTGACCAGTCTGCGCATCGTCGGTAGTCTCGGCAGTGTGGGGCTTGCCACGGATACTCTGCGGAATGTACTGGAGTTGGCAAGTACGAAGTTTCGGGTGTTTGATGCGGACAGCATACCGGATCAGGTGACCATACAAGGAGCCTCCGGAACGCGAGAGGCGGCCATCCATGACTGTTACGTTATAAACGGCGATGGGACGGTGCAAAGTGCCGACGGTCTGACGAAGCAGTATGTGGTGCTTTCTGCGGACAATATGACGAGCTTTCCGCGGTATGCGCCGGAGGAGGGGGAGTACCTGTTTGCCGGTATGGGCCACGGTCACGGCGTGGGGATGAGCCAGTCGGGAGCTAACGGAATGGCGGAAGCAGGATTTGATTATAAAGAGATTTTAGAGCATTATTTTACCGGGATTTCCGTGCGGTAGGAAGGATACAGAGATGGAAGCATTATTAAAGAGTGACTATTATTTTGATTTGCCGGAGGAGCTGATTGCTCAGGACCCTTTAGAGGACCGTTCTTCCTCGAGACTTCTCGCGGTGGACAAGCGTACCGGTGCCTTTGAACATCGGATTTTCAGAGATATTAAGGACTATTTGCGTCCGGGAGACTGCCTGGTGCTAAACAACACGAGAGTGATCCCGGCCCGCTTAATCGGCGAGCGCATCATCGATTATTCCAACATTAAGCCGGGTTTTGCACCGGGAGCGGAGGGCGCACAGATAGAGGTGCTCCTTTTAAAACGCAAGGAAAACGATACATGGGAAACTCTCGTAAAGCCGGGAAAGAAGGCAAAGACCGGTACGAAGATTTCCTTCGGAGACGGAAAGTTAATCGGTACGGTAGTGGATGTACTTCCGGATGGCAATCGCCTGGTGCAGTTCTCCTATGAGGGTATCTTTGAGGAAATACTGGATGTTTTGGGACAGATGCCTCTTCCGCCGTACATTACTCACAAATTGCAGGATAAGAACCGTTACCAGACGGTGTATGCAAAGTACGACGGTTCTGCGGCGGCACCGACGGCAGGGCTTCACTTTACGCCGGAGCTTCTTTCTGAAATCGAAGCCATGGGTGTTACCATTGCAAACGTGACCCTGCACGTAGGTCTCGGTACCTTCCGTCCGGTAAAGGAAGAGAATATATTGGAGCATCACATGCACACGGAGGCCTATCAGGTGCTCACGGAAGAGGCAGAGAAAATAAACAAAACGAAGCGTGAGGGCGGCAGAGTTATCTGCGTCGGTACCACCAGTTGCCGTACCGTGGAGTCCGCGACGGACGAAAACGGTATTTTGCAGGCAGGCAGCGGCGATACCAGTATCTTTATTTATCCGGGGTACAAGTTTAAGATGTTGGATTGCCTCATTACCAATTTCCACCTGCCGGAGTCTACCCTTTTGATGCTGGTGTCCGCACTGGCTGGAAGAGAAAACGTACTGAAGGTGTATGAGGAAGCGGTGAAGGAGCGGTATCGGTTCTTCTCCTTTGGCGATGCGTGCTTCTTTGGGGAGTTGGAGTAAGGGGAGAACGGTATGAAACCAAGAACAGAACTGAGTATGCAACTCTATCAAATGCTCGTTGCACGAGGGTATCACGAAGAGCTATGTGACGTCATAACAAAGAATTTGAATACGGATTTTACGGCGGCGCGTATGATTGGGTATCTCTGCCAGTATTCCCATCTTCCGGAGGAAGAAGTGGTGGACGAAATGCTTTCCATTTTAAGTGACCGGAATGCGATTATAAAGAAAAAGGAAACGGAAGCAGCGCAGGCGAAGATTAATGAGATGTATGAGTACGGCCTGATTGATGAGGATGACGAGGTGCTATAGTATTTGGGTTTGAAGCAGACGGGAGACGCCGGTTTAAAGGGTGGCGGAAAATATGAAAATTGAAGTTATCAGTGAGTTATTATTATAGTGGAGGCTTTTATGGAGGAACTATTTGTATGTGCTATTTTATGTGGATTAGGGTTTGACAAATATAACACATATAAAGAAACGCTGGACCGGCTTTTGCAGTTGAATCCGACAGATGAAATAGTTTTAGATTTATACGGTAGAAGCGATAAAGATGCGATGCTGCATCTTCATTCCATAATGAACGAATATACTTTGGATTGCGAACGGTTCGGAAAATGTTTAATGAAAGAACTTAGAACTATTTATTTGTCTGTTGAAATTACGGAGTTTGGCAAAAAAATGTATGAGTTATGGAATAGACTTCCTAAGACGATTGATATAATGGAGAAACCGTTTCATGTCCTGTCTTATGCAGATGATTGTTTATCATACGGAGACGAAAAACAATGTCGGGAGTTATATGAATCGATGTTTGAGTTTTATGAATGACAAGAAACTTTGAATTTTACGGAGGAAACTATGAGAATAAGACCATACCAAAATAAAGATTTTAATACTATATCCCAATGGATAACAGAGGAACGTTCACATGCTCTATGGTGTGCGAATTTAATACCTTATCCACTGGAGAAAAAATGTTTTGATGATTTATTGCAAGAAGCGGAAGAACGATTTGGTGATAGTCCCTTTGTTGCAACTACGGATGATGGACAGTTGGTTGGTTTTTTCTGCTTTTCAGTGAATTTGAATACAAATGAAGGGATACTCAAATTTGTAGTGGTTGACAATGCTATAAGGAATAAAGGGTATGGATGTGAAATGATAAAACTGGCTGTTAAATATGCCTTTGAAATAGCGAAAGCAGATGCTGTGCAATTGAATGTTTTTCCAGAGAATCCTGGAGCAAAGAAATGTTATGAAAAAGTGGGATTTAAAGAACGAACATTAACAGAGAATGCGTTTCGTTTTAAGGATGAATTATGGGGAAGATGTAATATGGTTATTACAAAATAAGTCCGCAAACTTTCAGTTTATCGAAGACTTGGTATTTTCAGATTCCGAAGTAATAACATATAAAAAGAAAAAATCAGGAGGAATAACCATGACCAAAGATCAATGGACAGAAATGACAGAGTACATGAAGGAGGAGCCGTCTGTAGTTACGGATTATCTGGAAACCGTGTACGACGATATGCCGGACAGTGATATTTTCGGCTTTTACGAGGCGGTGTTCGGGGACAAGCCGGCAGATGAGGACAAGGAAGCGGTGTTTGAGGAGCTTCTTTCCGAATTGTATGAGCTGACGGAGGAACGTCCGAAGGAGTTCTTTGCAGTGATGCAGAGAGTAAAGAAGGCGATTGTGAAGTAGGAGGAACAACAAATGAAATGGATGGTGGCGTCGGACATTCACGGGTCCGCGTATTATTGTGAGAAGATGCTTGCCGCATACCGGGAGTCCGGGGCGGAGAAGTTGGTGATTTTAGGTGATATTTTGTATCATGGGCCACGGAATGATTTGCCGAAGGACTATGCGCCGAAGAAGGTCATTGCCATGTTAAACGAGGTGGCGGATGAGCTGTTGTGCGTACGGGGCAACTGCGAGGCAGAAGTGGACCAGATGGTTCTGGAGTTTTCGGTGATGGCGGAGTATGCGGTGTTCTATATGGGAGACACTATGTATTTTGCCACCCACGGGCATAAGTTCAATAAGGACAATCCGCCGTGCCTGAAAGAGGGAGATGTACTTTTGCACGGACACACCCATGTGGTGGCGGATGAGCTTTGCAGGGCGAGCGGTCCGAAGGGAGAGTACACCTATCGCTATATCAATCCGGGGTCTGTGTCCATTCCGAAGGAAAATACCGGCCACGGGTATGTGATTCTGACGGAGAATGGAGTGGAATTCCGGAGTCTGGAGTAAGATTGGACCGAAGTAACCGAAGCACGGATTAGCCGCAGATCGAAGTGTGTAGTGACGGTAGAAGGACAATGGGATTCGTAGGTTCATATTTGCATAGAAAATCAGAACTATTATATGTAATTTGCTGGAAATAACAGCAAAATTATGGTATAATAAAGCGGTTAAAAGGAAAGTGACCGGAAGAGGGAGAGTCTGATTTCGGTTTAACAAATGAGAATAAAGAATGAGAAGGAGTGTAGTTATGGCAGGAGCAGTAGCAACGGGAAAGTACCGCAATGTGTTTGCGGAGTGCGGAATTCCGCAGGAAGAGATTGACAAGAGAGTCGAAGAGACCTTTCAGACCATGTTTCACGGTAGTGAAGAGGAGCGTATTTTCCATGAAGTAGGCGATGACATGGGTTACATGGAGGATACGGGCAATCACGATGCACGTACTGAGGGTATGTCCTACGGTATGATGATGTGCGTGCAGCTGGATAAGAAGGATGAATTTGACCGCCTTTGGAAGTGGTCCAAGACCTATATGTACATGGACGAGGGCTGGAATTCCGGCTATTTTGCGTGGTCCTGTAAGACGGACGGTACGAAGAATGCTTACGGCCCGGCTCCGGACGGAGAGGAATTTTATGCCATGGCGTTGTTCTTTGCGTCTAAGCGCTGGGGCGACGGTGAGGGTATCTTTAACTACTCCAAGGAAGCAAGAGAGCTTCTTCATACCTGCGTACATAAGGGAGAAAACGGTGAAGAGGGCGGCCCGATGTGGGACCCGGCCAATAAGCTGATTCAGTTTGTGGTAAAGTGCGGTTATTCCGATCCGTCTTATCATTTGCCGCATTTCTATGAGTTGTTTGCGGAATATGCAAATGAAGAGGACAGAACGTTTTGGAAGGAAGCAGCAAAGGCTTCCAGAGAATATTTGAAGAAGGCATGTCATCCGGTGACCGGCCTTAACGCGGAGTATGCAGAGTACGACGGTTCTCCGAAGCGAATGACCGAGGAGCAGTGGAGCAGATTCGGACACAGACACGACTGGTTCTACAGTGATGCTTACCGCACCATTGCCAACATTGCACTGGACTACGAGTGGTACGGCGCAGACGAAGACTTGCGTGCGGTAGCGGACAAGCAGCAGAAGTTCTTTGCGGAGACCGTAAAGGACCAGCCGGATATGACCTACGAAATCGACGGTACGGTACTTGACCGTCCGGCACTGCATCCGGTAGGCCTTTTGGCAACCAATGCCCAGGCATCTTTGGCAGCAAAGGGACCGTATGCCAAGGATTTCGTCATGAAGCTCTGGAATACACCGCTTCGCACCGGTGACAGAAGATATTACGACAATTGCTTATACTTGTTCGCAATGCTTGCATTATCCGGAAATTACAGAGCGTGGTAAGCTGTGGATGAGAGTCCCGGCAGGGCTTTGAATCAGCGAAGGCTAAAAGAAGGAGAAGGTGCATCGATGGGACAGGTTACGGGAATCAATCCGCTTCTTTATACGGACTATCCGGACCCGGATGTAATCCGGGTGGAGGATACCTATTATATGGTCAGTACCACCATGCATTTTATGCCGGGTGGCGTGATTTTACGTTCCTATGATTTGATTCATTGGGAAATCGCTTCCTATGTGTACGATGTGTTGGAGGACACTCCGGGCCAGCGTCTGGCGGATGAGAAGGGCGTGTACGGCAAGGGCATGTGGGCAGCTACCATCCGGTATCACAAAGGAACCTTTTACGTGTGCTTTGTGGCAAACGATACGGGAAAGACCTATTTATACACGGCAAAAGATATTGCGGGACCGTGGAAAAAGAGTTATATCGAAGGCTTTTATCATGACAATTCCCTGCTGTTTGATGATGACGGCAAAGTGTATATTGCCTATGGGAACCGGTCGATTTACATTACGGAATTAAACGAAGAGTTAACGGCACCGAAGGAAGGCGGCCTGCACCGGTTGGCGGTGAAGGATACGGACGAGATGATGCTGGGCTATGAAGGGGCACACTTTTATAAGATCAACGGAAAATATTATTTGTTCTTTATTCATTGGGCAAGAGGCGGTTTACGTACGGAGGCATGCTTCCGGGCCGACTCCCTGACCGGCGAGTTTACCGGAGGAGATGTATTGTCCTCGGATTTGGACGGACGAAGGAGTGGTGTGGCCCAGGGTGGTATTGTGGATACACCGGAGGGAGACTGGTACTCCATTCTGTTTCAGGACCACGGCGCAGTGGGACGGATTCCGATTCTTGTACCGGTGACCTGGGAAAAGGAGTTTCCGGTGTTCGGAGAAGACGGCGTTGCACCGAAGGAAGTGTCCGTTTTTTCGACGCGTCCGGAGTATGTATATGAGCCGCTTTGGTGTGACGATGATTTTACCTATACGCCGGATGCAAGCGGTAAAGTAACCTTAAAGACACCGTGGCAGTGGAATCATATGCCGGAGAACGATTTATGGTCCGTGACGGAGCAGCCGGGGACGCTTCGGATTCGTTCCGGAAAGCTTAGTAAGAATCTGGTACATGCTACCAATACCTTGACCCAGCGGACCATCGGACCGCAATGTGGGGCGGAGGTAACTCTGTGTGGCAGGGAGCTTAAGGACGGAGATTTTGCCGGGCTTTGCACCTTGCAGGGAGACTATGGTTTTATTGCACTGACCAGGGAAGCGGGGCAGATGTTTCTTGTAATGGCGGAAAAGATGCCTGCCGAGGGCTACGCCGGTATGGGAAGTGTAGATACAGAGCCGGCGAAGCTTGTGGCGAAGGTTCCGGTGCGGAAGGATACGGTAACTCTTCGGGCAGTATGTGATTTTTCGCTCGGAGCGGATACGGCGGAGTTTTTCTTTAAAGAGGATAGTGAGGGGAATGCTTCTGAGTTTGTAAAGCTCGGTGATACCCATAAGTTGTTCTTTAAGCTGGACCATTTTGTGGGGTGCCGTTTCGGTCTGTTCCTGTTTTCTACAAAGGAGACCGGCGGTGTGGCGGAGTTTACGAAGTTCCGGTATCGGACCGAATTGTAAGAAGATTAAAATACGCCGTGAGACGGCAAACATAGATGATTTAATAACGGAGGAAAGAAATGACAAATTTAGAATTGAAGGCAAAGTGGGAAGAGAAATTTAAAGGGTTGAAGCTTGCGAGTACGCTAAAGGAAGTGGGCCTTGATACGCCGGTTATGACCCAGCGTCTGGGCGCAGACCCGTATGCCATTGTGTATGAGGGCAGAGTATATCTGTATATGACCGGTGATTTGTATGAGTACGATGAAGAGGGAAAGCTTAAGCCGAACAGCTATCAGCTCATTAACAAGTTAAATGTAATCTCTTCCGATGACCTTGTAAACTGGACTGACCACGGTACCATTTTTGCGGCTTCCGCCACCGGTGCGGCAAAGTGGGGCAACAACTCCTGGGCTCCGGCAGTTGCATACAAGGAAATCGACGGAAAGATGAAGTTTTTCGTGTATTTCGCAAACAGCGGAAACGGTATCGGCGTGGTAACCTCCGACAGCCCGGTGGGACCGTTTGTTGACCCGCTTGATGCACCGCTTATTTCCCGTCAGACTCCGAACTGCGCTACCGTATCCTGGTTGTTTGACCCGGCAGTGCTGGTGGATGACGACGGATGCGGTTATATTTACTTCGGCGGCGGTCCGGGTAAGTCCTTTGCAGAGCCGGGTACCGGACGTTGTGCAAAGCTCGGTGCGGATATGATCAGTATCGAGGGCGAGGCAGTAACCATGGACATTCCGTATTTGTTCGAGGATTCCGGTATCAATAAAATTGGCGATACTTACTATTATTCCTATTGTGTCAACTGGAACGTAGACGAGGCGGGTACAAAGAAGTTCGGTTTCAATAACGCGGACATCGCATACATGACCTCTAAGAATCCGTTGGGACCGTTTGAGTATCAGGGCGTGGTACTTCGTAATCCGGGCTATTATTACGGCTGTTACGGTAACAATCATCACTGCATGTTTCAGTTTAACGGAGAGTGGTATATCGCATATCATACGCAGATTTTAGAAAGAATGATGGGGATTTCCGGCGGCTACCGCAGTACTGCGATTTCCAAGGTTACGGTAGCAGAGGATGGAAGCCTTCCGACGATTCCGTGTGTGGACCGTCATTCCCTGGTACAGCAGAAGTACTTAAATCCGTATGCGAGAGTGGAAGCAGAGACCATGGCGACCATGGGAGGACTGAACACTGCCCAGGCGGATGAAGTAAGTAAGGCGTGCGGTTCCGGTAATATGGAGCTTTGCGACATTCATGACGGTTCCTGGCTGGCGTTGTACGGTGTGGATTTCGGTACCGAAGGTGCAACGAAGTTTACGGCAGCGGTAAAGGCAGCCGGCGGAGAGGGTGCGATTCAGATTCGTCTGGACAGTCCTTACGGCGAGGTTGTGGGATATCTGGAAATCGGTGAAGAAGCAAAGGGAACGGACTACAAAGAGATTACCGTAGAGTTGCTAAAGAAGGTAACCGGTGTGCATCGTCTGGTATTTATCTTCTGCGGGGAAGACTACACCGTGGATTACTGGAAGTTTCAGTAAAGGTTAGTAAGCAGAGGCCCGGTGTTTTCCGGGGCTTGCGGTAAGTGTATATGGAGAAAGAAAATGAAAAGAAAAAGTAAATTATTAGTAGCAATCCTGACCTTGGTTTCCGTATTGTTTGCGGCATGCGGAAACAAGCAGGAAGAAGTGATTCCGACCGAGGCTCCGTCAATGACGGAAGAACCGGAAGCAACGGCAACCGTGGCACCGACAGCCACTCCGGAGCCGACCGCTACGCCGGAACCGACCCCGACGCCGGCGCCTCAGACGGTGGAGGAGATGTTAGCAACCATGGAGTTGTCTTCTACCTTAAAGAAATTCGGATACGATACTCCGACTATGACCCAGCGCTACGGTGCGGACCCGTGCGCCATGGTGTATGACGGCCGAGTATATATTTATATGACCGGTGATGTGGTAGAATACAGAGGCGGCAAGGCCATTGAGAACACCTACAGCAAGATTAACACCATCAACGTGATTTCTTCCGACGATTTGGTAAACTGGACCGACCACGGCACTATTTATGCAGCAGGCAGAGACGGTGCGGCCAGATGGGGCGGTAATTCCTGGGCACCGACGGCGGCCTATAAGGAAATCGACGGACAGATGAAGTTTTTCCTGTATTTTGCAAATAACGGCAATGGTATCGGTGTTCTGACCGCGGACAGTCCGGTGGGACCGTTTACCGACCCGATCGGCAAGGCGTTAATCAGTCGCGGTACACCGAATTGTGCCAATGTGGACTGGCTTTTTGACCCGGCGGTTTTGGTGGATGATGACGGAGAAGCATATATTTATTTCGGCGGCGGTGTGCCGGCCGGAAAGGCAGCCAATCCGGGAACGGGCCGTGTGGCAAAGCTTGGAGATGACATGATCAGTCTGGACGGTGACCCGGTGGCCTTTGATATTCCGTACTTGTTTGAGGATTCCGGCATCAATAAAATCGGGGACACCTACTATTATTCCTACTGTACTAACTGGAATGTAGATGCGGAGGGGACGAAGACATACGGTTTTACCAATGCGCAGATTGCTTATATGACATCTAAGGACCCGATGGGACCGTTTGAATATCAGGGAGTCGTATTTAAAAATCAGGATAATTATTTCCCGGGGAACGGCGGAAACAATCACCACAGTATTTTTGAGTTTAACGGGGAGTATTATATTACCTATCATACCCGCGTGGTAAGTAATCAGCTGGGATTAAAGGGATTGAATTATCGTTCCACCCACGTAACGAAAATCAATTTGTTGGAGGACGGATCTTTTGAGAAGCTTCCGAGTACCAATTATACGTCCATGCAGCAGGTCAAGAACTTTAATCCGTACGAGAAAGTGGAAGCGGAGACCATGGCGACCATGGGAGGACTGAACACCACCCAGGAGGGCATGATCAGTAAGACCTACGGTTCCGGTAACATGGTGTTGACCGACATAGAGACCGGTGACTGGGTGGCATTATACGATGTGGACTTCGGGGAGACCGGAGCGACAAAGTTTACCGCTGCGGTAAATGCCGATACGGAATCGGTTGGCGGTATTCAGATTCGCCTGGATTCGTTAGACGGCGAAGTGGTAGGCTGTCTTGAATTTAAGGAAGGCGACGGTAAGAATTACCGGGAGTTTACCGCAGAGCTTACAAAGACCGTAACCGGTGTACATGATTTGGTATTGGTGTTTGTAGGAGAGGATTACACAGTGGATTACTGGCAGTTCCAGTAAAGAAAGGATGGTTGCATGAGAAAATTACGATATTTGTTGGGCGTTTTAGCATTGGGAATGATGATGTTCGCAGCCTGTGGCAATAAGCCGGATGACAATCCGTTGCCGACTGAGGCACCGCAGGTAACAGAGGCTCCGGAAGAAACTCCGGAACCGACCGCAAAGCCGACGGCTACACCGAAGCCGACCCCGACCCCGATGGGGGCCAATTTGCCGGCAGGGATTAATTTGAAAAACACCTACGGTGAAACTTTCGGTCATATCGGTACCTGTATCAACGGACGTCAGTTTTCCGATCCGGCGGCCCTTGCCGTACTGAAGGAGAATTACAACAGTATCACCATGGAAAATGAGATGAAGCCGGATGCGATTCTGGGCAGTTCCTCTACTTTGATTTCTGTGGATGAAGCAAAGGCACTGGGCTATGTGATTCCGGTAAATTATAAGGAGAGTACGGTACCGCAGCTTAATTTCTATTATACGGACCGTGCGATACAGTTTTGCGTAGATAATAACCTGGGACTGCGCGGCCATACTCTGGTATGGCATAGCCAGACTCCGTCCTGGTTTTTTAAAGAGGACTATAAGAGAGACGGTGCTTTTGTTTCTCCGGAAGTAATGGATGCCCGTCTGGAGTTCTTTATCCGTTCCGTAATGGGACATGTGTATGACCAGGAAAACGGTCTTGTATTGTATTCCTGGGATGTAGTAAACGAGTATGTACACGCGACCGATGCCGGATGGAAGGAAGTGTACGGCGAAGAAGGCTTAGAGGCCGGATTTGTAAAGAAGGCATTTGTGATTGCGGATGATGTGCTCCGTCAGTACGGAATCAGAGAAGAGGTATCCTTGCTGTATAACGACTTCAATACATATTCGGAGACCTTACAGATTTTGAATTTATTAGAGTTTGTAAATGCGGACGGTAAGGTATGTGACGGTGTTGGTATGCAGTCCCATCTTACGGTGGATAATCCGCATGTAATTAAGTTTACGACGGCTATGAAGAAATTCTTGGACGCCGGTCATGAGGTACATATTACCGAGCTTGATGTAGGTAACAGTAACGATATTTATCAGGCAAAGTATTGCTATGATTTAATGAAAAAGATTCTGGAATTGAAGACGGAGGGCGCTGCCATCAACGGTATTACCTGGTGGGGCTTAGCAGACACAAATTCCTGGAGACCGGGAGAAAAAGCGTTAATGTTTAAGACTTTAAAGACACCGAAGCTTTCCTACTACAGAGTCATGGAGGCTTATGTGGACGTCGGACTTTACATGGGAGAGTAATCGGTGTTGAAAGAATCGCACTGTAATGTGGTAAAAAGTTAAATTGGTACTTTACAAAGTACGTAGGGTGTGCTAGAATTGGTACGTCAAAAATCAAAAGAGAAGCAGAGTAGGAATTTGCGCGTTAAGTGTCTGTCGGACGGGGAGTTGCCGATGGAACGAAAAGAGTAATCTTGCGGTGCAGATTCCGCATCCCGCTGCTACAAATAGGAATCCCCTATTGTTGTAGCTGTTGCAGGACGACCGTGTCGGAACGATTGCGGTGTTCTTTTCTGTGATTGCGACGAATACAACGAAAGGGGATTTTTTTATGCGTATAAAAGAATCGGCAAAAGAATTCGGCAAAACCAAATCATTGGTTGCCATGGCAATGTTACTGGCTCTCAGACTGGCCCTTGGATATGTGACCAACATCCAGCTTACGGAGAGTATTAAAATCGGTTTTACCATTTTCCCGACCACCATTGCTTGTATGATGTTCGGATCGGTACCGGGACTTGTAATGGGAGGTGCCGCGGATTTGATCGGCTTTTTCTTAAAGCCGACGGGGCCGTTTTTTCCTGGATATACGTTAGATAGTATGGTAGCCGGATTTATTTACGGATGTTTCTTTTACCGGAGAGAAAAGCTTACGCTTTGGAGAGTGATGGCAGCATTGGCTACCGTAACGGTAGTGGTAAATCTTTGTATGACCACCAGTTGGATTTCCATTCAGTACGGAGTAAAGGATTTCGGGCTGTTCTTCCGTGATACGGGAGCGGCATGGGAAAGCTTCCGGTTAAAATTTGCAGCTATCTTTAGCGGGCGTTTTATAAAAAATGCAATTATGTACCCGATTAATGTGTTGGGTGTGAGTCTGATTTTGTTTGCTGTGCGAAGTATTCCGCTGATGCGTCCTTATATCTATGGGGAGAAGAAGTCTGTTGCCGCAGGTAGCCGGAGGGTTACAAGTAAAGAAAAAGCAGACGAAAGCCGGGCAGAGGAAGTACAGTAAGAAAGGTAATCATCATGACCTACAACGAAGCATTGGACTATATCCACAGCCTATACTGGCGCGGAAAAAAGAGTGGGTTGGAAAAGACAAAAGAATTATTGGACTTGTGCGGACATCCGGAGCGGGAACTTCGGTGTATTCATATTGCCGGTACCAACGGAAAAGGAAGTACGGCAGCAATGTTGGACTCCATCTGCCGATGTACCGGTATGAAGACGGGCTTATATACGTCTCCGTATATTGTACGATATAACGAGCGTATACAGGCAGACGGACAACAGATTCCGGACGACACATTGGCAAGACTTACGGAGTATCTGGCAGGGTTGGTAGAACTGATGGAAGTGCCGCCCAGCGAATTTGAATTCGGTACGGTATTGGCATTTTTGTATTTTAAAGAGCAGAAGTGTGACCTTGTGATTTTGGAAACGGGTCTCGGCGGAACCTTTGATTCTACCAATGTGGTAGAGCAACCTCTTATGTGTATCATTACCGCTCTGGGACTGGATCATACGGCGCAGCTCGGCAACACCATGAAGGCGATTGCGGAGGCAAAGGCCGGTATTATAAAAACGGGAGTGTCGGTGGTGTTCTACGGAGAAAACAGAGACGGTGAGGCGGTTGTGCAGGAACGGTGCAAGGAATGTAACGCATCACTTGCCATGCCTGATTTTACGAAGCTTGTTTCTGAGCGTGTGGGAACGGTGTTTGAATGTCAGACCTTTTCTTATAAAGGTTGGGAGCATACAGAACTTTCTCTCCCGGGTCTGTATCAGCAGAAAAACGCGGCAGTGGTACTGGAAGCGGTGGAACAGTTGCGGATGCAAGGTATCGTAATATCGGATGAGGCGGTACGGAAAGGACTTCGCACCGTGTATTGGCAGGCTCGTTTGGAGGTTTTACATGAGGAACCGCTTTTGTTGGCGGACGGATCTCATAATCCTCAGGGGATGCAGGCAACGGTGGAAAGCCTGAAGCATTACTTCCCGGACAGAAAGCTGAATTTTATTTTCGGTGCAATGGCGGATAAGGAATTGGATGTGATGATACCGATGTTTTTGCCTCTGGCAAAGAAGGTATATATTACGGCGCCGTCTATGCCGAGAGCAATGAAGCCGGAAGAGTTGCTTGCGGTCTGTAAAGAGTATTGCAGTGAGAGTGAGGCTCCGGAGTTTGTGGTCTGTTCGCAGGTGGCGGAAGCAATTTCTCTTGCGGGACAAGAAGAAAAGGATGAAATTATTGTAGCAATCGGTTCCCTTTATTTAGTGGGTGAAATAAAACAGGTGTCGGCATAAACCGGCACCTGTCGTTTTATTTTATAGGAAATTGTGCTGCTGTTTGAAAAGATTTATTCCGCCGTAGGCATAAATTGGGACAGACTACCGTTAGAAATGTCGTAGCAGTAGCAGGCGGATTCTTCGAAATCGGTAAAGAATAAATAGTCGGACACCGTATTCAGATTGCTGAAGTTACCCTGTAGCAGTTCACCTTCCTGACCTGTGGCAATGTCATACCGGCAAAGGCGGTTGTTGTCACCGCCGTCAATCTGATAGAACAGGGTACGGCCGTCCGATGAGATATTGTAGGAGGATACCCGTTCATTGGTTATGGAAGTAGCGGTGTTACTGTTATGCGGTAGGTAAAACAAAGCATATTCATACGTTAAGGAAAGGAAATAAGTGCCGCTTTCGGTGACAATCGGCCGGTAGCAATCCACATCCGCGAAGCGGGAGGAAGCACCGGATTCCGGATTCAGGGAATATAGGCCAAGGTCTTCTGTAACACCGGAATAATAAAGCAGCCCGTTTTGATAGTTTGCGGGCAAAATATAGTCATTGGTAATTAAGTGTGCCTTTGCATCGGTTTTGTTTGTTGCAAGGGAATAGAAATCGTAGTTGCCGTCACTGCCGTGGGTCTGGTAATAGAGATTGTTACCGCCCAATAAGACCATTCCGCAAGTTTCCGTGTACAGGCGAGAGAGGCCTTCATTCTTTAGGTTATACCGATAGATACCGGAGTCCAGAAGGTCAAATACGGTATTGCCGTTGGTGTTTTGGCGATAGTTGATACGGGAGTAATAAAGATAGGTGGAGGATGCATCCGGATTCAGGTATTCCACCGAATCTTTGTTTAAGCGTACCGTATCTGTCAAATCATGGGTCGTACGGTAGAGGCGAAAATTGTCTGCGACATTCGCAAAGTAGATGTAGGTTTCATCCTCCGCGAAAAGTCCCCGGTTGTAAAGATTGCCTGCGGTATTGCCGGCGTAGTTCATCGGATTTTCCGGGACACGGGAAGTGATTTTTATGAGTAACACCGCAATGACAAGTACGGATAATACGATGAGAGTGATAAGGAAATGTTTCAGTTTTTTATTCATTGGTAAAACCTCCGCTTAGAGATGTAACATGCAAAACAGTTCTATATTTATTTTATCATTCTATGGCGGAATGTCAAGAAATCCATTGCTTTTTTGAACGTATCAAAGTATAATCATTGATGGTATAAAATGTAAGGGGATTCGGGATAAAGGAGAACTAAGATGAAAGATTTAGCACAATGCAGAAAAGAGATTGACGAAATTGACGCTCAGATGACCGCACTGTTTCAGGAAAGAATGCAGATAGCGGCAGATGTGGCAGAATATAAACGAGTATCCGGTAAAAAGGTCTTTGATAAGCAGAGAGAGGATGAAAAACTGGACGCGGTGGAGCAGATGGCGACGAATCCTTATTTCGGCCGTGGCCTACGGGAAATGTTCTCCCAGATTATGTCTTTAAGCAGGAAGTATCAGTATACCATGTTGGCGGATAAGGGACAGAACGGTTTTACGGAGTTGAATGAACTTGCCTGTGGCGCGGAGGATACAGTGGCCTTTTTCGGAGAGCCGGGGTCCTATACCGAGCAGGCACTGATGCGTGCCTTAGGCGAGGTATGCGGCAGAACCTCCTGCCCGACATTTACTGCGGTGGTAGAGGCGGTAGAGGCAGGTACGGCAAAGTATGGTGTAGTACCGATTGAAAATACAACGACGGGAGATATTTCCGATTTATATGATTTGATGGCAGAGCATGCGGTGTATCCGGTGGCGGAGCAGGTCATTAAAATCGAGCATGTGCTGGCGGCACCGGCCGGGGCTACGGAAGAGGGAATCAAGGAAGTGTTTTCCCATCCGCAGGCGTTGCTGCAGTGCAGCGGGTACTTTGCAAAGCGTCCGGAACTTTTGCAGAGAGCATGCTCCAGTACTTCCGGTTGTGCGCTTGAGGTGGCACAGAGTAAGGATGTGACCAAGGCGGCCATTGCCTCCGAGATTGCGTCAGAACGCTATGGACTTACAATACTCCGCAGAGGGCTAAATAATGAAAATGTGAATTCCACCCGCTTCCTTGTATTGTCTAAGGAGCCGGTATTCACCGTGGAGGCGGATAAAGTAAGTATTTGCTTTGAGATTGCCCATGAATCCGGTTCTTTGTATCGCATTCTGAGCCATTTGATTTACAATAACTTAAATATGACCAAAATAGAGTCCAGACCGATTCCGGGCAAGCAGTTTGAATATCGCTTCTTTGTGGATTTTGACGGAAGATTATCGGAGCCGGCGGTACAGAATGCCTTGACCGGTATCAGGGAAGAGGCGTCCCGCCTTAAGGTATTGGGATGCTATAAGTCTTTTGTATAAAACACGTTTTTTTTAAGGTCTCATCACAAATTAGACAAACTTTACGGATACAATAGGGGTATAACGTAGAAAGGGAAGGAATCGGCAGGAGGTTTGTCATGGCGAAGGAGAAGAAACGAAAATTCGGAAAAAAACTTGTAATCACACTGTTTTGCGGTGTGATATTCGGGGGAGCTCTGGCGGCGGTGCCGGTAGGGTATTCCTATTATAAGGAGCAAAAGGAACAGGCACGTGAGGAAGCGAAAAAGCAAGAGGCCGAGCAGCTTGCCCAAACCGGGAAGGAAGAACTTTCCGGGCAACAGACAGAGCTTAATGAGAACAGGATTTCTTCGGTGTATGATGTTTCCGTGGTATGGGACAATGTGAGTCCGTCTATGGTAGAGATACAGACAAAGTATATTTCGTCTTACCGCTTTTTCGGACGGGACTACGAGCAGGAAAGCGAAGGCAGTGGGACAGGTATTATTATTGCCCAGGGAGATGAGCTGTTTATTGTGACCAATCATCATGTGGTAGACGGGGCAACAGCGGTTCAGATTACCTTTGTAGACGGCACTACAGCGCCGGCACAGGTAAAGGGCTCCGATGGAGCGGAGGATATTGCGGTACTTTCTGTTAAGTTTTCCGATTTAACCGAGGAGACACTCACGAAGATTCGTGTGGCTACTGTCGGAGATTCGGATGCATTACGGGGCGGAGAACTTGTGATTGCCATCGGAAATGCGGCGGGGCACGGCCAGTCTTTAACCGTCGGTCATGTGAGTGCCGTTGATCGGGAGGTCACCATTGAGGGCGTGACCATGAAGCTGATTCAAACCGATGCGGCCATTAATCCGGGCAATAGCGGAGGTGCATTGTTAAATGCTGCGGGAGAACTGATCGGAATCAATAATGCGAAGCTGGTAGCGGATGATGTAGAAGGTGTAGGCTATTCCATTCCGGTATCAAAGGTAGTTTCTTTGATTCAACGGATGGTGAACCGGGTGGAAATCAAATACAGGGATTCTGCATTGCTGGGAATCGAAGGTCAGGATGTAACGGAGAACTTATCTACGGCGTTAAATATTCCGCGAGGCGTGTATATTGTAAGTATAGAGGAGGGCTCCGCGGCAGAGACGGCCGGACTTCCGCTATACGGTGTCATTACGAAAGTAAACGGTATGGAAGTAAAGTCCATGGAACAGTTAAAGGAAGTGCTCAGCTTTATCCGCGGAGGTTCTGCGGGTACCGTTACGGTACAGGAGCGTGTGGAAGGTGTTTATGTTCCGAAGGAATACGGCATTACTTTTGATGTACGAGGCAATCGGTAAACAGTGAGACAGAGATTTTACAGGGCACGTAGTGAATCTGCGAGGCCCTGTTTATTTTTTGTCAAAAAAGCTGGATTTTTTGGCGGGACGGGTGTATAATGGGGGCAAATACTTATTTAGATTACGGAGGATAGTACTATGGCTCAGATTTTAGTAGAGACATCCGCTCGTCATATCCATGTGACGAAGGAGCATTTGGAGATTTTATTCGGTGCGGGCGCAACCCTTACAAAGAAGAAGGACCTTTCCCAGCCGGGACAGTATGCTTGTGAAGAAAGAGTTACCATTGTAGGACCGAAGAAGTCCCTTGCAAACGTTTCCATTCTCGGACCGGAAAGACCGGCTACCCAGGTAGAGCTTTCCGCTACCGACGCTCGTTCTATCGGTGTTCCGGTTGTTGTAAGAGAGAGCGGCGACATCGCAGGTACTCCGGGTTGTAAGATTGTAGGACCGTGCGGTGAAGTTGAGATTTCCGAGGGCGTTATCGTGGCTAAGCGTCACATTCATATGATTCCGGAGACCTCTGAGAAGCTTGGTTTAAAGAATAAGGATGTGGTTTGGGTAAAGATGGATACCGACGGCAGACAGGCTGTGCTTGGTGATGTTGTGGTTCGTGTCAGCGAGACCTTCGCAGATGCAATGCACATCGATACCGATGAGTCCAACGCAATCGGTGCTACCCCGAATATGATGGGTGAAATTTTAAAGACTCTGTAAGATAAATACAAGTGGGGCTGTCGCATGGCTGAATGCGCAGCCCCACTCTTTTTTACACACGAAAAGCCTTGCCTTTGAGGCGGTTTTATTATATAATAATTGGTAAGACAAACGAATCAAATCTGACGTTTTGTCAGTAAAAAATAGCAGGAGGTTTTTATGGATTACAAGAAGGTTTATGAAGAGTGGTGTAACAATGAGTACTTTGATGAGGCAACCAGAGCAGAGCTGAAGGCAATTGCTGCGGATGAGGCCGAAATCAAGGATCGTTTCTATCGTGAGCTGGAGTTCGGTACCGCAGGTCTCCGCGGTGTGATCGGTGCCGGCACCAATCGTATGAATTTCTACACCGTAAGTAAGGCAACCCAGGGCCTCGCAAATTTTATTCTTAAAGAAGGCGGCCAGGACAAGGGTGTTGCCATTGCCTACGATTCCAGAAATATGTCTCCGGAGTTTGCGGAGGCGGCTGCACTTTGCCTTTGTGCAAACGGCATTAAGAGCTACTTGTTCGATTCCTTGCGTCCGACCCCGGAGCTTTCCTTCGCGGTTCGTGAACTCGGTTGTATTTCCGGTATTGTAATTACTGCCAGCCACAATCCGGCAGAGTACAACGGTTATAAGGTATACTGGGAGGACGGCGCACAGATTACCGCTCCGAAGGATGTGCAGATTATTGCGGAAGTTAATGCAGTAGAGGGCTATGAGACTGTAAAGACCATGTCCCGCGCCGATGCGGAAGCAAAGGGCTTATTAACCATCATCGGAAAGGATATCGATGATAAGTACGTGGCTGCATTAAAGACCCAGATTATTTACCCGGATATGATTCGCGAGCAGGGTAAGGAGCTTAAGATTGTGTACACTCCGCTTCACGGTACCGGTAATCTTCCGGTACAGCGTGTACTGAAGGAATTGGGCTTTGAGAATGTATATGTGGTTCCGGAGCAGGAGCAGCCGGATGGCAATTTCTCTACCGTAGCTTACCCGAATCCGGAGGATGAGAAGGCATTTGCTTTGGCACTTGCTTTGGCTAAGAAGGTAGATGCGGATGTGATTATGGCAACGGACCCGGATGCAGACCGTCTCGGTGTGTATGCAAAGGATTCCGTCACCGGTGAGTATATGTCCTTTACCGGTAACATGTCCGGTCTTCTCATTTGTGAGTACCTCATGAGTCAGCGTAAGGTACTTGGCAGAATCCATGAGGACGGTGCGATTATTAAGACCATCGTTTCCACCAATATGACGGACAAGGTAGCAGAGGAATACAACGTTAAGTTAATCGAAGTATTAACCGGTTTTAAATATATCGGTGAGCAGATTAAGTGGTTTGAGGAAAAGGGCGTAGGTCACTACGAGTTTGGTTTTGAAGAGAGCTACGGATGTCTTGTCGGTACCCACGCAAGAGATAAGGACGCAATCGTAGCGGTTATGATGCTCTGTGAGGCTGCTGCATACTACAGAACCAAGGGACTGACGCTTTGGGATCAGATGCAGAACATCTATAAGAAGTACGGTTACTTCAAGGAAGGTATTCAGACCATGACCTTAAAGGGCGCAGACGGTGTGGCACAGATTCAGGCAATTATGGACGGTTTCCGTGCAAATCCGCCGAAGAAGCTTGGTGCGTACGATGTGGTATCCTTCCGTGACTACAAGAAGGATACGGTGCTTGACCTTGCTACCGGTAAGGTAACCCCGACCGGTCTTCCGAATTCCAACGTACTGTACTTCGACCTGACCGACGATGCATGGGTATGTGTTCGTCCGTCCGGTACCGAGCCGAAGATTAAGTTCTATATCGGCGTAAAGGGTACGGATAATGAGGATGCAAACGCAAAGCTGAAAGCATTGACGGATGCATTGATGGCTTTGGCATAAGAAATAAAAGCAAATAATAGATGCCGGCCGTTTCTGCGGTCGGCATCGTGTTTTTTTAGAAAAATATATTGGGGGATAACACTATGCAGACAAATCAAAATCAGGCACTTACCATGTACCCGTTGTTCTTCGATCCGATTTACAAGAAGGTACACTTTGAAAAAACAGAAGGTATGCCTAAACTGACCTACAAAGATGACGAGTGGGGCGTACAGGTCCACGAGAACGGCGATGTGACGTTTAAAATGTTTGCGCCGGAGGCAGAGAAGGTGGAGGTAGCAGGCTTCGGTGGGTGCTTCAGCCGGGATAAGATTGCCCTTACCAAGGATGAGAACGGATTATTTTCTATTACGGTTTCCGGGCTGGATCCGTGCTTCCATTACCATGAGTGGTTTGTGGACGGAGCCAAGGTAGTGCATCCGAACGCACCGCTGGCTTACGGGTGTTTCGGAGCGACGAATTTCTTTGAGATTCCGAATGAACAGGACGATTTCTGGTATTTAAAGGATGTACCGCACGGAGATGTGCAGATTCACAGCTATACCTCCCATATCAACGGTCACATGAAGAAGTGTTATATTTATACACCGGCCTCCTACGGCAAGGTGCCGGGAAAGAAGTATCCGGTGATGTACATCCAGCATGGTGTAGGCGAGGACGAGACCGGCTGGATTTGGAACGGAAAGTTAAATCTGATTTTAGATAACCTCATTGCGGAAGGCAAGTGCGAGGAAATGATTGCGGTGGTTTGCTGCGGATATGCCTTTAATAAGGGTAAGGAAGAGGTGTTCTTCCCGGGAGATTTCGGCAGTGAGCTGACCAAGGATTGTATTCCGTATGTTGAAAGTAAATTTGCGGTTAAGAAGGGCAGAAAGAATCGTGCCATGGCAGGTCTTTCTCTCGGTTCCGCGCAAGCGATTCAGATTGTATCCCGTTTCCCGGATCTCTTTGCACATCTCGGTGTATTTTCCGGCATGCGTGACATAGAGGCGGATGCACTCTTAGCGGTACAGGATAAGTATCCGATGGATACGGTGCTGATGACGGCAGGTACCGGTGAAGAAAGACTGCATGAGGCACAAAAGGAGTATACGGATAAGTTCCTTGCACTTGGTGCAAAGGGCGGACAGCGCACCTATCCTGGCTTCCATGACTGGCATGTATGGAGAGACAGTGTCAGAGATTTCGTTCAGTTGATTTTTAAGAGCGAGGGTTCCGAAGAGGAGGAGACTTTTACTTACACGGAGATGAAGCTTTCCACAGAGCAGCTTGACGCCCAGACCTTTGCGGAGCATATGTTAATGTTTGACCCGATTTATAAGGGCCTGATTTTTGATTTTGACGAAAAGGGCAGACCGGCAGGCCGCTACAAGGATGAGCACAGCGGTAATGAGATTGTGGATGTGAAGTCCGGCACCGCAAGATTCTGGTATCGTACCTCCGGGGCGAAGACGGTGGTGGTAGATATCTGGGGCATGGGTCGTTTCCCGATGGAGCTAGACCCGGAAGGATGGTGGACCTGTGAGGTATCCGGTATCGAAAAGGGCTTCCATTATTACGGACTGATTGTAAACGGTGCGGAGGTAGTTGATACCAATGCCCAGGTAGGTTACGGCGGCTTCCGTACCATCAATTATCTGGAAATGCCGGAGGAGGATTTTGAGGAATACCGTATTCGTCAGGTGCCCCACGGAACCATTCACATGAATTATTTCGTTTCCTCCGTGACCGGACGCAAGAAGCTTTGCTATGTGTATACCCCGGCCTCCTATGAGCAGAATCCGGAGAAGCGGTATCCGGTATTGTACCTCCAGCACGGTGGCGGAGAGAATGAGGTAGGCTGGATCTGGCAGGGAAAGATTGCCAATCTGGCAGATAATCTGATTGCGGCCGGTAAGATGAAGGAAATGATTATCGTCATGAATACAGGCTACGGATTCCCGGCAGATATGAACTGTCATCCGTCCATGAGCGGCTTCCTTACGGAGCTTCCGAAGGATGCGGTACCGTTTATCGATGCCAACTATCGTACTCTTTCCGACAGAGAAAACAGAGCAATGGCCGGCCTTTCTATGGGTGGCATGCAGACCCAGAAGATCGTATTTGCAAATCCGGAGTTGTTTGCGAATGCAGGTATTTTCTCCGGCGGTTTGGTAATTCGGAACGAGGAGGACGATTACAGCGACATTCTCCTGAATCCGGAGGAGTTTGCAAAGCGGTTTAAGTTGTTCTTTGTATCCTGCGGAACCAAGGAAGGAATGGTTGATGCGGTAAGGATGAGTGCGGAGCAGATAAAAAATGCTGGGGTTCCGATTGAATTATATATCGATTACGGTTATCATGACTGGACCTTCTGGCGTCATAGCGCAAATGAGTTTTTAAGAAAGCTGTTTTTGTAAGGCTTGAGAAAGAAACTGTTTGATAGGAAATCGTAGGATATTTTATCCTATAAGAAAAGGCTGTTTTACTCGAAGGAGCAGAACAGCCTTTTTCATGTCACTTTTATTCTAAATCAATAACCTTGGTATCGGATACTTCTTTGCCGGTGGCTCTTAACAGACCGAATACGCCGAGGCCCGCAAAGATGAGTCCCAGTACGATGTTACCGATGGTGGAACGTATATAATCGTCATTTTGGAACAAGAGAGCGAATAGTTCCGAAAGGTCGCCGAAGCGAACGCTTGGTTTCATCAACAGTGTGACTGCATCGGAGAAGAAAATGCCGAATACAACACCGAAGATAACGGCAAGGATTAATATAATAACCTTTCCGATGCCTCGCTTACCCTTGAACAAGGTATAACCTCTTTCTGCCAGAAAACCGATAAGAAGTCCTACAACGGAGGCTACATAACCGATTAACAGAATGAGTCCCCATGCAATTCCGCCCAAGGCCGCACCCAGCATGGCGCCGATAAAGCCGGACACATAATTGCCGGTATCGCTGTCTTTTTTTGCCTGGTCGGCTGCATTAATGTCACGGTTTACTCTGGAACCGCATTCGGTATGCAAATGATAGGCGATACCGTTAATCAGCTTCCAGCAGCCTGCGGTAATGTCGCCGTTGCACTCCGGACAAATGTGAACGCCGGAGGCGTGGTGTTCATCAAGCAACGGAAGGAAGACATTGAGGAAAGATTCCATACGTGCGATATGCTTTCTCATGGTGTAAGCAAATTTTATGAGGATGTTTTTCGGGAAGAAGTCAAGGGTCATTACGCCGTATTCCTTGGAGAGATTCATCTGACGTAAGGTTTCTTCTACGGCACGCTGGTCGTTGGCATCCGGGAAGGACGTAGACAGAATAATCTGTACAAAGCCCTGACCTACCGATACTGTCGCAGCATATCCCCGAAGATTACCGTAGGCGATGTTTTTTGCAATCCTCAGTCCGTTTGCTTCCGCAAAGTTCTTTACATTTTTATCCATAGTAAAATGTCCCCTTTATAAAGATTATACGCCTTATAGTTTACAGTATTATGCAGAAAGAATCATATAGGACAATAGTCCTAATGACGGTGTGTTGACAATAATTGGAATTTGTATTATAATAACTAATACAAACAAGACAAAAAATAATTGATATAGAATCATTAGGAATCGGTAAAAAACGTTGGGATGGTTTGCCGGAATCGTGAAAGAACGGAAAGGAGCGCGGACCGATGATTATTAGGTTAGATATGGCAAGTGAAGTACCGATTTATGTACAACTGCGGAATGCGGTGGTAGTCGGTATAGGCAAAGGAGAACTTGCGCCGGGAGAAGGACTTCCGACGGTACGTCAGATGGCGGAGGATTTGGGCGTCAATACCATGACGGTGAATAAGGCTTATGGGATATTAAAGAGCGAGGGCTTTATCGAGATTGACCGCAGACACGGCGCCAGAATCAATCCCCAGAAGGATAAGTTCGGTGTGTTCCGGGAAAAGGCGGAGGAGGAGCTTTTGCTTTTGATTGCGGAGGCTACGGTCCGGGGCTTGGAAAAGAGTGAGTTTATGGAGCTTTGCGAGAAGGTGTATGCCGGAATGGGTGCGCCGAAAGCGGAGCTTGTGTAACGATAATGTACAATAGGAGGTGACGGGTATGGATTTTTTACTTGCGTTCAGTTATGCGTCTACCCTGTGGTTTGTTCAGCTTTGTCTGTTGTTTGATCTCTATTTTATTACAAGAAAGAAATCGGAGTATTTGATTTTCATGACGATTCGGGGAGAGCAAAGGGAAGATGTAGATGTAGTACAGGTGGTAAAAGGGTTAAAAAAAGAAGTTTGGGTTATGATGGCTGTGATGTTTGTTGCTACCGGTGTATTCTTTTTGTTACCGCTTCTTCGAAAAGGGGAGCTTTCCCTATCCATAATTTATATGACATTATGGTGTACCGCACTTATCTGGTGTGACTTTAAGATAATAAAGAAATACGCAAATCGTATGTATGATTTAAAGCTGAATAAAGGCTGGCAAACACCCGTGAAAAAAACAGTCTTGGAGGTGGATACGGTAGTAAGCCGTATGAAAAAGACCATGCCGGTGTCGGAAATCTGGCTGGCGGTTCCGGTATGGATTTGTATCGGCTCCTTTGTCTGGTGGTTTTATTGCGCTGCGGAATACAAGGTATTGTTAATCTCATTGCTATTTAATGTGCTTGCCTTTCTGTTTTTCTGTTATATGTATCATCGGATGGCGCACGGGAAGTTAAAGGTATATAGCGAGGATTCCGACTTGAACTATGCGTTAAACCGTGTATCAAAAAGAGCATGGACCGGCTGTGTGATATGGGAAGCTTCGTTGCTTTGTGGATTTCAGTTTATTACTACGTTGTTGCTACACTTGTATATGACAAGTGTGGCGGCAGGAAAGGAAAATGTGACAGGACTTATGACAGGACTTATTGTTTGTTCTGCGTTGTCGATTATTCTGTTTTTAATTGTATTTTTTGTGGCTGCCGGCAAGGTGAAACAGGCAAAGAAGGAATTGGCGGCAGCCGCTGATTTTTCCTATGCGGAGGACGAGGATGTATACTGGAAAAACGGTTATTATTATAATCCGGGGGACACCAATACCTTTGTGGAAAACCGGAGTTTGGGAATCTCCACTAATATGGCAACTAAATGGGGACCGGCTACAAAATGGATATTAATCGGGACATTTATTCTGTGTATCGGACTCGGAATTGCAATGCTTCCTATTGACTTCGGAACGATGAAGATGCAGGTGGGAGTGGATAGTCTGGAACTGCAGGGATGTTTGTATTACAAAGAAACACTTCCCTTTGATGAGGTGACAGAGGTATATCTGTTACCGGAGCGACCGGAGAGTTCCAGAGTGTGGGGAACCGGTACGGACCGTTTTGCTATGGGAGATTTTTATTTTAAGGGATACGGAAACGGGAAGGCTATGATGGACAGGGATGCGGAGTATTTTATTTTGGCGAAACGGCAGAACGGAAAATGGTTCGGGTTTTCCGTGACGGATAGTGAGACGATGCTTTCGGTATATGATCGGTTGAAGGCACAGACAGAGAAAGAGCAGTGATGGTTGAACCGATTTGTAATATACAAGTTTTAATGGCAGATAGGAGGATAACTATGGTAAGTACAGGTGCTATGATTGGTATTATTGAAACACTTATCGTTACACTGATAGGCCCGATTGTCGCGGCGATTGTGTATAGTGTTAAGAATAAGGGCAAGGGCGTGTGGAAGGCTTGGTTACTGGGAGCAGCCGGTTTCTTTGTCCTGCAGGTTTTGATTCGGATTCCGGTGTTAAGTGTGCTGGGAGCGTTTCCGTGGTTCCAAAGTTTTGCGGAGAATCACTACCTTGTGTATTGCCTGCTTCTGGCGTTGACGGCGGCGTTGTTTGAGGTGGTGGCACGGTTTGCGGTGGCGAAGCTTCTGCAGAAGAACATGAACTACCAACAGGGTGTGGCAGCGGGCCTGGGACACGGCGGAATCGAGGCAATGATTTTAATCGGAATGACCTATGTCAATAATCTGCTGTATGCGGTTATGATAAATAGTGGGGCCTTTGATGCGCTGTATGATCCGACGATGATATCGTTGGGTGCCGAGGGGGCATTGAATGAACAGCTGTATCAGATAAAGGCGGCGTTGGTAGATACTCCGGCATATGCATTTTATCTGGCGGGCTATGAGCGGATTCTATGTGTGTTGTTCCATACGGCCATGAGTTTACTGGTGTGCTATATGGTCTATAAGAAGAAAGCACTCGTAGGTGTAGGAATTGCCTTTGTGGCACATTTCTTTGTGGACTTCGTATCTCCGGTGATAAACGGACTGGCAACACCGTATCTCGGCAATTTGATTTCCCAGGGAACGGCGTATGTTCTGATTTACGGTATTTTGACGGCAGTTGCGGTAGGAGCGGTTGTAGTGATTTGTAAGATAGGGAAGAAGTGGAGCTGTGAAGGCGGAATGTGAGGATTGTAAGAGAGTTTCGTTGTTAAAACCCTTGACAAATCCCGATTTTCTGATATAGTAAGAAATATGTGAAATGCTGGGAAAAGGAATAGTACATGCAGTTTTGTTTTCAGAGAGCCGCCGGGTGGTGCGAGACGGTAACGGAATGTATGGAACAGACCTTGGAGCTTTGTCGCTGAAGGGGCACATACGTTGTGGTTTTGTGTAGGGGACAGCGGTTCATCACCGTTAACGGATGAAAAGTGCAGAGGCTTAAGCCTTTGAATGAGAGTGGTACCGCGGAAGATCAGGCTTTCGTCTCTTTTGAGAGGCGAGAGCCTTTCGTTTATTTATCTGAAAGGAGTTTTTTATTATGGAAAAAACGTACAATCCTAGTGTCATTGAGAAGAAATGGCAGGCGTACTGGGAAGAGAATCAGACCTTTAAAACCGATGTTTGGGATTTTAGCAAGCCGAAGTATTATGCTTTGGATATGTTCCCGTATCCGTCCGGTGTAGGCCTTCATGCAGGTCATCCGGAGGGCTATACCGCTACGGACATTATGTCCCGTATGAAGCGTATGCAGGGCTACAATGTTTTGCATCCGATGGGATACGATTCCTTCGGTCTTCCGGCAGAGCAGTATGCGGTAAGCACCGGTAACCATCCGAACGGCTTTACGGAGCAGAATATCGAGACCTTCTCCAAGCAGTTAAAGGAGCTTGGTTTTGACTATGACTGGACGAAGATGTTAGCGACCAGTGACCCGAAGTTCTATAAGTGGACCCAGTGGATTTTTAAGCAGTTATATTTGGACGGCTACGCAAAGTACATCGACATGCCGGTAAACTGGTGTGAGGAGCTTGGTACCGTTCTTTCCAACGATGAGGTTATTGACGGTAAGTCCGAGCGTGGCGGTTATCCGGTGGTTCGTAAGAACATGAAGCAGTGGGTTATCGACCAGGTTGCTTTTGCGGATAAGTTATTGGAGGGATTAAACGAGATTGACTGGCCGGAGTCTACGAAGGAAATGCAGCGCCACTGGATCGGACGTTCCGAAGGTGTTGAGGTGGATTTTCAGATTGTAGGCGGCGGAAGCTTCTCTATTTATACCACCTGTATCGAGACGATTTACGGTATTACCTTTATGGTACTTGCTCCGGACGGACAGATTGTAAAGGATTTGATGCCGCGTATCGAGAATAAGGAAGAGGTAGAGGCGTATATCGCAGAGACCTTAAAGAAGAATGATATGGACAGAACGGAGCTGAACAAGACCAAGTCCGGCTGTCCGTTAAAGGGCATTTCTGCCATCAATCCGGTAAACGGTAAGGAAGTACCGCTTTTTATCGGTGATTTCGTACTTGCGAACTACGGTACCGGTGCGGTTATGGCGGTTCCGTCCCACGACCAGCGTGACTTCGAGTATGCTATTGTTCATAATATCCCGATGATTCAGGTTATTGACGGCGGCGATGTTTCCGAGAAGGCGTTTGAAAAGTACGATTACCTTGGTAAGGGCTGCAAGCTTATGAATTCCGAGGAGTTCACAGGCTATGTGGTTGAGGACGCAAAGGAAGCCATTACAAAGAAGTTAGAGGCAATGGGCGTTGCCAGAAGAAAGGTAAATTACCACTTCCGTGAGTGGATTTTCGCAAGACAGCGTTACTGGGGCGAGCCGGTTCCGGTTGTTTATATGGAAGACGGAAATATCCACGTATTGGACGATGCAGAGCTTCCGTTAATCCTTCCGGAGCTTTCCGATTACAAGGGAAAGAACGGTAAGGCACCGCTTGAGAACGCAACCGAGTGGAAACAGTACGATGCAAACGGTGTAAAGGGTACCCGTGAGACCTCTACCATGCCGGGTAGTGCAGGTTCCAGTTGGTATTTCCTTCGTTACATCGATCCGGATAATGACAAGGAATTTGCAAATTATGAATTATTAAAGCACTGGATGCCGGTTGACTTATACATCGGCGGACCGGAGCATACGGTAGGACACCTGATGTACTCCCGTATCTGGAACCGTTACCTGTACGATAAGGGCTTATCCCCGGTAAAGGAGCCGTTCAAGAAGCTGGTTCACCAGGGTATGATTTTAGGTTCCAACGGTATTAAGATGGGTAAGAGATTCCCGGAATTCGTAGTAAATCCGAGTGATATCGTAAGAGATTACGGTGCGGATACCCTTCGTTTATACGAGATGTTCATGGGACCGCTGGAGGTTTCCAAGCCGTGGAGCCAGCAGGGCGTAGAGGGCGCAAGAAGATTCATCGTTCGCGTATGGAACTTCTTCACCGATGCAGCGAACCTGACCGAGGACAACGACGGCACCTTGACTAAGGTATATCACCAGACCGTAAAGAAGGTAACCTCCGACTTTGAGGTGCTGGGCTTCAACACCGCAATCAGCCAGATGATGATTTTTATGAATGCGGCATACAAGGCAGGCAAGTGTCCGAAGGAATACGCAGAAGGCTTCATTAAGATGTTCTCCTGTATCTGCCCGCACGCAGGCGAGGAACTTTGGAGCATCTTAGGTCATGACAACACCATCGCTTACGAGACATGGCCGACCTACGACGAAGCAGCAATCAAGGAAGACGAAATCGAAATCGCCGTACAAATGAACGGTAAGGTAAAAGCAAAACTCATGGTAGCGGCAGAAGCAGACGAAGCTGCTGTAAAGGCACAGGTACACGCCGATGAAGCAATCGCTGCACTCCTTGACGGAAAGAACATTGTAAAAGAGTTGTATGTCAAGGGTAGACTCTACAACATCGTAGTAAAATAAATCTAAGTTATATTTAGACGATAGACGTCAAATAACAACCGGCTAATCTGAAATCTTTTTGGATTCACAGACAGTTGCCGGAAAATAGACTTTTTCAAATTGACTTAAACCAGCACTTCCTTTCGGAAGCAATCTTTGCGGTGCGGAAATGAAAAAATCTTAAGGAAACCATAAGCCGACGTCAGCACTTAGCGAGGTCCTTTCGAGCTTAGTGCCTGCTACGTCGGTGCATGAGCGAGAGCGGGTTTCCGTAGAATTTTTCATTAACGCAACGCAATTAGAAAACTTCACAAGGAAGTGCGGTAGGAAGAAAGGCGGAACTATGGGAAAAGAGTTCAGAAAGCCGGAAGGACGTCCGGTGTTTCCGAAGAAAGCAGTGATTACCTCCGGTATGCCGTACGGCAACAAGGAGCTGCATTTCGGTCATGTGGGTGGCTTATTTGTACACGCAGATACTTTCGCGCGTTTTATGCGTGACCGTATCGGCGCAGAAAATGTTATTTTCGTATCCGGTACCGACTGCTACGGTTCTCCGATTTTGGAGGGCTTCCGTAAGCAGCAGGAGAGCGGTGTGATTCCGGCAGACATGACCATTCATGATTACGTGGAAAAGAATCACAAGATTCAGAAGGACACCTTACATGCCTATGAGATTTATCCGGATTACTACGGTGCATCCGCATTATATCGCGGTGCCGAGCATCATGTAGAGTCTTCTAAGGAGCTGTTCGAGGCTCTGTACGAAAGAGGACAGTTAAAGATGATGTCCACCCCGCAGTTCTACGACCCGGAGTTTAAGGTACTCTTAAACGGCAGACAGGTGGTAGGTAAGTGTCCGATTGAGGGCTGTTGTTCCGAAAAGGGTTATGCGGACGAGTGTGACCTGGGACATCAGTATATGCCGTCGGAGTTAATCGAGCCGAAGAGCATGCTGTCCGGTAAGACCCCGGAGATTATCGAGGTAAAGAACTGGTACTTCTCCTTGGAGAACTTTACCGACGAAATGCAGGAGTATATCAACGAGGTACGTGCGAATACCAATACTCGTAAGTATATTTTAAATACCATCGAAGAGTTTTTAAAGAAGCCGGTTATCTACGTGCAGAAGAAGCTCATTGCGGTAAACCCGAAGACCTACACGGGCGAGGGAGCACCGGATAAGGATGTGTTCGATGCAGCTTACGAAGCGGGTCTTGCGGAGCTGACTGCGGCTTTCCCGGCACATGAAGTGATTGCCGAGGAAAAGAAGCCGTCGGTCACTTTTGTATTCGCATCATTGGATGATCGTGACAAGGCGAGAGCGGCATTGGCGGAGCGTAATATCAATTGCCGTACCGGTAAGACCTTGGTTCCGTTCCGTTTGTCCGGTAACATCGAATGGGGTGTGCCGGTGCCGGAGTGCGAGGGTAATAAGGATTTGACCTTCTGGGTATGGCCGGAGTCTTTATGGGCACCGATTTCCTTTACGAAGACATGCCTTGAGGAGCGCGGCAAGAACCCGTCCGAATGGAAGGAATGGTGGATGGGTGAAGATTCCCAGGTGTACCAGTTTATCGGTGAAGACAATATTTATTTCTACGGTATTGCCGAAATGGCTATGTTTGCGGCAGCAGACGCAGAGGCAGGCAAGCCGGTGAAAATTGACTATAAGAAGCTTCCGCAGATTATTGCAAACCGCCATATTCTGTTCATGGAAAAGAAGGCAAGCTCCAGCTCCGAAATCAAGCCGCCGATGGCAAAGGATTTGTTGGCGTTCTATACGCCGGAGCAGCTTCGTATGCACTTCTTAAGCCTTGGTCTTTCCACCAAGAGCTCCAGCTTCAAGCCGCAGATTTATCTGCCGGAGAATGAGCGTGAGGGTGTGGACCCGGTATTAAAGGAAGGTAATCTTCTGACCAACGTATTCAACCGTATCGTACGTTCCTGTCTGTATACGGTACAGAAGTACAACAATTCCGTGATTCCGATGGGCGTTGTGGATGAGAAGATTAAGGCGGCTTCCGAAGAAGCTATCCTTGAGTACGAGCGTCATATGTACAACCATGATTTCCACCGCATTACCTATGTGTTGGATGATTATATCCGTTTGCTGAACAAGCATTATGCAAACAACATTAAGAAGGCAGAGGAAGAAGGCGGCGAAGCACTTCGCGACCAGCTTCTTACAGACTGCTTCTACGGTATCAAGACTGCATTGTTACTCCTTCACCCGATTGCACCGACCGGTTGCGAGACGGTACGTGAGTATGTAGGTTTGTCCGAAAAGGTATACGACTGGAACTACGCATTTGCAGACATGAAGGATGTACTGGCAAATCCGACCGGTGAGACCAAGTTCTTACCGCCGCGGTTCGACTTCTTCCTTCGTCATGAGAGCCAGTTGGCAGAGCTTGCGGAGAAGTAAGAGAAATAGGAATGAATTTAGGCCGCTTCCGGGAAACCGGAGGCGGTTTTTGGCGTAGAAATGGTGGATATTGCCTGTTTTGTAGGACTGTTAAGTTAAGTGAGAGAAGAATATGACTTTTTTATGGCTTTTGCGGTATGGAATCCCGACTAAAATGGAGACATTGAAATATGGTCGGGTGATTTGTAGGAGAATAACCCGACTAGATGTTGAAAAGGAAGAAGCAGTCGGGTGAAATTTGAGAGGACGCCCCGACTAAAAGAGAAAAAGGGATGAGGAGTCGGGATAAAAGAGAGGAGGAGTCCCGACTAAATTGAAAAAATAGAGAAATAGTCGGGAAGGAAGAGGAAAACGGACCCGACTATGGGAGGAAGATGAAAGAATAGTCGGAGGAATATGAAACATAAGGAAGTAAAATATACATAATTTTGTAAGGTTTCACTGTGATTTCCTGTCTTATAGAGTGAAGGGACCTTTAGAACAACGAAAGGAGGCAGTGCATGGAGGATTCTCAGATTATTGAGCTTTATTTTAAACGGAAGGAAGAAGCGATTCACGAAACTGACAGCAAGTACGGTTCCTATTGCTTTTCGGTAGCGGAGAATATTTTACATAATACAGAGGATTCGGAGGAGTGTGTGAGCGACACCTGGCTTGCTGCATGGAATGCAATGCCGCCGCAGAGACCAACGGTACTTCGTATGTTTCTTGCGAAAATTACCCGGAATCTTTCCTTTAACCGCTTCCATGCCCGGAACGCAGAGAAGCGTGGTGGGGGTGAGGTACATCTTGTACTGGAAGAGTTGGCGGAATGTATAGCAAACGAGTCGGACACGGAAAGCGAATACATGGCTAAAGAACTGGAACAGAGCATCCGGAGCTTTGTACGGGAATTACCGGAACGGGAAGGAAATGTATTTGTACGCCGTTATTTCTTTACGGAACCGGTATCTGTGATTGCAAAGAGGTATAGCATGACCGAGAATAACGTAATGGTTATTTTAAGCAGAACCCGCAAGATGCTGAAAGTACATCTTTGTAAGGAGGGATATTTCAGTGAATAGAGAAGATTTATTTAAAAGTATAAGTGGATTGGATGAAGAGGTTTTGGAACGTAGTGAAATTGCCACTTCGAAACATATCTCCCTACGTCGGAGGGTTCCGATTTCGCTGGTGGCGGCTTTGTTGGCATTGCTTTTGACGGGAGCCTGTGCCGTTGCGGTTATATATGGTGACAGTATACAAAACTGGTTCGGTCATTATTTCGGACTCGTGACCGGGCGGGAGATGAGTGAGGGGCAGAAGGCACTGCTTAACCATCTGAGTCAGGACATAAGTCAGAGTAAAACTGTTGATGAGACTACCGTTACGGTAGATTCTGTAACGATGGGCGATGATAACTTCTATTTATTGTTGCGTGTAGAAGGAGTGGCGTTTTCCAAGCGTCAGCATTATAATTTTGACGAGGTTAAGTTTGAGGTTTCTCCTGATCCGATGGATGGAGTCGGTGGTTTGGGAAGCTACGGAGTGCAGTTTCACGGTTTGGACGGAGACGGTGCGGCGTTATTTCTTATGGACTTTTCCTACGCAACGGGAGAAGGGTTTGCATTGGATACGAAACCTTTAGAGGTACATCTTGTATTGGAAGATTTGATGCGTGGCGTACAGTCTGAAAGACAGAAAACGGTTACAGAAGGTGTCTGGGAGTTTTCGTTTACGATTGACCGGAGCCAGCCGCCGGAGTCTGTAGCGTTACCGGATACAGAGGTAATGCTTATGAATTTGCATACGCGGGAAGAAATGTCTGTGTTGTTTACCGATATCGAATTAACCAATACCGGGCTTCGTTTTCGGTACGATTATGAGAAAGGGACGTTGGCAATTGTGAGCCAATTAAAGGTTGTTCTCGAGAATGGGGCAACCATCGGAGACAGTGGAGGAACTTGTGTCCCGATGGGTGACGGAACAACACTGAACTGTTCCTATCAGTGGCGTGTTCCGATTAATTTGGATGAGGTGAAAGCGGTACGAATCGGAAAAACAGAGATTACGGTGAGATAAGGAAAGTTCCGGTTGATTTCGTCTGGAAGGCGTGTGTTCGGTATGAAGTAAGAGTTAGGGAGGTTGATAGACCTCCCTGTTTGTTTTCAATTAAGAGTAGTGTATAAAGAAAAAAAGTGGTATGAAAAAAATAATTTGTTTGGGATATTTTGTCCTTTTAAAACGTTTTATTATTAGAAGGGCCTTTCGAGATAGGAAAAAGATAGGAGAATTAGTTTGGACGCAAATGAATATGGGCGAATGGTAACACTCTATCTGGATTGTATATATAGGATAGCGCTAAATGGCTGTAAAAATTATATGGATGCAGAAGATGTTGTGCAGAATACCTTTATGAAACTTTTGGAAAGAGAAGAATGTTTTGCGGATGATGACCAGGCAAGATTTTGGCTGATTAGAGTAGCGATGAATGAGTGTAAGAGCTTGTGGAGAACCACATGGAAGCGTAAGGTTGCTTCCATGGAAGATTTGTCGCATGAACCGGCATTTGAGATGCCTGAAAGAAGTAATCTATATTATGCAGTGAGAGAACTTCCGATGAAATATAGGAAGGTTGTTCATCTGTACTATTTTGAAGATTATAACGTCAGAGAAATCGCAGATATTTTGAAAATTTCTGAAACGGCAGTCCAAAACCGATTGCTCCGGGCAAGACAGAAGCTGAAAGAAAGATTAAAGGAGGCATGATTGATTATGAATGAGGATATGAAACTGAAAATTGAATACAAGGAAACATTCACAGGAATACATGCTCCAGAAGCGTTAAGCAGAAAGGTGAGAAATATGTCAAGATTAGAGAATAAGAAAGTTAGAGGTTCGTTGATGAAGAAAGTGGCAATCGCAGCAGCAATCGCAGGAGTTTTGATTGTAGGAGGTAATGGGGTTGCGTATGCGGCAACCGGAAACTCATTGGTAGAAAATGTTAAAATTCTATTTAATGGTTCCGGTTGGGTTGCTCAAATAGGCGATGACGGTAGAGAAGATGTGATAACTTATACGGTAATTGAGGAAGAAACTCAGGAACCGGACGGTACTGTAATTGATTTAACAGAAGAACCTTGGGTTACAGAGGAATATAATGTTACAGAATAAGAAAAAGGAATAAGCAAAATAAGGCAGCTAAGCTTAGAATCGTAGGTTGGCTGCCTTTTTGTGTTAATAAATACCTAATGTGATATCTTGTATTGCATGATATAATGGTATTGATTTTTTTGAAAAAGAGTGTTACGCAATGGTACTTTTGGTGTCTATTGGGATGAAAGGCCTTATTACACAGAGAGGAGAAAAAGATGGACGATAGGCAGATAATTCAATTGTACAATGAGCGCTCAGAAACTGCCATATCGGAAACTGCGGACAAATATGGGAAGTATTGCTATTCCGTTGCGTATCACATTTTATATAACGAGCAGGACAGCGAGGAATGCGTAAACGATACATATTTGAAGACTTGGGAGGCTATCCCACCGCAGTGTCCGGTCAACTTGCCGGCGTTTCTTGGAAAAATCACGCGCAACCTCGCCTTGAACCGCTATAGGTATTATGTCAGGGAAAAGCGTGGTTGTGGTCAGGTCCCCCTTGTGCTGGACGAACTGCAGGAGTGTGTTCCGGCGGTAAACAGTACGGAACAGGCAGTAGAAGAAAAACACTTGGTGGAGGTATTAAACCGCTTTACCCATGAATTACCGGTGGAAAAAAGAATGATGTTTGTAAGACGGTACTGGTATTTGAGTTCAATCGGAGAGATTGCGGAAGATTTTGAAATCAGCGAGGGTAAGGTGAAAATGACGTTACTTCGTATCCGAAATAAATTGAAGAAGACTCTTGAGAAGGAAGGTATCGTATTATGAAGAATGAAAGATTATTGGATGCGCTCGGAAAGATGGACGAGGACCTGATTGCGGAAGCGGCACCGGGAAGGAAACCGCCGAAGAAGGCGAAAACCGCGGCTTGGGTAAAGTGGGGCGCTTTGGCCGCCTGTCTCTGCATGATTGTAGCAGGCGGGATTTGGAAGTTATCGACGCTTCCGACAAAAGGAGAACTACCGTCCGAATATACGGTATCGGAAGAAGGGATTACGATTCCGGCCATGGAGGTATCCCTGTCGAAGGAAGCGACGGCCATGGCTGATATGATAGGCTTCTTTATTTATGAAGGACGTTGCTATGTGTATTATGAGAATTTCACCGAAGTAGAAGGCATTGTAGGAGAGTATCTGGGCACCGTAACCGGGATGATTGACGAGTGGACCCCGGAGGAGGGCTATGTGGACTTTGCGGGCAGCATCGGCGGAGATATTTACTCCGTGAAGGGGTATGCCCCGGAGTTTATGCTTTGTACAAAGGAGGCAAACGGTGTTATCAGCATGTATATTTGCAACAACGGTATTACCGTAAAATACGGGAAAGAACTGTATGAGGACCGGTTGCATCTGTCAGGAAACATTGCCGGAGTACAATTCGAAAGCCGGGAGTCCTGGTTTTATAGTAAGGAAGAGCTGTATGTGTTAGATAAGGAGGAAGCATATATAAGGGAGTTTATTGAGAAGCTTGACGCGGAAGAGTTTCTCCTTTGTCAGGATGTGGCGGCGAAGGAAGGTTGGCAACATATGGTAGATTCTGAGATATATCATCTGTATTTTAACATGAAGGACGGGACGAAGATACATCTTAGACTTCACGAGGATGGGTACGTCAGATTCCAGGGGATGTGGGATTTGTGCGTTAAAATACCGGAGGAGAGTTATGGGAGGTTGCTCGACGCTTTTAAGCAAAGCGGAGGACCTTCCGAGTAGGCTTACTTTTGCGTGGAATTTTTGACTAAAAACAGTGGAAGAATAGGCGGTTTCGTGGTAAACTGGAATACGAGTTACCATGAAACCGTTTTTGAGTAGGGAGGACAGGAGTGAAGAAAAAAAGAAGAATCTTGCTTGGAGTCTTGGCAGCCTTCTTGTCAGCCCTTATTATGTGGACTGTCTGGGGCAACACGGCGCTGGAGTTAAACCGATATACGGTTACAAGCAATCGTTTGCCGGAAGGATTTGACGGATATCGGATTGCCCATGTATCCGATTTGCATAACACGGAGATGGGGAAAGAGAACGAAAAGCTACTGACTATGTTACGGGAGGCAGCACCGGATATGATTGCGATTACAGGAGACCTTGTCGATTGCCGTAGGACGGATATTGAGGTCGCTTTGCAGTTTACGACGGCTGCTATGGAGATTGCTCCCTGCTATTATGTGACGGGAAATCATGAAGCCCGTATATCTGAGTATGACGAGTTAAAAGAAAGACTGACGAAGCAGGGCGTTATTGTTTTGGAGGATGCGAGTGTCGAGTTGGAGTTGTCCGGAGAAAAGATGGTGGTAATCGGTGTGAATGACCCTGCTTTTCCGACGGATGATTTGTATGGGGATTCCGAATCCGTTATGAAGAAAAAACTACAAGCACTTTCGGGGAATATAGAAGAATTCACGATTTTGCTGTCTCACAGACCGGAACTGTTTGAAAGCTATGCGGACAGTAACATAGATTTGGTTCTCAGCGGTCATGCACACGGCGGGCAGTTCCGACTACCCTTTGTGGGCGGACTGATGGTGCCGAATCAGGGCTTTTTTCCGGAATACGATGCGGGGCTGTTTACGGAAGGAATGACAACGATGTTTGTGAGCAGGGGAATCGGAAACAGTGCCTTTCCGTTTCGCTTTAACAATCGGCCGGAAGTGATTTTGGTAGAGTTGGAAAGGGAGGAAAGTAAATGAAGAAGAATAAGCTATTAATATTAATGTTAATGTTAAGTTGCATTGTGGTGCTTGCTTTGGCCGGTTGTCGAGAAAAATTAAAAGGTGAAGAAGATTTAATTGCGAAGGCACGGGAAGAAATCACCGTGGCGGAGGCAGATACAAATCGGTGGAGCGAGGACAGGATATCGCTGTCTACAACTGGGGAGATGGCTATTCCTTTTTGGTGAACAATCCAAAGTGCAAGAAGATACAGATTACCGGAAATATCGGTGGATTGGGTGAGATAACAGAGGTGGAAATCGCGGAAGGAGAGTATCCGTTCCATTATTATTATGAGTTACTTCCGCAGGATTATGTTTTTTTGGATGCTGAGGGGAATGAGATAAAATAATAGGTGATTGAATATCGGAGGGAACGATGAAAGATTTAGAGAAGGCATTAACAGAGAAAATAATCGGCTTGAAGGCAAATGATGCACCTGCTTGTGAAAACGAAATATACCCAATCTATTTTGACAGAACCGAAAAGGACAATTCAAAGTGGTTGGCGTTGCTGAAGGAAGCCTTAAAGACTGCGAAAACTTTCGAAATACACTGCTGGAACGGAGAGGACGAATGGATTGAGCTGGCCTTGCGGTACGGGAAGTTAAAGGAAAGTGACTGGACCTACGGGAAGATGATTGAGGGAAATGTGACACCGGAATTTTCCGATATGCTTCTTTCTATGCCGAAGCCGCAGAATATCGAGCTGGAGAACAAGATGACACCGTTCTTCAATGTCTTCTTGGATTCCGAATTTCAGAGCAGTCATTATGGAACAGAAATATATGTAGAGGAGAAAAGATAATGAGCGTTTGTACGTTTATAGCTGCAGATATACCGTTACAGGAAGTGGCACCGTTAAAAGAGTATCCGATACATATTGATAATGGTATCATAGATGATGGCGGCGCAGATGGTAATTTCTATTTGCGCTTATTTCCGGATGTGGGGGATTATACGGACAAAAAGTACGGAGTATCTTTGGAATGGAATTATACGGACGGTCGGGCAGAACAGATACTGAATTATATGAGGGATGCCCTTGAAAAGGCAGAGTCCATAGAATTATGGCATGTTTGGCTGATGAGTTATTATGAATACGAGGAAAGCCCGATGATTAAGAAACGGACTCTTTCTATCGGAGAGATGACGATTCAAGATATGAAAGAAATGGATTGTGCTGATATTTGGAATAAACCGGATAAGCAGTTACCAGGCAGACCGTCGTTTTATTGCCTGAAGATAACCCGGTAGGGGGAGGGTATGAAATGAAAGAATACGTATTTAGCGATATAGCAGATTTTCTTATGCACGGCAGAGAAATCGAGTTTGTATACAAAGACCGGGAATGTGCCATTACCAATCATACAAGCCGTTGGTGGTTTTATGATGGTGTGGAACAGGTAGAGGTATGTGAGTTCAATGATTTTGAGATGCTTGTGAACAAAGTGGAAGTTTATATCGTAGACGATAGGACAGTTCGGGATATCTTTGATAAGGGACTGTACGAGAATGTTTGTATTTTGTAGAAGAAGATAGGAGGATACATAATGAAGAAAGTATTATCAATCATTTCCATTGTTGCAGGAGGACTGGTTTTGTTAGGCGTAATCGTACCCATGATTATCGGAGCTGTTTTATCCTCACAACCGTCTGGTTCCGTAGGTTTTATCGGAGGCGCAGACGGGCCGACTGCGGTTTTTGTTGTGGGAACTTTGGGAGCCGGCGGTGTGATTATTGAAAGTGTCATAGGCGTTCTTTTAGTTGCCGTCGGCATATGGGGACTGATTCGGTGCAAGAAATAAAAGTGTAAATAATTAAAATTTTCTCTTCCCCCGCACATTGCGGGGGAGTTTTTCGTTAATCACTATGAAAGGAAAATCGTCGACGAATTTTCCGATTACAAAAGAAAGGAGGGGCTCCATGGATTACGAGGCGCAATATGACAAAATTTACCGTTATTGCTATTTTAAATTACAGAACCAAACGGTAGCGGAAGATGTGACTCAGGAGACCTTCCTACGCTTTTTGGAAAACAGTACCTATAAAGAACGGGGCAGGGAACTGAACTATCTGTACACCATTGCAAGGAATCTGTGCATTGACGAATCCCGCAAGCGGGTGTTTGAAGAGCTTCCGGAGGAAGTATCGGAGGATGGCCCGGAGGCGCGCGTGCTGGAACGAGTGGTTATGAAGCAGGCCATGGAGGCGCTTACGACTGAGGAACGGGAGCTGGTGCTTTTGCGGTATGTCAATGAGGTGCCGGTAAAGGTAATCTGTGAGCTGCGGGGCTGTTCCAGGTTTGCGGTCAACAGACAGTTGAAACAAGTGTTAAAGAAACTGAGAGAAACTTTGCAGGAGAAAGGAGCGGGCCTATGAGTATCAAAAAACAGGAAAAAGAGCTGCTAAAGCAGATGTTTGCGGCACCGGAACCGAAGAGAAAGAAAGACTTTTTGCGGGCTCTTCCGCGGAAAGAAGCGGGACTTGGGACTTTGCTGTTTTCACAAGCGGCTTTTATCAGAAAGTGGGTATGGGCAGTTTCCTTTCTGCTGTTCGGCTCGGTGGTATGGATTGCGCAGTATACGGAACAGGAGTGTATTTGGGTGCTGTCGGCTGTGGTGCCGTTCGGGGCACTTCTGCTTATCTTAGAGTTTGCCAGATCCACTGCCTACGGGATGGCGGAGCTGGAAATGACCTCACGGTTTTCCCTACGAACGGTACTGCTTGCCAGAATGAGTATGCTTGGAGCGGTACAACTCTTGGGACTTATTCCGGCGGCTTTTGTATTAGGGACGCAGCTTTTCACAAGCTGTGTGTATATTCTTGTCCCGTATCTTTTGACAGCGGTACTGGGGCTTGTGGTAGTGCGGCATTTGCCGGGAAGAGAGGGGATGTTTGTTTGCGGCGGTATCAGTGCTTTTGTGTGCGCGCTTTGTCCGATATCCCGGTTGTATTTGCCTAATCTGTACGGCGCAGAGGGGAGTATATGGTGGAAGCTTGCGGCAGTGCTTCTAGCGATAGTTCTGATGAAAGAATACGGAAAGACAATGAAACATTTGGAGGAATTAACATGGAACTGATCATAGACAGGGTAACAAAACGGTATCAGAATAAAATAGCGGTGGACCGCATTTCCCTGAAGCTTCATAAAGGCGTATACGGTCTGTTGGGTGCCAACGGTGCGGGAAAAACCACGCTCATGCGGATGCTTTGCGGTATTTTAAAGCCCACAGAAGGAACCATTGCGTTGGATGGGATGGATGTGAGTGAGGAAAACTATCGTGCTTTACTTGGGTATCTCCCACAGGATTTCGGGTATTATCCGGAGTTTAGCGGCTTTGATTTTCTGATGTATATGGCGGCATTAAAGGGGCTTTCCAAGGAGCAGGCAAAACGGAAGGCGGCAGAACTGATAAAACTGGTGGCATTGGAAGATGTGGCAAAAAAGAAGATGAAAACCTATTCCGGCGGTATGAAACAGCGTATCGGCATTGCACAGGCGCTGTTAAATGATCCGGAAGTGCTGGTGCTGGATGAACCGACGGCTGGTTTGGACCCGAAGGAACGGGTTCGTTTCCGCAACCTGATTGCAGAGCTGGGAAAGGATAGTATTGTACTTTTGTCCACCCATATTGTGTCGGATATCGAGCACATTGCGGACGAAGTACTTATGATGAAGGACGGACAGTTGATTTATCAGGGAGTATGGGATGAGAGCAACGGTGATTTAGAAAAGTTTTATTTATCGCAATTTGAGGAGGAGGGGGAGTAACTATGAAAAATTTTCGAACCTTAGTCCGTTATGAACTTAAGAAAATATTAGACCGAAAGATGACTTGGATTGCATTTGGAATAGTTTTTCTGACTATGGTGGCAAACGCTGTTATCGAAGTGACGGTAACGCGTGATATAAAAGGTGTACAAGCAACCCAATACGAGGCGGAGCAGCAGGATAAGGAAAATCAAAAGCCGATCATCGGACGAATCGTGGATGATGCATTGTTGGAAGAAGTGTTTACCGCCATGGCAACCGATGAAAACGCATTCAAAGTATACTCGGATTTGTATAATGTGGTGGTCAGAGGCGTGTGTAGTGGGGATGTCTTAAGTGCGGGAACAGTGGAAGGAGTGAAAGCGGCACTGGGAATTGCGGAGGAGGAAGAACTGGTTTATGCTGCCAGAAAAATGCGAATCGAATCCGCCATGGAGGAACAATATCTGACGGAGAAGGAAAAGGACTATTGGCGGGAAGTTCTTGAAAATGAGGACTCTGTGCCGTGGACCTATGAGTATTATGTGGGGCCTTATTCGGCCTGGGCCATGGCTTATACCGCCATTGTTATGATAGCAATCATGCTGGCGGTTTGTCTGGCAAATCTGTTTGCGGATGAACACCAGAAAAAGACGGATCAACTGGTATTGTGCAGCCGTAACGGAAGAAAGATGCTGTACTGGGCAAAGCTCACTGCCGGGATGGTATTTACCATGGTGAGTACCGGAATTATTTTACTGGTGTCGGCGATTCCTCAGTTGATTATTTTTGGAGCAGAGGGACTTTTCGCACCGATTCAGTTAAATGTGCCGTCCAGTATGGTGCAGATGACTTTCGGTGAGGCAATTTTGTATAGTTACGTGGTGACGATAATTGCGGCATTGTTGTACACTTCCCTTATTTTGTGCTGCTCGGAGTTGTTCCGTAACAGTACGGTGGCTGTTGTGGCAATCATCGGTGTATTGGTGCTTCTACCGATGATGATAATGGTGCCTTATGAATACCGGGTATTGGGTCAACTTTTCGATTTGAATCCAATCAATGTAGTGGCAATATGGGGATTTTTGGATTACCGTCTGGTGCCGGTTCCGGGAGGATTTTTGACTATGCAGCAGGTAGCACCGATTTTGTATACGTTGTTCATCGGGGTATTTGTGCTTGTTGGCAGACGGGCGTATTTGAAGTATCAGGTAAGGGGAAGGTAGAGGAAATAAGAAGAATAATAGAAAAGTTGCAATCGCCTATAGGGAAGTATATGTGGTTGCACTTTTTTTGTTGTTGAGCTGTGCTGGGATTCCGCGCAAACATTGACTTTGAAAAAGTGTAATGGTAGAATAAAGAATAAATATGTGCGGAGGGGAGGCATATCTATGATACAATTAAAGGAAATAGCCAAAGATAATTTGGATGAGGTGTTGGCCCTAAGTGTAGCAGAGCACCAGAAATCATTTGTATCCACCGTTGCCGCTTCCCTGGCACAGGCTTATGTTTATAAAGACACCGCCTTTCCTTTTGGTATTTACGCAGGTGATAAGCCGGTAGGATTTATAATGCTGGGATATTACGAGTCCAGAAAGCAATATACCTTGTGGAAGTTTTTAATAGATAAAGAGCAGCAGGGCAAAGGTTACGGAAAAGAGGCTCTAAAACAAGGGATTGCATATTTGAAGGAACGCTTTGATGCAAAGGAGATTTTTACAGGAGTATCGTTGGGAAACGAGAGGGCGAAGCATTTATATCGTTCTTTTGGTTTTGTGGAAACAGGACTGATAGAGGATGGGATGGAAGAGATGAGGCTCTGTATATAAAAGAGAAACCGAAAGTTACGGACAACGGGAAAACGACGTCCGAAAAGATAATAATAACGAAAAGGAGAATACATATGAATCACGCTATTTTAACCATTGATGATGCACCGTCAAAGAACACGCCGGCTATTGTGGACTACTTAAATGAGAAAGGGATAAAGGCAGTCTTTTTCGCGACGGGACAAAATATAGAGCGCTATTATAAAGAGGCAGTGTATGCGGTGAAAAACGGGATGATTTTGGGCAATCACAGCTACTCTCATGCGCAGTTTTCCAAGCTTTCCGTGCCGGAATGTTTGGAGGAGATAGTAAAGTGTGAAAATGTTCTTGACGAGTTGTATGAAGCATGCGGTGTGAAGCGTACCGTGAGACCGTTCCGCTTTCCTTACGGAGATAAGGGGGGCGCAAACCGGGCAATATTACAGCAGTATTTAAGGGAGAACCGTTTTCATAAGCTGGATGATTCCAAGCTTACCTATCCGTGGTGGAAGGCAAATAACCTTCATGAGGATATTGATACCCTTTGGTCCTTTGACTTTGCGGAGTATGCCATCCGGCCGGATTCCGGTTTTACGAAGGAGAATGTATGGGCTCGGATGCACGATATGAATCCGAGATTCGGTGCGGCTTTGTTCGGAGAGGGCAATGCACACATTATTCTTCTGCATGCCCATGATGAGACGGAGGAGATGTTACCGGACTATTATAAGCTGTTCCTGGACCACCTGTTGGAAAATGGCGTGGTATTTGATGAGCCGAAGTTTTTGTAGGCCAAAGGGAGAATAACGATGAAAAACAAAACCAATATCTGGCATTTGCTCAGTAAGATTTTTTTCTGGGTGGCACTGGGGCTTATTTTGCTTGGTGTTGTAATTATTATTGCGTTAAGCCGGACGGACAGGGAATTTGGCCTGTTATTCGGTGGCGCCTGGGCTGCAACGGGAGCAATGTTCGGCCTTTTTGCACTGGGGATGCTCTTGTCTTATAAGGCAGGAGAGGGCAAAAAGAAGAAGCTTATGGAGTCCGGACGCTATGTAATGGCGGATATCGTGGATATTGACATGAACCGGTATCAGACGGTGCAGATGGGGGCCAGAGAGATGTATCCGTATTTTATTGTGTGTAGTTATACAGACGGAAGCGGACAAGAGTATATATTCAAAAGTAAGAACCTTTATTACAATCCGTCTGGATTGCTTCGGAGCAATCAGTTAAAGGTGTATGTGGATTTGGCAAAGCCACGCAAATACTACGTGGACACGGATGCGATTCTTCCGGAAAATGCGGTGTTACATAAGTGGAAAAATGATACCAAGAGAAATGCCGAGCGGTTGATTGCGGAAGGAAACTATGTGAATGCAACGACCTGCGGTGTGGAGCATCAGGGACATATTATCATAAGCGGAGCTTGTCTTACGCAGTTTGTGAAACTGTCGGGTAAGCTTGCCGAAAAGCTGAATTTGGGTGTAGATGAGAAGAACCGGGCGTATTTCGGCTATACGATTTTATGCCGATATGACGCGCCGAACGGAACGCCGCATATTTTTGCGTCAAAGATCATTTACGGAGAAGCGAAATCTGATTTTGTAGATCAGCCGGTGAGGGTGTATTATCGTGGCAAGGATTTCAAGGATTACCATGTGGATGTGAGAGGCTTGGGTTTTGAGGAATAAGTGAGGAAAGCAGGATGGAAAACGGAACGACAAACTGGGGACAAAGTGTCACCGGTGTTGTGATTAAGGATAACAAGGTGTTGCTTGCCCGTCACACCTATGGCGGCGGAAAGGGCCTTCTGATTGTACCGGGGGGCTATGTGAATGCGGATGAAACGCCTCAGGACGCGTTGGTGCGGGAATATATGGAAGAGACGAAGGTGACGGTAAAGCCTCTGGATGTGATTGGCATCCGGTTTAATATGCACGATTGGTACATCGCATTCCGGGCGGAATATGTGTCCGGGGAGGCCACCTCCGACCACGAGGAAAACAGTGAAGTGCTGTGGGTGGACGTAGAGGACGCCCTCACAAGAGAGGACGTACCGGAGCTTACAAAGAAGCTCATTGAAAGTGCAGTGAAAAAGGAAGAGGGGCTTCATAAGGAAGAATATAACGGCAGTACGAAGCATGGGGCGTATTCGTTGTATTGTTTGTGATGAAATTTTCTTAAAAAGAGGAATATGAGATGAAATTACAAAAAACAGAACGGATTGTGAAGCGAATCATGGAAATTTCCCTGGCCCTAATGGTAGTCGGGATGTTTGTTGTTGTGGGAGATATGGCATATCGGCAGTCAACGACGGGGACCGACCCGAAGCTGAATTGGTGGTTTGTGGGTCCCATGGTACTTTTTGTGGGGGTAAGTCTTCTGTGTATTGCTTTAATGTTTCTTTTTGAAGTCATACACCTGTGCCTGCAGGCGGGAATGAAGCAGGGAAGAGTTTGGCTGGTGATTGTGATAACAGTGTCGGTCCTGTTGCTGTTAGGCGTGCTGTTTTGGCAGTTTGATGTTATGAGAAGCCAAGGTGTTATTATGGCGTTTTCGCTTGCGGTTACAGCAGTTGTCATGAAAGCGTATTTTCGCATCGGAAATGCGGCAAAAAAGAAGTGATTTTACCATGTCAAAACCTTTTGACATGCCGAAAACAGCCGATGTCAACGTTTTTTGATAGCGGAAATTCGGAACTTTGATTAGGATTGAGAGTGCAAGGAGGTGACAAGATGGAACTCGGAAAACAAATTAAAAATTGTCGTCAGGTGGCAAACTTATCTCAGGAGGAATTGGCAGAACGGGTGTATGTTTCCAGACAAACCATTTCCAATTGGGAAAACGATAAAAGCTATCCGGACGTGCACAGCCTGGTGTTACTGAGTGAAATCTTTCAAATCTCACTTGACAAACTAATCAAAGGAGATATTGAAAGAATGAGAGAAGAAATCAAAAAAGAAGAAGTAACAAAGTTAAATCGCTACGGTATGATTTATACCGTACTGTTTGCGGTAATGCTGGTATCGGTAGTTCCGTTGGTACATTGGCTCGGAAATCTTGGCTTTATTCCGTGGGGAGTCATTTTTGCCATTACCATGTATTTTGCCTTAAAGGTAGAAAAGGTAAAAAAAGACAACGATATCCAGACCTACAAGGAAATCGTAGCCTTCACCGAAGGAAAAGGTTTGGATGAGATTCAGAAACAGCGGGAAATTGCCAAGCGCCCGTACCAAAAGATTCTTTTGGTAATAGGTACTGCGGTGGTTGCGGTAGTTGTGTGCGGAATAATTGGGCTGTTGATGCATGTGTTTTCGAATTAAGACCTGTATATGGTATTTTGCCCCGTCTTCATTTATTCGGAATGGAGACGGGGCTTTTTTACTGAATGATAGGATAAACAGTGCATTTTCTTGTTGCGTAAAGGAAATATTGCTTGACAAATTTATTTCTATATAGTAATATCCTGTATAGAAAGGAGCTGAGGAAATGGAAACGAAAGGAGGATACTTGATTTCCCGCATTAAACAGGCCGGAACTCGGATTTTTGACCGTATGCTGGCGGCGTCGGGAATTGATGAGTTTAACGGTGCCCAGGGGCGGATTTTGTATGTGCTTTGGCAGGAGGAAGACATCAGTATCAGCAGTCTGTCGGCAAAAACCAGTCTTGCCAATACCACGCTGACTTCTATGCTTGACCGCATGGAGAATGCTGGATTAATCATAAGGAAACCGGACCCGGCAGACCGGCGCAGTCGATTGATTGCGTTGACAGAAAAGGCAAAGGCACTGCGACAGGAGTATGAACAGGTGTCAGAGCGTATGAACGAGTGCTATTATACCGGTTTTACCGAAAAGGAAATTAAGCAATTTGAAGATTATTTACAACGCGTACTTACGAATCTTGAAAGGGAGGAAGAATAGAATGAGAAAAGTATCAGTACCTGTAACGAATGATATTTGTCCGCAGACACTTTTTGTTTACGGCACGAGAAATGAGGACGGAACGCCGGATTTCGGACTGTTTTGCTGGTTCAGCTATTGTTGGTTTGACCAGATGGGTGTCATCTGTGCTATCGGAGGAAGCAAACGAACCTTGGAAAACATCCGGAGAAACAAAGTGTTTTCCGCAAATCTGGTGGTGGAAAGCAATCTTCCGCTGGCGGATTATTTCGGAACAGCGGACGGACGTGACGGTGATAAAATGGATATTGACGTAGAATGGGAGGAAGGAGCAGTGCTTCCTGTTCCGATTTTGTGTAGCAGTCCACTTAGCTTTGAGCTTGAAGTAGAGAAAGAAATCCGAACAGGGGAGCAGGACCAGACGGTATTTTTATGTCAGATGCGAAATACTCTGAAGGATGAGACCTTGTTGGATGCATCCTTAACTTCGGTGGATATTTACAAAAAGGTAGCGGCGGTTTGTACCAGCGTGAATTGTGATTACTGGTCCTGGGACGGGCGACATATCGGAAAGTGGAACGAGAGAGCGAAGGAAATCAAGGCTGATGTAGAAATCGGAGCGGCGGCGCGAGGAGAATAATTTAGGAGATACCAATGAAGAAAAACTATATTTTTGCTTTTATCACAATACTGATTTGGGCATCCATGGCAACCATGGTGAAGTTGTTGCTTGCTGATATTCCGAATCTGGAAGCATTGGCAATCAGCAGTGTGTTTGCATTTTTGTTTTTACTGATCATCAATATAAAAACCGGAAAAATCAAGGAAATGAAACAACACGCTCCAAAGCAGTACGGTGTGATGGCAGGGCTTGGATTTTTGGGCTTGTTTCTGTATTCCGGGCTGTATTATTACGGCATCGGTGAACTCAGCTCCCAGGAGGCTTGTATTTTAAATTATTTATGGCCCATGATGATTGTGCTGTTTTCCTGTCTGATTTTAAAGGAACGTGTGACTGTGTTAAAGTGTGTTGCAATGGTTTGTTCCTTTCTCGGAATTGTGATTTTGTCATTAGGTAAGAGCGAGACGACCGGCGGAAACAATACGGCAGGTATGGTGGCTTGTATCGTGGCTGCGGCGTGCTACGGATTGTTCTCGGTGTTAAATAAAAAGAAGGATTACGACCAGAACATTACCATGATGGTAATTTGGCTTACGGTGGCGGTGTGCGCCTTTGCGGTGGGACCGTTTCTGGAGGACTGGGTGCCTGTGCGGGGAATGCAGTGGATTGGAATTATCTGGCTCGGTGTGATGACGGATGCAGTGGCATATCTGTTGTGGGCGTTGGCGCTAAAGGGCGCAGAGGATACGGCAAAGATAGCCAATCTGGCCTATTTGACCCCGTTTTTGTCTGTTGTGTGTTCAGCACTTGTCCTGAAGGAGAAGATAAAGCTTCAAGCATTGGTGGCGTTAGTGCTGATTATCGGCGGAATTTTACTGCAGAGCCTGTGTGAACGGAAGAAGGAGAAGTAGGGAGGAACTAAAAATGGAGCACAAGTCAAAATTAGAGATTTCTTCTATGACGTTGCATGTTTTGGCAATGGTATTTATGCTTTGTGATCATCTTTGGGCCACGGTAATACCGGGAAATGATTGGATGACCTGTGTGGGACGAATTGCGTTTCCTATTTTTGCGTTCATGATTGTGGAAGGATACTTCCATACCCGGTCCTTGAAAAAGTACGTGGGACGACTGGCCTTGTTTGCGGTGCTTTCGGAACTTCCGTTCAATCTGGTCATGGGAAGCAGTTTGTTTTACCCAATTCACCAAAATGTGTTGTGGACCTTTTTGATTGCGGTGTTCTTGATTTGGCTGAATGAGAAAGCAAAGAAAAAAGGGAAGCTGTGGCTCCGGACGGTAACATGTGTCGGAACCTTATGCTTGGCATTTGTACTGGGTCTGGTCACTTTTGTAGATTATAATCATGCCGGTGTATTGACGGTGCTTGTGTTCTACTTCTTCCGTGGGCGGAAGTGGTGGCACTTCGTGGGACAATTACTTTGCTTGTACTACCTTAATGTAGAAATGCTGAGTGGTTTCTATTACGAGGTGGAAGTATTAGGGCATTCGGTGAATATTGTTCGACAAGGCTTTGCACTGCTGGCATTGATACCGATTTGGCTGTATCGCGGAAAACAGGGACCGTACAATAAGGTGATAAAGTATGTGTATTACGGATTTTATCCGGTGCATTTGTTGGTGTTGGCTTTGGTGAGGATGTTGTAGAAGGAAGGGAAAGTATGAATTATCTAAATGCAAAAGAAGTCCTTCCACCGGAACTTTTTAAAGAAATTCAAAAGTATGCAGGAGGCAATCTGCTCTATGTTCCTCTTGCAGAAGAAAAAGAGAAAACGTGGGGCGAAGGTTCGGGGCAGAAGCAGTATTACAGAAAGCGGAACCGAATGCTGCAGAATAAATATTTGTACGGTGTGTCGGTGGAGGAGCTGGCTAAAGAGTATTCCTTGTCAAGAGAAACCGTGAAAAAAATCGTGTATGAGAAGCAGGGTAGAGATGAGCTAAAGTTTACACCGGGAGTGCAATCTGCCAAAGAGTATAACGACAACGGACTTTTGGAAGAGTGGATACATACCTACCTTTTGTTTGAACGGAAGAACAAGGCTTTTTCTGAGGGATTGTATCTGGAGGACCGATACTATCTGGGACCTCTTGCTATGCCGCTATCCATGTTTGTACGGAGCAGCGGACCGGAAGAGGGGATCAAATGGCAGGTACACCCGGTAGTGTTTGAGGACAAAGTAAATGCTTGGAGGGAAAAGATTCGGACAAATCAGATACTTCCACCGGTGATTGTGGGGTATGCGGACGGTGAGTTTGAGATTAACTGTAACAACCCGCTGTTTGAGGCACTGGTACGGGAAGGGGTTACTTACTTCCCTGTCATTATGTGGACCACCAAGAAAAGTGATTACGATGACTTTATAAAGAAATATGCCCCGTATACCGAGTTTGTTTTAAAGTAAAGTCGGTATAAATCCGAATGTCATTGTGTGATACAATCTTATGACACAGAAGGTTCTGTCGGGCTTTCTGTGTCATAGTTTATACGACAAGAGGCGGGCTCACAGAATGACAAGGATTACGGTAAGAAATAATATATTTCAACATATTCAGGTATTAAAGACGAATCGGACCAAGAGAAACCGCTATGGAGAGTTCGTGGCGGAAGGAGTTCGGAATAGCTGATTATAACCGGGCATGGGGTGGATTTGTACGAACCGGAGGTAATAGCTGCGTCCATGGGCACTTTTTTCTCTTTGCCGGTGCTTCGGATTGCGGAGACAGAGACAGTGGAAAGAATGATAAGTGATATAAAGGAGCGGTACGGGGCGTTTCGGATGTACGGTTCTACCGCCCATCAGCAGAAGGCAATTTATGAGTTGGATTTGACGGTACCGTTATTACTTTTTATCGGAAACGAAACCAAGGGACTAAGTTATGCTTACAAGGAACTGTGCGACGAGCTTTGTACCATACCTATGGCGGAGGCGAGTACGGCAACCTCTTTTAATGTGAGTTGTGCCGCGTCAATTATGATGTATGAAGTGGTACGGCAGCGGAAGAACAGATAGGACAAGAAGCGATTTATACAAAGGTATAACGGAAGGGGAAAGTATGATTTACGGAACATTATCTTTGGCAAAGCAATATGACAAAAAGGGAAAGATAGATGTATGGATGCAGGATTTTTTGCGGGCGGACGGAAAGAATCTTGCTCTTGCGGACGGACTTTTACTGGAGGAACGGCATTATTTCGGATTACGGGAAATACCGATTTCTTTGCTTTCGGATGTAAAGTCAGGAGCACCGGAGTATCTTCATGAGGAGAATGCGATACAGTACTTTTTCTATGTGGTTGAGCAGATGAAGGAAAGCCTGGCGGATGGTTGGGATGCACCGCCGTTAATTGTGGACTATGTCTACGGACAGTTCCATGTGAATGACGGCAGACATCGTTTGGAAACGTACCGTCAGCTTGGGGTAGAACGCGTTTGGGCAGCGGTGTGGACCACCGGAGAAGAGAATAAGAAAACAGTAGAGAAGATTTTGGAGGAAAACAGATGAATGGACAGTGTATTAAGTGTGGAAATTATGAGTGGGATAAAATCGTTGACGGAACCACGGTAAAGTGTCCGAAGTGCGGACATACCTGGGAGCAGGTGTCCTTGCCCCTGTTTGTTTTATCCGGGTGTAGCGGTGTGGGAAAGACCACCACAGCCCAGATGATTCAGCAGAAGAAGGTTGATTTTGTGGTGCTGGATGCGGATGTTTTCTGCGGTTATATGAAGTCGGAGACCAATGAAGATTTCGAGAGTCGATTGAATTTGATTGAACAGCTTTCCATGAATATCATGCAGAGCGGACGACCGGTGCTTTGGACCATGGCAGGAAATCTGGACAAGCTACACCATCAGTATTGCAGACGGTTCTTTCCGGATATAAAAGTTCTTGCCCTTACCTGCGAGGAGGAGCTCCTCAGAAAACGTATGAAAGAAGGCAGAGGGATTACCGATGAGAACTGGATTGAGGGTTCGGTGGACTATAACGAGTATTTTAAAACCCACGACCGGCACGGAGACACGGTATTTGAGACTTTTGATATCAGCGGGAAGGCTGTAGAGGAAGTGGCAGAGTATGTGATTGACTGGGTAAAGGGAAATTGTTAAGAAGAGTCGGATTAGAGAGGAGGGCATGAAGGTGCCCTCTTTGCTTGGGTTGGGACATGCGGAATATTGACTTTCGAATAGTGCAGTGTTAGAATGAATGACGGAAGAGTATGAATAGGAAACTTTCATAAGGAAAGGGAGAATAAGATGACCAAAGTATATTTTGTCCGCCATGCGGAACCGGTACATGCCCACGAGGACGACCGCACCAGACCGCTGACCGCGGAGGGCTTTGTAGATAGAAAGATTGTGCTTGAAACATTGAGAGATAAAGAGATTGATGTATTTTATTGCAGTCCGTACGTAAGAAGTATGGCGACAATCGAGGAAGCGGCGGCCTTTTTTGAAAAGGAGGTCCTTACGGATGAGCGGCTTCGGGAGAGGGAGAAAGGGAACGAAGGAAATTCCTCCGGGAACGTGCTGAAAATGCGCTGGGCGGATTTTTCCTTCCATGAAGAGGGCGGCGAGTCCATCGGTATGGTGCAGGAGCGGAATATGGCTGCTCTGAGGGAGATTTTAGTAGCGAATGAAGGAAAGAATATTGTGATTGGGACTCACGGTACCGCCCTGAGTTCGATTCTGATTTTTTTTAATCCGAAGTTTAACTGCGACGATTTTCTGCGGATTGTGGACTGGATGCCGTATATTATCGAGCTGGATTTTGAAGAAACGGAATGTGTGGGAATGAAAGAGCATGCCTATGTGGAAAAGACTTTTCCGGAGCGGATGGCGTCCTTTAAAAAGTAGGGAGGAAGAAAGTATGTCACAGAAAAGAATTAAGGTAAGACCGGGGAGGACCCAGTCAAAGTTAGGCTTTTTCGTGGGAATTGCATTTTGTATTATCGGCTGCGTAGTGGTGATACCGGTGGCAGGACTTTTTGGTGTTCTGTGGACCGGAATTGCGGTAGCGATTACCGTAATCAATTACAAGAATGCTTTTTCCGAGGAGGGTGTTTCGACTCATGAGATTATTATCGACGAATCGGAGAATGGTTCGGAATGGAACCGATATACGGATGGTGACAGCGGTCGCGGAGAATCTTCGGGAGAGGACATTGAAGCGAAGTTTAAGAAGCTGAATTCATTGTACGAGCAAGGATTGATTACGGCATCGGAGTTTGAGGCGAAGAGAAAAGAACTTTTGGATAGGTTTTAATGTGACACATGAATTAGAAAAACGAAAAGGAGAAGTTGGAGTATAATGGAAAACTATTATTATGTGGTGGACAGCATCGACGGCGATTATGCGCATTTGGTACGCACGGACATTGAGTCGTCTGATAAGAAATTAGTAGCCCGTGCGTTGCTTCCGGACGGAATTGATGTGGGAACGAAGTTGAAATACGAGATGTTTGAGTATGAGGTAATGTAGTATGGCAAAGGAAAAAACAGTAAAAACAAATGCAATGCGAATCCTGGATTCGCTTAAGATTTCTTATGAAATGCAGTCTTATGAGTGCGATGAGTTTGTGGACGGTGTGACTACGGCGGATACGCTGGGGTTGGATCATAAGCTGGTGTATAAGACGCTGGTGACGGTGGCAAAGAGCAAGGCGTATTATGTGTTTGTCATTCCGATTGAGGCGGAGCTTGACTTAAAGGCAGCGGCCAGAGCAGTGAATGAAAAGGCATTGGAGCTGTTGCCGCTGAAGGAGCTGACGACCGTAACCGGCTATATACGGGGTGGCTGTACCGCCATCGGTATGAAGAAGGCGTTTCCGACGGTCATCGATGCTTCCGTGGAAGGTTTGCCGCATCTGCATGTCAGCGGAGGTAAGCCGGGGCTGCAATTAAAGCTTTCCGTAGAGGATTATTTAAAGGCCAGTAAGGCGAAGGTAGCGGATGTTATTGTAAAGTAGGAAAAAAGAACTAAAATTTTAGCGGAGCCCCTAATGGTTCCGCTTTTTTGTGCCGATATAAGAGGCAAGGATATTTATGTCATGGAATAATAGGCATGACAGACCACAAACAAACGGATTTGGCAAAGAAGATAAGGAGGTCTTTTTATGAACGGAATTCACAGATTCGGAGGGTTTCCGAAAAACGTTAACGAGATTTTAAAGGGCGATAACCGCGAGGAGCGCCGTGCTATGGGGAAGGCAAAGCATCCGGACCATGAGGATGCGGCAATGTACGAGATGTCCGATAAGGCTAAGCAGATGGACAAGGATGCCTTAAAGGCATATCGGAAGAATGCGGGCGGTATCCACATGGAGGAAAAGAAGAAGGTAGAAGATGAGGTGGAGCTTAGCGAAGCGGCAAAGAATCTTCTGGCCGAGTTAAAGGAGAAGTACGGAGATATCGATTTCTTTGTGGCGGAGTTTTCTACCGATGAGGAAGCACAGTACTATCACAACCAGTCCACCAAGAAGTACAGCTGTGTCATTGATCCGAAGACTTTGGAGGAGATGGCAGCAGATGAGGCGGTGAAGGAAAAATACGTGGGAATCATCGATACCGCAGATGAAAAGTTTGACCAGGTAAAGGAAGAACTGGGCGAGGATGCGGATGAGATTAAGCGTATGGGCATTACTGTAGATAAAGACGGAGTGGTGACTTACTTCGCAGAGTTGACCAAGCAGACCGTACGGATGCAGGAAGACCTTCGCAACCAGCAGAAGGAGCTTCGTGCGGAGAAGAAAGAACGCACGGAAAAGGCAGAGAAAAAGAAGGAAGAAAAGGCGGATAAAGCAGAGAAAAAGCCGGAGAAGGATGCGGAAACGCCGGTGAATCCGAATAAGGTAACCGCAAGTACCATTGAAGAACTGACGGCTAAACTGAAGGAGCTTTTAGCGCAGCGTGCCACCGATAAAGCAGAAGATAAGGTGGAAGAGAAGCAGGAAAGACCGCATTTTGATATTACCTTGTAGAACATGAAAATACATCGAATAGAAGTCCCGACCAAACGGCCGGGACTTTTTCTTGGTGTAGCATTTAATAACAGAGATTTTGTTACAGGAACCATTGACGATATATGGAAAGTAATGCTATAATGTCCCCTGTGGTATTTTTGGCATGCTATGTGTGAATAGGTTGTCCGGATTGCACGGATGAGAATGAGGGGACGGAAGAAATGAGTATTAAAGCAGTTTTATTTGATCTTGACGGTACCTTGTTACCGATGGATTATGACGGTTTTTTAAAATTGTACTTCGGCAATTTGGCGAAGCGGATGGCAAAGTATGGTTACGACCCGGAGGAACTGGTAAAGAATATCTGGACCGGGACCAAAGCCATGGTGGTGAATGACGGTTCCTGTATGAATGAGACAAAGTTCTGGGACGTGTTTGTCGGTATTTACGGTTTGGATGTATTGCAGGATAAGGTATTGTTGGATGATTATTACCGCGAAGATTTTGTGAAGGCAAAAGAAGCCTGCGGCTTTGACCCGATGGCGAAGGAAACGGTGGATTTGGTGAAAAGCCTGGGAATGAAAGTTGCCCTTGCTACCAATCCGATTTTTCCGATGGTTGCAACCAGACAGCGTATGGACTGGGCGGGGCTTAAGAAAGAAGATTTTGAAATTTGTACCACTTATGAAAATATTGGGTATAGTAAGCCGAATCCGGCGTATTATACGGAGATTGCAAAGAGACTCGGAGTGGCACCGGAGGAGTGCCTTATGGTAGGCAACGATGTGGCGGAGGATATGGTGGCTGTGAAAGCCGGAATGCAGGTATTCCTATTGACGGACTGTCTGTTAAATAAAAACGCAGAAGATGTTGCTGCATATCCCCAGGGAGGTTTTGCAGAGTTACAAGAGTTTATAAAAATGTTATAATGTGGTGCTTGTCAGATGACAGGTAAATGTGTTACTATATTACGTGGAAAGAGAACGAATTACAAAGGAGTTCGAATTGCCGGTTGTGTACGGTAGTTTGAGGGGAGGAACCAATGGAAATTTTAGCTTGTAGTTTAATCGGTTATTTGATTGGCGCGTTTAGTCCGTCTTATTTGATCGGTCTGATGAGCGGATACGATATCCGCAAGAAGGGCTCCGGTAATGCGGGGGCGTCCAATGTCATTATTTTAAAGGGAAAGGCAGTCGGTGCGTTTTGTGCGATTCTTGATATTGCTAAGGCTTGTCTGGCAGTATGGATTACCGGAAAGATGTTTCCTCATTTTTCCCATGCTTTCCCAATCACAGGTACATCTTGTATCTTGGGTCATATATTCCCATTCTATATGAAATTCCGTGGCGGTAAAGGACTGGCCTGTCTCGGTGGCGTGATTTTGATGACGGATGTCAGACTGTTTCTTATCATGCTTTCCATTGAGCTGGTTGTAGTTTTAATCGTAAATTATCTTTGTGTGGTGCCGATGTCTGCTTCTGTGGCATATGCATGCATTTACGGTGCAATGAATCAGGATATTCTGGCGGCAGGCATTTTTATGATTGCGGCTGTAGTGATGCTCTTTAAGCATATGGATAACTTACAACGCATCAAAAACGGAACGGAGGTACATTTCAGTTATCTTTGGAACAAAGAAAAGGAAATCGAACGAATCAAAGGAAACGGTGCAACCGAAGGAGAATAAGAGTTTGTGGGCTGTCGCTTAGCGGCAGCCTATTTTTGTTGAGGGACGGCTTTATCAAAATTGTTTGAGGGACCAAAGCCTGTGCATCAAAAAAAGGCTGTGGTAAGCGTACAGCCTCTTTGATGATAAAATATAAAAAGTTACGGCTTACCACTTGACAAATAGATATACTGTGTATATACTGTGTATATAGACATATACAGTGTAGATTGAAGTGTATATACACAAGCTGGTATGAAGTTATGGAAGTGACAGTTTTAGGGAGGGAAGAAGGAGAGACGTATGAGTACAGTTTTGGATGTGAAGATTCCCCGCATGCAGAGGGATGGGTTTGCGTTAAAGGAGATTGCGTTTTCGGTGGAGGCCGGATATCTGACGGCGCTTCTCGGTATGAACGGTGCGGGCAAGACGACGCTGTTGTCGGCGATTTCCGGGCTGCTGCCGCTTCCGGAGGGGGCCGAAGTCAGTATCGGCGGGTATTCTCTTACGGAGAATGAGAAGGAAGCGAAGGAATATATGGGCTTTGTGTTTGATGATTCGCCCTTTGATGAGGGGATGTCTCCGTTGTTGACGGGACAGATGTACGGTCCCTATTACCGGAACTGGGACATGGAGAAATATCTGACCTATCTGGAACGGTTTGAGATTCCGAAAAAGCGGACAATCCGTAAGCTGTCCAAGGGTATGAAGATGAAGTTTCAGCTGGCTTTTGCACTGTCTCACGGGGCGAAGTTCCTGATTATGGACGAACCGGCAGCATCTCTGGATCCTGTGTTCCGGGATGAATTTATGGAAGTGTTAAGTGAGATTTTAGAGGAAGAGGAGTGCGGGATTTTGCTTTCTTCCCAGTTGGTTTCGGAGCTGGAAGCAAAGGCGGACTATACGATGATGTTGCATCAGGGAGAGCAGATGTTTTACGACAGCACGGAGAATATTTTGGACAAGTTTTTCCTGGTGAGGGGCAGATACGAGCTGTTTCCGTACATGAAGAGCCGCATTTTAGGGGAGAGGCTGTCGGAGTTTTCGGCGGAAGGTCTGATTCGGAATGACGGAGATCCGGTGCGTCTGGATTTAGAGTGTGTGCGTCCGACCATGGAGGACTTGATGTATTACATAAAGCAGGGTGTGGTAAAGAAAGGGATGGTGTAGCATGGAGAAAGGAAGAACAGCGGGAAGTTATGTTCTCTTTGTTTTGCGAGAGGGTCTGTACCGGATGAAGACAGAGCTGGTCGGTTGGCGCGGTATTGTGTTGTTGGTTATTTTTGGATATATGTTTTTGGATACCGTTGGGGCAGTAAAGGAAGGTCATGAGTTGATGGGACAAGGCGTGGGAGCACTTTGGCTGGTGGTTTTATTTCCTGCTCGTATGGGAAAGCTGTTGTATTTATTACCGTTTTCCAAGAAGGAAAGAACCCGGTATCTGGGGACCTATTCGGTAAGCTATAATGTGTTTCATGTGTTACTGTTTCTTTTCATGGGCGGGGTGGCGTGTTTGCTTTCCGGATATTCTTTCCTTTTATGGACGCGCAGTTTTGTGCTTTGTACTTTTCCGTTTTTGTTGCTTTACAGCGGTGTGGTAGTGGATAGCATGTCCGCTGCGGTAAAGAGGTCTTATCCGAATTCCGGATGGTTTTTCAGTACGAGAAGCTGTTGGTATCAAAAAGAAGATCCGGTGGAAGGAATCCGGGAAGATTGCAATACAAGTGTTGCAAGAAAGGTAACGATGTCTGCGGAGGAAAAAGCGAAAGCAAAGAAACAGATGCGGTTTGCGGTTGCGACCATGCTGTGTACGATTATTCCGGCGTTCCATGGCTGTGGGAATTATATGTACGCAAGCCTTTGTGAACGGTGGCCGTGGCTGTTATATGTAATTGCCGGACTTGCGTATGTGAGTGCAATCATCGGGTTGTTCTTATACTGGAACCGTATTTCGGAGGAAATGAATCAAAAGGGGAGTGCCGGAAAGGAGGAGCGTGTATGCAATTCGTAGTTTCGGGACAATCGACGTTGCCGATTTATGAGCAGATTATCGGGCAGGTAAAGACTGCCATTGTAGCGGGGGATGTGAAGCCGGGAGATATGCTTCCGTCTATCCGAGCGCTTGCTAAGGATTTGCAAATCAGCGTCATTACCACAAAGCGTGCTTATGAGGAACTGGAAAAAGAAGGGCTTATATATTCTGTTTCCGGCAAGGGGTTTTATGTGTGCGAGCAGAACACGGACCTGCTCCGGGAGAAGAAGTTAGCTATGGCGGAACGGCATATGTTAGACTGTATCAAGGAGTGCCGTGAGGCCGGTATGGAGCGGGACGATATCATGGAGATGGTAGAGGTATTGTTGGATTCGGAATAAGACAGACAGGGGGATTTTGTTTTGCAGATGCAGACACAATTCGAGGAACAGAATTTTGAAGAGAAAGAAGCGGAACGGCTGGAAAAGCCGGCACTAACGGTACAGGGCTTGGAGAAGTCCTTTTTCCGCTTGGGGAGAGGGAAGTTTGCCGTAAAGGATATTTCCTTTACCTTGGAGCGGGGCTATATGCTGGGACTTATCGGCAGAAACGGTGCCGGAAAGTCCACGTTGCTTCGTTTGATTTTGCAGAGTTTACCGAGAAAGCGGGGAACCCTTCAGATTGCCGGATATGATGTGGCTACTCATGCTACGGAGGCAAAGAAGCTGGTCGGTTATGTGGGAGAAGATTTTCATTTTCTGACCAAGGAGACGTTACGGGAAAACGGCAGACTGCTTGGAATGTTCTATCCGGAGTTTGATATGGACCGGTATTTGGAACTCCTTAGTCGTTTTGAACTGGGGGCGGATAAGCTTGCGGGACAATTATCTAAGGGTGAAAACACAAAGGCGCAGTTAGCCTTTGCACTGGCTCATAAGCCGGAACTGTTACTTCTTGACGAACCGACGGGAGGGCTTGACCCGATAGTACGACGGGAGTTTTTGTATGTATTACAGTCGGAGCTTATGGATGAGCGTATGAGTATTATTTTCTCCACTCATATTACGGAGGATTTGGACAAGGTGGCGGACTATGTTGCTATGATGGAAAAGGGACAGCTGCTGTTTTATGAGACAAAGGATGAGCTTTTGGAGCGTCTGACGGGGGAAAACGGAGAACGTTTGACCTTAAAACAGTTGATGGTAAAGCTTTGCAGGGAGGGGGAGAAGAAATGAACCGGTATATAAAAGCAGAGTTTGAACTGTTTAAAAGGCAAACGGGGAATCTGATCGGCGGAGGCTGCCTATTGTTTGTTTTTGCGCTTTTGCTCCTGCTTTCCGGAGTGGGAAGCGGTATGTATTGTGTTTACATTACGCTCGTCGGTTATGTGGCGTATTTGTTTTTTAATCTTGCTTTTTTTCTCAGCCCGGCCAGTCACTGGATCAACCGGAAAAAGGTGATTATTACATCGGAGCAGATGGTGCTCTCCTTGGGAGAAAGTAAACGGACTTATGTGAAAAATAAAGTGTTTTTCTGTATGGTTCAGTATCTTTTGACTGTTTTGCTGATTGCGGTGATGCAGATACCGGCGGCCTTGATTGCGGGAGATGCGTATTCCGTATGGGGATTTTACCTGGAGATTTCGGTGTTTACCGCATTGGTATTTATGAGCTTTTTTGTATTGTTTGTTGTGCCGTCCGGAGCGTTTTTAATTGCGATTCCGGGGTGGACCGGCTTTTGCGGCGGCTTTGTGGGCAGCTATTTCGGGATGATGTCGGCACTGTCCAAAGAGGAGGCCTTTGACAGCTTTTTTTGGAAAGCAATAGTTGGAATTATCGTGGGAGTGCTTTCGGTGGGATATCGCTATCTTCGTACCATAGTCGAAGAACGGGGCGGACTGCGGGTAAGAAAGCCGGTAGCCGGAGAGGAGTAATTGTTATGCGAGTATTGGTCAGTGCCTGCCTGCTTGGAGTGAATTGCCGTTACAACGGAGTGCCGAAAGAGGATGTGGCGGTAAAGGCGCTTCTTGCCGGAGAGGACATCACCTTAATTCCGGTGTGCCCGGAGCAGATGGGAGGTCTGCCTACGCCACGGACACCGTCGGAACGAAAAGGAGACGGTGTGGTTTCTTCGGAGGGAGAAGACCGCACAGAAGCGTTTACACGAGGAGCGGAAGAGGCGCTGCGACTGGCGAAGCTGTATGGATGCGAGGCGGCACTCTTAAAGGAACGTTCTCCGTCCTGCGGAAACAAAGAGGTCTATGACGGAAGCTTTACAGGGACTTTGGTGTCGGGAGAAGGCGTAACAGCAGAACTGTTGCGGAAGAACGGCGTGAAGGTGTTCGGAGAGAGCGAGATGGAATCGTTTTTAGAGTATGTAAGGAGGAGTTAAGATGGAGTGTCCGTATTGTAAACAAGAGATGAAGAAAGGCTGTTTAAAAGGAGACGGAAGACAGAAGGTTCGTTGGCAGGAAGAAGGAAAGAAAAACAGCCTTGGGGATAAGCTCGCCGGAGCCGGCTTGCCGGAGGCGGTGAAATACTCCTTGGGAGCCTTTCAGCTTCCGGGGGAGTTTTGTAAAAGCTGTAAAAAGCTGATTATTGATACAGGGATAACGGAGTAGGGGTAAGAGGAACGGAAAGGAGAGGACAAATGAAAAATAAAAAGCTTTTGCTTGTGTGGAGTATCAGCCTTTTAGTAATAGCAGGTTTGACCTTGGTAACGTCGATTACCAATATTATTGGGATTTCTTTGCCGGATACGGCAGTGCGGATTATCGGAATTTTGGATTTAATTGCACTTCCGGTACTTGCATTTACAACCGTGAGAATGTTTATTGAGAAAAAAGAAACAGCAGAGAAGTAATCCGATATGAAAAATGAGACCGATCCCTTTCCCGGCGGATATAAGGTATCGGTCTTTTTTTCTAAGGAGCATCTTTTCGATGTAATAATTGATAACCTACTTTAAAATGATACTCTGCACCACAAACAGTACAGCCATAAAGCCGAAGTTGATTGCGGAGAACATAAGAATATATTTCTTGGTCTGCTCCGGGTTGTGCTTCTTGTACTCGGAGAAGGTGATGAGACTTGCCAGGGAAGCAATGAGGGTTCCCAGTCCGCCGATGTTGACCGCCGGAAGCAGGCTTGCATAGTCTGTGGTAAAGTGGGACAGAAGCACCGCACTCGGGACGTTACTGATGCACTGGCAGGACAGGATACCGAAGAGCAAGGTGTTCATCGGCAACAGTTCTCCGAAAAAGTTGCTCACTGCCGGGATGCGTGCCAGGTTTCCGCTGAAGACGAAAAAGGCACAGAAGGTGGCAAGGAGCGGGTAGTTTACTTCTTTAACGGACTTCCGATCCATAAACAACAGAATAATCGTGATTACCAAAGTGCCCCAGTGGTACGGAATGACACGGAACACAATCAAAATACTGGCGATAAACAAAACGGAGTAAATCACGGTTCTTCCTGCCGGAAGGTGATAGTCTTCGTCTTTTTTTAAGGTCAGCGGCGTCGGCTTTACAAACAGGCAGATGCCGATAATGAGTAAGGTTGCGGTCAAAAAGGATGGCAACATAATCTGTACGAACTCTGCCGTTCCGATATTGAAATAGGAGTACAGGTAGAGGTTCTGCGGATTGCCGAAAGGCGTTACCATACCGCCTAGGTTTGCCGCGATATTTTGCATAATAAAGGTAAAGGCCATGGCCTTTTTGTTGTCGGTACTGTTCAGTACAAAAAAGCCCAATGGTAAAAAGGTAAGCAGCGCCATGTCATTTGCTAACAGCATGGAACCGAAAAATGTAATCATTACAAGGCCCAGCGTGGCATTTCGCAGAGTGTGTAGCTTGATGACAATGGTTTTACTGATGACCTCAAACAGATGGATGTGGGAAAAGGCCGCCACCACCGCAAGGGTACAAAACAGCGTAGCCAAAGTACGCAAATCAAAGTAGCCAAGGTACGCCGCATCCGGCGGAACAAGAACACAGGTTACCGCCATGGCAATAAGCGCAATGCAAAGCACCGCCTGCTTCTTTACGAAGACGGTAGCCGGCGCAAACAGGTGCTCGTTTAAAAACTCCCAGAGGGAGTGCTGATTTCTATGTAGGGTAGGTCTTGTATGCAGAGAAGCGGTTCTCATAAAAATCCCTCACATTAGTTCTGAATATGATGTACGGTTACAATAGTGTATGTGTAAAAGGCACACACAAATTCGATTGTAGCAGAATTTCTGAAAAATGCAAGCAGAATATAGGAAAGTACGAAAAAATATTGTGTGGTGAGTGGGAGAACGGGCTTTTTGCTTGAGCAACAGTAGACAGTATGATAGGATATAAGAGGAGGTATTGTTTTTGCCCGAAGGGAGGGACGTATGCGGTATATTTATGTTTCTTTGATGTTGTTTCTATTTACCGGTCTGTTTTGCGGCTGTAACGAGTATACCCCCCAGACCACAGAGGATATCTGGCATGTCATAATCGGAGCGGAAGATGATTCCCGGTCGGTACATTTTGTGGTGACGGATAAAGGAAAAGAAGTAATCGGCGGTTGGGATAGCATAGAAGCGGAACCGGTGTACGGGAAAAATACAGATAGACAGGGGATTATCTCTGTTGAGGATGCGATGCTCCGGGCGATTGTGTTCCGGAATGTAGTTGGGGTGGAGAATGGGCCGTGGAGACACGTTGAGGTGCACCTGAATCGTTTTAGTGAGATGGATAAATACAGTATAACGAGATATCGACCATGGTATACGAAATTGATGGTCCCGGTAGGAGATGAGGTTTGGAAGATTAGATTTTGTAATCACGCAGAAGACAAAATCGAGGTGTACCATGGAACGTTCTATGATTGTACAGTATCACTAAGAGCATCTAACGGTAAGGTGTATAAGCTCGTTTATAATTGGATGATGTAGGTGGTTGTTTTCGCAGAGTATATTTAATATAAGGAACTTAAAAAGAAGGAAGCTCACCCGTGGGTGTGCTTCCTTCTTTCTCTTGTTAATAATGTTTACTCCTCAAAATCCGCATCGGATGCATCCTCCGGGATGTAGTCGTCCTCTAACAGCTCGTACTCATCCTCGAATTCACCATCCTCTACGTAAACCGGATTCAGGTAACGGTATACGGCGTATGCAATCAGGGCAATAGCAGCTACCGCGCCGATGATAGCGAATACATAAAGTGCGGTATTCTTCTTTTCGAACTCTTCTTCTTCCTTCTTTAAGCGAAGTAACTCAGCAAGCTTATCGTTGCTGGAAACCAAATCTTCTAACTTTTTCATGATGTTGTTCATAGCAGGTCCATCCTTTCCTATTGTGAAAATAATATACGTTTACTCTTCCTATTTAGTTAGAGTATACCATAGTGTGACATAAATTACTAGAAAAATTTTCTAAAACTAACACTTTTTTAGGTTAGCGAAGGACGCCAGCAGTTTTTTCACACCGTAGGTGTCAAAGAGTACCGTGACCTCGTAGTCTCGGCCGCCGCTTACGATGTTGGTGACGGTGCCCGCACCGAATTTGATGTGGCGGACCTTATCACCTACTGCGTAGTCCAGAGAGCCTGCCGGGCCTGCACCGAAGTTTTTCGCCGGTGCGGCAGGGGTGGAAGCGTACGGCATGGCGGACGGGCGCGGCTTTGGCTTCTCGAAATCAAAGTCACCTGCGGCGTTACTATAGGTAACCGATTTTCGCGGAACCGGCATACTACCGCCGGACATGGTCCGAATCGGACTGCCGCCGAAGGCGTTGTTACGGAAGGTGTTCTGGGAGCCGGCCTGCTCCATTTTAAGTAAGTACCGCGGAATCTCCTTGATGAAACGGGAGGTCGGGTTGTATTGGGTTTCGCCTCTTGCCATACGAGCGGAGGCGGCACTTAAGTGGAGCTCCTTCTTGGCACGGGTGATACCTACGTAGCAAAGCCGACGTTCCTCTTCAATCTCCTCCGTCGGATTGTCGGCGTTGATGGAAGCGTAACTCGGGAAGAGTCCGTCTTCCATACCGCATAAGTACACGTACGGGAACTCCAGTCCCTTTGCGGCATGCAGTGTCATAAGGACCGTTACATCCGTGGATTCGTCTAAGGTATCAATGTCTGCTACGAGAGCTACTTCCTCGAGGAAACCGCTTAAGGTCGGTTCGTCGGCGGTTTGCTCGTAGAGCACGGCCTTGTTAATGAGTTCGTCTACGTTTGCCAGGCGTTCTGCGGCTTCTTCTTCATCGGCGGCGGAGGATTTGATTTCCTCGGTAAGCCCCGTACCTTCCATGATTTCCTCGATTAAGTTCTTTAAGGTGTAGCTTTGACCAATCGGCTTGCTCCGCAGGGCTTCGATAAAGGCCACAAAGGAGGTAAGCTTTCCGCAGGCACGAGCCACGGACGGAATAAATTCCGCGTGACGCAGGGCTTCGTAAAAGGTCATACCGTTTGCCTCCGCATAGTCATCGATTCGGTCCACGGTGGTGAGGCCGATGCCGCGCTTCGGGACATTGATGATACGTTTTACTGCCAGGTTATCCAATGCGTTATCAATGGTCTTTAAGTAAGCCAGAAGGTCTTTGATTTCCTTACGCTGGTAGAAGTTGATGCTTCCGATGACGCGGTACGGAATGTTTCTGGCGATGAGTTTTTCTTCGAAGACACGGGACTGGGCGTTGGTGCGGTATAAAATCGCAAAGTCCTTATAGGCAGCGCTCTTTTCGTCGGCGTAGTCCCGGATACTCTGGGCCACACCCTCGGCTTCGGCATAGTCTGTCGGGTACTGGGTGAAGAACACCGGAGAACCCTCCTCGTTCTCGGTCCAAAGGGACTTGTCTTTTCTGCCGATGTTATGATGAATCACCTCGTTTGCCGCAGACAAAATGTTGCCGGTGGAGCGGTAGTTCTGCTCCAGACGGATGACGTGGGCATTCGGGTAAATCTTTTCAAAGTTCAATATGTTCTGAATGTTGGCGCCGCGGAATTTGTAGATGGACTGGTCGTCGTCACCTACCACGCAAAGGTTCTGTTCCGGTTCCCCTTCCTCGTTGGTATAGTTTGCCAGAAGGGAGATGAGGCGGAACTGGGCGGTGTTAGTATCCTGGTACTCGTCCACCATGATGTAACGGAAGCGGCGGCGGTAGTAGTCAAGAACCTCCGGGTTTGTCTGGAACAGCTCCACGGTTTTCATAATCAAATCGTCAAAGTCCAGGGCGTTGCTGGCCTTTAAACGCTTCTGATACTCGGTATAAACCCGGGAAAAGTTCTTTTTGGAAAAGTCCATGTTGGCCCGCATGGCGTACTCCTCCGGAGAAATCAGCTCATCCTTTGCGGAGGAAATGGCGGACAAAAAGGTCCTCTCCTTTACGTTCTTCGTATCGATGTTTAAGGATTTACAAATATCCCGCACCAGCGTTTTCTGGTCGTCGGAATCGTAAATGGTAAAGTTCCGGCTGTAGCCTAGGGATTCGATAAAACGACGCAAAATCCGCACGCAGGTGGAGTGGAAGGTGCTGACCCAGATGTTTTCCGCACCGTAGCTGACGATTTTGTCTACACGTTCCCGCATTTCCTTGGCCGCCTTGTTGGTGAAGGTAATGGCGAGAATCTGGAAGGGACTGACACCCTGTTCTTCAATTAAATAGGCGATACGGTGGGTCAAAACTCTGGTCTTTCCGGAGCCTGCACCCGCTAAAATAAGGAGCGGTCCTTTGTCAAAAAAAACAGCTTCGCGCTGCATTGGATTTAAGGTGTCGTATATACTCATAATAGCCTCGTTTCTCAGGTGTTTTTCTCGTTCCGCTCCTTATGTGGGATAAGTATTCTATGGGACGGAACTCACTACTTTGTAACAGTATATCATACCGGAAGAAAAAAAGAAAGTACTTGCAACGCGGTTTCGAATACTATATAATATAGAGAGGAAGAGAAGGAGGTTGATGGGATGGCCTGGGAAGACAGTGAAGAGTTGCGTGAGCTTCTCGACAGATTGAAAGAGATTTCCTATGTACAGCCGGACGAGCTGCCGAACATTGATTTATATATGGATCAGGTAACGACCTTTATGGACCGTCATCTGGCTTCTTCGAAGCGCTATGACGAGGACAAGTTGTTAACCAAGACCATGATTAACAACTATACGAAGAACGAGCTTTTGCCGTCTCCGAATAAGAAGAAGTATTCCAAGGATCACATGTACCTCTTGATTTTGATTTATTACTTAAAAGGTGTATTGTCCATTACGGATATTCAGGCGATTTTAAAACCGCTCAATGAGAAGTTTTTCGACGGTGCGGGAGAGGTACCGTTTGAGAAGATTTATGAGGAGATTTTTGCGATTCAGAAGGCCCAGTCCGATGTGGTGGCCAAGGATTTGGCCAGAAAGTGGAAGGCGGTTCAGGGGACTTACGGTGACGTAAAGAAGAAGGACCAGCAGGAGTTTTTACGGAAGCTTTCTTTGATTTGCATGCTGAGCTTTGATGTATATATGAAGAAGCAGATTATCGAGCAGATCATCGATAAGGAGTTTGCACCGCATGAGGCGGAGGCTTCGGAAAAGGATGAGAAGCAGGAGAAGGCAAAGAAGAAGGAAGAGAAGGCCGACAAGAAAGAGGAAAAGAAGTCGGAAAAAAAGAAGTAAAAGAATTATAACGTTAAAAAGAACAAGTGTCGCAGAACCGATGAGGAACTGCGACACTTGTTTGTTTTTGACTCGGGATTAGGACTCGGAAGAATCCTCAATCGGAAGCTGCGGAATACGCTCGAACACCATATCGTAACCGTCGTTACCATAGTTTAAGGAACGGTTGACGCGGCTGATGGTCGCGGTGGATGCACCGGTCTTCTCTGCGATTTCCAGATAGGTCTTGTGGGAGCGGAGCATAGCCGCTACTTCAAAACGCTGGGAAAGAGAAAGCAGCTCGTTGATGGTACATACATCTTCGAAGAAAGTATAGCACTCTTCTCTGTCTTTGAGAGAGAGGATAGCGTCAAATAAATAGTCTACAGCAGGTGTTCTGATTGTTTTACTCATATGAGATAAACCTCCTTAGTATTGGAAAGTATTTTCTTTTTTTACAGTGATATTTTACCACGACAAAGAATTGAAGTAAAGTCTTTTTTTATATTTTTGTGAAAATTTTTTTTGAAGTACATTTTTTACTGAAAAAAGACAGGGAAAGTTTTTGCTTTTTGTAGTGGAAATTATGAAAGAAATGTGATATTATGTAATGATGGTAGGCCTTATTGGGCGAAAACTGGGATATTTTGGAAGGAATACGGATGGTAATATGTACGAGATTATAAGAAAAGAACAGTTAAGTGATGCCATTGTAATGATGGAAGTAAAGGCGGAACGGGTAGCAAAATCCTGTTTGCCGGGCCAGTTTGTGATTGTAAAAATAGATGAGCGGGGGGAGCGTATTCCGCTGACGATTTGTGATTATTCCAGAGAGAAGGGCACGGTTACGATTGTGTTCCAGACAGTGGGAGTATCCACCCATCGTATGGGTGCTTTGGAACAGGGAGATTTTTTTCGGGATTTTGTGGGACCGCTCGGGAATTACTGCGAGTGGATCGATGAGCCGGCGGAGGAGCTTCAAAAGAAAAAGATTTTATTTGTGGCCGGCGGTGTGGGAACCGCACCGGTGTACCCGCAGGTAAAGTGGTTACATAGTAAGGGGATTGCGGCGGATTGTATTATCGGAGCCAGAAATCAGAGTCTTGTGATTTTAGAGGATGAGATGCGCGCGGTTGCGGAGAATCTTTACGTGACCACGGATGACGGTTCTTACGGGATGAAGGGTAACGTAAACGACTGCATCAAGAAGCTTGTGCGGGAGGAGAACAAGTCCTATGATATGGTGGTTGCCATCGGGCCGCTGATTATGATGAAGTTTGTGAGCCTTCTGACGAAGGAATTAGGTATCCCGACCATTGTGAGTCTGAACCCGATTATGGTGGACGGTACCGGTATGTGCGGAGCATGTCGTGTGGCTGTGGGAAATGAGATTAAGTTTGCCTGTGTGGACGGTCCGGAGTTTGACGGCCATTTGGTGGATTTTGACCAGGCCATGAAGCGTCAGCAGATGTACAAGACGGAAGAAGGACGCAGATACTTAAAGGAAAAAGAGGGCGCGACCCATCACGGCGGTTGCGGTCATTGCGAATAAATGCATAGAATGTAGGAGAGAAAAGATGGATGTGTTAAAACGTGTTCCGGTGCGCGAACAGGACCCGGCGGTACGTGCGCATAATTTTGATGAGGTATGCCTTGGGTATTCCTTAGAGGAAGCAAAAGCGGAGGCAGACCGTTGTTTAAAGTGTAAGAATCCGAAGTGTCAGACCGGTTGTCCGGTAAATATCGATATTCCGCGTTTTATCGGAAAGGTGAGCGAGGGTGATGTGGAAGGTGCATACCACGTGATTTCCGAGTATTCCGCTCTGCCGGCGGTATGCGGTCGCGTATGTCCGCAGGAGTCCCAGTGTGAGGCAAAGTGTATCCGCGGAATTAAGGGTGAGGCTATCTCCATCGGTAAGCTGGAGCGGTTCGTGGCGGATTATGCCAGAGAGCATGAGCTTCGTCCTGTGGTACAGGCAGAAAAGAAGAATAAAAAGGTGGCAGTCATCGGTTCCGGCCCGGCAGGTCTTACCTGTGCCGGGGATTTGGCAAAGAACGGCTACGATGTGACGATTTTTGAGGCGCTTCACGAGCCGGGCGGTGTACTGGTTTACGGTATTCCGGAGTTTCGTCTGCCGAAGGATACGGTTGTTAAGAGCGAGATTGAGAATGTAAAAGCGTTAGGTGTTAAGATAGAGACCAATGTGGTCATCGGTAAGTCTGTGACCATTGATGAGCTTCTGACGGAAGAGGGATTTTCTGCCGTATTTGTAGGCTCCGGTGCGGGACTTCCGAAGTTTATGGGAATTCCGGGGGAGAATGCCAACGGCGTATTTTCTGCCAATGAGTACCTGACCCGTAACAATTTGATGAAGGCCTTTACGGATGACCATGATACCCCGATTGCTGCCGGTAAAAAGGTGGCGGTGGTAGGCGGCGGAAACGTTGCCATGGATGCGGCGCGTACGGCGTTACGTCTCGGTGCGGAGGTATATATTGTATATCGCCGTGGAGAGGAAGAGCTTCCGGCCCGTGTGGAAGAGGTACATCACGCAAAGGAAGAAGGCGTTATCTTTAAACTTCTGACCAATCCGAAGGAAATTCTGGTGGACGAAAACGGTTGGGTAAAGGGAATGCGTTGTGTACAAATGGAGCTTGGTGCACCGGATGCATCAGGACGTCGTCAACCGGTTGAGGTAGAGGGTTCTGACTTTACACTTACGTTGGATACGGTAATCATGTCGTTGGGAACCAGTCCGAATCCGCTCATTGTTTCCACAACCAAGGGTCTGGAAGCAAACCGGAGAGGTTGTATTGTGGCAACGGAGGAGACCGGTTGCACCAGCAAGGAAGGTGTGTTTGCCGGCGGCGATGCGGTGACCGGTGCGGCAACGGTAATTCTGGCCATGGGTGCCGGAAAAGCGGCGGCCAAAGGAATTCACGAGTACCTTTCCGAAAAATAAGAATTCCGCCCGAAAACGGTGGCTGGAAATATATGGGAATCAATATGCAAAAAGTGGCAAAAGCCTTAAAACAGAAGGCTTTGCGCCACTTTTTTTGCGTGAATAAATTCAGCGGAATGCATAAAGAACGAGGGAGAAGTTTGGTGATTATTCCGTCTTGCAAATTGAGCGGCTGCTTGATAAAATGAAACTAAGATATCACATACGAATTCGAATTTCTGAATATCTTTGCTCTGCTTCAGAGCTTGTTCCTGGGGACGATTGTTAGGAGAAAATGACGGGATACTTAGGCCTAATTGTAATGCAAAAAAGAAAGGCGTTAAAATGCAGGAAGAAACAAGTAGAATAAGGATGAACCGGATACGGTTTGCGGAGGAGATAAGCAGACAGGTGCTTGCGGTACTGGGAGAGGGATATGAAACAGAGCTTTCCAGAGTAAGAAAGAATAACGGAGTATTAAAGGATGTATTGCATATCCGGAAGGCGGAGAGTGAGTGTATTCCGTGCTTTTACATGGATGAGTTGTATCGTTCCTATTGTAGCGGCGAAAGTGAGATTTTATTGGCGGAGCAGCTGGCGGATATTGTATGGAATGAGTGTGAACGGGTACGGGAACAGGTACCGGATTTTTTAGAGAGGGATTGGATTGTCAGCCATTTGTTTATACGTATGATTCAAGCAGAGAGTAATGAGGAATGGTTGCAGGATGCGGTTTATGTTGAGTATCTGGATTTGTTGGCAGTGTTTTACGTGTTGACGGAGGATGCGGAGGAGGGGATAAAAAGCTATCAGTTGCCGAAAAATGTGTGGGAGGCGCTGGAACTTGGTGATGCACAGGCATATTTTCCTACGGTTGTAGCAAATACGAGGCATTTATTTCCGGAGAAAATGTGGTGTGTGGAGCATACGGTGAGAGAATGTAATATCTCCGGGTCGGAGCAGGTCTCCACGGTTCTTGTGCCGGCAAAGGAGTATGTTTCCCAACAGCTGTATGTATTGTCCAATTACAGAAGGATTAGCGGAGCAGCGGTAGTACTTTATCCGGACTTGTTGCGACAACTGGGTGAAAAATTCGGTGGGGATTTTTACGTGATTCCAAGCAGCGTGCACGAGGTGCTGCTGTTAAAGAAAACAGAAGAGGAGGAGCCGGAGCGCTTAAATCGGACGATACAGACGGTAAATGAGCAGCAGGTACAGCCGGAAGAGGTATTGTCGAATCATGTGTATTTGTATTCCACAGAGGACGGGGCACTACGAAGTGTGACGGAGGTATAAGAGGACAAGCTTTTGAGGACATAAAAAGCACCTATCGTACCTGTGAAATGTGCGATAGGTGCTGTATAAGCGAAGGGTTATTTACTCTTCGGAAGAATTGGAGACGAGTAATTGGTAAAACTCCTTTAAGTCGTCGTCAGACATTAAGGCATTTTCCATGTCGGCATTGGTCTGTTTTGCAAGCTCCTGAATTTTGTCGCTTTGAATCAAGGATGCACAGTAGGCGTCGGTATCCAGAGAGGTAATGCCCAGATAAATGGACGGTATGCCTGTGGATTTGTCCACCTTTATGTAGTAGGATTCCATGCAAGGAGCGCCGGTGTCGGAAAAGACGATTTTTTCCTTGTGGGTTACAAAGGCAACATAGTCAAATTCGTTGATGCCGTTGTAAATTAAAAAGTCATAATCGGTGAAATACTCCGTCATGGAGTAACGGGAACCGATAAAATTCAAATCTAAATAATCGGAATTGGTAACACATTGCTTTAACAAAGGTTCGTTTACGGCAAGGCATGCATTGTGATAGCGGCGAATCAGCGTAGAAACTGCCAGCTCCAAAGCGCCTCCCGACTGGCGGGCCTGGGTAAACACTTCCGTGGTCTGTTCGGAAAACGGTACGGTCTGAATCAGGAAGGTGCCGTCCGGCATACGTTTTACGTAATATTCCGAGAGCTGCGGAACCGAAATCTGAATATCGCTGTAATAAAGTGAGTAGGTGGCGTATACAATAGAAAAGACACCATCAATGCCCGGTCTGGAATACAATTCCAGGTTTTCGAGCTTTTTCACGTTTCTGCAATCGTTTTCCATAACGGATGCATCCAAATAGCTTGCATCGGTAACAAGTAAGGATGCAGCTTCGTAATCGTTGTTATAGTAAGCGGTAATATAGGCGGTAACCACATCGGAAACGCCGGAAATCGGAGCTTTTAAATCTTCCGTCAGTAACGGTAGAAAAGTAACCGCCGGTGTAACTGCCGGAGTCGGCGTGGAATCCTGTACTCCGGTAGAGGATATGCCGGTCGGATTATTTGCCGTCGGTGTGGCGGTCGGCGTTACGGCTTCGGTAGGGGATACGGAAGTATCGGTAAATACGTTAGGCTGCGGAAATAATAAGAAGGAGAGTCCCAGCACTAACGCGGAACTGCATATGGCAGAAATACATCGTTTAAATTTCATGGAAGCCCCTCCTTTGTATATTTTTAACAATCAATATTTATCATACCAAAAAAAATCAAGAAAATCAACTGTTTCTACTTGACCAAATGTTGTTAATTGGATATAATGTTTGTATTGCATCTGTAGCTCAGTGGATAGAGCAATGGTTTCCGGAACCATGTTAGCGGGGGTTCGAGTCCCTTCAGATGCATTTCTTTTTTACTGTAGACGCGTTTTGCCGGGAGGGCAGTACGTTTTTGAGCTTTCCTGTGGTAGAAGACAGGAAAGCTTTTTCTTTATTAGGAGGAAATGATGAAAGCGAAAAAATTTGCAGCGGATGAAGTGGTAGAGGGTGTAAGAATCAACAAGTATCTGGCAGATGCGGGAGTATGTTCCCGGCGTGCCGCGGACGGTTTTATCGAAGACGGCAAGGTGTTTATCGACGGAGAACGTGCGGTAATGGGAAGCCGGGTGCTTCCGGGACAGACCGTAGTGTTTAACGGAAAAGAACTGAAGAAGGAAGAAGACCTGGTGCTTCTGGCACTGAATAAGCCGAGAGGAATCGTGTGTACCAGTGACAAGAGAGAGCCGGACAATGTAGTAGATTTTGTCAACTATGGGAAGCGTATCTACCCGATCGGTCGTCTGGATAAGGATTCGGAAGGTTTGCTTTTGTTGACCAATGACGGTGATATCGTAAATAAAATTCTCCGTGCGGGAAATTATCATGAGAAGGAATACATCGTTAAGGTAAATAAGATGATTACGAAGGAGTTTTTACAGGGGATGGCAGGCGGTGTGCCGATTCTGGATACCGTGACCAGACCGTGTAAAATCGAAGCCTTGGACAAGTATCGTTTTAAAGTAATCCTGACCCAGGGATTGAATCGTCAGATTCGTCGTATGTGTGAGTATTTCGGGTATCGTGTGGTGCACTTACAGAGAGTACGTATCATGAATATCCGGTTGGGACATTTAAAGACGGGCGATTATCGTAAGCTGACACCGCAGGAGCTTTCCGAGCTTCAAAGCATGATTCGGAAGTCTTCCAATGCGCCGGTGCTTCATGATAAGTCCAAGAGCGAAGGCAGTGTAACCTATGCGGTTCCGAAGGAAAAGAAGGTAGGAGAGACGGAAGGACGTACGATGAGGGAACGGTCCGTAAGACCGGGAGCCGAGAGGGAAGGAAAACCTGCATCCGAACGAAGAGGAACGAACAGTTATCGCAAGGCATAATTAAAAGAGCGTTGTGTCACTTGTGACCCGGAAACGTATGGATGGAGGAACGGCATCAAAGAAGGAGGAAGCCATGGAGGAAACAAAACAGATGGAACGTATGCGTGAACTGCACCGGATTTTGAAAGAGGCGGCAAAGGCATATTATCAGGATAGTTCCGAAATTATGAGCAATTACGAATATGATGCCTTGTACGATGAATTGGTGGCATTAGAGAAAGAAACCGGTATTGTACTGGCAGACAGCCCGACGGTAAAGGTGGGCTATGAGATTGTCAGCGAATTGCCGAAGGAAGCCCATGCTGTGCCAATGTTGTCTTTGGATAAGACAAAGGACAGAGACTCCCTGGCGGACTGGTTGCAGGGAAGAGCCGGTGTGCTTTCCTGGAAGTTAGACGGTTTGACCAATGTGCTTACTTACGAGAACGGGGAGTTGGTGAAGGGAGTTACCCGGGGAAACGGCGAAATCGGCGAAATTATTACAAATAACGTAAAAGTATATAAAAATGTACCGCTTACCATACCCTATAAGGGAAGTTTGACGGTACGAGGTGAGGCAATCATCACCTATTCCGAGTTTGAGCGGATTAACGGGGAGATAGCAGAGGCGGAGGCAAAATACAAGAATCCGCGAAATTTGTGCAGCGGTACGGTGCGTCAGTTGAATAACGAGATTACGGCACAAAGAAAGGTATTGTTTTATGCCTATACCTTGGTAACTTCGGAGGACGATTTAAAGTTTACCACCAGAACCGAGCAGATGGATTTCCTTACAAAGCAGGGATTTACCTGTGTGGAGCATGTGCTCGTAATGCCGGAGACAGTTGTAGAACAAATCGGTAAGATGGAGGAGGCACTTCCGGCAAACGATTTTCCGTCGGATGGTCTGGTGCTGACCTTTGATGACATTTCTTTTGCGAACAGTCTCGGCAGAACCGCAAAGTTTCCGCGGGATTCCATTGCATTTAAGTGGGCGGATGAAATCGCGGAGACGGAGCTTCTTGAAATCGAGTGGAGTGCGTCAAGAACCGGTCTCATTAATCCGGTGGCAATATTTGCTCCGGTGGAGTTGGAGGGAACCACGGTGTCCCGTGCCAGCATTCATAACGTCAGCATTATGGAAAGCTTGGCTCTCGGTATCGGAGATACGATACAGGTATATAAGGCAAACATGATTATTCCGCAGATTGCGGCAAATCTCACAAAGAGCGGTACCGCTAAGCCGCCGGTGTGTTGTCCGGTATGCGGGGAGCAGACAAGCCTTAAAATCGAAAATGAAGTAAAGTCTCTGTACTGTGTGAATGCAGAGTGCCCGGCAAAGAAGGTAAAGTCCATTGCCCACTTTGTGACCAGGGATGCCATGAATATCGAAGGTCTGTCAGAGGCCACCATCGAGAAATTCTTAAACGAAAAGATTATTACGAAGGCGGCGGATTTGTTCCGGTTGGCCGACCATAAAGAAACGATTACTGCCATGGAAGGCTTTGGCGAAAAGTCTTACGCAAATCTTGTTACTTCCGTGGAGGCGGCAAAGACCGTAACACCGGCAAGAGTTTTGTATGCCCTGGGGGTACCGAACATCGGCGTGTCTACCGCGAAGGTTATCTGTCGTTCTTTTGATGAGGATTTGGAACGTGTGATGAACGCCGCAGTGGAGGAACTGGTGACGGTAGAGGGCATCGGAGAAGTAATTGCGGAAGCTTTTGTGGAGTATTTTGCGAATGAAAAGAACCGGGCGGAAGCAGAGGAGTTGCTCTCACTTGTGACCTTAGAACGACCGGCGGCAACCTTAGAGTCAGCCATTGCCGGAAAAACCTTTGTTATAACCGGAAAGGTGTTTGAATTTGACGGTCGTTCCGCACTGAAAGCCTTTATCGAGGAACGGGGCGGCAAGGTGGCCGGCAGTGTATCCGCGAAGACTGACTATTTGATTAACAATGATTCCACTTCGGGATCTTCGAAAAATAAAACTGCAAAAGAATTAAATGTACCTGTCATTACGGAAGAGGAATTTCTGACAATGGTGGGCGGAAAGGAAGAATAATATGCCTGTTAAAGTAAGCAATTTTTTACCTGCAAAGAAAATATTGGAAGCGGAGAACATCTTTGTGATGGACGAGAGCCGGGCGATGACCCAGGACATCCGTCCTCTTCGTATTGCTGTATTAAATCTGATGCCGCTTAAGGAGGACACGGAGCTTCAGCTTCTTCGTAGTTTTTCCAATACGCCGCTGCAGATTGAGGTAACCTTTTTGACGACAGCGAGTTATGTGGGAACCAATACGCCTCTGAGCCATTTGGAACAATTTTATATGACCTTTGAGGATGTGAAGGAAAAGAAGTTTGACGGCCTCATTATCACCGGTGCGCCGGTGGAGCAGATGGAATTTGAGGACGTGGCTTATTGGGAAGAATTAAAGCAGATTATGGACTGGTCCGAGACCAATGTAACCTCTACCCTTCATATTTGTTGGGGGGCACAGGCAGGATTGTTCCATCATTACGGTGTGCATAAGGAGATGCTTCCTGCGAAACTGTCCGGCGTATACCGCCATCGTGTACTGAACCGTAAGGAGCCGTTGGTACGTGGATTTGATGACGAATTTTTTGCGCCGCATTCCCGCTACACCGGCATTTCCAAGGAAGATGTGGAAAAGAGTGGCGTGTTTACGGTACTTGCGGAAAGCGATGAAGCAGGCTATTTCATTTTGCTTGCAGAGGGCGGAAAAAATATTTTCGTTCTCGGACATCCGGAGTATGACCGTCTGACGTTAGATAAGGAATACAAGCGCGATGTGGCAAAAGGTATCAACCCGGACATTCCGGTAAACTATTATCCGGATAATGACCCGGAGAAGAAGCCGTTGCTTATGTGGCGTGCCCATGCCAACGCACTCTACAGTAACTGGTTGAATTACTACGTATATCAGAATACGCCGTATGAGTGGTAGGAGTAAGTGCTTTTGGTATAATAGAATGGGAGGAAAATTTGTATACAAACGAAAGATGTATTATTTTCGATGAATCCGGAAATCTGGGGAATTCGGGAAGATTTTTTGTGATTGCATGCATCGATACAATGGAATGTAAGGCGTTGCATAACATAATGAAAAGAAAATTGAAAAAAGCGGCAGAGTTGTTTCCTGAGACGAAATTGACTCATGCTCATGAAATTAAAGCCAAGGATGCATATCCTTGTATCAAGCATCACATTATAGAGAGTGTTGTAAGTAAGAAAGTGCAGATATCCTATATTGTGGCAGATTTGAAACATGTGAAACCCTATTTGCTGGAAGATAAAAACATTTTTTATAACTATATAATGAAAATTTTAGTTTCACATCTAATTACCGAGAAGGATAAAGGCACAAGGATTAATCTATTATGTGATAATAAAACTACGAAAATTACTTCTAAGAATTCGTTTACGGATTATATCAAGCTATATTTTAATTATGAGAGAGATTATAGACTTGATTTGAATGTTGTTTATTTCGATTCGGATGCCGGAGATGCGTATGTTGTTCAGGCTGCGGATTATGTTGCAAATGCAGTGTATACGTATTATGAATTTGAGAATTCTATCTATCATGATATCCTTTGCCCTAAGTTGTATCGGGCTGAAAAATTTCCGTGGGAATTCTTTGGGGCGTAGATGCAGGCGGAAATTGCATATAATCTATTGACTTTGTTATTTGTGTATGCTATCATCAAAGTGGAATAAGGAATTATTTATGGGTGTGTAAACCCATATCAGTGTGTGAATCTTTGAAACATAAGCTGCCTGTGTGGTAGTCGCTGGTATGGTAGCGCCCATATTTGATTTTATGATGGCTTATGCTGTCGGTAGTGTTTTATAACATAGAAGAATACGCGTAAATCGTGTTGTCGTAGTTATGGTGAAAATCGTAGGTACGGCGATTTTTTTTGTTCTATGAAAAAATAATAAAATTGTGTTGACAAACTGTTTATAACAGTATATACTGTTTATATCGTATATAAACAGTATGGGAACAGGAGGTATCTTATGAAGATTCTGCAAAACTCAGAAATTCCGATTTATAAGCAAATAGCGATGCAGTTAAAGGAAGAGATTCTTAGCGGGAAGCTTACTGCGGGAGAGTATCTGCCCAGTATTAGAGGACTGGCAAAGGATTTGAAAATCAGTGTGATTACCACCATGAAGGCCTATGAAGAGCTTTGCGCGGAGGGCTTGGTGACTTCGGTACAGGGCAAAGGCTTTGTAGTAAATCCCCAGGATACCGCCATGATACGGGAACAAAGACTCAGAGAAGTGGAAGACCACCTGTTGGAGGCGTTAGAAGCTGCAAAGACAATCGGAATGACCGTAGAAGAAGTGAAAGATTTGATTACCGTGTTAGATCATGCGGAGTGAGGAGAGAAAAATGGATAGTGTAATAGTTACAAAGGGATTGGTAAAAAAGTATAAGAAGTTTACGTTGGGACCGGTGGATTTGGAGATTCCGAAGGGATTTTCCACGGCGTTAATCGGAGCAAACGGTGCCGGTAAGACGACGCTTTTGGATACGATTTGCGGAATTATTGCACCGAGTAAGGGTGAGGTTACCTACTTCGGTGAGATTACGGATATTGAAGAGGGAGAGACGAAGGAACGCATCGGCTATCTGGCAGCACAGGGAATGTATCCGATGAGCTGGCCCCCGTTTGATGTGGCAGTGGCTAACAAGCTTGGTTTTAACGGATTTGATGAGATTCGTTACTGGGAGCTTTGCGAGAAGTATGGTGTGGCACAGGAGGGAGAAAGAAGTCAGACTCTGATGAAGATGTCCGACGGTAACCGTATCCGCCTTTGTCTGGCGGCGGTGTTTGCCAGGGATACGGAGCTTCTGGTGCTTGACGAGCCGGGCTCTAATCTGGATCCGCTCATGCGTGACCGCCTCTGCGGACAGTTCAGAGAGTATCTGGAAGAGGGGGACGGAGAGAAGACGATTGTGTTCTCCACACACAACATTGCAGACATGGAGAACGTGACAGACTATGCGGTTTTGATGTATAACGGTGCCGTGATTGAGTCCGGATTTGTGAGTGATTTGTGCGAGCGTTATCTCCTGGTTTCCGGGGAAAAGGCTACCTTTGATACGGTTAAGAGAAGTCTTATGGTAGAGGATCGGAATATGAGCACCTGTTTCGGCTTTGCAAAGGCAGAGGAAAGAGAAACGTTAGAAGCAGCGGGTGCTGTGGTGGAGACGCCGAACTTGCAGCAACTCAGTATTTTCTTGCTTCGGTATGCGGAGCAGCAGAATTCCTAGGAGGAGACAGTATGAGGGAGCTTTGTTGGAGTTTGTGGAAACAGCGGTGGGCGTTTCTGGCATTCGGAATACTAGTCGGCTTTTGCGGATGGATGTTTTATCTGGTGTTGCCCGAGTGTAGTGTGTTTGAAATGTGCTACCGTATGGCGTTTGTGTTGTTACAGATGGTATTTCTGATACTGCAAAGAGAACGGTTTCAGATTGTATTGCGGAAGGACGGTGCAACCCGGTTTTACCGCAGTATGACCCATGCGTGGGAAAAGGAACAGAAGCGTATTTTGTGGCTTGATTTGTTTTGTGTGGCGGTGCTTGCTGTATTGCTTGCGGTAGGGCTGATTTTCCGAAATGAATTCAGCGAGACGTTATTACCGTTTGCAATGGTGGTGTTTTTTCTCATTTACATGCCGGCATCCAGAATTATGGCCTGTGTGCCGTATGTCTGGTGGATGCTTGAAATCGCATTTGCCGCAGTATTTATCTTTGTGCCGGCCCTTGATATTACACCGCTTCTTTGCGGAGGAACTGTAGTTGTGGTTGGTATGATACAGGTATTATTATATCGGTTTGTCCGGAAGCTTTGGGAAACGGAGGATTAGGAGGCGTCTATGATGAGTGAATGGAAACGTACGATGAAGTTGATGTGGGGACATAACGGAAAGTTTCGATGGATTTGCGGATGTTCGCTGATCTTTTTAGGATTCTTTTTGGTACTGGCGTATTGGGGAGAATGGTTTTTCTTTGACGGAAGAGATTCCGCCTATATGAGGAACCGAACCAGTAGCTACACAACCGGAGGATTTTCTGCGATGTGCTTCTTGTTCTATTCCATATACGGGAGCGGAAAGACGATTCTTTCCAATATGGGGAAATGGCTGTGCGGCTCTAAGTTGGCAAAAAGTGTAGCAGTGAAAGGTGTGCTTTTCAATCGTGTGATTATCTTTCTTGTGGTGTTTGTTCCGTGTTTGATTTCCAGAATTTGCCTGGTAGGAATGGGGTATCGGGAGTATGCAAGAGTAGAGGTGTTTTTGCTTGTATGGGGTGCCGGATATCTGGTATCTGCAATCAGCACCTGTTCGAAAGCGATGTTTATTGCGGTATGGATTATGTATATGATAACAATCAGCTGGGATAGGGCTTGGATATTTACAAAATGGATTCATGTACCGGTATGGGCAGCAGTGTTGATTTTCTTAGTGTGTGTGGTTGGCGGAACGTTGTTGGAAAAACACATATTGGAACAAAGCTATAGGAGCAGAAGACCGGGGATTCCGGCGGTGATGCAGACAAATTCCGGAGGAAATCGATAAGGTGGAGAATGAATTGAAAGTGAAGGTGTGTGGTATGAGTGAATATAAACGTGCCATGAAGCTGATGTGGGCGAACAAACGGATGCGAAAAGCTTTTGGATGTGATTTCGGTTTGAAAGGCAACGGTGGTTTGTTTTTGGTTCTGATAGTGTTTGCGCTCATACCGTTGCTTGAGACGGTAAGTGGTATGGAACTGAAGTTTTTTGATTCCGGATTTCAGGTGGCGGCAGCTTTTGGAGCGATTGTGCTGATTGAGGCAATGATGACCCAAAGTGTATACGGCTGTTACGGGAATATGGGACGAGGCTTTGGAGCTTTTCCTATGGCAAAGTGTATTATGACAAAGGGCTTTCTGACCAATATGCTGTTTTATACGGAGATGGGATATTTGTTGTTACTTGGAATGCGCGGTGTATGCGTGAAGCTGGGAGCGGTGTCGGACGGAGGATTTGATGATATTCTGCTATTAAGCGGTTTGGTTGTTTTTTTGCAGGCATTGATACATATCTGTTATTCAAAAATGAAACCGCTATATGCTTCCGGTACGGAGGGCGCGACAACGTCTGTTCTCGGTGTTTTTCTTCCGATGCAGTGCTTCGGCGAAATTCATCTGTCTGTCGGCCTGGCGATTTTCTGGCATTTGGTGCTTGTCATTGCGGGGAGTTTCGTGTATTATAGATTCATGTCGATTCGTTACTGCGCAAGAAGTACGATGGTATCTGCTTAAGCGGGATGTTGCAAAGCAGTAGCGGGCGGCAGCTATAATAGACAAAGGAGAAATACTATGATACCTGCAATTGTGTTATTTGCACTGACCTATGTGTTGATGTTGACTTTTTCTAAGTACCGCCCGTATATTGCCCTGGGCTCGGCACTGATTTTTATTGTGAGCGGTATGCTTCCGCTGAAAGAAATTATTCCGTCTCTGGATTTTAATGTAATCTTGATGATTGCCGGAACTATGGGACTGGTGGCACTGTTTATCGAGAGTAAGATGCCGGCGCTTTTGGCGGATATTATTATGGAGAAGGTGCCGAATGTGCAGATTGCGGTAGTGGCACTGGCGCTGTTTGCGGGCATTATCTCTGCTTTCGTGGATAACGTGGCGACGGTGCTTATGGTAGCACCGGTGGCACTTGAAATCTGCAAGAAGCTTAAGATTAACCCGGTGCCGTTTATTATCAGTATTGCGGTTGCCTCCAATTTACAGGGTGCAGCGACGCTGGTGGGCGATACCACGGCGATTTTGCTGGGTTCCGCCTTGGATATGAGCTTCCTTGACTTTTTCTGGTACAAAGGTAAGCCGTGCATGTTTTTTATTGTAGAACTGGGAGCAGTGCTGTCCGCGTTTATCGTTGCATTCGTATTCCGTAAGGAAAGAAAGTTGAAATTAAGCGGAAGAGAAAACGGTGCAGCACGAACCGTAGTAACGGACTATGTACCGACGGTGCTTTTGGTGGGGGCGATTGTACTGTTAATCGGCGCGTCCTTTATTCCGAATAAACCGGATATTACCAACGGTGCTATTTGTACCGTGCTGATGTTAATCGGCGGTATTTACAATTGTGTGAAGAAAAAGGATGGTAAGGCATTTCTTTTGCCGTTAAAGGCCATTGATTTTAATACCATCGGTTTATTGCTGGGTCTGTTCCTTATGATCGGCGGAATTTCTCATATGGGAGTCATCGACGCACTGGCAAACCTTTTGGCTAATGCCGGCGGCAACAACATTTTTCTGCTGTACACCATTATTGTGTGGGCATCCGTAGTGATTTCCGCATTTATCGATAACATTCCGTACGTGGCTACCATGATTCCGGTCATTGCGGGGATTGCGGCTGCACTTCAGATTGATCCGACACCGCTTTACTTCGGTCTGTTATCCGGAGCGACTCTCGGCGGAAATATGACCCCAATCGGTGCCTCTGCGAATATTACCGGTATCGGTATCCTTCGTAAGGCGGGCTACGAAGTGAAGAATAAGGACTTCTTCCGTATCGGTATTCCGTTTACTCTGGCTGCGATTATTCCGGCCTATGTATTAATCTGGTTGCTGTTCGGAATGTAAACAAGTTTTCAATTGCAAGGAAATGAAGGGTTTGAATACAGAAAATGCCGGTTGTTATTTCGCGGTGTTTTCTGTATTCTTTTGTGAAAAAAATTTTTAAATTTATTTTTGAAAAAAGCCAACAAAACGTAAAAATGGATTGTCTTTCTATTGTCGGGACAAAGCAACTTAGAAAAAGGATGGATGGAAATGGAAAAATTAGAAAAAGAGGTAAACAGATTAAAAAACGGGGAAACGGAAGCTTTTAACGTTATTTATGAGAAGACAAACCGTTATGTTTACTTTACCTGTCTCGGGTTCGTAAAAAACGAGCAGGATGCTGCGGATTTATCCCAGGAGGTGTATCTGACGGTAATAAAGCAGATACAGAGTTTGGAGGATTCCGCCAAATTTATTCCATGGCTCAATCGCATCACGGTGAATAAGTGTAAAAATTTCCTGGCAAAAAACACACCGGTTCTTATGGAGAGTGATGAAATGCAGGAAGACATCTCTGAAACAAAGGAAGACTTTTTACCGGAAGAGTATGTAGTCAATAAGGAAAAACGTGAGCTTGTCATGAAAATTATGCGAGACAAACTTTCCGACGTACTCTATCAAACGGTGCTCTTGTATTACTTTAACGAAATGTCCGTACCGGAGATTGCGGAGGTAATGGAGTGTCCGACCGGTACCGTGACCTATCGTTTAAGTGCGGCAAGAGCAAAGATTAAAGAGGGTGTGTTGAGCCATGAAAAGAAACACGGCGAAAAGCTGTACAGCTTTGCGGCAGTGCCGTTCCTCACACAGCTCTTTACCGCAGAGGCAAGCGAAGTTGCGGTGCCGGAGCTTTTGGGTGGGATTTTAAGTGCTTGTTCCGTAAATACGACTGCCGTTGCGGCAGCAGAAAAAGGAGCAAAGGCAATGTTAAAAGCAGTATTTAAGACAGTGAAGGCAAAGGTGATCGCAAGTGTGGTTTCCGTAGCGGTGGTAGGCGGAGGAGTGACTACGGCAGTTGTAGTGACGAATAACCATCAGGAATCTGCCATTGTACGGGAGGAAACGGAACATAAGGCACCGGAAGCGGAGCAGAAGCCGGAAGCAGAAGTGAAGCCGGAATCGGAAGGGAAGCCGGAAGAAGAATCGAAACCGGAAGCGGAACGGGAAATCATTACGGACCCGGAAGTACTGGCAACGATGATTGAGGAAGGGACAATTGCATATTTGGAAGCGTTACGAACGGGTGATTTTGATACTATGCTTTTGTATACCGACCCGTCTACCGAATATTATCAAAAGCTGGCGGCACTTAGGGGGAACGAAGAGGCGGCGGAGATGTTCCGTATGGTTTATAAGGATGTTTGCTACAACGATACCAGAGGTTTGTTACGAACCCTGTTACTGAGCTCACTGGAGCAGGAGTCGGAGGAAATGTTTGTGAGCATGGAAATCGGGTTGCCGGATATGGTTTATTTCGCTTACATGCTTCCGCCTTGTTTGCACGAATCGGGGGAACGGATTACGGTTTATCGGCCGAAATCCGGAGAGGAGGCCTTGGAACTGATCGGGCGTGTGCTCGAGGAGATTCCGTTGGTTGATGCAACGGTGAGGGTGACTCGACCGAACCGGTACGGGGAGTTTTATGTAATACCGAACGACGTAACCATCGGATTTTTTGACAGTGAAATGTCTGTGGAGGAGTGCTCGGAGGACTTTGTGCAGGAGTATGTGAAGTCGATGTATGAGGTGTTGGGAAATGTGGAATATAAATCCGCTACCGGAAGATATTACTTGAACCATGAGGAATATACAAGATTTACAGCGCTTATTGAGCAAAAGGATATGGAAGGTATCTTTACGCTATATACCGAGGTGACGGGAAAGGACTTAAGAGAAGATGAGTATGTGCTTCAGGTTTACGGAGACTGCAGGAAATTAACGCCGGAGCAACAGCGCTTTGTAGAGGAGTATATGGCGCAGGTGGAGGTGTTCCACTGCGACATTACCGGTGTGGAAGATAATATTCGGAAAAGTCATCTGGTTATGATAGGGCCGTCCTTAGAGATGGACGAGAGATGTTATGTATGGGAATCGGAACATAACATTACGGAAGATGCTTTTTTCGGCTTGTGGAACAGAGAGATTAATTACAAGGATGCCACACAACTGTATTTTTACGCAGTACGCTATGCGATTCGTTATAAATAAAAAGACAAAAGGAGAAAAAACAATGAAAAAGAAACTCGGATTATTTGCAATGATGATGATACTCGGCCTGGCTGCTTGCGGCGGAGACGGCAGCGAGACAACGGGAGACAGAGAAGAGAATATGCCGGCCAAAAAGGTGGAGGCAACGATGGCACCGGAGGATGCGGTAACAGAGACACCGACCGCCACGGAAGCACCGACCGCCACACCGGAACCGACTGCTACACCGGAGCCGACAGAAGCTCCGGAGCCGGATTATGAGGCGATGGCACGAAACATTGAGGCAAAGCTGACGATTTATTTTGATGCATGGAAAAACGGTGATATTGAAACGATTCTTTCCATGACGAAGCCGGAGGATGAGTTATATGAGTATTTGACGATTTTGAAGGAGTATGAGAATATAGAACGGCTTTTGCAGATGGTTTATGCGGATATTATTTTCCAGGATTACAGCGAGGCACTGGCGGACAGAGTAAAATATTCAAACGGTAAATCTTCGATTCTTGTTACAAATAAGGTGGCAATGCCGTATTCGTACCTGATTGCCGACAGAATTCCGAGCACACTGTATCAGCCGGGCGATATTATCGAAGAAGGCTTCCGGCCGGCCGATGACGAGGAGGCGTTGGAGATTATTTCGAAGCTGGTGAAAGACCTTCCTTTGGAAGCAAGGAATATTAAGATCTCCATGCCGGATGCGGAAGGGAATTTTTATGTGCTGGAGGGAGAACGGTATTTTGATTTCTTTGCCAATGAGCTTAATACTTACGAGCTTGATGAAGAGTATTTGTTAAGCTATGTGGAGGAACTGTTCGACCCGCTGGGAGATAAGATTGTAGCCGCAGAGGACAGTGTCTATACGGATTATAGTGCGGAGCATTGGCCGAAAATTATCGAGCTTTTTTTGCATAAGGATTTTGACGGCATGTTTGAATACTATACCGTATTATTTGACGGATCTGATTTAAGAACCTATGAATTCGCGTTGTATGATGAAAATAAGGAACTGTTACTTACCGATGCGCAGCTTGCCTTTTTAAATGATTTTGTGGACAAAATTGAGGTATTCCATTGCGATATAGCCAGAGTCGGAAATAAGGAACAGCTGGATACCATTTATTACATTTGCCCGGCGGTGGACTCTTTGGATGAGGAGGTACAGGCCTGGTACACGGAGAACGATATAAAGGAAGTAACCTATGAGAGCTTTTCACGTTTTCCGTCCGATGCGATTACGAGGATGACCGACTTGTATATGAGTGCGGCAACGGATGCAAAAAGAATCATAAAGGAATAGGCAAGTATGTTGATACTTTGAATGTAATGATTTTGTAATAAAAATTTAAACAGGAACTCTTGCCCTGCGGGGTGAGAGTTCTTGCTTTTTTTTTGTAAAAATGGTATACTAAATTGATATTGTATGTACATAGGGCAGGGATGATACAGCGGTGTAATTACAAAGGAAGGAGGCTGTCTTGATGGATTGCAAAAGAGCCATGGAGTTGATGACGGAGTTTATCAACGAACAGTTGGCAGCAGAGGATGTGCAGGCGTTTCTGGATCATATCGACAGTTGTCCGGAGTGCAGGGAGGAGCTGGAGGTAACCTATTCCCTGATGACCGCCATGAAGCAGTTGGATGAAGATACCGATTTGTCGGATAATTATATCGAGGAATTAAATCAAAAAATAGAGACATGCTATTTGGATGAATTGAAGCGGAAACGTTCCTGCGTCCGCAGAAGGATTGTGCTGGGAATTGTGGTGGTGTTGCTGGTTTTGTTAAACGGTATCACGGTAAAGGAAACCAGACGGGAGGAAGACCGAAGGTTTTTCCGCATGATAACCGGGGAAGAGACTGTGCAGGACAGTGAGGAAGAGGAGCAGGAAGCGTCCGGGGATGAGAGTACCGGAAGCGAAGACAAGGAGTAGGCGATGAAAGAGAAGCTTGTGGTAATTGACGGAAACAGCATAGTAAACCGTGCCTTTTATGGGTTGCCGGATTTGACGACCACGGACGGCAGACATACGAACGGTGTACTGGGCTTTTTGAATATTTTGATTAAAATTGCGGAAGAGGAGAAGCCGGATTATCTGGCGGTGGCCTTTGATGTGAAGCATCCCACCTTTCGTCATGAGATGTATGCGGAGTACAAGGGTACCCGTAAGGGTATGCCGGAGGAACTTCGGGAGCAGATGCCGCTTCTTAAGCAGATGCTTTCCGCGATGGGAGTGCTGACCATCGAGTGTCCGGGCTTTGAGGCGGATGATATTCTGGGAGCCCTTTCCGCAAAGGGCGCAAAAGACGGTAAGAAGGTTTCTTTGGTATCCGGCGACAGAGACTTACTACAGCTGTCGACTGATGATGTGTTGGTACGGATTCCGAAGACGAAGCGTACCGGTACGGAGATTGAAGATTATACTCCGGCGCAGGTGGTGGAAAAATACGGTGTTACCCCGGCGCAGATTGTGGATTTAAAGGGCCTTATGGGAGACGCTTCCGATAATATTCCGGGAGTTCCGGGGATCGGCGAGAAGACGGCGGTGAAGATTTTGAACGCATTCCCGACGGTGGAGGACGCCATTGCCCATGTGGATGAGGTGGAGCCGAAGAAGGCAAGAGAGTCGTTACGCGAACATGCGGATTTGGCGCGCCTCAGCAAGACCTTAGCAACTATTAAGACTGATTGGGAGCCGGCGTTTTCTTACGAGGCAGCCCGGTTCGGCAATTTATTTACGGATGAAGCCTATAAGCTTTGCAAGGAACTGGAGTTTAGGTCTCTTCTTTCGAGACACTTTTCTCCGGAGCAGGGCTTAGTCAGTGATGATAAGTCCTTTGATGAGAAACCCCGGGTAATCGCATCTGTAACAGAGGCGGAGGCGCTGTTTGCGGGACTTGGTAAGGGTGAGGCGGTAGGATTTTCTCTTTGCGGGGAAGAGCTTGTGCTGGTGATAAAAGGCAAGGCCTATGTATTCCCGACGTCTGTGACGAAGGAATCCGGCGTTGCGTCCATACTTCATAATGCATGTGAAAAGCAGGCAGTACTTGTTGCCATAGATTTAAAGGAGCGCCTTTCCGTAGTTGCGGAAGCAGACAGACAGTACTTCGGAGATGCGGCATTGTGTGCGTATTTGCTCAATCCTTTAAAGAACAGTTATACCTACGAAGATATTGCAAGAGATTATTTAAAGCTGGCTTTGCCGGCAGCGGAGACGTTGCTTTCTGCAAAGGAGCCGAAGCAGTTGAGTCTCTTTGAGGCGCCGGAAGAGGATACAGGCGCAGACATGGAAGCCCTCAGACAAGTGGCGGCTTACGAGGCCATGACCGCACAGGCGGCCTATCCGGTTCTTCTTTCGGAGCTTTGCGCTACCGGTATGGAGGAGTTGTATCGTACCGTTGAGCTTCCGCTTGTATCCACGTTGTATGATATGGAGCAGGTAGGAATGGAAGTGAATTTGTCCTTCTTCAGTGAGTATTCCAAGCAGTTAAACGAGGGCATTACCCGTCTGGAGCAGGAGATTTACCGGCTGGCGGGAGAAGAGTTTAACATCAATTCTCCGAAGCAGCTGGGTGTGATTTTATTTGAGAAGTTAAAGCTCCCGGGAGGGAAAAAGACGAAGACCGGATATTCCACTTCGGCGGATATTTTGGAAAAGCTACGTAGTGAGGATCCGATTGTAGAAAATATATTGGAGTACCGGCAGCTTACGAAGCTAAAGTCCACTTATGCGGACGGTTTGCCGGCTTATGTGGCGGAGGATAACCGGATTCATTCCAAATTCCAGCAGATGATTACGGCCACGGGTCGCCTTAGCAGTGCAGAGCCGAATCTCCAGAACATTCCGGTGCGGATGGAACTCGGCCGCAAGATTCGTAAGGCCTTTGTGCCGGCGGAGGGCTGTGTGTTTGTGGATGCGGACTATTCCCAGATTGAGCTTCGCATTCTGGCCCATTTGTCCGGGGACGAGCAGTTAATCCGGGCGTACCGCGAGGCGGAGGATATTCATCGTTTGACTGCGTCTCAGGTGTTCCATACCCCGTATGAGGAGGTGACCCCGTTACAGAGAAGCAACGCAAAGGCGGTAAACTTTGGTATTGTATACGGTATCAGTTCCTTTGGTTTGGGTCAGGATTTGAATATTTCCCGTAAGGAAGCGGAGGAATATATCAACCGCTATTTCGAGACCTATCCGAAGATTAAGCAGTATTTGGATTCTTTGGTGGAGGAAGCGAAGCGGGAGGGCCATGTGACCACGCTGTTCGGCAGACGCCGTCCGGTGCCGGAAATTGCGTCTTCCAACTTTATGCAGCGTTCCTTCGGTGAGCGTATTGCCATGAATTCTCCGGTGCAGGGAACTGCGGCGGATATTATGAAAATAGCGATGATTCGCGTAGATGCGCGGTTAAAAAAGGATAACAGCAAGGCGAAAATCGTGCTTCAGGTGCACGATGAACTTCTCATCGAGACACCGTTAGACGAAGTGGATTATGTGAAGCGAATCTTACAGGAGGAAATGGAAGCAGCGGCAGACATTTCCGTACCTCTTGAGGTCAGTGTAAGTACCGGAAGCGATTGGTACGAGACGAAATAGGAGACTGCATAAACTATGCAGAAGAAAGAAAACGCGAAATAAAGAAAACTAAAATCAGGTGAGGAAACAGCATGAAAGTAATCGGAATCACAGGAGGGGTAGGCGCCGGGAAGTCAACGGTAGTAAACATCCTGCAAAAGCATTATACAATCGAATATTTGCACTGTGATGCCATTGCCCACGAATTGATGGAGCGGGGCGGCTGTGCCCATGAGGAACTGCTTTCTTTGTTCGGAGAGGATTTGGTCACTGCGGACGGTACCTTAAACCGTGGTAAGCTGTATGAGAGGGCGTTTCTCGGCGACCGGGTGGAGGAGTTAAATGCCTGTGTGCATCCGAGGGTGCGGGAGTATGTGGAAGCGAGGATTGCAAGTCTCAGAGAGGCAATGTTTCCGGGAATGGTGCTGATTGAGGCGGCACTGTTAATCGAAGCGGGCTACAAGGACATTTGTGATGAGCTTTGGTATGTGCACGCTCCGGTGGAGATGCGACGGGTGCGGTTAAAGGAAAACCGGGGCTATTCCGATGAACGGGTGGACTCTATTATGGCGGAGCAGGCCACGGAGGAGCTGTTCTTTTCCGCAAGTGATTTTGTATTATACAACGATTCTTCACGGGAGGATTGTGAAGCTCATATCATAGAACAGGCAGAAGCCCATTTTTCGGAATGGGAAGCATCGTACAAAAGCGAGGAGGTGGCGGAATGAGTCAGACGGACAGAAACGAAAAGCTGGTATATGGCTTGGATATCGGTACCAGAAGTATTGTAGGCACCGTGGGTTATAAAACGGCGGAACGGGCCTTTACGGTTGTGGCTCAGAGTACGCGGCTTCATGCCACCAGAGCTATGATGGACGGTCAGATTCATGATATTGCCGCTGTGGCCAATACCGTTTCCGAGATTACAAGGGAACTGGAGGAGGCGACGGGGCAGAAGCTTACGGAGGTTTGTATCGCAGCAGCGGGGCGTGTGTTGAATACGGAAAGTGCCTTTGCGGAGGTGGAGTTTGAAGAAGAAACGGTAGTAGATGAGGAAATCGTAAATACTCTGGAAATGATGGGAGTGGAAAAGGCTCATAAAAAAATGAGAGAGTCCACCAAAGATGACGGACATCATTACATCTGTGTTGCTTATACGGTGGTTCATTATTACTTAAACGGTTTTATGATTACCAGCCTGGAAGACCATAAGGCATCCAAAATCGGTGTGGAGGTGTTGGTGACCTTCCTGCCGGATGAGGTGATCGACGGCTTATACGCAGCGGTGGCAAAGGCAGGCCTTACGGTGGTGAATCTGACATTGGAGCCGATTGCAGCTATGCTTGTGGCAATTCCGGAGAATTTCCGTTTGTTAAATATTGCTCTTGTGGATGTGGGGGCGGGTACCTCCGATATCTGTATTACAAGAGACGGAACTGTAGTAGGGTACGGTATGATACCGATGGCGGGAGATAAGTTAACGGAAGCCATTGCAAAAAAACGGTTAGTGGACTATAATAGTGCGGAGCGCATGAAGTTAGAAGCCTCCGGCAAGAAAAAAATTGTTACATATACGGATATTATGGGCATTAAGCAGAAGGCAGAACGGGAAGCACTGCTGGCCGACATAAAAGAGAAGGTGGATGAGATTGCGTGTGCTGTCGCAAAAGAAATTCTTGCGCTTAACGGTGACAAGCCGGTGAGTGCGGTATTTGTAGTCGGTGGCGGCGGTAAGGTTCCGGGCTTTATTGAGAAGCTTTCGGAGGAGCTTGCGTTGCCGAAGGAGCGTGTGGCATTACGAGGCGAAGAGGTACTGTCCTTTGTGACCTTTAGACAGGAGGGCATTAAGAAGGATTCTCTTCTGGTAACGCCGATCGGTATTTGTCTCAATTATTACGAGCAGAGAAACAATTTTGTTTTTGTTAAGGTGAACGACGAACGTATTAAGATTTACGATAACGGAAGTCTTACGGTGGCGGATGCGGCTATGCAGTACGGTTATCCGAACGAGAAGCTGTTTCCGGGAAGAGGAAAGGAACTGACCTTTACCGTCAACGGAGAGACCCGTACCGTAAAGGGACGCCTCGGAGAGGCAGCGGAGATTATCCTAAACGGTGAGCCGGTCAGCATTACCGCACCGATTGCGGAAGATGATAAAATTAAGATTACGGCGGGCACCAAGGGGGCGGATGCGTCCTGTACCCTGGATAAGCTTCCGGAGAGTAAAGCAGCGTTTTCTTTTACGGTAAACGGCACAAAGATTGCTTGTCCGCGGTTACTTCGGGTAAACGGTGAAACGATTTCCGGACCTTATGAAATCAAGGAAGGTGACGTCATTTTGTCACCGGATTATTATACGTTAGAGCAGGTATTAACCTTTGTGGATATGATGCCGGAGGGGAAGGTATATGTGAACAGTGTGCCTGCCGAACCGGAGACAAAGGTGTACGATGGTGCTGTAGTTCGGATTGAATTTAAGAAGGAGACGGCACCGACAAAGGAAGAGGCGGAAGAGAAGACGGAAGAACGTGTGACTACGTCCCGGAAGATTGCGGAAGCCTTCGGGGTATCCGCAGACGAAAAGGAGGAAGCGGCAGCCGGGGAGGATGTCTACGAATCCTACGTTATGTCCTATGACGATTATGTCAGGGAGGTTCCGGTAGAGTACAAGAAGCCGAAGCAGCAGGAGGATGACGGTAAGGCAGCTCGACTAATGTCGATTTTAAATTCCTTAAATTCCAGCGAATCCTCGTTAAAGTTCGGAAAAAGTATGTCCACGGAGTCGTATGCGCCGGTACGGACCGGAGCTCCGTTGCCACCGCTTGTACCGAGAAATAAAGCGGTGCAGCAGGAAATACCGGAGAACGAAGCGGGAAATCCGCAGGGAGGGACGGAGTCGTCCGACAATGGTAGCACAGATGTGGAACAGAAGCAGGCGGATGTATCACAACCGGGAACCGGAACAGCGCCGGTTGCAGGAGCTTCGGAGATTGTTGTTATCGTTAACGGTCAGGCAAAAGTATTAAAAGGAAAAAGCTCTTATCTGTTGGTAGATGTACTGGATGTGGTATCTTTTAATCTGGCGGATGCCAGAGGTCGTCAACCGGTGGTAAAGGTGAATGGGGTTGCCACTACATTTATGCAGGCCATTAAGGACAGCGATGTCATTGAGCTTGGCTGGAAGTCATAATACCGGACAGATAAGATTAGAAAGAAGGTTTTGTTGTGAGATTATGTGCAATTGCCAGCGGAAGCAGCGGAAATTGCGTTTATGTAGGACACGGAGGAACGCATCTTTTGGTAGACGCGGGCATCAGCGGGAAGAGAATCGAGCAGGCATTGGATTCTATCGGGACCTCTGCCGGTGATTTAAAAGGGATTTTGATTACCCATGAGCATTCCGATCACATTCAGGGCATCGGAGTTCTGGCAAGACGGTACGGCATACCGTTGTACGGGACGGCAGAGACTCTTTGCGGCATGTTAAAGGGGCGGACCAATATCGGACGGATTCCGGAAGAACTTCTTCATGAGGTGAAACCGGGAGAGACCCTTTGGTTCGACGGATTGGTGGCAAAAGCCCATTCCGTTTCCCACGATGCGGCCAATCCGGTGTGTTATACCTTTGAAGCGGAAGGAAAGAAAGCTTCCATGGTGACGGACCTGGGCATGTATGACGGGCATATACTGGAGGCGATTGCGGATTCGGAGATTTTGTACTTGGAGTCCAATCACGATGTCAATATGTTAATGGTGGGGTCCTACCCTTATTATTTAAAACAGCGTATTTTGGGAGAACGCGGTCATTTATCCAACGATACGGCCGCAAAATTATTGTGCGAGGTATTGCATCCGGGTCTTAAGCATGTTATACTTGCACATCTGAGTAAGGAAAACAATTTGCCGGAGCTGGCCTATGAGACTGTCCGGATTGAATTGCAGGCTGCTGCCGAAAAACGGGGACTGACTATGCCGGATTTATTTGTGGCGGAGCGGGATATACCGTCTCGTCCGGTTGGGACGGCTACGGTGGCGGAACAATTAGAACTAGAATTATTCGCATAAGCGAAACAACAGGAGGATATGAAAATGAAGAAGACGATTATCACGGTAGTAGGAAAGGATTGTGTAGGCATTATTGCAAAGGTTTGTACCTATCTTGCGGAGAACAAGGTAAATATTCTTGATATTTCCCAGACCATCGTACAGGATTATTTCAACATGATGATGGTAGTAGATGCCAACAATTCTCCGAAGGAGAATCATGAAATCGCAGAGGATCTGGACGCTATCGGTAAGGAAATCGGTGTTATCATTAAGGCTCAGCACGAAGATATTTTCGATATGATGCACAGAATCTAAGAAAGTGCGAATGCGTATACACCGATTGAAATGAGAGTGAGGTATAAGAAATGATTAACATTCATGAAGTCATAGAGACAAACCAGATGATTGAGAAGGAAAATCTGGATGTGCGTACCATTACCATGGGTATCAGCCTTTTGGATTGTGCGGATACGAATTTGGACGAATTAAATCGTAAGGTTTTTGAGAAAATAACTACTATGGCAAAGGACTTGGTAGAGACCGGCGAACGTCTCGGTAAGAAATTCGGAATTCCGATTGTGAATAAGCGTATTTCCGTAACTCCGATTGCAATGGTGGGATCTTCTGCCTGCAAGAAGCCGGAGGATTTTGTTACCATCGCAAAGACCTTGGACCGTGCGGCAAAGACCGTAGGCGTGAACTTTATCGGTGGTTATTCCGCGTTGGTTAGTAAGGGTATGACCACGGCGGATCGTCTTTTGATTGAGTCTATTCCGCAGGCTTTGGCAGAGACGGACCGGGTATGTTCCTCTGTTAACGTAGGTTCTACCCGTACCGGTATCAATATGGATGCGGTACGCCTGATGGGTGAAATTGTACTTAAGACTGCGGAAGCAACCAAGGAGAGGGATTCCCTCGGTTGTGCGAAGCTTGTTATTTTTTGTAATGCACCGGATGACAATCCGTTCATGGCGGGTGCGTTCCACGGTGTGACCGAAGCGGATGCCATTATTAATGTCGGCGTCAGCGGACCGGGTGTAGTAAAGACTGCTCTTGAGTCTGTCCGCGGTGCGGATTTCGGTACTCTTTGCGAGACGATTAAGAAAACCGCGTTTAAGATTACCCGTGTAGGCCAGTTGATTGCAACCGAGGCGTCCAAGGCGCTCGGGATACCGTTCGGTATTGTGGATTTGTCTCTGGCTCCGACCCCGGCAGTGGGCGATTCCGTAGCGGAGATTTTTCAGGAAATGGGCTTGGAACATGCGGGTGCTCCGGGTACTACCGCGGCGCTTGCATTGTTAAACGACCAGGTAAAGAAGGGCGGCGTTATGGCTTCCTCTTACGTGGGCGGTTTAAGCGGTGCGTTTATTCCGGTCAGCGAAGATCAGGGTATGATTGATGCGGTTCAGGCAGGTGCACTTACCTTAGAGAAGCTCGAAGCAATGACCTGTGTATGTTCCGTGGGTCTTGATATGATTGCGATTCCTGGAAGCACGAAGGCTACCACTATTTCCGGTATCATTGCGGACGAAATGGCCATCGGTATGATTAATGCAAAGACCACGGCGGTACGTCTGATTCCGGTCATCGGTAAGGATGTGGGAGATATCGTAGAATTCGGCGGTCTCCTCGGTTATGCGCCGATTATGCCGGTGAATAATTTCTCCTGTGATGCGTTCGTAGCACGTGGCGGAAGAATTCCGGCACCGATTCATAGCTTTAAGAATTAAGGAGGTTCTCCTATGCTTGCTGAGCTTGAGGCATTGGATTATAAAAAGATATTATACTATTTTTCGGAGATTGCAGCCATTCCTCACGGCTCCGGAAATGTAGGTAAATTGGCGGATTATCTGGAAAATTTTGCGAAGGAGCGGAATCTCCGGTATGTCCGGGATGCGGCAGATAATGTGATTTTTTATAAGGATGCCACACCGGGATACGAACAGTATCCGACCATGATTTTGCAGGGCCATATGGATATGGTGTGCGAAAAAGAAGCCGGGGCGGATATCGATTTTATGACGGACGGCTTGACACTTAAGGTGGACGGTGAGTGGTTGCATGCGGACCGGACAACGCTTGGAGGCGATGACGGTATTGCAGTGGCCTATTGTCTGGCTTTGCTTGACGATGCGGAGGCCAAGCATCCGGCACTGGAGTTAGTGATTACTACGGAAGAAGAGACGGGCATGGACGGTGCGAAGGCACTGGACGGTTCTCTCCTTTCCGGACGTCATTTGATAAATATTGATTCCGAAGAGGAGAATATTGTGCTGTGCGGCTGTGCGGGCGGTGCGCGGGTAACCGGAAGGATTCCGGTGGAGCGTGTTGTTGCCGGCGGACGTATTGTGACGATAACGGTATCCGGTCTTTTGGGCGGACATTCCGGCGCGGAAATCGATAAGAACCGCACCAATGCGGTGCTTTGGCTGGCAAGATATTTGTTTATGTTACGGGAAAACGTATCGTTTTTAGTAGAGGAGTTTTCCGGCGGTCAGAAGGACAATGCCATTCCTCGTGATGCGACGGTAACGCTTTTGTTCCCGGAGGATATTTCCGGAGAAGAAATCGAGGCGGCGCAGGCCCTTGCGGAGGAAATGACGGAAGAAATCCGCAGCGGGGAGCCGGAGGCCACCCTGACTTTTTCGACGGAGGATTATGTAGAGGAAGCACCGGTAATGCATCCGCGTTCTTTTGAAAAGTTTTTGTTCGTGCTTATGCAGGCTCCGAACGGCATTCAGGTAAACAGTGCGGAGATTCCGGGGTTGGTGGAGAGTTCACTCAATCTCGGCATCTGCAAAATGACGTCCGACGGGATGGAGCTGCATTGGTCCCTACGAAGCAGTAAAGCAAGTTATTTGGAGTTTTTAAAGGAGAAGATGATATATCTCATCGGTTTCCTTGGGGGGGATTATGAGGTGTCCGGAGAGTATCCGGCCTGGGAATATAAGGAGCAGTCAAAGCTTCGTGAGGTTTATGTAACGGCGTATGAGGCAATGTTCGGAACGCGTCCGGAGGTTGCTACGATTCACGCGGGTTTGGAGTGTGGATTGTTGGGAGAAAAGATTCCGGGAATGGATATGATTTCCATCGGACCGGAGATGAAGGATATTCATACACCGGCAGAACGTCTTCATATTCCGTCAGCGCTCAGAATATATAAGCTTTTGGAAAAAATACTTGCAGACGGTGCGGTAGAATGATATTCTGGGGAGGGAGTTTATGGAAAAAAAGAAAAAAAGTCTGATTGAAACAATAGTATTGGCGGTGGCTGCCGTTGTGGCGGTAGCCGCGGCGCTGTTATTGTTTGTGCTTTATACAAAGCCCGGGAAAAAATTGACGTCAAAGGTCGTGGCCGGATATTTGCATAATTCGGTGAATTTTGTATCGGGTCAAAGCTCCGAAAAGGCACAGGGAAATACCCCGGGGAACTTGGAGGAGGTTTTGTTTGAAAAGCCGGAGGAGGCAGAGCCGGTTCCGGAGAAGGAAAGAGAGTTCTACCACATTTTGCTGTTGGGAGAGGAAGCATTAAAAACCTCTCCGGGCAAAGGAAGGACCGATACGATTATTTTAGCTACAATTCATGTCAGAGAGAAGAAGGTAGTGTTAACTTCTGTTTTACGCGATACTTATGTAGAGCCGGAGGGAATGAAGCCTTGTAAAATCAATGCGGTATATGCAAGACAGGGAGTAAGCGGTCTGTATAAGCTGCTATACGACAAACTGGGGATATGGCCGGACGGCTATGTGAAGGTTGGCTTTGACAGTTTTGAAGAAATCATTAATTTACTGGGTGGTGCAGAGGTAACGTTGACTGCAGAGGAAGCGGAATATCTGAATACCCACAACTACATTTCCAAGGAACAGTTCCGGAATGTAACGCCGGGAACACAGGTATTAAACGGAAATCAGACCTTGGGCTATTGCCGGGTACGTTATGTGGCCAACTGCAACGGAACGAAAAACGATTACGGAAGAACCGAGCGTCAGCGTATGGTGCTTCAGAATTTGTTTGAACGGTATAAAGAGTCCGGACTTACCGGATGGATTAAAATTTTAAAGCAAGCATTAGGTTATATCGAAACGGATATCAGTGAGGAGACCATGGAAGAGCTGATTTATGTTGTGTATGACGGGCGTATTACGACGATGGAACAACAGCAGCTTCCGATGAAGGGGGCCTTTTCCTCGAAGGATATGGGAAAGGTAACCAGTACATTAGTGGCAGATTGGGAGAAGAATAAAGCGCTTTTTTGGGAATCGCTGAAATAAGATAGAAAAGGTGGATCGTAATATGAGTGAAGAAAAGAAATCCATATTTGATGAATTTGAGGTGGATGAGTTAACGGGAGAGGTCCTTGTACCGCGTGCGGAAGTAGGTGTTGCGCCGGATATCAAGGGACCGGAAGAAGGAGAGACGGGTGCGGTCGCCGAGGCGACCGATTACATACCTGCAGGTTCGGAAGAAGAGCTTCCGGAGCTTCATTTTGATTTTGACTTTGGGGAAGAAGAGTTTGCGGATACCGAGGAAACTGCGGACGAGGATATGATTTTGCAGAGTATCGATGAGGCTTTGGCTGCGCAGATGGCGGCGACGATGGGACCGGCTGAGGAGGAAAAGGAGAACGGGAACTCGTCCGGTAAGAAGAAAAATATCTGGCAGCGTATTCCGAAGTGGTGTAGGGCAGCTATGATTACAGTGGCTTCTCTCTGCCTGATTTTACTCTTTTTGGTCGGAACCAAGCCGGGACGTAAAATCATTTACAGTATGGTTGCAGGTTATGTGTCCGACAAAACCGGAGGAGAAGACGAGGTAACTCCGCCGCCGGAAGCTACCGGTATTGTAAATAATGTGACACCGGAGCCGACAAAGCCGGTAAAGCCGGGAGATCCGACGCCGGTACCGACCGCAACGCCGATTCCGATGATAGAGCCGCGTCACGAGGAGTATGTATATAACATCCTGTTAATCGGTACGGAGGCGTTACCGCAGTTTGGAGGAGAACGTTCCGATACCATGATTTTGGTGTCCGTTAATTCCAAAGACAATAAGATTTATATGACGTCTCTTATGCGCGACATGTATGTGCATATACCGGGTCATGCGGATCACAAATTAAATGCAGCGTATTCCCATGGCGGTTCCAGGCTTTTGGTGGAGACGGTGGAGCAGAATTTGCAGGTAAAGATTGACGGTTATGTGAAGGTTGGCTTTGACGATTTTGAGTGGATTATCGACCGCCTGGGCGGTGTAGAGATTACCTTGACCGAGGAAGAGGCCGAGTATTTGAATAAAACCAAATATATCACAAAAAAAGAGTATCGTAATGTGGTTCCGGGAACACAGCTGATGAACGGAAATCAGGTACTGGGATATTGTCGAGTACGTAAGGTTCCGAATATCAACGGTACCAGTAGTGATTTCGGTCGTACGGAGCGTCAGAGAATTGTATTGACAAAGTTGTTTAACAAATACAAGGAGACCGGTATTTTTACTCTGTTATCTGTGTTAAACGATTGCCTGCCGCAGGTGAAAACCAACATTTCGAAGGCGGATATGCAGGATTTAATGGAAGACGTAGTGGAAAATCGTATTTTGGACCTGGAAAGCTTCCGGATTCCGACGTCGGGTTCCTTTAGAGAACTGGATTTCGGCGGAGACGTGGGTAAGGCAATTGTTCCTAACTGGGCGCAGAATATTGATGCACTTCATAAGAAGATTTTCGGTAATGTGAAGTAATTAACCCGTAAAACGGGGTTTGGAGGGTGTGCAATATGGAGATTCAGCTTTGGAGAGAGCTTTTGGAACCGTATGCGTTGGCGGTGGATGAGATTGTTGTAAAGTTTGAGCATCTGATTGATGCATACCGGAAAAGCGGCAATTATTCGCCGGTGGAGCAGGTAAAGGGACGACTCAAGTCCATTTCCAGTATTCTGGAAAAGTGCCAGAAGAAGGGGATTCCGTTCGAGGAGTTTGAAAATCATATAGAGGATATTGCGGGTATTCGTATTATCTGCCAGTTTACGGAGGATATCTACAAGGTAGTGGATATCATTAAAAACCGTGCAGATATGCAGGTGAAAGAAGAAAAGGATTATATCGAGAATGCCAAAAAGAGCGGATACCGCAGTTATCATATGATTGTGCAATATACGGTAGAAACTTTGCGGGGGCCGAAGGTACTGCATATCGAGATTCAGATTCGTACACTGGCAATGAATTTCTGGGCAACCATCGAGCATTCCCTGCAGTATAAGTATAAGAAGAATATGCCGGAGAATCTGCGCCAGCGTCTTCTTAACGCGGCAGAGGCAATCGGGGTGTTGGATGAGGAGATGGCGTCCGTGCGGGAGGAAATTATGGATGCCCAGAATTCCTTTAACCGGAATGCCGGTCTGGTGGCGGATATTCTGACCAATATCCAGAACTTGTATAAGGCAGCCAATAAAAAAGAAGTGGTCAAGATTCAGGATGAGTTTTTCCGCGTATACCAGGAGGGGGATTTGGCCCAGTTGGAGCGCTTCAGCAAGGAGCTTGATATTATTGCGGAGGGCTACCGGGTACAGAGCTTACGATAAGATTACGTTACCGATATATTTAGGAGGACGGTATGGCAATTAAATTACCGGAAAAGTTCGAGAAGCGGATGAGAGAGCTTCTCGGTGCGGAATATGAAGCATTTGCAAAGGGGTATGAAACCGACCATGCGGCAGGCATGCGTGTCAACACCATGAAGCTGTCTCCGCAGGAGTTCGAGAAGATAGCACCGGTTGCTGTGCGGAAGATTCCGTGGGTTACCAACGGATTTTACTATGATGCGGATGCAGCACAACCGGCGAAGCATCCGTATTATTTTGCAGGTATGTACTATATTCAGGAGCCGAGCGCCATGACGCCGGCGGCAGTACTTCCGGTGACTCCGGGGGAGCGGGTGCTGGATTTATGTGCGGCGCCGGGCGGAAAGAGTACGGAGCTTGCGGCGAAGTTAAACGGAGAAGGTGTGCTGGTTTCCAATGATATCAGTAATTCCCGTGCAAAGGCACTGCTTAAGAATCTGGAACTGTTCGGCACGAAGAATGCGGTGATTGTCAGTGAACCGCCGGCGAAGCTTGCAGAACGGTTTGCCGGATATTTTGATAAAATTCTGGTGGATGCACCGTGTTCCGGAGAAGGAATGTTCCGAAAAAGTCCGGCCATCATGAAAAATTGGGAGCAGTACGGCGTGGAGTATTATCAGAAGCTGCAACGGGAGATTTTACCGTCGGCGGTAAAGATGCTTCGTCCGGGCGGAATGCTTCTGTATTCTACTTGTACCTTCTCGCCGGAGGAGGATGAAGACACGTTAGCGTTCTTGCTTTCCGAATATCCGGAGCTTTCCATGGCGGAGTCGCCTTTGTACTATGAGGGATTCGCACCGGGCAGACCGGAATGGGCGAACGGTCCTGAGGAAATAAAGAAAGCAATTCGTATCTGGCCTCACCGGATGGAAGGAGAGGGGCATTTTGTGGCACTGCTTCAAAAGTCCCCGGAGGCAGAGGGGGCGCCGGTTACGACAGAGCGTGTGCGTCCGGCAAAACTGTCTGAGGAAGCACAGGAGTTTTTAAACAGAGTAAAGATAACGTTTTCATCGGAGCGTATTATCGCAAGAGAAGATCGTTTGTATTATTTGCCGGAGAATCTGCCGGATTTATCGGGACTTCGGATTTTGCGGTCGGGCTTGCTTCTGGGTGAAATGAAAAAGAACCGGTTCGAGCCGAGTCAGGCACTGGCTTGTGCCTTAAAGGCAGAGGAATACGATAATTGCTACAACCTGACTGCGGAGGACGAGGATGTGATTCGTTACTTAAAGTGCGAAACCATTGATGCCAAAGAACCGGTTGCAGACGGGTTTGTACTGGTATGTGTGGACGGATACCCGTTAGGCTGGGGAAAGGCCGCCAAGGGTGTCATTAAGAATAAATATCTTGCCGGCTGGCGGATGATGTAGGAGGAAGGCATGCGGTTAGACAAACTGGTAGCGGAGCTGACCGGAATGACCCGGTCCCAGGCACGGGATGTGATTGTAAAGGGCAGAGTCTGCGTAAACGGCGAAGTGAAAAAGACCACCGCAGAGCAGGTAAAGGAAGAGGGGGACGTGCTGACCTTAGACGGGAAGACACTGACCTTTCAGAAGTTTGTGTACTATATGTTAAATAAGCCTGCGGGGACGGTTTCCGCCACGCAGGATAGGGAGGCAAAGACGGTACTGAGCCTTCTTTCGGCGGAGGATAAAAAGAGACGGAATTTGTTCCCGGTAGGACGCTTAGATAAGGATACGGAAGGACTGTTACTCTTGACGGACGACGGCATGCTGTCCCATCAGCTGATTTCTCCGAAAAAGCATGCGGACAAGCTGTATTTTGCAAAGCTGGCAAGAGAGATTACGGAGGAGGATATCACGGTATTTGCATCCGGAATGAGAGTGGATGAGGAATTGACCGCCATGCCGGCGGTGTTGCGCCGGTTAAGTGAGCCGGAGCTTGAAGGATTTTTGCCGGGGGGCGGGGTTGCAGCAGCGGTGACGCTTCATGAAGGTAAATTTCATCAGGTAAAGCGGATGTTTGCGGCCACCGGAAACGAAGTGCTGTACTTAAAGCGGATGGCTATGGGCGGTGTGTGCCTGGATGAAACTTTGGCGCCGGGTGAATACCGGTCGCTGACGGAGGAAGAATTACAGACGTTGCAGGAAAGTGTAAGGAGTGAAGGATAACGTGTTAGAAGGAATCAAAGCGGTGATTTTTGATTTGGACGGTACGGTGGTGGATTCCATGTGGATGTGGGAAGCGATCGATATCGAATATCTGGCCCGGTTCGGCATTCCTTTGCCGCCGGATTTGCAGAAAAAGATTTCCGGCATGAGCTTTCGGGAAACGGCGGTATATTTTAAGGAGACGTTTGATATTCCGGATAGTTTGGACAAAATCAAGTCCGATTGGAACGAGATGGCCATGGACAAGTATTGTAACGAAGTACCGCTAAAGCCGGGAGTACTGGACTTTTTAAAGAAGCTTAAGGAGCGGGGCATCAAGACCGGAATTGCTACCAGCAATTCCAAGGAGCTGGCCTTTGCGGTGCTGGATGCGCTGGGCTTGCGACCGTATTTTGACGAGGTACATATGTCCTGTGAGGTGCGGACGGGAAAGCCGGCACCGGATATTTATCTTTTGGTGGCGGATTATTTAAAGGAAGCACCGGAGCATTGTCTGGTATTTGAGGATATTTCCGAGGGAATACAGGCAGGGAAGGCTGCCGGGATGAAAGTATGCGGCGTGGAAGACGCGTTTTCCGCCGATTACCGGGAAGAAAAGAAACAATTGGCGGATTATTACATTACCCATTATGATGAGATTGTTTGGTAAGGAGAAGTAACATGAAGCGGACAGAGCGTTGTGAATACGGACGCATCAATGCGGAAAAGAAGAAAAATATCATCGGGGCCCTTTCTATGGTGGCCATCGGTGTGGCGATTTTTGTTTTGGGATTGTGTCTCAATAAGTTTGAAAAGACAAATATCTTTACGGTGGTGGCGGTTTTGTTTGTACTTCCGATGGCACGGTATCTGACTACGGTTATTGTTTTACTCAAGTATAAGACGCCGGATAAGGCGTTGTATGAGCAGGTAAAAGCCGCTGCTCCGGAAGGCAGTGTGCTGTTTTCCGATTATGTATTTACCTCCGGGGAGCGTGCCATGGGCATGTCCTTTTTCGTGCTGACGGGCAATGAACTCATCGGTCTTGCCATGAGCGATAAGGAAAAGACGGACAAGATGACGGAATATCTGGGGGCGGAACTGAAGCGCCGGCAGATTCCGGGGAAGGTAACGGTACATAAGGAACGGGACAAATTTTTCTCTGCATTAAAGCGGATAGAAAAGGCGACTCGGACCGAGGAAGAGATGCAGGAGTTAATCGAGTTTTTGCGTTCCCTGGCAGTATAAGAGGACGATAGGACAGGAGAGTCTATGAAACAGATAGTAGTATCGAAAAACGAAGCGGGACAAAAGCTGTTGAAGCTTCTTGCAAAGTATTTGAATGCGGCACCGCAAAGCTTTCTGCATAAGATGCTGCGAAAAAAGAATATAACCTTAAATGGAAAGAAGGCAGACGGTTCGGAGCTTTTACGGGAGACCGACGAGGTCAGCCTGTTTTTGTCGGAGGAGACCATTGCATCCTTTCAGGGAAAGAACTCAGAGAATACGACAGCAGTAGAACGAAAGAAAACTACGAAAAAACCGAAGGAATTGTCCGATATTCGGGTGATGTACGAGGATGAGGACGTTCTGATTTTAAATAAGCCGGCGGGGGTATTGTCCCAGAAGGCGGTACCTGAGGATTATTCCTTAAACGAATGGGTCATCGATTACTTACTGGAGCAGGGAAAGCTTACGAAAGAAGACTTGCAGACCTTCCGTCCGGGGGTGTGTAACCGTCTGGACCGGAATACCAGCGGACTCATAACTGCGGGAAAGAGTCTTGTGGGATTGCAGACCCTTTCGGAACTGTTTAAGGAACGGACGGTGCACAAGGATTACCTTTGTATCGTACAGGGAGCGGTAAAGAATACCAGTCGTTTACAGGGGTATCTGGAAAAGGATGCCCGGACCAATAAAGTGACGGTGGAGGCGAAAAAGCGCTCGGAGGAAAGCTCCTACATTGAAACGGAGTATACGCCGGTGATTACAAACGGCAACTATACGTTGCTCAGAGTAAGATTGATTACCGGTAAAACTCACCAGATTCGTGCCCACCTGGCCTCGGTGGGACATCCGCTTCTGGGAGATGCAAAGTACGGAATGCCAGCGGAAAATCGGAAGCTTCGGGATCGGTTCGGTTTGAAGTACCAATTGCTTCATGCGGCGTATCTGGAATTTCCGGAGAAGTTGTCTGCCTGTGAGGCACTTTGCGGAAGGAAGCTTTCCGCACCGGTACCGCAGCAGTTTTTACGGATAGCAAAGGAGCTGGGGGTATATGACCGGTGCCTTGACGGAACAGGACGATAGACGGTAAAAGAACGATTTTGAAGGTGACTCGGCGCTTGGATGGAAGTGACCGGACGGCCGGAAAGGAGAGTGTATGGGAGAATGGAATTCGCGGGGCCTGCGAGGCTCGGCCTTTGAGGAATTAATCAACCTGACCAACGAGCGGTATCGGGAACTGGGACTGGCCCTCATTCAGAAGGTGCCGACGCCCATTACTCCCATTGATATCGATCAGAAGACCAGACACATTACTTTGGCGTACTTTGATAAAAAGAGTACCGTAGACTACATCGGTGCGATACAGGGGATTCCGGTGTGCTTTGATGCTAAGGAATGCGCGGAGGATACTTTTTCCTTACAGAATGTGCATGAGCATCAGTTTGAATTTATGGAGGCCTTTGAGCGACAGGAGGGCGTGGCGTTTCTGCTCATCTACTACACCGCAAGGGAGCAGTACTATTACCTGCGGTTTGAGAAGCTAAAGGAGTTTTACGAGCGGATGCGGTCCGGCGGAAGAAAGAGCTTCCGTTTCGAAGAACTGGAACAGGAGTTTTTCCTGCCGAAGGGAAAGAATGTGCCGGTGCCGTATTTGGAGGCTATGCAGAGGGATTTGGATATGAGGGAAGAGTAACCCTTTCTGCAAAATAAATTTGTCACATGACAATTTCTTGACATGCATGGTAAAATAGAGTAAAATATAATGTGGAATGTTTTTATTAACGAATGAAAACGTGTTTTGCTGTCTACAGGGCGGCAAGAAGGAGGGAACTATGATTTGCAGTAATTGTGGCAAGGAATATGCGGATGATGTGAAGTTCTGTACCGAGTGCGGTACGGCTTTGACCGCAGCAGAAGCAGTAGCCGAGAAGGTTGCAGAGACTGTAGAAGAGGTAAAGGAAGCGGTAGCTGAAGAGGTTGCGGAAGCAGCAGAGACCGTAGAAGAGGTAAAGGAAGCGGTAACTGAGGAGGTTGCGGAAGCAGCAGAGACCGTGGAAGAGGTAAAGGAAGCGGTAGCTGAAGAGGTTGCGGAAGCAGCAGAGACTGTGGAAGAAGTAAAGGAAGCAGCAGAGACCGTGGAAGAGGTGAAGGAAGCTGCAGAGGCTGTTGCGGAGGAAGTAAAGCCGAAGAAGGAGAAGAAGGCAAAGGCAGTTGACATGACCGAAGGAAAGAAGTTAAATCCGAAGGTTCTCGGTCTTGCGCTTGTAGCGATTTTATTATGTATTATTATTCCGGCAATTGCGATGAATTCCGGTGATGATTCTTATCTGAAGACCTCGGAAGACGTGGTGCTTGATGTTACCGAGCGTGACGGTGATTTGTATGCGGTTTATTTAAACGGCAAGGAAGTAAAGCTGGACGATGAGGAAGCCAATTCCCAGGTTTACAGCATGGACGGTTCTGTTGTTTGCTATGAGAACGAAGAGGATGAGCTGGTTATTCTTAAGGACGGCAAGGTAATTAAGACCGGTATCGATGACGCAAGAGGCGTTTTGGTTTCCCAGAAGGGTAACACCATGGTATACTTCACCGACTGTGAGAGTGTCGCTTACAACAATACCCAGTACGGTTATACCGATTACATCAAGGTCGGTACCTTAAATATGTACGATATTAAGAAGAAGACTTCTACCGAAATCGAGGAAGAGGTTGTAGTGGACAGTGCGGTACTTTCTCCGGACGGTAAGACCGTTGCATATGTGGCAGAGTACGACGCTACCGATGATTTCAAGGGCTTCTATTCCGTAAACGGTAAGGAGCCGGAGGAGTTAGGTAAGGAAAAGCGTATCTTTGCGATTGCGGATAAGGCAAAGTACATTTATTATACCGATGTTGACCGTGTTTACGTTATGAAGGGTAAGAAGGAAGAGAAGCTCGCAAGCGACCTTCGTTACGTAGAAGTAATGATGAATGCGGACAACTCCGAGATGTTATTCTTCAATGAGGATAAGACCTATGTGACTGTAAAGGCTGATGAGAAGAAGAAGGTTGCCAACGAAGAGTTGAGCAAGGTGATTTTACGCGATGATGCGGCAAGCTTTGAGCAGGAGCTGGATACGGAGCAGGGTGAAATCACCGTTACCTATACCGGTGTAGATACCTTTAAGGAGAAGCTGTTCTACGCTAAGATGACCGATGAGATTTATTATATGCTGAAGAAGTATGAGACCGAGAAGCTTGCTTCCAGCGCATACCAGTATGCGGTTGCGGAAGACGGTGAGAGCCTGGTTTACAATAACTTCTCTGATATCGTAAAGGTAACGAAGTTCAGCAAGGGCGGCGAAAAGGAAACTCTTGCCAACGGTGCAATGGCACGTTACATGTACGCAGACGGCGATTTGGAGAATATTTACATTGTAAACGGTGATTCCGAGCTCTATTATATTAAGAAGGGCAAGGGTAAGAAGATTGCGGATGATGTTACCGAGGCAATTGTTTCTCCGGACGGTGAGTACTGCTACTATGTGGTAGATAAGGAAGACCTTTGCTATTCCAAGAAAGGCGGCAAAGAGAAGGAGCTTTGTTCCGTGGACGGCTCTTTGGAACTTATGAGAGAAGGCGGAATGGCTATGGTAAGTATCTACGAGGATGATACTACGACCTTGTACAAGATGGATGGTAAGAAGATGAAGACTATCTATGTTGAGGAAGATATCAATTATGAAGATTATCTTGAGGATGCATTAGAAAATCTTGAGGATTATTTAGATTAATCAATGTGATAGTAAAATAGGAGAAAAGCCGTTGCCCCTTGACAACGGTTTTTTCTCTATAGGAAAACTTATAGAGAAAACGGTATTGACAATTCTAAGCAGTTGTCGTACAATATATACATTATTTTGGTAGCGAATTATCACTTTACTACAAGAAAGTGATGAGGTTTCAGAAAGGAGAACGTATGGAGAAGTTATTACATACGCCGGAAGGTGTCCGGGATTTACATGATGCGGAATGTGTGAAGAAACAGCAATTGGAGGGAAAATTACGACATTGTCTGCATCGGTTCGGATTTCGTGACGTGGTGACTCCGACGTTCGAGTATTTTGATATTTTCCGTAAGGAGCGGGGAACCGTTCCGTCCAAGGATATGTATAAGTTTATCGACAGAGAAGGAAATACGCTTGTGCTTCGTCCGGATATGACACCTCCGATTGCTCGGTGTGTAGCAAAGTATTATAAGGACGAGGTAAATCCACTTCGTTTGTCTTATAGAGGAAATACCTTTGTGGACAACAGCGGCTACAGAGGAAAGTTAAAGGAGACCACCCAAATCGGTGCGGAGCTTATTAACGACGGTTCCGTGGTAGCGGATGCGGAGATGGTGGCCCTTATGGCGGAGAGCTTAAAGGCAAGCGGTCTTAAGGAGTTTCAGATTGAAATCGGTCATGTCGGTTTCTTTAATGCTCTTGCAAAGGAAGCGGGCTTTTCTCCGGAGGAAGCGGCAGAGGTGAGAGAACTGATTGAGAGCAAGAATTTGTTTTCTGTAGAACAGGCTCTTTCCGATAAGCAGCTTACGCCGGAGTTAAAGGAGCTTTTCCTTAAGCTTCCGGAGTTGTTCGGTAGTGTGGAGCGCCTTTCGGCAATCCGTAATATGACCGATAATGCCGAAGCTTGTGCGGCCATTGACCATTTAATGACCTTACATAAGTATTTAGAAAGCTACGGTGTGGCAGAGTATATTTCCTATGATTTAGGAATGCTCGGTAAGTACGGTTACTATACCGGTATCAATTTCCGTGCGCTGACCTATAAGACCGGTGAGTCTGTGGCGGCAGGCGGCCGTTACGATCATTTGATGGGACAGTTCGGAAAGAATGCACCGGCCATCGGTATTGCATTGTATGTAGATACTTTGCTTCTCGGTCTTTCCCGTCAGGGACTGATTACCGCAAAAGAAGCGGAGCGTACGCTGGTGGTTTACGAAAAAGACTGGGAATGTGTTGCGATTCAGTGTGTATGCGATCTTCGTGCAAAGAATGTAGATGCTCTGTTAGAGGAGAAAATAGCAGACTGGGCAGCCTATGAACAGCGTGTGGGTACAAACGGTATCGTACAGGTATTTCAGGTAACCGCAAATGGCGTACAGCCTTTGAACTAACCCCGTAGATTGGAGAATCGTTATGGAATATATTACAATTGCCCTGGCAAAGGGCAGACTTGCCAAGAAGGCTCTGGAGTTATTGGAGCAGGTAGGCGTTACCTGTGAGGAAATCAAGGATAAGGATTCCAGAAAGCTGATTTTTACCAATGAAGAATTGAAGATGAAATTTTTCCTTGCAAAGGCCAATGATGTACCGACCTATGTGGAGTACGGTGCGGCAGATATCGGCGTGGTAGGAAAGGATACGATTTTAGAGGAAGGCAGAGAGCTTTACGAGGTGCTGGATCTCGGCATGGGCAAGTGCCGTATGTGTGTGGCAGGTCCGGAGTCCGCAAGAGAGCTTTTAGGCAACGGTGAAATCATCCGTGTTGCTACCAAGTATCCGCATATCGCAAAGGATTATTTTGTAAAGCAGAAGCATCAGACCGTAGAGCTGATTAAGTTAAACGGTTCCATCGAGCTGGCACCGATCGTAGGCCTGTCCGATGTGATTGTAGATATTGTAGAAACCGGTTCTACCTTAAAGGAAAACGGTCTGGTGGTGCTGGAGGAGGTATGTCCGTTGTCTGCCAGAGTGGTGGTAAACCGCGTCAGCATGAAGATGGAGCAGGAGCGTATTACGGATTTGATTTCAAAGCTTCGTGCAATTGTGTAAAATAGGACGAAAGAATAGATTTGGTTGCAATGACGCAGCAGAAAGAGGTTTGGTATGAGAACAGTTCGTTTGACGGAAGAAACCAAGAAGAATATTTTAGAAGATTTGTTAAAGCGTAGCCCGAACCAGTACAAGGAATATACGGAGAAGGTAGAGGCGATTTTAAAGGATGTACAGGAAAACGGAGATAAGGCAGTGTTCGGCTATACCGAGAAGTTTGATAAGGCCGTATTGACTGCGGACACCGTACGTGTCACTGAGGAGGAGATTGCAGAGGCGTATGAAAAGCTCCCGGCACGTACCGTAGAAGTAATCCGTAAGGCTATTGTCAACATCCGTGCATATCACGAGAAGCAGAGAAGAAACAGCTGGTTTGACGCGCAGCCGGACGGTACCATTTTAGGCCAGAAGATTACCCCGATTGCCTCTGTAGGTGTATATGTTCCGGGCGGTAAGGCGGCGTACCCGTCTTCCGTACTGATGAACGTGCTTCCGGCAAAGGTAGCAGGGGTTACGCGTATTGCCATGGTAACTCCGCCGGGTGCTGACGGTAAGGTATACGAGGGCACTTTGGTTGCGGCAAAGGAAGCCGGTGTCACCGAGATTTACAAGGTGGGCGGCGCCCAGGCCATCGGCGCTCTTGCGTACGGTACCGAGAGCATTCCGAAGGTAGATAAAATCGTAGGACCGGGTAACATTTACGTTGCCCTTGCAAAGAAGGCAGTATACGGACACGTTAGTATTGACTCCATCGCAGGCCCGAGCGAAATCCTTGTTCTTGCGGATGAGACCGCAAACCCGACCTATGTGGCTGCGGATTTACTGTCCCAGGCAGAGCACGACGAGCTGGCTTCCGCTATCCTCATTACCACCAGTGAAGAGGTGGCAACAAAGGTTAGCGCAGAAGTAGACCGTTTCGTTGCACAGCTTAGCAGAAAGGCAATTTTAGAGAAGTCTCTGGAGAACTACGGCTATATCTTACTTGCCGACAATATGGGCGATGCCATTGACGCGGTAAACGAAATTGCATCCGAACACTTAGAGCTTGTAACGAAGGATGCCTTTACCGTTATGACCAAGATTAAGAACGCCGGAGCTATCTTTATCGGCGAATACTCCAGTGAGCCGTTAGGTGACTACTTTGCCGGTCCGAACCACGTGCTTCCGACCAACGGAACCGCAAAGTTCTTTAGCCCGCTGGAAGTAGATGACTTCATCAAGAAGTCCAGCATTATCTCTTACTCCAGAGAGGCACTGGAGCCGATTCACGAGGATATTATCGACTTTGCAAAGGCTGAAGGATTGACCGCACACGCAAATTCCATTGCGGTGAGATTCGGCAAGGAAGTGAAGTAATAGTATTCCGTGAGGTGAGTGCGAATGAAAGAAGCCATTTTTCTGGATTTTTACGGTACCGTTGTATTTGAAGATGGTGAAAACATCGAGAAAATCTCAAAAATCATACAGGATACCGGTGAGGTAAAGGATATCTCCGAGGTTGGGACTTATTGGTGGAATGAATTTTATAACGTTTTTGTAAATGCCTATGGGAAAAACTTCCGAACCCAAAGGGATATTGAACTGCAATCCTTGGCAAAAACCATAAAGTATTTTAAGTCGTCGGCGGATGCGGTACAGCTTAGTAATGAGATGTTCGAGTATTGGCAAAAACCTCCGATTTTTGAAGAGGCAAAACAGTTTTTTGAACTGTGTCCGGTGCCGATTTATATTGTGTCCAATATCGATACCGAGGATATCACAGAAGCCATAAAGTTCCACGGATTAACGCCGGCGGCAGTATTTACCAGTGAAGATGCGAAGTCCTATAAGCCGAGAAAAGAGCTTTTTGAGTATGCATTAAATGCTACAGGGTTGAAACCGGAGCAGGTGGTACATATCGGGGATTCCTTAAGCAGTGATGTAAAAGGAGCATCGACCCTTGGAATCGATACTATATGGCTGAACCGGCGAAACAGAGAGGTTCCGGAGGGAGTATGTTCTGTGGGAAATCTGTTAGAAGTATTTGAAACGGAGTTTTTTAAATAAATTTCGGGGGTACAGCGAAAGGAGAAGGTTATGAGAACATCAAAAGTTGAAAGAAATACCAAAGAAACTCAGATTGTTTGTGAGTTAAACTTAGACGGTTCCGGCACCGCCAAGGTGGACACCGGTATCGGCTTTCTGGATCACATGTTAAACAGCTTTGCGAGACACGGGTTCTTTGATTTGACCTTGTCCGTAAAGGGTGATTTGTATGTAGATTGTCACCACACCATTGAGGATACCGGTATTGTGCTTGGTCAGGCCATCAAAGAAGCGGTTGGAAATAAGGAGGGTATTAAGCGTTACGGTTCCTCCCTGCTTCCGATGGATGAGACTCTGGTGCTGTGTGCCATTGATTTGTCCGGCAGACCGTATCTCAACTTTGATATGACCTTTACCGCAGAGCGTGTGGGCTATTACGACACCGAGATGGTAAAAGAGTTTTTCTATGCGGTGTCCTATGCCGCAGGGATGAATTTACATATTAAGCAGATGGACGGTAGCAACAATCATCACTTAATCGAGGCGGCGTACAAGGCTTTTGCTAAGGCACTTGATGAGGCGACCATGGCGGAGCCGAGACTGACGGGGACCTTGTCTACCAAGGGGACTCTGTAAGCGCAAAAGGTAGATAGGCAGCGCTAATAAATTGTGTAGATAGAAATAACCGGTTGTCTGTGAAATGCAGGCAATTGCTAGATAAAGGAGAAACAGGAATGAAATTATATCCGGCAATCGATATTAAAAACGGGCAGTGCGTACGTCTTTGTCAGGGCGTATTTTCCGACGTAAATGTGTATGCGGAGAAGCCGTATACCGTGGCAAAGGAGTTTGAGGCAGCAGGAGCTTCCTTTATTCACATCGTGGATTTGGACGGTGCGTTGGCAGGACATACCGCAAACGCGGAGGCGATTTCCGAGATTGTAAAGAATGTTTCCATCGGGACGGAAATCGGCGGAGGTATTCGCACCATGGAAGATATCAAGTCGAAGTTGAATTTGGGACTGAATCGTGTTATTATAGGTACGAAGGCAGTAAAAGAGCCGCAGTTTATTAAGGAGGCTATTGATGCATTCGGCGCCGACCGCGTGGTCATCGGGATTGATGCCAAGGACGGTATGGTAGCCATTGAAGGTTGGGAAACGGTCAGTGATCGTTCTGCGGTAGCATTTGCGCTTGAAATGAAGAAGCTGGGTGCCACCACCGTGATTTATACCGATATCGCAAGAGACGGTATGCTGACAGGTCCGAATTTTGAGCGGACGGAAGAGATGATAAAGGAGACCGGCATGGAGATTATTGCTTCCGGCGGTGTTTCCTGTATGGAGGATTTGGTACGTCTTAACGAAATCGGATGTGCGGGAGCTATTATCGGCAAAGCGATTTACGAAAAGAGAATCAACCTTGCGGAAGCGGTGGAGCGTTTCGAACGCTAGGGAAAGGAGAAAGCATGCGAAAGAAATTATTTGCTTACATCAATACGGAGAGTGAATTCGAGGAGAACGTGGCAGAAGCCGTGAACCGTTATTTCTTAAACGGTGCGGACGGCCTGTTCCTTTACAGTTATATTGCAGAGGACGCTTACAAGGAAGAGTTTTTCCACATGATTAAGCGTGTGACCGAGGATTTGGCACTGGATTATTTTGTGGGGTGCCATGTGGCTCGTTTCGAGGACGTGAAGAAGGCCTTTTACACCGGTGCATCCGCAGTCGTGATTCCGGCGGACGGTCTGGAGGACTGGGGTGTCATTAAGGAGTCTGTGGACCGGTTCGGCAGTGAAAAGATTTATGTGGAATTAAACGCGTCCAAGGCGGACAGTGAAGAGGGCGTTGCGGCACTTTCCGCAAGAGTGGCAAAAGCATGCGGTCTCGGTGCCGGCGGCATTATGTTAAAGCATGTGACCTTAGGTCCGTGTTTGACCGCATATATTAAGACAATTACCGTTCCGGTGATGATTCGTGACAGTCTTGTGCGTAATTCCGTAGAGGATATTCTCGGTACGGAGGGCGTTTCCATTTTGTCAACGAACTATTATAAAAACAAGGATATCCGCAGAGTGAAGGAAAATCTTACGGTAAGCGGTATCGATATGTATCATTTGGAAAGCTCTATGCCGTTTTCTGCATTTAAGAAGGATGCGGCAGGATTGGTACCGGTGGTGGTACAGGATTACCGTACCAACGAGGTTCTGATGCTCGCGTATATGAATGAGGAGTCCTATAATAAGACCATCGAGGACGGTCGTATGACCTATTATTCCCGCAGTCGTCAGGAGCTTTGGTTAAAGGGAGATACCTCCGGTAATTACCAGTATGTAAAGTCTCTGGCAATCGACTGTGATAAGGATACGATTTTGGCAAAGGTATATCCGATCGGACCGGCATGTCATACGGGACATACCAGTTGCTTTTACACCGATTTGGTAGAAGGTGAACAGGAAGCATTATCCCCGCAGGAAGTGCTGGAAGACTTATATTCTACGATTGTAGACAGAAAGAATCATCCGAAGGAAGGATCTTATACCAACTACTTGTTTGAAAAGGGCATTGATAAGATTTTAAAGAAGTGCGGCGAAGAGGCGACGGAGATTGTGATTGCGGCAAAGAATCCGGAGGCAGAGGAGTTAAAGTACGAAATCGCAGATTTTCTGTATCATTTGTCCGTGCTTATGGTAGAATGTAACTTAAACTGGGATGATGTCATGACGGAACTCGCTCACAGAAGATAGTATAAAACAGCAGAAAGGCGGTATGGTGTATGGAATTTTTAGGTGCATTGGTAACTTACGGGTTGAAGTTTATTGTGCTGGGTGCGGCAGCCTTTGGTGCGATTTTGCTGGGGATTTTTATGCGGAAGAGAAAGAATGCGGCAACCGCGGCAGAAGAGAACGAGTAGAGTAAAAAGAATAGGTCAATTAGGGCTGTGCACACTGTGCGCGGCCCTGTTTTGCTACATGAGGGTATTTGATACGTCAATGCGTAAAAGTAAGTAGGTAAGAAGTGTAGAACGGAAGAAAAGAGATAAGGAGTAAGTATGTTACAGAGTATTAAAAAACGGTATGTGGGCGATAAGAGCTTTTACCGGATGACCCTTGGAATTGCGGTGCCGATTATGATTCAGAACGGCATTTCCAATTTTGTCAGCATGTTAGATAATATTATGGTAGGAAATGTCAGCGCAGAGCAGATGAGTGGCGTTTCCATCGTGAATCAGTTAATCTTTGTATTTAACCTGATGATTTTCGGCGCTGTATCCGGCGCCGGCATTTTCGGTGCTCAGTTTTATGGGAGCGGCGATACAAAAGGCGTCAGAGATACCTTTCGATTTAAAATCCTCAGCTGCGGTGTGTTGACGGCCTTGGGAATCCTTATATTTCTGGGATTCGGAGATGTCTTGATTCGTCAATATTTGCAAGGTGAGGGTGATGCTGCCCAGATTGAAGCCTGTTTTGGTTATGCAAAGCAGTATTTGATGATTATGATGGTGGGTTTTATCCCGTTTTATGTGTGCCAATGTTATGCTTCAACTTTGCGTGAGACCGGTGAAACCATATTACCGATGGTGTCCGGTATTATAGCGGTAGTCGTAAACTTTTGTTTTAATCTGGTTTTGATTTTCGGTCTGCTGGGATTCCCGGCCATGGGAGCGGCGGGAGCGGCAGTCGCAACGGTGATTTCCCGTTTTGTCGAGGCCGCGATTGTGATGATAGCGGTACACCGGAAAAAGAAGAAGTATAGCTTTATTGTGGGAGCCTATCAGAGTCTTAAGGTACCGGGAAGCTTAGTGAAGGGCATCTTGCAGAAGGGAATTCCGCTTTTGTTAAACGAGACCCTTTGGGCAGGTGGAATGGCGGTACTGAATCAGTGTTATTCCGTACGTGGCTTTGACGTGGTATCGGCAGTTAATATTTCTTCTACCATATCCAATGTATTTAACGTATCCTTTATTGCCATGGGTAGTGCCATCGGCATTATTATCGGCCAGATGTTAGGTGCGGGAAAGACAGAGGAAGCGGTGGATGCGGACCGGAAGCTGATTGCCTTTTCGGTGGTGAGTTGTCTGCTGTTTGCAGCGGTGTTGTTTGCGCTTTCTCCGGTATTCCCGTTGATTTACAAAGAGGTAGGAGCAAACAGTCATACCATGGCCACAAGCTTTATGCGGATTGCAGCCTGCTGCATGCCGATCGGAGCTTATGCGAATGCGGCCTATTTTACTCTGCGTTCCGGAGGAAAGACCTTTATTACGATTTTGTTTGACAGTTGCTATGTTTGGTTGTTGGTAGTGCCGCTGGCGTACTGCTTAAGTCGTTTTACGAGCCTGCCGATTGTGCCGCTGTTTTTCTGCTGCCAGTTTATCGAAATCGGCAAATGTATCATCGGTGCGATTATGATTAAGAGCGGTATCTGGATTCAGAAGATCGTCGGTTAGTTTTGGGAAATAATACAGTCTATCGGAGGCTAGAGCAGCTATACGAAGCGGAGGAGGTATGGTTATGGATTGGAGAACTGAGTTGGAGCCGCGTCTGCGGACTTTGGCAGATGAAAAACTGGCGAATTTCAGTAGTGGGTTGAACCCAAACAGTAAACCTATGCTGGGTGTACGGCTGCCGGAGCTTCGCAAGATAGCAAAAGAAATCGCAAAGACAGATTATAAAGGTTTTTTAGAGGAATGTCCGGACACGTATTTTGAATATGAGACGTTACAAGCCTATGTACTGGGATATGCCAAGGATGATATCGAGACGATACTTTCTTATGCAGACCGCTTTTTGCCGAAGATTAAGGACTGGTCCGTGAGCGATAGTTTTTGTCAGAATTTCTCCATTGCAAGAAAGTATCCGGAACGTGTGTATGCGTGGCTTATGGGCTATGCAAAGAAGGACGAGGAGTTTCCGCAACGTGTGGTGGCGGTACTGTTAATGAGCCATTTCTTGGTTCCGGGCTATATTGCTCAGGTGCTGGCGGTCATGGATACGTTACAGTACGACGGCTATTACACGAAGATGGGCGTGGCTTGGTGCGTGGCCACGGCCTATGCGAAGTTTCCGAAGGAGACGGCGGGATATCTGGCAGATAACAAGCTGCAGGACTGGACCTACAACAAGGCAATTCAGAAAATGTGTGAGTCTTACCGAGTGGCAGAGGAAGATAAGGCGTACTGGAAGGCGCGGAAGAGGAAGTAGTTGTTCTTCCCTTGGACTTGGGGAAATACAGTATATATAATAGATTAGGGGGACTATAGTATGAAATTATACATTAAGCAAAAGATATTTTCATGGAACGATAAGTTCAGTGTTTATGATGCAAACGGTGAAGAACGGTATTGGGTAGAAGGCGAGCTCTTTTCCTGGGGGAAGAAGCTTCATGTGTATGATAATTCGCAAAGAGAGGCGGCGTTTATCCGCCAAGAAGTGCTGACCTTTTTGCCAAAGTTTATTGTGTCTATCAACGGACAGGATATTGCGGAGATAGTCAAGGAGTTCACCTTTTTTAAGCCAAGGTATCGGATTGACGGTCTCGGTTGGGAGATTGACGGAGATTTCTGGGACCATGATTACGAGATTATGAAAAACGGACATACGATTGTGAGTATCAGTAAGGAATGGTTTACTTGGGGAGACTGCTATGAGTTAGATATTGAAAGTCCGGAGGATGAAATTCTTGCTTTGGCAGTAGTTTTGGCGATTGATTGTGTTATTGATGCACAAAGAAATAATTAGAGGACCGAAAAAGAGAAGAGGCTTTTACGCCATGGCGTAAAAGCCTTTGTTGTTGTTTGTATAAGCGTTGTAAGCATTCAGATGAGCTTCGTAACCGTTTCTTCGACTGTTGGAACTGTGAAAGAAATTTGGACGCTTCAGATTGTCAATAACCGTATCCTGTACCGTTGCATCGATGGAGCGCTTCGGTCTGCCGGTATAAGCATCTGCCGAATCAAAAGGCTTCCGGGTCATAAACTCCAGCGGCGCGTTTAAGTGTTCTGCGTTTCGCGGATTTAAAGAAGTCATCAATTCATAAGCATTCAGACGGTCCTGTGTCAGTCTCTCGGGAGAGCGTTCCACACGCTCGGTCTCTTCGTTGGAAAAGACCTCAGGCACATCGTTGACGGCCTGTACTTCTAAGGAGGCGTCATGATTGCTGTTAATCAAGGCAGTATGAGCTGCAGCCGCGGTATGTCCGGTGGCATAAGGACTGGATGTGTAATATCCGTAACTGTTTCCGATGGGTGACAGCATGGCAAACCTCCTTTCGGAATAATTCCGTACATCGTTAGCCGAATCAAAGAATATCGATGTATCGACTTACCTTTATTTTATCATAAAATCCTTTAAAAAGCAAATTTAAAAAAATAGTCGCTCCTTTTGTTTTGTTGAAAACATCCGGTAAATAAGGTATAATGTGTAACAGAACAGAAGCAGACATGTATAAAGAAATGATGCTAAGATTTTTATGATACAAAGGAGGAAATGATAATGGGAAAATGGTTATTGCTTGTATATTTGGTGGTGAACCTGATTGTATTTTTAATGTACGGTATCGATAAATACAAAGCAACCCACAAAAAGTGGAGAATCCCGGAGGCGACCTTAATCGGTGCGGCGGTATTCGGTGTGTTCGGAGCCTTGGCCGGGATGCATTTCTTCCGCCATAAGACGAAGAAACCGAAGTTTTATATCACCGTGCCGGTAATTTTTGTGTCGGAACTCGTAGCGGCAATATGCCTATATTTGTTTGTATTCTAAAAGTGAGACGGTAACGCACCGGCTCGGGCTTGGCGAATTCTTCCGAGGAGGAAACTTTACCAAAACGTGTAAAGTTCTTTTGTGGCGTTTTTTGAAACATCCTCTCGGAGGAAGGGGAATCGTGTTTACATTCGCTCCTGCTTTGGTGTAATTCCCTTCCATTTTTTGTAGGTCCGGATAAAATGACTGCAGTCAAAGAATCCGGTCTCCAAGGCAATGTAGTTGATGTCGTAGTCTGTATGAAGCAATAGGTCCTGGGCCTTTACCAGACGGATATAGGTAATGTATTCTTTGCAGGATCGGCCGTAATGCTCCCGGAACAACTTGGCAAAGTGGGAATAGCTCATGTGGCACATGGTGGCTAAATCCTGGATTTCCAAGGATTCGCCGGAATGGGTGTCGATGTATTCCAAAATATGATGAAAGGTAAAGTCGGTATCGCCCCGGTGTCTTGCGGCGGAACCGACTTCTTTGTTTGATTTCTTTGCAATCTCGATAAGAATGCTGTACAAGTCGGCTTGCATCTGTAGGGAATAAAAGTTATCCTTCGTCTGATAAGTGTTCAGAATTTGTCGCATATAGGTGGTCATCGGTTCGGTGGACAGGGTCTCTCCGGGAATGAGGATACAAAAGTCTTCCGGAGCCGGACGATGGATGAAATAATCATACAGCTTTGCCTGATGGGCCGGAGGCAGTGTCAGGGTATGGAAGTCGAATTTAACGACGGTGTATTCCACCGATTCGGTTACCTGGGATACCTGATGAAGCTGGAGAGGGTATATATAGCATAAATCTCCGGCGTTCAGTACATGGTTTTTTTCATTGCAGGTGATGCGGATGGCGCCCTTCGTTATGTACAGAATTTCACTGTAATAATGCCAGTGCAGCGGAAACTCTCTGGTATCGGAAAGATAGACCTCATAAGGTTGGTTTAAGATGTCGGAAACCTCGAATAACTGCATGCCTGTCCTCCTTTCATAATCGTTTCGGTACCTTAAGTGTACCACTGTTATCCGGGGGTGTCAATGAGAAACAGAATCGCTCATAATAGGTTTGTACAATTTTTTGCTTTCTTTGTCATAGAAAAATAGTTAGACAAATTGATAGATTTGTGATAAAATTTAGGTAGGTTTTTGAGAATGTGAGAGGAAAGGTTTTTACAAAATTTAGATACTTGAAAGGAGTATTCTTATGCAGTACGGTTATTTTGATTTGGAAAACAAAGAGTACGTGATTACGCGACCGGATACCCCGGCGCCTTGGGCCAACTATTTGGGAGATCCGGAGTACGGCGCTATTATTTCCAATAATGCGGCTGGCTACAGTTTTGTAAAGTCCGGCGCAAACGGACGTATTACCCGTTATCGGTTCAATTCCGATATGGCACTTCCGGGAAGATATATTTACATTCGTGATAACGATGCGAAGGATTACTGGTCCGCTTCCTGGCAGCCGGTAGGCAAGCCGCTTGATACCTACAAGAGTGAGTGCCGTCACGGTACCGCTTATACGGTGATTTCCGCCGAGTACTTAGATATCAAGTCCGAGACGACTTACTACGTTCCGTACGGTAAGACCTATGAGGTATGGCGTACGAAGATTACCAATAACAGTGACAAGGACAGAAATCTTTCTTCCTTCGGTTTTGTGGAGTTTACCAATGAGTGCAATTACGAGCAGGATCAGGTAAATCTTCAGTACACCCTGTTTATTACCCGTACCAGCTTTGAGGGGGATAAGATTGTACAGCACATCAACGAGCATAATGGATGCGACGAGACCGGTTCCAATCATATGGAGCGCTTCTTCGGTTTGGTAGGAGCGGAGGTTTCCGCATATAACGGCGGCTTAAGCAGCTTTATCGGACCGTACAGAACCTATTCCAACCCGATTGCGGTAGAGCGCGGTAAGTGTGACAATGAATTAAACTACTGTAGCAATTGCTGTGGCGCACTCCAGTCCGATTTTGTATTAAAGCCGGGCGAGACCAAGGAGCTGATTTACCTTCTGGGCCGTAAGAACAATGCGGAAGCAACCGAGATTATGGCGGAATATAAGAAGACCGGTAAGGTAGACGAGGAAGTTTCTCAGTTAAAGAATTACTGGCACGGTCAGCTCTCTAACTTTAAGGTGGAGACTCCGTCCAACGAGTTCAACAACATGCTTAACGTTTGGAACGCATATCAGTGCTTCATTACCTTTATCTGGTCCAGAGCAGCGTCTCTGATTTACTGCGGTCTCAGAAACGGTTACGGCTATCGTGATACCGTACAGGATATTCAGGGTATTATCCACCTGGATCCGGAGCTGGCGGCAGAGAAGATTCGCTTCATGCTTTCCGCACAGGTGGACAACGGCGGCGGACTTCCGCTGGTTAAGTTTGACCACAAGGCGGGCTTTGAAAATACCCCGGACGATCCGGAGTACGTAAAGGAAACCGGACATCCGTCCTATCGTGCGGATGATGCCCTCTGGTTGTTCCCGACGGTTGTAAAGTACATCGGTGAGAGCGGTAATGTGGCATTCCTTGACGAGGTGATTGTTTATGCAAACGGCGGCGAGGATACGGTTTACGAGCACTTAAAGAGAGCCATCAAGTTCTCCATGGAGCGTCTCGGTGACCACGATATGCCGGCTGGTCTGCATGCAGACTGGAACGACTGCTTACGTCTCGGTGCAAAGGGTGAGTCCACCTTCGTGGCATTCCAGCTGTACTATGCAATGACCGAGCTTCGTAAGATGGCACAGTACAAGGGCGACACTGCCTATGTGGCATACCTTGACGAGGTACAGGCTAAGCTTTCCGCTTCCTTAGAGAAGTGTTGGGATGAGGACCGCTTTATCCGCGGTATCCGCGATAACGGCGTGATTGTTGGTGCCAAGAAGGATCCGGAGGCAAATATGTGGTTGAATCCGCAGAGCTGGAGTGTTATTTCCAAGTTTGCATCCGGTGAGCGTGCGGAGACCGCTATGAACAGCGTTTACAATATTTTAAATACACCGTACGGTGCGAAGCTTTTGGAGCCGCCGTATAAGAAGCACTACTTTGACGGTGCGCTTATGAAAGTATTCAACCTTGACGTTAAGGAGAACGGTGGTATCTTCTCACAGTCCCAGGGTTGGCTGATCCTTGCAGAATCCTTGCTTGGTCACGGAAACCGTGCATTCCAGTACTTTATGGAGACCTCTCCGATTGCCATGAACGACAAGGCAGAGATTCGAGTGTCCGAGCCGTATGTACATGGCCAGTTCACCGAAAGTAAGGCTTCCCCGTACGAAGGACGTTCCCATGTACACTGGCTTACCGGTACCGCATCCACCGTTATGGTCGGCTGCGTGGAAGGTATCTGCGGTATGCGTCCGGACTTTGACGGACTTGAGATTGCTCCGTCCATTCCGTCCGCATGGGATGGTTTTAAGATTGAGAAGATGTTCCGCGGTAAGAAGCTTAATATCACCATCGACAACTCCGCGCATGTGGAAAGCGGCGTGGTAAAGCTCACCTTAAACGGGGAAGCACTTTCCGGTAACTATGTTCCGGCTGCAAAGCTTGCGGATGTCAATGACATTGTGGTTGTGATGGGGTAAAACGGACAATATAGTTTAAGCCGAAGGATAAGGGCTGTCGCAAGAGTGAGAGATTCACTTCTGCGGCAGCCTTCTTAGGATAAGAAAGGAGAAGGTCTATGAAGGAGATTGCATTCGGAACAACAGGGAAACAGGTGCCTGCTATTGTTGTAGGCTGTATGCGGCTTGCGGGGAAAAGCCGTGAGGAGATGGAACGGTTTCTGCAAACGGCGGTAGAGCAGGGAGCGTACTTTTTTGACCATGCGGACATTTACGGCGGCGGTCAGAGTGAGGCGATTTTCGGCGAGGCACTGGCAAACAGTACCTTCGTTAAGCGTGAGGAATTGTTTTTACAGTCCAAGTGCGGTATCCGAAACGGTTTCTTTGATTCGTCGAAGGCGCATATCATTGCGGCGGTAGACGGGAGCTTAAAACGACTTCAGACGGAGTATCTGGATGCACTTCTGATTCACCGTTCGGATGCACTTGTAGAGCCGGATGAGGTGGCGGAAGCATTTGAGGAGCTTTCTTCAAAAGGAAAGGTGCGACACTTCGGCGTATCGAATCACAAGCCGATGCAGATTGAACTGTTAAAGCGGTATGTAAAGCAGCCGCTGGTGGCCAATCAGTTACAGTTTAGTATTCCGGTTTCTAACATGGTGGCAAACGGATTTGAGGTAAATATGACCTCCGACGGAGCACCGGACCGGGACGGCAGTGTATTGGATTATTCCAGACTAAATGACATGACCATTCAGGCTTGGTCGCCGTATCAGATGCCGAACTGGCAGGGATGCTTTATTGATAGTGAGAAATATCCGGAATTAAACAAGGAGTTGCAGGGCTTGGCAGAGAAGTATGAGGTGAGCAAGACCGCCATAGCAACGGCGTGGATTTTGCGCCATCCTGCAGGCATGCAGGTAGTAACCGGAACGGCCAGCGAAGTACGGTTGAAGGAGATTATCAATGCTTGTAAGATAACACTTTCCAGGGAAGAATGGTATCGGCTGTATTTGGCGGCAGGGCATATTTTGCCGTAGGATATCTCGTAAGCATATGATTATGAAATAGTGTAAGAAAGGCTACGCAGAAGCGTAGCCTTTCTTGTGTGTTTGGAACATTACATAAAGTAGTTGACACGTAACTGTATTATTGCTATAATACGGTTGTAAACTGTATTATACGAGTGATACGGTTTGGAAGATGGGTAGAGAAAGAATAGACGGAAGTGTAAAGAAAATTGAAAGGAAAGGCAGGTGAGTCCCATGGTAGTGGATTTTTCGGAATTAAAACTGAATGAAGAGAGTCCCATTTATATGCAAATCGTCCGGTTTGTGAAAATCAAGATGGTAAACCGGCAAGTACGGGACGGAGACGAACTGCCTTCCAGACGAGTGTTGTCTGCTGTGTTGGAGGTAAATCCAAACACCATCCAGAAAGCATACCGCCTGATGGAGGAGGAAGGGATTCTGGTTTCTTTTGCCGGTTCCAAGAGCTTGTTGCAGTTTAATGAAAGTCTGGTGGATAAATACCGAAAGGAACTGTTGACAGTGGAAGCGGAAAAGTATATCGAGGAAGTAAAGAAGATGGGGCTTACCGCAGAAGAGGCCGTAGCGTTGGTACGGGAGAATTGGTAAGGAGGGAGTATGGAAAGGAGAAATAAACTGGCGTTTTGGAGCGTTCAGATACAGTATACGTTAATCCGCCTGCTTGTACTGTATGTGACGGTTCTCGCAGGAACTGTTGTCTGGTATTCGGTACAGGCGAAGGTAAGGTTTAAAACCTACGGGGCAGATCTGACTTTTTTTGAACAGTTGCAGGGGATTCCTTTGTATGTATCTTTTTTGATCACGGTGCTTGGCTCACAAGTGATTTTAGCGATTGCGTATGCAAAACAGGAGAAAAACCGGCTGGCAATGGAGCGGTTGTTGTTGGAGATTCGTACGGTTTGGAATGTCCGGTTCTGGTATTCGGTGCTTGTAACCGTTGCTTCCTTTTTGGTGCATTTTATCAGCGTTTTTCTGTTGCTATTTGCGGACCGGCTGCTGTATCCGGGAGATGGCTTCGGAATCGCGGAGTTGTATCCGGTGTTTTACCGTTTTCGCCATTTGTATGTATGCTATCCGGTGATGAATCCGTGGGCAGCGTTGCTGTTGATTGTGTGTGTGATGATGCTGGCACAAAGTTCTGTGTGGGTAGGGACTGTGGTTCGCCATAATTCATGGATAAGGAGTGTGTTTCCGGTAGGACTGGTGTTGCTCTTTCTTGCGCTTTCCGGAATACCGGATATGATAAGTTTAGCTGTGCTCGGAGCGGGTTCGGCCTTTGTAGCGTTGTACTCACTTATAACAGGGAGAATCCTGTACCTTGAAGGCGAATCAAACGGAGAAGCGGATGGGAACGGAGGTGCCAAAGGATGAAACGAAACGTAACCATAGCGTTAGGAACGTTTTTAGTCCTTACATTGCTTACGGCAGGCGGCATAGTGCTTTTGCTTTTCGGGATGGAGAAGACACCAAAGACAGTGAAAGTGATTGGAGAGGGTGACAGCAGTGTCCTAGATGGATTTACCGTAGAGACGGCGTTTTCGGTACATCACAGAACCTATGGTAACGCCTTTATCAATTCCTATGACACAATGCTCGGAAAACGGGTGCAGAGTGTTACTTTTATGGAAGGGCAGGCAACTGCAACTGAGGTGTTTGATACGGAAGAATGCGGAAGTATGGAACTGTATCAATGGCTATACAGAAATTACTCTTATTGGGAAAATGCGGAAACGGAATACGTATTCAGTCCGGACGGAAAAACGGAATATCGGTATCCGATGGATACGTTACTGACGGGCTTCCGGGGAAGAGGAGTGGTTGCGGTTTCCGAAGAGAACATAGTTGCCTTAATCGGAACACAGGAAGAAAATGTAGTGGTGTTTTTGTACGATACAGAAACAGCCACGATGAAGAAGTCGGTACTATGGGAAGGTGTAGGAAAAATCGGTAATTGGGGTTGCAGCATCGACGGAGGTCAGGTTACCCTTCGAATCAACACGCAGGACAAAAGCCGGCTGGCGGTATTTCACGTAAAAGAGCCGGAACGGATGCTGTACGCCTACGAAATAAACGACAGGGGCGTTATTCGGGAGTATAGAGGCAGCGAATCCGTAACGAAGCAGGGAACGGTTTTTCATGATGCGGATGTTTATGTGGATGGGGACCGGATTTATATTGCTGAATTTTCTAGCATTTTGGAAGAGGATTTCATTCGCTACAGTGTGTATGTGGGAGAACGGGGAGAAACGCTCTATCAGGGCGAAGTATATTTGGAAGAAAAGCGTGTGTTAAGGAATCCGAAGTGGAATCCGGAATATGAGCTTAAGGCAGAATACGGACGAATCCGGATTATTTCGAAGCAGTAACCGAAGGGACGTAGGACAAAAGGAGGATGCGGTATGAAGAACAAAAAGAAAGTCATCATTGTAGGCGTAGCAATCGTAGTTTGTTTGTTGTTGATATTCGGCGGAATCGAGATTTATAAGTACAATACCATGGCATATCGTGTGGGCATAGCAAAATCGGGGGATGGAAGATTAGCGGATCCGGTCATTACCTGGAGTGCGCGGTCGGAATTCGGTGCCTCCCAAAAGGCACAGCAGAAAAGTCAGGAAATCCTGGCAGAGTGGCGCGAAAAGGTAAATACCGTGGTGCTTGAGATTCATAAAACCTATGGTGAGGATAAAAATCGTACCCTCAATGTAACGGTTTGTGCCGTGGACGGAAAAACGGAGATACACTTTTTCGGAGAAGGGATGCCGAACGGTGGAACCGAAGTGGAGAGAATCGACGAAACGGTTTGGCTGAATTATGAGTTTGAACTTGATAAGGATGTTATTTATTAGGAAATAGAAAGGAAGCTTGGGGAGAGAGCGTATGGTAACAGAGAAGGAAACGGAAAAAAACAGACGAAAAGCCTTCTGGGGCTTGCAGTTAAAGTATACGTTAACACCGCTGGTGTTGCTTTACGGAGGTGCATTCGTAGTAATGACAGGCTTGTTTTTGTATAACCTGATTGTGAATGTAAAGCCAAGAGACGGCGTGGTGTGGTTTGTGGACCAGATGAGCGCATTACCGGTGACAGCGATGTTTTTTGTTCTTATAATCGGTTCCCAGGTGATTGTAGGCAGAGGTTTTTTAAAGCAGGAGCGAAATGAACCGGGAATGAGGCGGCTACAGTTGTTTGAGGAAACAAGAGCATTAATTCGGTTTGAATACTCTCTTCTGATTTCGTTTACAAGCTATTTGATAAACTTTTTGATATTGTGCCTGTTGCTGGTGCTTGACAATGTTCTGGTGCCGTCTCATGCGCTGGGCGGAGCGGAGATGCATGCGGTGTTTTATCGTTTTACTCATTTATACCGGCTGTATCCGTTCTTAAAGCTTTGGGCATTGCCGGCAGCGGCGGTCGTGATTCTGGCGTGTGCGGTTATGTCGCCTTTGGTTGTTAAGGTACGTAGTAAGTTGGACATAGTTTACGGAATGGAGATTCCGTTTCTCTTTTTGGCTCTTGCGTATTTTTCACTGGGACCGTCCAAGGGAGGAATATACGGAAGTATCGTGTTTATGGCAGTCCGGGGCTTATGGCATTGCGGCAAGTATGTGTATTTGTATGTAAGGAGACAAAAGGATGACAGAACAGAATTTGCGTCATAGCTGGTTTAAGAAAAAGGCGGTAAAGCGCTTCTGGTTTACGTTTGTGCTGGTAAATCTGACGGCTTGGATGATGGAAATTACCTCCTATAACGATATCGCTCAGCCTGCAAAGCATTATTATCTGGGAATTCTTTGTATGGTGGCGACGATGCTGTTTCTTGCTGTTATATCGGTTCACAGGGAAAGTTTTTCGGAGAACTGGGATGTGACGTTACGTCGGCTTCCTAATTACCGGGCCAAGTATATGGCAACAAAGCTGGGAACCGTGCTTTTTCCGGTAGTCATTTATGTGGGATACTGGGGGAGTATGTGGCTTGTTCGGTGTATCGGGTATTATGCCGAACTATCGGAGGATATACATGCTGAGGAAAAGAAGGATGTTTTTGATGTGATTCCGTTCCGGGCATTGGGGGAACTTTGTCTGTACGGTGTATTATTTGCGATATCGGTATTGTTGCTTAGTTTTACGCTGCGGAAGCTTCGTAAGGATTTGCCCGGCTTTTTTGCGGCAATTGCAGGAGTAGCAATGAGTGTGCTTTTGTTTACGGAAGTGATTCGGTTTTCGGAGCTGTGGATGATTTTGTGTGTGTCGGCAGGACTCATAGCAGTTATGTTAGTGTTTCTGCTGAGACATGTTTACCGGAAATTATAAAGAGAACAAGGGGGTCATGAAATGTTAGTGATAAAGAGTTTTAAGCGTTCCTTTCCGATACAGAGCGATACGTTTTTGCCGGAGGTAAGTATCGGGAAGGGGGAAATTATTGCGCTTCTGGGACAAAACGGTGCCGGTAAGACAACTCTTATGAAGGATATCCTTGGAATGAAGGAGCGTCCGATTCATGAGATTACGCTGGACGGAAAAACGATTGGGTATAAAAACCTGGACCGCTTTGCGTTCGGAAGCTGTGAACATACCTTTTTCGGAGAGTTTACGGTAGAGGAGCAGAGAGAGTTTTATGAAATGAATTTCCCAAAGTTCCGTAAGGACCGTTTTAAGCTTTTGACGGAATATTTTCAGATTCCGGATAAGTGGAAGCTAAAGGATTTGTCTGTAGGTGAGCAGAATCAGGTGGAGACTGTGTTTGCCTTGTGTCAGGGCGGAGATTACATTTTGCTTGATGAGCCGTTTGCCAATAACGATTTGTTCCACAGAAAGGATTTTTATAAGCTGTTGCTGGGAATTCTGGGAGAGGATGAAACCTTGATTATTTCCACTCATTTGGTAGAAGAGGTGGAATCCATTATTAACCGGGTTCTTCTTGTGGATAAGTTTGATATTGTTGCGGATGTGGGAATTGATGAAATGGAAGATAACCATACGGATGTGGTGACATGGCTGAAGAAAAAGTTGAACTACAAAGAAGGCAGAGCTGCGGAATTTATCCGTAAGATGGAGGATGGGGATGTTTAAGAAGCGGATACGGTGTGCGACAATAGGTTTATTCAGCATACTTTTCTTAAGTATTGTTTTTGCGGTGCTGTTGGGAGTGACACTACGGCATAACAAGGGAAGCAGGGAACTGACGGTTCTTGTGGGGGATGCAAGCTATGCGGAGGGCATAGAAATCAGTCTGTTTGAAGAAGATGAGGAGATGTCTCGTTGGTTTATGAATCATTCGGATGAATGGTGTCAGTGTGAGACGAATTATCAAAACACCTATCGAATACAGTTTGACGGGACGGAAGCGATTCTGAATGTGTCCTGTGAAACGGCGGATAGGGAGTTCGAAACCTACAGTCATTTCTACAATCTTAATCCCGGGAATGAAGACAGATTCAGATATACGGAGGGATACCGGGAAATTGCCGGGAGTGATATTTCGGACGTGTTGTTTGCCTATACATATGAGCGGAACAGTCTTCTGTTTGAAGGCCGTTATCGGGTGGATGATTATATTTCTTTCGGAGAAGAAGACAAATTTCTGTATTATTACAATGAAGACACAAGGAGAAGTTACGAAGCGTTTTCTTTAACGTTGAAAGATGAATCGGAGATAGAAAAAAACGTATGTTATTTAAACGGAAAAGAGTATCTGTATTTATGGAAAGAGCCGGAATATCAATACTATTGCACTTATGAAAAGTATGCAGGGGCAGATGGTTCCTCCGCAAGTATGGAAACACAGCAATGGGGCTTCGAGGAGGCTTGTGAAAACGTTCCGGATAAATCATATGTATCGAAATTGAAAGAGTTCGGCATGCCGGAAATAACGATGAATGTGAAAAAAGGCATTTATTGTGCGGAAACGGAGAGGTCTTATGAAGGTACACTGGAGTGTGTAGTGCCGATGAGTGATATAGCGGAAGACTTTGAATTCCTTTGGATGGCATCGGTGGAGGAGGAAAATGCCCTTAGTGTAATCGGGCGACGAGAGAATGCGCTGGTTGAATTTCGATACTTCGCGGAAACCGATACCGTAACGGAGCATGTATTATGGGATGCAGGCAAGGAGTCGGCGGAATGGTTTGAAGCGGTAGAAGACGTTATGAATGTAGATGTAATGACGGACGGTGAACGGACCTATTTGTGTTTCTCCAAGGCGTTTTTTGAGCCTGTCGAAGAGGAGTTCTCTTATGTAGAAGGTGATATCGTTCGACTGGTTGTGTTCGAGCAGGGAAGCAGAGTATTTGAAGGAGAAATCCGACTGCAGAAGGAGTTATTTGAGGTGTTACAGGATTTTTCCTTAAATGCAAATGAGGTACATGATCGCGACCAAAGAATGTGCGGAATCGAAATTCGGAAAAAGTAAAAGAACAGGGGCGTTTGTACGATGAGTACGAACGCCCTGTTGTGTTCTATGGGAATTGCGTGTTTTCTATATTTTCTTAGTAGAGTGTCTCCCGTATCATCTGCGTCACTTCTTCAATCTTTTCTTTCGGAAGCTTCCTATCCAGAAAATACTGTACTGCGTAAAATGCTTGTGCCACCAGCATCTCCAGGCCGTTTACGGCAATAAGGCCGCGGTTTTTCGCTTCTGCAAGAAGTTTTGTGACTTCTGGGTTGTAGATGATGTCGACCACAGCGGTCAGGTTCGCAAAGGCGGTAAGCGGGGTAGGTGTGTCGTCTATCTTCGGATACATGCCCACCGGGCTGGTGTTAATAAGTACGGTGGCATCGGAGTGGAGCGCATAGGCTTCCTCGTAGGAGCAGACGCCGTCTCCGGAGGTTCGTTTTACGATAATGATTTCTTTGGCGTTAAGATCGGAAAGTACCGCAAGTACCGCTTTTGCGGCACCGCCGTTACCTAAAACCAGTACTTTTTCGCCGGTGATTTTGATGTTGTTTTTTTGTAGGGTATATAAGAATCCGTAATAATCGGTATTGTAGCCGGTCAATATTCCGTTTCTGTTGACCACGGTGTTTACGGCACCGATTTTTTTTGCCCGGTCATCCAGTACATCCAGATAAGGAATAACTTCGGTTTTGTATGGAATCGTTACATTTACGGCGGAAAAATTCTTTGCCGTCATAAACTTTTTGACATCTTCTTTGGTCAGTTCGATTAAATCATAGGTATAGTCTGCCAGAGCTTCGTGAATTTGCTTGGAATAGCTGTGGGATAAGTGTTCTCCCAAAAGTCCGTAAGTTGCTGTCATAGATGTAGCCTCCTTGCAAAGGTGCTTTGTTACGTTATTATGGTACAAAGTATAGCACAGGAAAAATTTGTTTGCAAGAAGGGGTGTCATATTTTACAGCCTGTCTCATATATTGAGATAAGGCGGGAAACAAGCTGTTGTGTGAGTGACGTGGATCACGGAGGATGTATCGGAAAAAGGAAGAGGGAGGCGTAGGGATGCAGGTAGCATGGATGTTGCCGGAGCCGGTACGGGGAATCATACTGGCGTCCGGGATTTTAGAGGAAAACCTTCGGGAAATCAGACTTCGGACCGGACGGGGACTTGTACTGGAAACGGCGGCCGGAGAGGTGATTTTGGATTCTTCCGGGCGCAGGGTTACGTCCGAGGCAAAGGCTTACCGGGTGACGGCAGATGATGTGAAAACAGCGCTGGAGTTGTTGACCGGGTATTCCGTGTATGCCTTTGAGGAGGAACTGCGACAGGGCTATTTTACCGTGGAAGGGGGACACCGTGTCGGAGTGGCCGGCAGGGCCGTAACGGAAAACGGGCGGGTACAGAGGCTCGGTTCGATTTCTTTTTTGAATTTCCGCGTGGCTCATGAATGTAAAGGCTGTAGCGAGACACTGTTCCGGCGGTTGTACGGAGACGGGCGGTATTATCACACGTTATTGTTTGCTCCTGCGGGGTGCGGGAAGACAACCTATCTCCGGGATTTAATTCGACTGCTGTCGAATTCCGGTTCGCGAGTCGGCGTGGCGGATGAGCGGTCGGAGCTGGCGGCCTGCCATTACGGGGTTCCCCAGCATGATCTGGGGCTGAGGACCGATGTGATGGACGGATGTCCGAAAGCGGAGGCCATGAGAATGCTGCTTCGTTCCATGACGCCGCAGATACTGGTGGCGGATGAAATCGGTATGGAGGCGGATGTGTTTGCCATCCGGGCTGCTGCGGGAAGCGGCTGTAAAGTGGTGGCCAGTGCCCATGGCGGAAGCTTTGAGGAACTGATTCGGAATCCGGTTCTTCGTGCTCTTTGGGAGGAACGACGGTTTGAACGATATGTTTATTTGGAAAAGAGGGAGGGCCGTTTCGAAGTCGGAGCAATCTATGACGAAGAGGGGCATGTTATGGGAGAGGAAGTATGCAAACGGAATATATCAAGCTAATCGGTGCGGCGTTAGTAATCTTTGCCGGGGCTGGCTTTGGGGCGTGCCCCGTACATAAGATGAAGGAAAGGACCAAGGAATTTGAAGAATTGTACTTTTGTCTTCTTAGGTTAAAAAGTGAAATCAATCACGGCGGACGGCCGCTTCCGGAGGCAATTCATGTGGCTGCCGACAGCAAAAGAGAGGGGAAAGACGGTGTATACCGTTTGGTAATGAGAAGTCTTGCAAATCGTTTGGAACGGGGAAGAGAAAGCTATGAGACGCAATTACGGTCTTGTGTAGAGGAGGGCTTTCGGGACAGTGTCCTAACAAAGGAGGAGCAGGAGGCTTTCACGGAGACGTTCCTGTTGTTGGGCGGAGGAGATAAGGAAAAACAGGTGAAGATGCTGGAGTATTATACGGAAAATGTACGTCTGGCCATTGCGCAGGAAAAGGAGAAAAGAAAGGAAAAATCCTATGTATACCGAAGCCTCGGTGTTATAGGAGGCATTTTTTTGGCGGTAGTTATGTACTAAAAGCGGAAGGCGCAAAAAGTGAGGATGTTTTGCGGAAAACGTGGGAAAACGGAGGCATGTTATGACAATACAATTGATATTTAAAATTGCGGCGGTGGGGATTTTAGTGTCGGTTATCAATCAGGTGCTGAAGCATTCCGGCAGGGAGGAACAGGCCTTTTTGGTGAGTCTGGCGGGGCTTCTCCTGGTGCTTTTATGGATTGTGCCTTATATTGCGGAGTTGTTTCAGACGATTATGCGTTTGTTTGAATTGTAGGTGAGAAGAAATGATAAAGGTAGTATTCATCGGGTTGGTAGCAGTTTTTGCGGTGCTTTTGCTGAGGGTAGGAAAACCGGAATTTGCCATGGCGGTAAGTTTAACGGCATGTGTGCTGATTTTGCTGTTTGCGGGAGGAACCCTGACTTCTGTGGTGGGAGATTTAAAGAAGCTGTTTTCTTATATCACCCTTCCGGAGGGGTATTTGAAGATACTGTTTAAGATTCTTGGGGTAGCTTATTTGGCGGAGTTCGGTTCCGCTCTGTGTAAGGATGCGGGGCAGAGCGCCATCAGCGGACAGATTGAGCTGGTGGGGAAGCTGACGATTCTGGCCATCAGTATGCCGGTGGTGACTTCCTTGTTTGAAACCATCAGCCGGATGACCTGGTAGGAGGTGCGTAGATGGACATGTTTTCCATTGATTATTCGGAACTGGACAAAACGGTAGAAAACTTATTCCCGGAACAACGGATGCTTAGCTTTTCGGAGATTGTTTGCGGGCTGATGGACGGGGAAATCCGGTTCGGAGAGTTGTTTTCCTTGATTCGGGAGTCCGGATATCAGGGATTGCTTTACGGAGTAACCGGTGTAAAGGAATTGATTTTTATTGCGGTAGTGGCGGCGGTATTTTACATATTATCAAAAACAGGGCGGCTGGGACAAGCTGCCCAGACCGGATTTTTTGTAGCATATTTACTCATTGTGGGAGGAACCTTCCGGATTTTCGATATCTCCCGGGGAATCGTGGGAGATGCACTGACCTCCCTGCTGGATTTTATGAAGGCGCTGATACCGGCTTACTGCGCAGGGATTTCCCTGGCCTCCGGCGGATTAAGCTCGGCGGTGTTTTATTCCGTGGCTATGCTGGGAATTGCGGTAGTAGGAGTAATATTGCGGAATGTGGTGCTTCCGGTCATCGGGCTTTATTTTATGCTCTCGGTGCTGAACCGGATTTTGGAGGAGGATTTTTTATCAAAGCTGGCGGGGCTTTTTTATTCCGTGGCAGAGGGGCTCATGAAGTTTTCCGTGGCGACGGTACTGGGGATCGGTACCATACAGGGAATGATTGCACCGGCGGCAGATGCGGTAAAGCGATCGGCACTGATAAAGACTGCCGGGTCTGTTCCTGTGGTGGGAGATATCCTGGACGGGACTTCCCAAACGGTACTGGCGGCAGGTGTATTATTAAAAAACACAATCGGTGCGGCAGGTGCGGTTTTGATCTTTCTGTTATGTCTGATACCGCTTTTACGGGTGGGGATTACCAATCTGGCCTTGCGGTTCGGTGCGGCGGTGCTACAGCCCATATCGGATAAACGAATTACGGATTGTCTCGGATATGCGGCGAAAACCCATAAGCTGTTGGTACAGTTGGTTTTGTATACGATGCTGTTGTTTTTGTTGTCGGTTGTGTTTATTCTGATGCTGACCGGAGGAAAAGGAGGCGGAATGTAGTGGATGGGATTATTTCCTATGCGAAAACCGTTTTATTCTTTTTACTTTTTGTCAATCTTTTGATGCAACTGTTAAAGGGAAGTCCCTATGAGCGGTTCGTGCATCCGGTGTGCGGGATGATTCTTGTGATTATGATACTGCGCCCGATGCTGTCCCTGTTCGACGGAGAAGAAAAGGTGCTGTATGCGGCGGAACAGAAGCTGTCCCTATTGTTGGCGCAGGAAGAACAGGGGTATTTACAAGAGGAAGGAACCGGTTATGAGTTTGTGGTGTTGGAGGCTTACGAACAGGAGTTAAGGGTACAGTTGGCTGCCGTTCTGGCGGAGGAAGGACTTTCTGTGGTATCCGCGGATTTTTCGCTTTCTGCGGAGGAGAAGGATTTCGGTACCATCAGAGGGCTTACACTAACGGCAGAGGCGAAAAAGGAGCAAAGAGCAGGAAAGATTTCTGTTGCTCCTATTGTATTTGAAAGCAGAAAAGGAGACGAGACCGTCAGTGCGGAAGAAATTCGTATGAAGGACAAACTGTCGGACTTCTATCAGGTGGATGAGACTAATATACATGTTACTATCAAGGAGGCGCAGGATGGATAAGAAGACAAAAAAAGAACCCGGAGTAAAGGAGTGGGCAATTATTTTTGCGGCGGGTGCTTTGCTTTTGCTTCTGTCCGTACCGGACTTGTTCCGGAAGGAAAAGGAAGAAACGTTGGATGCGGCTGCCTCTGTACAGCAAAACGAAAAGCAGACCGAGGAATATGCGGAGCGTATGGAACGGAAGCTGGAAGAAATGTTGCTTAGGATTGACGGAGTTACAAGTGCGAAGGTGGTCATTACCGTAAACTCTACCACGGAGAAGGTAGTATTGCAGGATACGATGACGGAGACGGAAAGCTTAGAGGAACAGGACGGTGAAGGAGGAATGCGGACTTCCGGGAAAAGCACCGGAGAGAAAAGGGCGGTGATTATGGGAGATGCCCCTTATCTGACAAAAGAGCTGACACCGGAAGTGGAAGGTGTTGTGGCGGTGATTTCCGGGGCGGACGGTGCAAAAGTGCTTGCTATAACCGAGGCGGTACAGGCATTATTTGATGTCCCGGCACATAAAGTGAAAATAATTAATAATTAGTCGGAGGTAAGTATGAAAAGTATTTTTAAGAAGAATCAGGTGATTATTACATCCCTGGCATTGATGCTTGCGGTGGCGGGGTATCTGCAGATGTCGGGGGAGACAAAGCAGCTTAATTCGGAGGATGCTACCCAGACAAGTAATACGGTGGGAAATCATTATGAGATTACGGCAGGTGACTTGACGGACTATTACGGGGATATTTCGGACGAAGATATGGCGGGAACGTCCATGGCGGATGCGGAAAGCGAAAATGCCCGGGCGGTATCGGCGGACGGTGACGGTATGACCGATGTGGCAGATGCCTCGGAACTTACGGAAGACCCGGGGGAAGCGGTTTTGGTCAGCACCACCATTCGCGGGGATTATGCGGTAAATGCAAAGTTAAACCGTGAGCAGACAAGAGCAAAAAATAAAGAGACCCTGATGGATATGCTGGGGGATGAAACCTTGTCCGAAACCCAGAAGCAGGAGGCAATCGATGTGCTGCTGGAGATGACGGAGATTTCCGAAAAGGAGCAGGCAGCGGAGCTTTTGCTTGAGGCTAAGGGATTTATGGATGCGGTTGTAAACATTGTGGGCGAGGAAGTGGATGTTGTAATTAATGCTACGGAAGTTACCGATCGCCAGATTGCCCAGATTGAGGATATCGTGATGCGGAAGACCGGAGCCGAAGCACAGAATATCGTGATTACGGCAGCGGTACAGGAGGATTAAAAAAAAGGCTTTTCAATTGTGAAAAAAAATGGTATACTATATATAATTGAGATAAAATGCAGACCCGGCAGAAAACTGCACATGGGACAAATGCAAGAAACGGAGGCTGTATTATGGCAAGAGATAACGAAAATAAGAATGTAAACTGGTCTTCCAAGGAGATTTCCTCCATTGGGGAAGTAATGATAGCGGATGATGTAATTGCAACGATTGCAGGACTTGCGGCTACCGAGGTGGAAGGTGTTTCCGCTATGCAGGGCAATGTAACCAACGAATTGGTAGGTAAGCTCGGTATGAAGAACCTGACTAAGGGGGTTCGTATTAAGGTGACCGAGGCAGGTGTGGTAGCGGACTTGTCCATTCAGATGCGTTACGGTTACAGCATTCCGAAAACCTGTAAGGCGATTCAGGAGAAGGTAAAGACTGCTATTGAGAATATGGTCGGACTTTCCGTGGAAGTCGTAAACGTTCATATTGTCGGCGTTGATACCGATACCACAAGATAAGGGAGATTTTTATGACAAGACGTGAGTTAAGAGAACATACCTTTTTACTGTTGTTCCGGAAGGATTTTCATGAGGCGGAGGAGATGGAAGAGCAGCTGACCTTGTATTTCGAGGGAATCGAGCTGACGGATGACGAGCAGGGAGAGTCTGCACGTTATCGTTTTCTGACCCTGCCGGAGGGGACCGATGCGGAGGAAGTAAAAGCACGTTTTTATGATATTTGCAGTCATCGTGACGAGATTGATGCGGTGCTTGCCGAAGCGGCCAGCGGTTGGAAGTTAAATCGTATCGGAAAGGTTGAGTTGACACTTCTTCGGATGGCATTGTATGAGATGCGTTACGATGAGCAGACGCCGGAGAAGGTAGCAATCAACGAAGCGGTAGAGCTTGCTAAAAAGTACGGTGCGGATGCATCCGCCGGCTTTATTAACGGTGTTCTGGCAAAGCTAGTGGAAGCGTAGGAGTGCGAGGAGGGACGGAATGAACCAGCCGGTTTTTTCGGTCAGTCAGGTAAATGCGTATATAAAACAGATGTTTTTGAAGGATGACAGGTTGCGGTTCCTCGCCGTAAAAGGCGAGGTATCCAACTGTAAGTACCATTCTTCGGGACATCTGTATTTTACCGTTAAGGACAAAATGGGGCAGCTGGCTTGTGTCATGTTTGCAAGTGCCTGCCGGAATATGACCTTCCGGTTACAGGAGGGCCAGAGCGTTATTGTATACGGCAGTATGCAGGTGTACGAGCGGGACGGTAAGTATCAACTTTATGCCGAAGCCATTGAAAAGGATGGCGTCGGACAGCTGTTTGAACAGATAGAGGAATTAAAGCGTCGGTTGACGGCAGAAGGCTTGTTTGATGCGGAACGAAAGAAGCCCATACCGGCCTATGCATGGCGTGTGGGGATTGTAACGGCGCAGACCGGTGCAGCCATTCGTGATATCGTGCAGATTGCGGGCAGGCGGAATCCTTATGTGCAGCTTATGTTACAGCCGGCCCAGGTTCAGGGAGAATCGGCACCGGAGAGTCTGGCAAGAGCTCTTCGGAAGCTGGATGCGTTACGTCCGGATGTCATTATCATCGGTCGCGGCGGCGGAAGTGCCGAGGATTTGATGGCCTTTAATACGGAGGTAGTGGTTCGGGCTGTGGCAGAGTGCGAGACGCCGGTCATCAGTGCGGTGGGCCATGAGGTGGATGTGGCATTGACGGATTTTGCCGCAGATTTGCGGGCACCGACCCCGAGTGCGGCGGCAGAGTTGGCAGTATTTGAATACAGAGTATTGGAGGAAGGGCTGGCAGCAATCCATACCGACCTGACCTATTCCATGTGTCGCAGAATCGAAGCGGCACGGACAAAGATAGAGACGTATAACGAGAAGTTGTTGCGGGTAGGCCCGGCAGGAGCACTTAAGACCAAGAAGGTACAGCTTGTCTATGTGGGAGAACGGCTGGATACGGCCATGAACCGCCATCTGGTGCGGAATAAACACCGTCTGGAACTTTTGGCAGGAAGACTCCATGCGGTATCTCCGGCGGCACGACTGTCCGGAGGGTATGCCTTTGTGACCGCACAGGATGAGAAACCGCTGACATCGGTAGCGCAGGTAAAGCCTGCGGATACGGTGCGGGTAACTTTGGCGGACGGTGCCTTTACCGCAAAAGTGGAACAGATGGAAGAGATGCAAAGCAGAAAGGGGTAACGCATGGATAGAGTAGACGAGACAACGGTTGCGGAAAAGAAGGCAACGAAGAAAACAGCGAAGAAGGCCGAAGAAAAGCGTACCCTTGAAGAGCTTTTTCGAGAACTGGAGACGGTTACGGCGGAGTTAGAAGCGCAGGAACTTCCGTTAGAGGAGGCCTTTTTAAAATACCGCAGAGGTATGGAACTGTTAAAGGAGTGTAATGCGGCGGTAGATACCGTAGAGAAAGAGTTGCAGATTTTGGAGGAAGCCTAATGGACTTTGAACTGCTCAAAAAACAAAAAACTGAAGAAATCAACGCATTTTTGACTGCGTTTTTGCCGGAGGAGTCCGGAAAAGAGGCGGTGCTATGCGAAGCGATGAAGTATAGCGTGGCAGTGGGAGGGAAGCGTCTTCGACCGATGATTTTGCTGGAGGCGTATACCATGTTCGGCGGTACGGATGCGGCGGCACAGCCCTTTGCGGCGGCACTGGAGATGATTCATACCTATTCCCTGGTACATGACGATTTGCCGGCCATGGATAACGATATGTACCGCAGAGGACAGCTTACCACCCATGCGAAGTACGGCGAGGCTTTGGGGGTTCTGGCGGGAGACGGACTTTTAAATTATGCCTTTGAGGTTATGAGTGACGCAGTGTGCGAACAAGGCGGCAATGGGGCCAAAGCTATGCGGATTCTTGCAAAAGCAGCCGGTGTCCGTGGTATGATTGCGGGTCAGACGGTAGATTTAGAATGGACCGGAAAGCCACAGACCAGAGAACTCTTGGATTACATTAACGAACGGAAGACGTCGGCTCTTTTGTGCAGTGCGCTTATGGCGGGTGCGGCCTTGGCAGGAGCCACGGATGCGGAGCTTTCTGTACTGAAGCAGGTAGGCAATTACGTGGGCCTTGCATTTCAGATTAAGGATGATATTCTGGATGTCATCGGAGACGAGAGTAAGCTTGGTAAACCGCTTCATAGCGATGAAAAGAACGAAAAGAGCACTTATGTGACCTTAATCGGTATTGACGGAGCCCAAGAGACGGTACGGGAGTTTTCCGATAAAGCGGTGGAACTGTTGGATACATTACCGTATCGGAACCCATTTTTAAAAGAGCTATTATTATCCCTGGTAACAAGGGAATACTAAGGTTACAAATAGAGGAACAGCATCGGAGGATGTCAGGATGAACGGAACGGGAGTATTAGACCGAATCAATCAGCCCAATGATATTAAAAAAGTGAATAAGAAAGAGTATGGAAAGCTTGCAAAGGAAATCAGAGGCTTTTTGGTACGGAGTGTCAGTAAGACCGGCGGACATCTGGCGGCGAATCTGGGTGCGGTAGAGCTTACCATGGCGTTACATCTGGCTATGGATTTTCCGGAGGATAAGCTGGTTTTTGACGTGGGACACCAAGCCTATACCCACAAGATTCTGACCGGGCGTAAAAAGGACTTTGCCACCCTTCGTACCTACGAAGGCTTGAGTGGCTTTCCGAAGCGCAAGGAAAGCGATTGTGATGCGTTTGATACGGGGCACAGTTCTACCTCCATTTCCGCAGCGGTCGGTCTGGCTACGGCCCGTGACCTGGCGGGGGAGGACTATAAGGTGGCGGCAGTCATCGGAGACGGAGCGTTATCCGGCGGTATGGCCTATGAAGCACTGAATCATATCGGTGGCAGTCACTCCAAAATGCTTATTGTATTAAACGATAATAATATGTCTATTTCCGAGAATATCGGCGGTATGGCGGCCTATCTCGGAAAGGTACGTACCAATACAAAATACGTGGAATTTAAAGATGATTTGGAGCAGACACTTCGAAAGACAAAATTGGGTACAAAGCTGGTGTACGGCTTGAAGCGTTCCAAGGATTCCATTAAGCATTTTATTGTGCCGGGGATGTTTTTCGAGGATATGGGAATTACCTATGTGGGACCGATTGACGGTCACAACATCGAACTGATGACCCGGGCGTTTCAGACTGCATTTAAGGCAAACAAGCCTGTGCTGGTCCATGTGGTAACGGAAAAAGGACGGGGCTATGAGTTTGCAAAGGCAGACCCGAGTGCGTTCCATGGGATTGACCCTTTTGACGTAAAGACCGGAAAGGTATTGAAAAAATCCGCCGGGAAGAGTTATACGACAGTCTTTTCCGAGGCGATATGCGAATTGGCAAAGGAGAATGAGAAGGTGGCGGCCATTACAGCGGCTATGCCTCAGGGAACCGGACTGGATGCTTTTTCTAAGCAGTATCCGGAGCGGTTCTTCGATGTAGGGATTGCGGAGGAGCATGCGGTGACCTTTGCTGCAGGTCTTGCGGCCGGCGGGTATTCCCCGGTGGTGGCGGTGTATTCCACTTTCCTGCAACGTGCCTACGACCAGATAGTACATGACGTATGCGTAGGCGGTCTTCCCGTGGTATTTGCGGTAGACCGGGCCGGTATTGTCGGAAACGACGGTGAGACCCATCAGGGAATTTTAGATATTTCTTATTTGTCCCATATTCCGGGAATGACGGTAATGGCGCCGAGGGATGCTACGGAATTAAAGGAAATGCTCCGGTTTGCGGTAGCTTTAAAGCAACCGGTGGCTCTTCGGTATCCGAGAGGACAGGCTTGTGAATTGACAGAGGAAATCCGGATGCCTCTTGCGCTCGGAAAGGCAGAAGTGCTGTATCATGAGAGTGAAATTGCCCTGTTAGCGGTGGGAAGTATGGTAGAGACTGCGGTAAAGATAAGAGAGTTGTTGCGTGCAGGCTCTTACCGGACAACCGTGGTAAACATGCGGTTTGTGTCTCCAATGGATACGAATCTTCTGGATGAGGTGGCGGCAAACCATCGTGTAGTTGTTACCTTGGAAGAAAATGTCTTATCCGGCGGCTTCGGTGAAAAGGTTGCAGCCTATTATGCGGAGCGGGGCTGGCAGGTACGCTTAAAGAATATTGCGCTTCCGAATCAATACATCGAACACGGAGATGCGGCGGTATTACGGCAAAAGTACGGATTGTCTCCGGAAACCATTGCCGAAGAGGTAAGAGCGTTTTATCGAGGCAATTAACGGAGGAATTAAGATGGCGGAAAAGAAAAAAGAACGTCTGGATGTGCTTTTGGTAAAGCGGAATCTGGCGGAATCCAGAGAAAAGGCGAAGGCCTATATTATGGCGGGAAATGTTTTTGTGGACGGTGTCAGAGAGGATAAAGCCGGGACAAACGTTTCCGAGAGTGCGGAGATTGAGCTTCGCGGTATGGCAATGAAGTATGTGAGCCGGGGCGGCTTTAAGTTGGAAAAGGCTGTGGATGAATTCGGCGTGGTTTTAGAGGGTGCGGTATGTATGGATGTAGGTTCTTCCACGGGAGGATTTACGGATTGCATGCTGCAGAACGGTGCGGTCAAGGTGTTTGCGGTGGATGTAGGAACGAACCAATTGGCGTGGAAGTTACGTACCGACGAACGTGTGGTATCCATGGAGCAGACTAACATCCGCTATGTGACCCCGGAGGACATCGGCGAACAGGTAGATTTTGTGTCCATTGACGTGGCGTTTATCTCCCTGACGAAGGTATTGGCACCGGTCTATGATTTGATGAAGGTGGGGGCACGGATTGTGTGTCTCATTAAACCACAGTTTGAAGCAGGCCGTGAAAAGGTAGGCAAAAAGGGCGTTGTAAGAGAACGTGAGACCCATCTGGAGGTCATCGAGCAGGTTATCCGGTATGCGGATTCTTTGGGATTTTTGATGTTGGGCCTTTCTTTTTCACCGATACGCGGACCGGAGGGAAATATCGAATATTTACTGTATATGGAAAAGACGAAGGAGACGCGGGCGGATGCGGTTCCGGGGGCAGACGAAGAGTTTGCGGAATCGGAGGACGATGAAGAAATCGATGCAGCTTTTTCCGTAATGCCGTTATCGCCGGAAGCGGATGAGCTGGTACGTCATGCAGACCGTATTACAAAGGAAGCTCATGCGGTGCTTGATAAATAGCATTATTGACTTTCCCCCTGTTTTGTTGTAGACTATAACTACTTTATTTTAGTCGGATCGGAGGGGTTCTGCAGATGAAAAAAGTATGTGTCATTGCCAACGCGGGAAAAGAAACCGCAGAAGAACGGGCAGAGCAGGTGCGTTGTTTCTTTCGTGAGCGGGGAATCGACTGCGTTGTACTTTTGGACGATTTCACAGAAAAGACATCCTATGAACCGGTTCTTCGGGACGACATGGAATGTGCTGTTGTGCTGGGAGGAGACGGGACCTTAATTCACGTAGCTCGAAAGCTTGCGGAAAAGAAGATTCCGGTATTCGGTATCAATATGGGAAATCTGGGGTTTCTGACCCATGCGGATTCCGGCAAGGCAAGAGCGGCATTGGAAGCGTTGGTTGCGGGCGAGTATTGTATCGAAGAGCGCATGATGTTGGAAGCATCCGTGGACGGGAAAGAATTCGGTACAGCGTTAAATGACGTGGTGCTGACCCGAAACGGCTTTTCAAGAATTATCAGTGTAGGGATTTTTGTAAACGGTAAGCCGGTATGTAATTACCGGGGGGACGGTGTCATTGTGGCGACACCGACAGGTTCTACCGGCTACAATTTGTCTGCGGGAGGTCCGGTGGTGGCCCCGAAGACAGAGCTGTTTCTGATTACGCCGATCTGTCCTCATTCCTTAGGTGCCAGAAGCATTTTGCTTTCGGCGGAGGATGAACTTTATATTGTGATTCGTGAGGAGAAAAAGACGCAGGATGAAGAAGCGATTCTTACCTTGGACGGACAGAGAGCGAAGGATCTTGCGGCGGAGGATAGGATTGTGATTCGTAAGTCCGGCAAAAAAGCATATTTTATTCAGTTAGACGGCAACAGTTTTTTTGATGCGTTACATAGGAAGCTGGGAAAGCAAGAGATTTTATAGACGGAGAAGGAAAGAGAAAAAGAATGAAAACAGCGAGACAAAATAAGATTATTGAGTTGGTGGAAAAGAATGAAATCGAGACCCAGGAGGAGCTTGGCGAGCTTTTGAAAAATGCGGGCTTTGCGGTGACTCAGGCCACGATTTCCAGAGATATCCGAGAGCTTAAGCTTACCAAGGTGGCGATTGATTTGGATCGTCAGAAGTACATTGTACTTCGTTCTCACAATTCGGAGATGAACGAAAAGTATGCCAGAATCTTACGGGATTCCTTTGTTTCCATGGCAAAGGCCCAGAACATCCTGGTGGTAAAGACCGTTCCGGGTATGGCAATGGCTGCGGCTGCGGCACTGGATGCCCTTCAGGTAGACGGTATTGTAGGTTGTATTGCGGGCGACGATACAATTATGTGTGCCATCCGTACCGAAAAGGAAACGGATGTGGTGATGGAGAAATTACATCGCTTAACCGGCGATAAAAGAGTAAATGATTAATTAAAGGAGATAAAAGTTATGTCAGGTCATTCCAAATTTGCAAACATTAAGCACAAGAAGGAGAAGAACGACGCAGCAAAGGGTAAGATTTTCACCCGTATCGGTCGTGAAATCGCAGTAGCGGTAAAGGAAGGCGGTCCGGATCCGAACAACAACAGTAAGTTAAAGGACGTTATCGCAAAGGCAAAGGCAAACAACATGCCGAACGATACCATTGACCGCAGCATTAAGAAGGCTGCCGGCGACGGAGACGGTGTAAATTACGAAAAGGTTACTTACGAAGGTTATGGCCCGAGTGGTATTGCTGTTATTGTAGACGCTCTTACGGACAACAAGAACCGTACCGCAGCAAATGTGCGTAGCGCATTTACCAAGGGTAACGGTAACATGGGTACTACCGGTTGTGTATCATTTATGTTTGATCAGAAGGGTCAGATTATTGTGGCAAAGGAAGATTACTCCGGCGATGCAGACGAGCTGATGATGACCGCTCTTGATGCAGGTGCGGAGGACTTTGTAGAAGAAGAGGACAGCTTTGAAATCCTTACCGATCCGGATTCCTTCAGTGAAGTTCGTGAAGCACTGGAAGCAGCAGGTATCGTTATGGTTTCCGCAGAAGTTACCATGATTCCGTAGACCTGGGGCACCTTGACCGATGAAGCGGATATTAAGAGCATGAATAAGATGCTTGATTTATTGGAAGAGGACGACGACGTGCAAGAGGTTTACCACAACTGGGATATGCCGGAGGAGTAAGTTCCTAACGTTTGTACAGATTGAATTAACAGAGGTGAGTCAGATGAAAATCAGAACCAGATATGCACCGAGCCCGACGGGAAGAATGCATGTAGGTAATTTAAGAACCGCATTGTATGCATACTTAATCGCAAAGCACGGCGACGGTGATTTCATTTTAAGAATTGAGGATACGGACCAGGGCCGTTTAGTGGAGGGTGCCGTAGATATTATTTATCGTACCATGGAGACCACCGGTCTTATTCATGATGAAGGTCCGGATAAGGACAAGGGCTTCGGCCCGTATGTACAGAGTGAGCGTGTAACCAGCGGTCTGTACATGGAGTATGCAAAGCAGTTAGTTGAAAAGGGCGAGGCGTATTATTGCTTCTGTACCAAGGAGCGTTTGGAGTCTTTAAAGACTGCGGTTGAGGGTTCCGAGGACAAGGAGATTACCAAGTACGACAAGCATTGTCTCCACCTGTCGAAAGAAGAAATCGAGAAGAATTTAGCAGCCGGTATGCCGTTTGTTATCCGTCAGAACACTCCGACGGAGGGCACTACTTCCTTTACGGATGTGCTTTACGGCACCATTACCGTAGATAACGCGGAGCTGGACGACATGATTCTCATTAAGTCTGACGGCTTCCCGACTTATAACTTTGCAAACGTAATCGACGACCATTTGATGGGTATTACTCATGTAGTAAGAGGTAACGAGTATCTTTCCTCTACGCCGAAGTATACGAGACTTTACCAGGCTTTCGGTTGGGAGGAGCCGGTGTACATTCATTGTCCGCTCATTACCAACGAGGAGCATCAGAAGCTTTCCAAGAGAAGCGGTCATTCCTCTTTTGAGGATTTGGTAGAGCAGGGCTTTGTGACCGAAGCTATCGTTAACTTTACCGCACTTCTTGGTTGGAGCCCGTCTGTAAACGAAGAGATTTTCACCCTGCAGGAGCTTATCGAGCAGTTCGATTACACCCACATCAGCAAGTCTCCGGCAGTGTTCGATATGACGAAGCTTCGCTGGATGAACGGCGAGTACTTAAAGCGTATGGGTTCTGATAAGTACTATGAATTGGCACTTCCGTTCGTGGAAGAAGTTGTAAAGAAGCCGTACGACAAGAAGGCAATCGCTGACCTTGTAAAGACCAGAATTGAGACTTTACTTGATATCGCAGGTCATATCGATTTCTTCGAGGAGCTTCCGGAGTACGATACCGAGATGTATGTACACAAGAAGATGAAGACCACCAAGGAGTCCTCTCTTGGCGTGTTAAAGGATTTATTGCCGCGTCTTCAGGAGCTTAACGATTACAGCGTTCCGGCAATCGAAGCACTTTTAATGGGCTATGTGCAGGAGAAGGAAATCAAGAACGGACAGGGCTTATGGCCGGTTCGTACCGCAGTTTCCGGTAAGCAGATGACCCCGGGCGGCGCTTACGAGATTATGGCGATTCTCGGTAAGGATGAGAGTATCCGTCGTATTGAGAAGGCGATTGAGCTTTTGGAGAAGGAAGTAGAGTAAAATAGTATGAAGTGATACACCCTCACAGGCGAAAGTTTGTGGGGGTGTTTTGACAAGATGCGATGCAACTTTAACGTGCTCTATTGATAAAAAACGCACTTTCTAAGTGGTGGAATCCAGGAAGACTTCTTGGTATGATTTGTTCATCAAACGAAAGGAGAACAGGAACGATGAGTTTCGGACAAAATTTACAATGCTTGCGTAAGTTGAGCAACAAAATGACCCAGGAGGAACTGGCAGAACGGCTTTCGGTCAGCAGACAGACTGTATCGAAGTGGGAATTAGATCTGGTATACCCGGAGATGGATAAGCTAATTGAACTTTGTAATATGTTTTCTTGCTCCATGGATGAATTGGTGCGAGGTGACCTAAACTTAAACGACGATGCTTTCTCTGAAATTAGAACGGAAAAGGTGGGGGCGTTTAATTACGTTAAGTATGCGGTTTTCAGTAAGGAACCAGAAGATGATGCCGTGGGTCATGTAAAAAAGTGGGCAGAAGAGCTAGGCATAACAGAGGTTCAGGTGATTGGCTGGGACTATCCGTATTTATCCCAGGAGCAAATCAATGTATTTCATATGCACGGATATGAGGCGGCATTGATTGTTGGTAAGGATTCGGCAGAGAAGCTTGCGGAGCAACCAGAGGTGTTTCATCAAGAGGCGCAGAACTACATTGCGATTACAATCAAAGAACCGATGAGGGAACCGTTTCGTTTGATTCCAAATGCATATAAGACATTGATGACACATATGAAATTGAACGGTGTCAAACATAAGCAAGATAAGAAAATAATCGAGTGCTTTGAGAAAGAATATGAAAAAGACGGCGTGCATTACATGGATGTTTATATTGCAGTGGAATAGGATTGGTTTTGTGGGATTGGAAGTATTTGCGGTACCGTTTGCTGGTCTGTTCGGTTTATCCGGTGAAACAAAGACGCTTTGCATTTCTGCAATTCCTATTATATCCGTAAGTTTTATGTTTGTCGGAGCAAATATTGCGTTCCAGGGAATCTTTTAGGCGTTGGACAGCGGTGTGGAATCCTTGGTCATCTCTGTATGCTGACAGCTTTTCTTTGTCATTCCGGTGGTGTATCTATTTTCTGAGATTGTGCTTTCCGGGAGCACCGGAACCTGGCTTGTATGGTGGGTATTCCCGATTGCGGAAGCGCTGTCTGTAATGGTATCTGTGGTGTTTATGAAGCGAATCAATAAACAAAAAATCAATGTGATCGGCGAATAAAAAGCACTGTTCTGATTAAAAATGCAATAGGAAAAATCCGCAAATTTTATTAAAATAAAATTGTAACCGAAAAACACATAGAAGGTAGGTAAATTATGAAAAGAGTAAAATCGGCGTGTATTGTGCAGACGTTACATTTTATGTTGAAGGAAGATGAAGCCCATGCGTATGCGGTAAAGCTTGTGCAGGAAAATGTAAAACGTTATAAGGACGATCTTGATCGGAAAAGAACAAAGTACAGGATTCTTACGGAAAAAACGTTAGAAGACGGTTCTGTCATGATTGAAATTAAAAAGCAGTACAGTACCTCTCCGGTAGGAAACTATTTGGATTAGCGGAAGAAGCAAAAAAAGCATGGCGTGCAGTTATCGGAGTGGATGGCTGCACGTTTCTTAATTGATAGACGTCAATGAGGAAATATTATGAAGATAGAAACTTTAGTCGGTGAAGCGTTACTTCACAAATCCTTCGGAACCGGAATCATCGAGGAAGTGCATGAGAAATATCTAGAAGTAGATTTTTCGGAAAAGAATAAACATTGTAAGTTTATGTATCCGTCCTGTTTTGATTGGTATGTTACAAAATTACGGGCTGCCAGAAGGGCAATGGAGCATAGGGCGGTGTATCAACGATGAAGAAAATTACAGTGAAAAACACAAGAAACTCCAGGGCGGAAATCCGGTTTGTGACACTTGCCTGTCAGTTTAAAAGTGAGATAACAGCAGAGTTGTTCGGGAAAGAATACAATGCGAAAAGTATTATGAGTACAATGATTTTAGAAGGTGCAGAAGAGGTGGTGTTTATGATAGACGGGCAGGATGAGGCGGAGGCGGAGAAGGCTATAAAGAGGTATTTTAGAGGGCAAAATAATTTCGTCGAATGAAATAAAACAGAGTAAGCTATAATTTGGACAGAATGTTTAGGAATGCGTTCTGTCTTTTCTGGTTTTAGGAGGAAAATCCGATTGCGATGCCAAAGGGAATGTGATAAAATAGATAATTAAATCTTTGGAGGTGGCGTATGAAAACTTTTATCACAATTCAACACACCCAGTCGGTGCACCATACCAATGGAATGGTGGGTTCCTGGACGGATTGGGAACTTTTGGAACTAGGACATGCACAGGCGGAGAAAATCGGCGAAAAATTAAAGTTTGAGCTTGCGGGGAGAACTTTTGTCATGTATTCCTCGGACTTGTTGCGGGCGAAGCAGACGGCGGAGCATGTGGGAAAACATCTAGGAATCGAGCCTATGTTAAAGTCGGAATTAAGAGAACGGAATCTCGGGAAATGTTGCGGGAAGTCGGTGCAGTGGCTTCGTGAAAACTTGGAATGTCAGGAGAAGACGGTGGACGACCGTTTGTTTTCGGATGCGGAGAGCAGACGGGATACATGGAATCGCTTGAAACCGTTGTTTGATGAACTTATGGCAAATGAGGAGGAGAATATAATCCTTGTGTCTCACGGAGATTTGCTCAGTGTGTTTAATGCCATGTTCTTGGGATTGGACGTGGAATCGATGAATACATGTGAACTGTTTGGTTTATCCGGCGGCGTATCCTATATGTTTGTGAATAATGAAGGCAAACGGTTTGTGAAGCGTATCAGTGATATGTCGTATTTTGTGTAAGTAAGACTTGCTTTGGAGTCAAAAAGTCAAGAGGACAAAACAGAAAAAATGTAAGATGATTGGAAGAAACAAAGGTGAAATGCCGAAAAAAGGGGAAAGTCTATGATAATTGAAGAAAGAGTATTTCAGATAAACGGACATGAATTGATACTTCGAAATGCGAAAGAGGAAGATGCGCAGATGCTGATTTCCTCTTTGAAGACCTTGTGTGGAGAAACACCGTTTCTGGCAAAAGAACCGGAAGAGATTACATTAACCGTCGAGGAAGAAATTGAGTTTATTCGAACGCAAAATGAATCAGAGGGAAATTTGTTTTTGATTGGATTCTGTGACGGTGTGTATGTGGGAAATTGTTCCTTTATGGGAATGAGTCTATGCAGAAATAAGCATCGTGTCAGTATGGGAATTGCGCTGTTGCAAAAGTATACCGGATGCGGAATCGGTATAAAAATGATAGAAACATTAGTGGCGGTTGCGAAAGAAAAAGGGATAGAACAGATGGAATTAGAGGTGGTTACAAGGAATGAGAGAGCCATCGGTTTATATCAGAAAATGGGATTTGAAATATTCGGTACGATGCCTGATAATATGAAATATAAAGACGGGACCTATGCAGATGTGTATTGGATGATGAAAAAACTGAAATAGGGCGGTAGTTTGAGAAAAGGGAGGGAAATCAAATGAGTATCACATTACCAAACTACATCACCGGTAGCTACGCTGTCGGTACGGAACGATTCACTGTAACAGACGATTCCAGAGAAGAGGTTTTGGGTCCGAAGTGTGGTCCACGCAGACTGGAGGTGCGTTTGTTTTATCCGGTAAGCAAAGAGGAGACAGAGGGCAAAGCACGGATGGAGATGTCGGAAGAACGTGTGCGGGTGTTGCAGAAGGCGTGTATGGTGAAGGAGATGCCGGAGGGGTTGGTGCGGCCGGAGTGTTATGTAGAGGTGCCGCAGGCAGAAGGAAAGTTCCCGCTTGTGATTTACAATCATGGGTACGGAAGCGGCTGCGTGGAAGGGAATACTTTGCTTTGTTGTGAAATGGCTTCCAACGGATATGTGGTGGCATCCATCGGACACGCTTATGAAGCGTCGATTTGTGAGTTTGAGGATGGAACGGTTGCCTTGTATGATAAGGAAATTAAAATACAGAGCGGAGGAATGAAATCTTTCTTTGCCCAGATGAAGCTGGTACGGATGGATGCGGAACAATCGGAGGTTTATGCCTACTTTGATGAATTACAAAAGAAGTATATGGGATTTATGCTCGGTCGTTTGCCGGAGTGGGGAAAGGACAGCCTTTGTGTGATTGAAAAGTTGAAAACGTCTTATGGGGACCGGATTGATTTTTCAAAAGGAATCGGCGCTACGGGACATTCCTTTGGCGGTGCGGTGGCGTACTGGCTTTGCCAGTATTCCGAGGAAGTTACCTGTGGGGCGAATATTGACGGAGGAGTATTCGGTGATTATATGGGAATGGTGATGAAAAAGCCGTTTCTGCAAATCGGTTGCAAAATGAACCGTAATTTTGAATTAAAACCTCTTCTGAATACAGAGGCACCGGTGCGTTTTGAAACCTTTGAAGGGATGACCCATGGAGGATTTACGGATATGAAGTTTATGTATGATCCGGATTCAGCAAAGGCAAAGATGGTGGTGGGAAAGATGGACGGATGTGAAATGCATCGGAGAATGGCGGATTTGCATTTGGTGTTTTTTGGGGAGTATTTGCAGGGGCAGAACAGAGGTTAAGAGAATTTTTTTCGGAGGTTTAGGAGGAATATAGATGATTATACTGATTGCGGGTGCATCCCATACGGGAAAGACTGCTTTGGCACAAAAATTACTGGAAAAATATCATTATCCGTATGTGTCCATTGACCATATCAAAATGGGCCTGATTCGCAGTGGGCAGACAACGCTGACTCCGATGGATGACGAGGAACTGACGGATTATCTCTGGCCGATTGTGCGGGAGATGATTAAGACGGCCATTGAAAATAAACAAAATATGATTGTAGAGGGCTGCTATATTCCGTATGATTGGGAGAAGGATTTTGAGCCGGAGTATGGAAAGGAAATCCGGTATGTGTGTCTGGTGATGAGTGAGACGTATATTAGAGAGCATTTTGCGGATATTAAGCGGTTTGCGAGTGTGATTGAGGAACGGTTGGATGATTCCGATTGTACCATGGAAACGGTGCTGCAGGGCAATGCGGAGGTGCTTCGGGAGTGCGAGAAACACGGATTGAAGTATGTACTGATTGAGGAGGAGTATCCGGAGGATTTTGAGCAGTATATAGTTTGATGCGAAGCGAAATCGAGGAATGTTATGATGGAGGTTGTGATGGGAAAACGGTGGTTAAGCAAGGAAGAAGAGAAAAAAGTAAAAAGAGAAATCAAATGGGAAATTCCGCATGCATTGATTCCGGGCATTTTGATTGTAGGACTTCTCTGCGCCGGTTTATATTTGGATCCGAAGGTGTGCGGAATTGCGGCGGTGGTCTTCTTGCCGGTAGCGGTAGTTTTTTTGTGGGTAGCATTTCGACTGTTTCGTGATTTGAAAAGAATTACGGAAAATCGTTATGTAATAAAGGAATTCGAGGTTCTTGAAACAAAAACCGTATTGGACTCGGGGAGACCTAACCACATCGCTACGCTTCGCAATGTAGATACAGAGCAGGTGGAGAAGCTAAGCGTTTCCGGTACATTTTATGTATTGGAGAACAACAAATTTGTATATGGAATAGAAATCGAAGGAAGAAAAAAACGGATTTACCTTGAAAGGAAAGAATGATGAAAAAGATTCTATGCTCCACCGGAGCAATCATCGGCAAACCGTCCGCGGACAATTTCACGTTGCTTAAGCGACTTTCCACAGAGCTGGCCTGCGATGGGTTTGAGTTTATCATCGAGTTTCATATGTACGAAGCAGGGTATGAGGACGCGGAAGATCAAAAGCGTCTTTTGAAGAAATTAAACCTTTGTATTCCGGTGGTGCATTGTGATAAAATGGTAGGAGAATACATCAGCATCGGCGGAGAAGAAAAGACAGAGGAGGCTTACCGGCTGTTTGAAATGAATTGCGACTTTGCAAAGGACATCGGTGCAGAGAAGCTGGTGCTTCATTTGTGGGGCGGCATGGCTTCCGATGGACAGATTCAGAACAATATCATAGCATATCCCCGCCTTCGTGAAATCGCGGACTGGTATGGAATGGACCTGTTGGTAGAGAATGTAGTTTGTAACACGGAGAACCCGATGAAGCATTTACAGGAACTAAAAGAAGCATATCCGGACATTCACTTTTTGTTTGATACGAAGATGGCGGCGTTTCATGAGGAATTGGAGCTTTTGTATGAAAAGGAGTACGAATGGCTGTGGAAGGAAGGTCACATTCGCCACTATCATGTAAACGATTATGCAGGAGGTTATATGGATTGGGCAAATCTGTCGGCACTTCCGGTAGGAACGGGAAAACTTGATTTTGAGCGGTTCTTTGCGTTTTTAAGAAGTACCGGATACAAAGGAGATATTACCACAGAAGGTGTGGCCTTTGATGAAGAGGGAAATGTGGATGTGGAGTTGCTGAACCGGCAGTTTCGCTATATTAGGGAAAGGATATTTGAGCACTAAGGAGGAAATCATATGTTACCACCAAGCCAATTTTTTACACTTGTAGAGGAGCAAAATCAGAAAAATGCGAAACCACGTATCATCAAAGAATATCGGCCTGTAAAGGAATATTATCCGTGGAAAGCGGTGGCAATTCCGGCAGTGTTTCCGGTTATCGGATTTTTCTTATTTGTAAAATCCGCGGCGGATTTTTCGAGAGCGTTTAAGCTTGGAGGCGTATTTTATTTGATTCTCGCGTTGATTTTTGCAGGCATCGGAATCCTGTTTGCGTATCCGTCAAAGAGTGATTTTTCTTCTTGTAAGCGTTTGCGGGACGCAAGAAAGACGGCGGAAAATCGCGGGAATCGCTACCATGGAACAATACTGGGCTATAAGATGAATGTGGCGGGCGTGGTTCCGCCGGCAAAAGGCGGCGGAGCTCCGGCAATTTGCTTGACCTACGTACTTGAAGTGGAGTATTTGGAAGACAACAGATACAAGACGATAGAAACACAGGAAATGAAATATCATCCGAATGCGGTATTAAAGGGAACTAAATGCGACGTATGTGTTTACGAGGGAGCATATTTTGTTTGTAATTATGAGCTTCGTACCGGAGGTAAGGATGGTGTGGCGGAGATTCCGCGGAGCGGAGTGGTCGGCGGAGAGAAGTAGGGGCTTGAAATGAAACTAATTTTTGTCAGACATGGACAAGACGATGAGAACTTGTAATAGCGGAAGGAGTTAAAGAGACATGAGAATTGATAAAGCATCTGATAAAGATATAGAGGAGTTAGTAGGACTTCGGCTTGCTTATTTACAGGAGGATTTGGGCGAAATATCAGAATCCGATTTGCAGAGTTTGAAAGAAGCACTTCCGCAGTATTTCAGAAAACATCTGAACCAGGATTTGTTTGTGTATATTGCCGGAGAGGAAAAAGAGATTATTGCGTGTGCTTTTTTATTAGTGGTTGAGAAGCCTATGAGCCCTATGTTTATAACAGGGAAAACAGGCACGGTGCTGAATGTGTATACCAAGCCGAAATACCGAAAGAGAGGCTATGCTAAGCAACTGATGAAAGCTTTATTGGAAGATGCTAAGGTAAATGAGTTGAGTGTGATTGAACTGAAAGCAACGGACGACGGATATCATTTGTACAAATCCGTAGGCTTTGAGGATGTGGTATCGAAGTATCATAATATGAGGTTTAAGCTTAACTAAGGAGAGACAGTATGGTAGTTCCGTATACAAGCAATAAAGAGAAATATTTGGAATCAACCGATATTATCGACTTTAATTCAAAAGAAATATCCGACCTGGCAGAGTTATTGTTTGCTGAGTCGGAGAATTCTTTGGATTACATAAAGAACGCCTACGAATATGTCCGTGACCGGATATCTCATTCCGCGGATGCCGGAGAAGATGCGGTTACCTGTAGTGCGTCGGAGGTATTAGCGGCCGGGCATGGAATCTGTTTTGCAAAGTCTCATCTTTTGGCTGCGTTGCTTCGCCGGAAAGGGATTTTCTGCGGATTTTGTTATCAGAAGCTGATATTGGATGATGAAACAGCACCGGTGTTAATTTATCACGGATTAAACGGTGTTTATTTGGCGGAATACGATAAATGGATTCGCCTGGATGCCAGAGGAAACAAAGAAGGTGTAAATGCACAGTTTTCCGTGGAGACGGAACAGTTGGCATTTCCGATACGTCCGGAGAAAGGCGAGGAAGACGACTTTGTGGTGTATCCGGAGCCGGATGCATTTGTTATAAAGGAATTGAAACGAAATCAATCCAGAGCGGAACTATGGGAAAATTTACCGATGGAGTTGGCATATCATGTTTTTGATGAGTTGCGATACGAAGAAATTGCAGAAAGCCATCTGGACCAGCTGGCACAGCTTTATATGGAGACCTTCAATGCAGCGCCTTGGAGCGACGAATGGACCTTTGAAACGGCGCGAAAACGCCTGCAACAGCTGCTTCATTCGGAGGATTCCTTCGGATTGTGCGTATATCAGGGTGGACAGATATGCGGTGCGGTTTTGGGAGTATTGGAGCAGTATTTTGATGGCCCGATGTATAATCTGCATGAGTATTGGGTGAAAAATGAGATGCGCGGAAAAGGAATCGGATCAAAGCTGTTTGCGGAAATGGAGAAGCGTTTACTGGAGCGCGGTGTGAAAAACATTATTTTGATTACAGCAAAGGGCGATGCAACAGAGCATTTCTATCACAAGCAGGGGATGGGAACCGACCCGGATATGGTGTTTATGACGAAAAGAATAGGAGACTGACATGTTACCAACCAAGGAGATAGCGGAACAAGAATTACAGCTTGCCGGAGAGCTAAATCCGGGGCCGTGGACGAAGCATTCCATTAACGTTGGCATTGCAGCACGTAATATAGCGGAAAAGGTGCCGGGGATGGATGCGGAAAAGGCATATATTGTGGGTGTGCTTCATGACATCGGACGCCGGGTGGGGATTGTGGACATTCCGACCCATGTGTACGAGGGCTACAAATATTGTAGGTCAAAGGGCTGGGACGAGGTGGCCCGGATTTGTATGACCCATTCGTACCCGCTGATGCAGGATGAGTTTACCTATGAGCCGCAGACCGAGGCAGAGCGGGAGATAAAGAAGTACATCGAAGGCTGTCAGGCGGATGAGTACGATATGCTCATTCAGCTTTGCGACGCACTGGCCACGGATTACGGGTTTGTCATTGTGGAAAAGCGTTTTGTAGATGTGACCCGCCGGTACGGCATTATGGAGACCTACATCAAAGGCTGGGAGCGGACCTTTGCAAGCAAAGAGTATTTCGAGGAGAAAATGGGATGCTCCGTGTACGATGTATTGCCGGATATTGGGCGGACGACGCTGCTTTCGCCAAAGCCGTGGAAGCCGGGCGATGGAAAGTAAAAGTACGAAGGGCGCGAGTGGCGATTTTGCCGACGTTAGCAAAATCGCAGAAAGGAGCAGTTATGATTCGAGAATTACTTAGAAAAAATAAACAGCTTTCCACAGAAGAGTGTGTGGATCTTTTGACAAAAGAGACCCGCGGAGTATTGTCGGTCATCGGGGACGATGACTATCCTTACGGCATGCCGATGAATCATTGGTACAATGAGGAGGACGGAGCGATTTACTTCCATTGCGGTAATGTGGGACATCGGTTGGAGGCGTTGCGGAAGAATAACAAGGTGTCTTTTTGCGTGTATAATCAGGGCGTCAGACCGGATGGGGAATGGGCGTACCGGGTGAAAAGTGTGATTGTATTCGGAAAGATGGAGATTCTGGATGATATGGACTTGATTGAGGATATCACCACAAAGCTCAGTTATAAGTTTACCCGGGATGAGGAGTATATTAAGAAGGAGATTGCCCAGTCCGGGCATCGGACGCTGTTACTGCGTCTTACGCCGGAGCATATGTGCGGAAAACTGGTAACGGAGGCATAAGGAGGATTACATGCTTGCAAAAAACAAATCCGGCTGGATTTTGTTGGAACATTTGGATATCAAGGAAGAGGAAATCGGTAATTACGAGAATGTAACCGGAGCTTTCGCCATTGTCACGGTGGACGGGCAATATCTCATCGGCTATAATAAATGGAGACAGCAGTGGGAGTTCTGCGGAGGCGGCATTGAACAGGGAGAAACTGCAAGGGAAGCGGCACTGCGGGAATTGTTTGAGGAGACTCATCAAAGAGCTGCGGAGCTTACCTTTAAAGGGATATCCCGCATGCAACGGCCAAGCGGTGAGCTTTGTTATCAAGCAGTATTTACGGGAGCTGTGGAAGGTTTGGAGCCTTTTATAGCCACAGAAGAGGATGAGATGAGCAATATTATGCTGTGGGATTTGAAGCAGGACATCGGCTATGTGGATGAGTGTGACTTGAAGATTGTGGAGATGGTTTGCAAGGGCGGAAAGTGAGGGTGTCATGAGCAAGCGTTCTGATAAGCGTAGAAAGAAAAGAATTATAGTATGGTCGAGCGTTGCGGGGTTTTACTGATACTTGTAATCGGTTGCGGGATGTATCTCGGAGATTATTACCGGGCAGATATGACGGCAATTGAAGGCTATATGACAGAATATCCGGTAGAAAAGCAGGCGCTTTCCGAGAAAGTGACGGTATATCGCCCGGAGGGTGAGGCAACGCCGGAGAACGGTTTTATTTTCTATCCGGGCGGTAAGGTAGAATCGATTGCCTATGAGCCGTTATTAAAGGCACTGGCGTCGGAAGGAATGCTTTGCGTGCTGGTGGAGATGCCGTTTCATCTGGCGGTGTTTGATATGGATGCGGCAGAAGGAATCCGGGAGCAGATTCCGGAGGTTACGAAATGGTATGTGGGCGGTCATTCTTTGGGTGGTTCTATGGCGGCGTCTTATCTTGCAAAGAATACAGAGGATTATGCAGGTTTAATCTTGCTCGGTTCTTATTCGACGGCGGATTTGTCGGAAACGGGACTTTCCGTGCTTTCGGTGTACGGCAGTGAAGATGGTGTGCTGAACCGGGAAAAATATGCAGAATGTAAGGCGAATCTGCCGGGGGATTTCATAGAAGTGGTGATTCCTGCCGGAAGTCATGCCGGATTTGGTGTGTATGGTCCGCAAGAGGGTGATAGACCGAAGCATATCAATTATAAAGATCAAATTGTAGCAACGGTAGAGGCTGTAATGGCCTTTTTGGAGGAAGAGTAGGATGATTCGAAAAGCAACCATAGGGGATGCGTTGAGTGTGGCAAGGTTAGCTATACAGATGTGGAGAGATAATACATTAGAAGGCTTATGGGATGAGATGGCAGAGATTATTTCCAGTCAGGAAAGTGCAGTCTTTTTGCTGTATGACGGTGAAGAGGCCGTCGGTTTTGCCCAGTGTCAATTGCGTCACGACTATGTGGAAGGAACCGACAGCAGCCCGGTGGGGTATTTGGAAGGTATCTTTGTGGAAGAAGCATACCGGAACAAAGGCTGTGCAAAGGAGCTGTTAAAACAGTGCGAGGCATGGGCGAAGGACATGGGCTGTACGGAATTTGCCAGTGATTGTGAACTGGAGAATTCCGGCAGTTTGGCTTTTCACCTGAAGATGGGGTTTGAAGAAGCGAACCGGGTGATTTGTTTTACGAAAAGATTATAAGAACAGGCGAAAAAAGTTTTTTTAAGCGTTGTTATGATGAACGGAGGAGGAAGTGTTTATGGAGAAGCTATCGGTAGTAACGGAGCAAATTTTAGCGGAGCGTTTCGGAAGAGACAGTTTGATTTCGCTGGCGACATCGGAGAATAGTATTCCTTATGTTCGTACTGTAAACTCTTTTTATGAGGAGGGGGCGTTTTATGTATTGACTTACGGCTTGTCCGGTAAGATAAAGCAGATTGAGAAAAATCCTACGGTAGCGATTGCGGGGGATTGGTTTACGGCACACGGAAAGGCTGTCAATATCGGTTGGTTTGGAAAAGAGGAAAATGCTGAGATTGCCGAGAAGATGAAAGTGGTTTTTGCGGAGTGGATTGACAACGGACATAACAATTTCGAGGATATGAATACCTGTATTCTTAAGATTGAGCTGACGGAGGGTGTTCTGTTTTCTCATGGTACAAGGTATGAGATTGATTTTGCAAAGGAGTAATAAATGGAACCAAAGATTATAAATTTGTCGGAAGAACAGGAATGCGAAATTCGGTATTATCTTGGTGAGTATAATGCACAGCATATCAAGTACCGCCTGGACGGCATGATGAGAATCGGCTTAGAAGAGGACGGAACGCTGATTGCCGGACTGATTGCCTATATGAGTGTGTACAAAATATTGTATGTGGATACGGTGTTTGTAGATGAAAGGTATCGTCGTAAGGGATATGGTAGTAGATTGATACAGGAGATGGAGCGTCAGGCGAAGGAGCAAGGAGTAAATACGATACGCCTGGATACTTTTAACTGGCAAGGGACGGAGTTTTATAAGGCGCTGGGCTATGAAGTTGTTGGGAGCTATGTCAATAAAGAGGATGACTACGAAGAGACATTCTTTGTGAAGCGGATATAAAATGATAGGAGTACTCTTTTGGACATTGTTTGATAGAAAGGTGATAGAATATGTGGATTTTTAGTATTGTGGCAAATGTAATCGGATGGGCGATTTTTACCTTTTCGGATTTTTTGGAGGAAACCGGTAACGAGAGCTCCTTTATGGGATTCGTATTTTGGGGTGTTCCGGCAGCGGTTGGATTGGCGTATATAATCAGGAATCTGATGGTGCGGAAAGAGGGTCCGGATAGCGTAAAAGAGTGTTTGAAGAATGCAGGAAAATGGTTGTTGGTTTCGGGAGTAATCGGTGTGGGAATCAATGTTGCGGTGATATTTGACCGGTGGTTTGTTAAACAGGCAACCGGTGGTTGGGAGAACTTTTTAAACGGAATCGAATATGCGCTATTTGCCCTGTTTTTAACCGGTGGTGTATTGGTGGTTATTATATTGTGGAATATTCTGCGTTGGTTGTACGGGTTTATAAGAAAGTGTTTTGTATGAGAGGAAAGAGGAGGTAATCTTTGGATTTATCACGTTTTACAGAAGAACAACGGGTGGCCGTTACCCACACAACCGGGCCGATGCTTGTTTTGGCGGGACCGGGAAGCGGGAAGACCACTGTCATTACGGAGCGGGTGCGTTATTTGATTGAAGAACAGGGTGTGCATCCGGGAAATATTTTGGTCATTACCTTTACCAAGGCGGCAGCCGAGGAGATGAAGGAACGGTACGAGGCTAAGGCAGGAGCAGGGAAGGGGACGGTGAATTTCGGCACCTTTCATGCGGTGTTCTTTAAGATATTGCGGTTTGCCTATAACTACGAGGCGGCAAATATTTTAAAGGAGGACGAGCGGTACAAGATACTGCGGGAAATTTCCTGTGCCCATATGCAGCAGGAGATTACGGACGAGAAGGAATTTGTGGAGGCCATCAGCGGAGAGATATCCCGCGTGAAGAACGAGCGGTTTGAACTTTCAAGCTACTATTCCTCCAATTGTCCGGACGAGGTGTTCCGGGAGATTTACACCGAGTATGACCGGTGGCTCCGAAAGGAAAATAAAGTAGATTTTGACGATATGCAGCTGCTTTGCTACGAGCTTCTTTCTAAGCGGCCGGATATCCTTGCACAATGGCAACAAAAGTATACCTATGTGCTCATTGACGAGTTCCAGGACATCAACCGGGTGCAGTACGACACCATTCGTCTTTTGGCGGCACCGGAGAATAACCTGTTTATCGTAGGCGACGATGACCAGTCCATTTACCGGTTTCGTGGGGCAAGACCGGAGCTGATGCTTCATTTTACGGAGGATTATCCGGAGGCAAAGCAGGTGACTCTTCTTTGTAATTTCCGGTCTACGGCTCCCATTGTGCAGGCGGCCCTTCGGGTGGTCGGAAACAATAAAAAGCGGTTTGAGAAGGATTTATACGCAAAGGAAGAGCAGGGAGAGGCCATTGAATTCCGGCAGTATCCGGAGCGGAAACGGGAGTGTGCGGAGCTGGCGGAGGAGATAGCGGTGTTGCACCGGACGGGACTTCCCTGGCGGGAGATTGCGGTGCTGTACCGGACGAATTTGCAGTCCAGAGCCATTATGGGGAAGTTTATGGAGTACAATATCCCCTTTAAGACAAGGGATTCTGTTCCAAATCTGTACGAGCACTGGATTTGCCGTGACATTGTGACCTATATCAGGATGGCACAGGGAAGCCGGGAGAGAGGCATGTTTTTGCAGATTATGAACCGGCCGAAGCGGTATATCGCAAGAGATGCGCTAAATCTGGCTACGGTGGACTTTGAGCAGCTAAAGGCCTATTACGAGGATAAGGATTATGTGGTTGACCGAATCGAAAAGCTTCAGTATGATTTGCAGATGATACAGGGGCTCAATCCTTTTGCGGCAATTAACTACATTCGCCGGGCGGTGGGCTATGACGGATTCTTAACGGAGTATGCCCAGTACCGGAAAATGCAATCGGAGGAGTTGTTTGATTTGCTGGCGGAGCTACAAGAGGATGCGGCGGAATACCCGACCTTTGAGGCGTGGTTTACTCATATGGCGGAGTATACGGAGCAGCTGCAGCGTCAGAAGGCAAAGGAACAGAAGAATGTGACGGAGGCGGTAACGCTTTCTACCTATCATTCCGCAAAAGGACTGGAGTATCATACGGTATTTCTGCCGGAGTTAAACGAAGGTATGACTCCTCACAGACAAGCTCTTTCCCCGGAGGATGTGGAGGAAGAACGTCGGATGTTTTACGTGGCCATGACCCGGGCAAAACGGCGTCTGGTGTTGTCCTGCATGAAGGAACTGCGCTCTAAGGAATTGGTGCCGAGCCGGTTTGTGGGAGAGGTGTTTGTGGATCGTTCCGCTCTGACGGCAGGAACGAGAGTGGTACATACCATTTATGGAACCGGCTGGATTACCGAGGCGAATGAAGGGAGACTTCGAATAAAATTTGACCGTTTTCCGGAGGAAAAAGTGTTGAATGAAGCCTATTGTGTACAAAGCGGACTTTTGAAAACAAATATTGAATAAATTGTAAACAAGTTGTCAATAATTTTATGAATTAATTGACAAAATGAAGGAATTCTGCTACAATATGTCTAACGAATTGGGGCTGATGCACTAAAAAAGAGAATATTTTGACGACAGAAAGGTCCCGTTTGCCAGTTCAAATGCAAAGGAGAGCGTTACTTATGAAGGAAAAGTGCTTAACACAGGTAGTAGAGGATATTCAGGGTAGAAAGATTATTTTATCGGCAGGTATCGGCCAGACAAATCCGACGGACTTACAGTGGTTGATGGATACCGTATTAAAGCATGCTGCAGCATGGAAAGCAACCGGTTGGGCGTATATTGCGGATTGTACCCAGATGAAGCCGATCGGACCGCAGGAGAGCAGTGTTCTGGTTAAGATGACGAAGGCGTTTGTAGAAGCGGGATGTAAGGCCTTCGGTTTTGCGGAAGGCTCCTCTGTAATGCTGAAGATTCAGGCAAAGAAGAATACGCAGATGTCGGATACCGGTGTTATCGAAGGACACTTTGCAACGGTTGAAGAGGTTCTGGAGTGGTTGAAAAATGATTTAAATATTTAATATGCACGATGATGTTGGGGATTTGTGCGAAAAGAAAGGGCTTCCGGTTTTGCCGGGAGCCTTTTCTTTGCAGATTATCTGTAAAAATCTTACTCGTCAAACATTTCATCGAATTCTGCGTTGTCCAAAAGCTCGTCGAAAGCATCGGAAACCGCTTCGAATTCATCATCGTCTTCGATGTTGATTAAGTCAATATCATCCTCGCCTTTTTCCTCAAAGCGATACAGGAAAATCTCCGCATCCGGGTCATCTCCCTGCGGAAGAAGTGCGATGTAGTCTTTACCGTCTACCGGAAAAATGGCAAGAACGTCACAAATCAGCTCGCTGCCGTCCTCTAAGGTAAGGGTGATCTGGTCGTTGGTATCTTCGTAAAGTTTGGAATTTTCGTTCATAGTGTACTCCTTTCTTTTGCGGAAACATATAAGAATGTATCCGTAATTAATTTATAGTATAACAGAGTTTACGGAAAATGAAAAGGGGAAATATATGAATCGTTTTGAGCGCGGGGAGTATTTGCTTTTGGGAGGGGATATGCTATACTGTGAGTGACAAGATAGAAGAAAGAAGGGATAGAAATGAAACGAAAGAAGAAAAATGATAATAGGTTGCTTTCCGTTTTGACAATTGGATTATTAATACTTGGAGTTGTCGTTAGTGTGAGTACCCATAACGCATTATATGGAGTTTTCAGTTGGCTGGGGATATGTTTCTTGACAATTTTTTTATACAATAAATCGGAATATTCAAAAGTTAGAAAAAAGGGGATATTTATAAATGCATATGTGACGGATTGCGAGAAATGGGATGCGTCTGGACCGAATGAGAAAGATCAATATTATATTCTGAAATGTGAAGCGGAGGATGAGGCGGTTTACGGGACTGCGGAAGTTTATTCCGAAAAGTATGTGCCGATAGGACGACGAGTTGTTCTTTTTTACAGTAGAAGTATGAATTGGGTTTGCCTGGCTGAGGAATTGAAGGAGACGAAAACAGATATAGTGACTTTAGCGGCTTCGATTATTTGTTTTACAGTTGCTGTGGGGGGATATATTTTTCTGAATTACGGAATGGAATTTTTCTCAAAAGAGAACGTAATTCGTATTGTTGTATTTGTTTTTTCATTGGCTTTTATTGTAATGGGAACCATTTTTCTATGGATAGGCAGGAAAGCAAAAATGCAGATGCTTGATAATCATCGGTATGCCGCAAAGTTGGTCAACTATAGAAAAGGAAGCGGGGGAAATCTGTTTCCGGTTTGGCGATATTATTATAATGGAAAGAGTGTAGAGTATGAGAGTAAAACCGAAAAAAAGATATGGCAAAAAATTGGAAGAAAGAGTGATGTGTTTGTTTCGGAAGAAGGAGAGGTGTTTGAAAAAAGTGAGATAGCAGATGCCTATGGGTACAGCATTATATATTTGGTTGCCGGAATCATACTTGCAGTGTTGGCGTTTGTATTTGATTTTACATAAGAGGTAAAATAGAACGTAATATGGACGGAAACTTCACAAAAATGACACAGGAATGTCAAAAAAAACTGCTATATTTTGTATAAAGCTATTAATTTTTCCTGAAAAACAACCGATATATAGTTCAGGTTGAAGAAAACCAAGGAGGAATGCTTATGAAAATGGGGAATAAGTCATTTAAGATATATACAGTGGCGTTACTTTTGTGCGCCCTTTTTTCGATTTTTGCGAATGCGCCGAAGAAGTCCGAGGCGGCCACGACCATGGGATATCAGTTTGATTTCAATGCCACGGATGTGCAGTCGGGAGAAGAAATCGAATTAAGAACTCTGAATGCTATGTTGAATGTAGAGCCGAAGGATTCTACGGAGGGTCTTCCGGTAACGGCTACGGTCACCTTCCACAGCTCCGAGGAGAGCGTTGTGGTTTGTGAGGATACCGGCGTTCAGGGTATGGCAAAGCTGGTGCGTAAAGGACCGGGTTATTCTACCATTACGGCAGTGGTATCCGACGGACAGTACAATTTTGCAATTACCTGTCTTGTAAAGGTGGGACTGGATTTTACCAATGATAATTTTACTACCATTGACTATGCCGGTCATAAGATTATTAAGCTGGATAAAATCGGCGAAACGAAGCAGGCAGTGTTAAAGTATGTGGATTATACGGAGATTGATAATGTACAGGTAGACTGGACTTCTACCAATCCGTTGGTTGCATCCGTGGATGAGAAAGGTAATGTAACCGCTGTGGGAGCCGGTTATACGGAAATCGTGGTAACCACCCGTACCGTGGGAAAGAATTCCAAGACGATGCAGAAATCCCAGCCGGTTGTTGTGGCTCCGGTGGGTTCCTTTACGGAGCAGAAAGATTATGTCGGTTACAAGGATAAGATTTCCATGGAGACCCGCAGTGACAATTTCATGATTTACATAAACGGACAATCGGCCTCCAATCTGGTTTGGGAGGTTTCCCAGCTGATTACCGTGAAGGGAAAGCCTACGGAGAAGAAGCTTTCTTCCGACAGTGCCGTGTTGAAATATGCGATTAACGAATACAGCGGCAGCGTGAATTTTACCGGAGTAAAGGCAGGTACCTATGTGGTACGTGCGTATGCCCACAAGGATTATATCGGAAACAATGCGGTTCCGAGTTTTGAAGCGGAAATCGTTGTTTTATACGGTTTGAGTGATAAGTCGCTCCTCATGAATGTGGGAGATACCTATAATATTATTGATAACTCCAATATTGCGGAGGCAGGACAGTTTGCCTTTTCTTCTTCCAATTCCAATGTGGCTGCGGTAGACCCGACCACCGGTGTGATTACGGCAAAGAACAGTTCTCTGACTCCGGTTACGATTACTCTTACCTACAAGAACAGCGGAAATTTCGAGACCGGCGGTGATGGTGAGTATGCGGGCGGTGTACCGAATATTACCATCGAAGTTACGGTAATCGACGGTATTCAGCTGAATTATACCGAGGTGACCATTAATACAAAGGGAACGATTCTCTTGGAGCCGACCCTGACCAATCGTTTGGAGGAGGTATATTGGAGTTCTTCCGACGACAGAATCGCAAAGGTGGAAAACGGACTGGTAACCGGTGTAAAGGAAGGTACTGCTGTTATTACCGCAAAGCAAACCATTAACGGTATTGTGAAGACCGCTACCTGTACGGTGTATGTACAGACTTCCGTAGAGCAGGTGACGCTGGATCCGAAGGAGATTTCCCTTGGAATAGGCAAGTATGAGACCATTCAGGCGATGGTGAAGCCGAGTTCCTTAAAGGGTGTATCCTTAAAATGGGTTTCCTCCAATGAAGAAATTGTGAAGATTACGGAGGCAGGTAAGCTTTCCGTGACGATACAGGGTGTTACGGGCGGTAATGCCGTGATTTCCGCAATTAACCAGGATAATGTAGTGGTAGGCTTCTGTAGTGTGACGGTGTTACAGCCGGTAGAAAGTATGACTTTATCGGAGACAGAGGTTACCTCGCGAATCGGTAATAAGGTGCAGCTTCGCGCAACCCTTAAGCCGGATAATGCAACGAATCAGGCAGTGACCTGGAAGTCCTCCAATACCAATGTGGCTACGGTGTCGGATAACGGTCTTGTTACCATGAAGGCAGCCGGTACCGCATCCATTATTTGTACTTCCGTAGACAATCCGAATGTACAGGCATTCTGTAATGTGACGGTATTAAAGGCAGTCAGCGGCGTTTCTCTGGATATCGATTCCAAAGAAATGTACGTGGGTGAGAATTATCGTATGACCTATCTGGTAACGCCGAGCGATGCCAGCACGCCGGAGGTACTTTGGACCTCCACCAATACGGCGGTTGTGGCGGTTGATGCCACCGGTATGTTGACCGCAAAGGGTGTGGGTCAGGCAGAGATTATTATTAAGACGATTGACGGTTCTTATATGGACCTTTGTACGATTGTAGTAAAGCAGAAACCGACCAATGTTAAGCTTTCTGTAAACAATCTTACCATGAATGCAGGTGAGTACTTTTATCTGGATCCGGTGTTGACACCGGCAAATGCTACGAAAGAAGGCCTGGTATGGGAGTGCGTGGATACGAATATCGCTACCGTATCTTCCACCGGACGTGTGACGGCGAAGAATCCGGGTCAGACCATTATTATGGTAAAGACGGATAACGGTGCTACCGCATACTGTAAGCTTACGGTATTGCAGGCGGTAACGGGGCTTGAGATTACGCCGGACAAGGCAACCTTGGATGTAGGTGAAAAGCTTCAGCTGTATACGGAGTTTACTCCGGCAACGGCCAGCAATACGGCAGTGTACTGGTCTTCCTCCGATGAGGAGATTGCTACCGTTGACAAGGACGGTGAGGTAACCGCAAAGCAGGGCGGTCTGGTTGTGATTCAGTGTAAGACCGATGACGGCGGATACAATGCGGTTTGTATCATTACCGTTATTGAGGAAGTAACCGAGATTAAGATTACGCCGGAACAGTATAAGCTGGGGCTTGGCAAGACGTTCCAGTTAAAGGCAGAGATTACCAATTCCACCGCATCCGATAAAGACATCGAGTGGCGTTCCAGCGATGAGAGTGTTTGTACGGTAGATAAGAACGGTAAGATTAAGGGTATTTCTCTCGGCTATGCGACGATTACTGCCATGGCTCTTGACGGAAGCGATGTAGAGGCTACCTGTGAAGTCAGAGTCGTAACGGAAGTGACCGGTATGACCATGAATTATACCTCCATTACGTTAATTCAGGGCAATACCTTCCAGTTAGAGGCGGCCATTCGTCCGGCCAATGCGACTTATAAAACGCCGTCCTGGAAGTCGGATAATTCCGAAATTGCAATGGTAGATGACGATGGCGTAGTGACCGCAATTTCTCCTGGTACCGCATGGATTACGGCGGAAGCAAGAGACAGCAGCGGTAAGTATTGTAAATGTTATGTAACGGTTATTGCACCGATTCCGGCAACCGGAGTGACCACAATGGTGGACGAGGTGGTGATGGCACCGGGTGAAAAGAAGACGGTTATTGCTAAGGCGACACCGGCCAATACCACAGACTCCATGATGTGGACCTCTTCCGATGAGTCCATTGTAAGAGTGAATGCGGTAACCGGTGAGATGACTGCGATTGCACCGGGAAATGCCAGTGTAATTGTAATGATGGATTCCGGTAAGAAGGCAGTGATTAATGTAATAGTAGTAGGTCTGAACCGTACGTCGGTTGTGATGGACTATTATTCCACCGGTGTGGCGTTGTATGTAGAGGGAGCTACCTCCACGGTGCGTTGGTATTCCACCAATCCGAGAGTGGTGGAAGTACGGAACGGTAATCTGACCTCCCGTGGTTCGGGAACGGCTACCGTAGAGGCCCGTGTAAACGGCCGTACACTAACCTGTACCGTACGAGTCATTGCACCATAGAAGATGAAATAGGTATTCTTTTGTAAGCCGGAGACTGATCTCCGGCTTACTGTTGTAACAAAAGAGATATGAAAAGGGCAGTAGAGAAGGGGAAGAGAAAGGAGCTTTTATGTTACAAAGTCTGAGGGTGAGTAATTTTGCACTCATCGAAGAACTGGAAGTATCGTTTGAGGAGGGACTGAATATTCTTACCGGTGAGACCGGCGCGGGTAAATCGATTTTGCTCGGGTCCATTCAAACGGCATTGGGGGCGAAGACATCCAAGGATGTGATTCGAAACGGCGCAGAGTCTGCTTATGTGGAAATTGTATTTGAACACTGTGGAAAGGCAGTGGAGGAAGAGCTTCTCCGACAGGAGATTTCTCTTGATGACGGAAGTGTGACCATCTCCCGTAAGGTGACCTCCGCCGGAAAAAGTGTCAGCCGGATTAACGGCGAGACGGTAAACGCTGCCGCGGTAAAAGCAGTGGCTTCGTTGCTGCTTGAAATTCACGGACAGCAGGAACACCATTCCTTGTTAAATAAGGAGAAGCATTTGGAACTTCTGGACCGCTATGCGGGAACAAAGGTATGGAAACAGAAGGACGAGGTAGCTCTGTTATGGTTAGACTACAGAAGTAGAAAAGCAGAATTGTTGCAGGCCAGAGAGGATGCCACCAATAAAAACAGAGATTGCTCTTATTTAGAATTTGCGGCAAAGGAGATTGCGGAGGCAGCCTATCGCCCGGGAGAAATTGAAGAATTGGAAAAAGAGTTTGAGCGATTGTCCCATGCAAAGGCTCTGGCAGGTGGTGTGGCAGGAGCTCTTTCTGCTACGGCAGACGGTGCCGGTGAGACGGCGGACAGCCTGATAAATACAGCAATTCGCAGCCTTTCCAAAGTGAGCGTATACGATTCTGAGGCACAAGAGCTTTTGTCGCGGGCAGAAGAGATTGCGTCTCTTTTGTCGGATTTTAACCGTTCGGCAGGACAATATATGGAATCACTTTCCGATAGCGAGGAGGCTTATGCGGAGGTTTCGGAGCGTCTGGATTTGTTAAATCGGCTGAAATCGAAGTACGGCAGAACCATGGAAGAGGTACTGGCTTACGGACAGGAATGTGAAGAAAAGTTGGCCCGTTACGCAGATTATGATGCGTATCTGGAACGCCTGGAACGAGAGTATACAGTTGTAGAACGGAAGCTGGAAGAGGCGTCTGTGGTATTGTCAGAGCTTCGTCAGGCAGCAGCGACGGTGCTTTCGGAGCAGATTAAGCAGGCTTTATCCGAATTGAACTTTCTGGAAGTTCGGTTTGAAATCCGGATGGAACGGACCGACTATAGCGCAAACGGGTTTGATGCGGCAGAGTTTTACATAGCCACCAATCCGGGAGAAGAAATGAAGCCTCTCATTAAAGTGGCATCCGGCGGTGAGCTTTCCCGTATTATGCTGGCATTAAAGACGGTATTTGCGGACCGTGATGAGATTCCGACCTTGATATTTGATGAAATCGATACCGGAATCAGTGGACGTACGGCACAGCTGGTGTCGGAGAAGATGGCGGAGATTTCAAGAAGTCGTCAGGTGCTGTGTATTACCCATTTGCCGCAGATTGCAGCTATGGCGGATGCGCACTATCTGATTGAAAAGTCCACGGACGGAGTGAAAACTGTGACAAAGATAGAGCACCTTGCGCAGGAACAGTCGGTAGAGGAGCTTGCACGAATGTTGGGCGGTGCAGGCATAACCGAGGCCGTTTTGCAAAATGCAAGAGAGATGAAGGCACTGGCTGCACAAAAAAATAATCGGAAAAAGTTTATATAAAAAGTTAGTTTGAATTATTTGTTCTTACGCATACTATTAGGGAACCTGTTTTTTGGCAGAGTTCCCTGATTTGTTTTAAGGAGAGAGTTTGTCTTTCTATAGGCAAAGAGATATGGGACGCCAACCGGGTTTAGATAGAGAAGAAAGGTTGGCGAGTTTATGAAAAAGTATCGTAGTTGGTTGGTGGCGGCGCTGGTATTGAACATAATGGTTTTGCTGGGATATGGGATATATTATTATAGGGATAGTCTTCCGGAGAAGATTACAATCATCACGGGAGAGGAACAAGAGCTTTCCTTCCGGCTACCTTTTTCTGCAAAAATAGAAGGGGAAAGTGTAGGCGTAGTGGAGGTTAATCGGGAGCCGCTGGAAAAAGGAAGTATGAAAATCGATTTGTCGGATGCCATAACGATGGAAGCCTCCGAAAAGACCAGCATGACCATGGAGGTCAAACTGTTCGGAATCGTTCCGTTAAAGAAGGTAGAAATATCGGCGGTTTCCCCTCAGAGTGTAGCGGTGGGAGGCTCGGCCATCGGACTTCATATTGAAACCGACGGAATTTTGGTCTTGGGAACCACAACGGTAACCGGTGAGGATAAAATGACCTATGAGCCTGCCGAAAATCGTTTAAAATCCGGTGACTATATTTTGGAAATAAACGGACAAACCATGACGGAAAAGGAAGACATGATAAAACTGTTGGCAGAGTCTGACGGAAGTGTGCTTCATTGTAAAATTCGCCGCGGGAAGGAAATTACGGAAACTGCGGTAACCCCGGTCCGGACCGCAGACGGTTCCTACAAAATCGGCACCTGGATCCGGGATGACACCCAGGGAATCGGAACCCTGACGTATATTACTACAGAGGGGAAATTCGGGGCTCTGGGCCATGGAATTACGGATGTGGATACCGGAGTGCTTTTAGAGGTAGACGGCGGCAATGCCTACGATGCGGAAATCCTTCGAATCATCAAAGGAGAACCGGGAACACCGGGTGAGCTAAGCGGTGTTATCCATCGTGCCGAGGACGAACGCCTGGGAACCGTAATCAAAAACACAGCCCAGGGAATCTTCGGAACCGTAAAGGAAAACTGTAAGCTAAAAACCGGCGACAGATACTGCGAAGTCGGCTTTAAGCAAGAGGTAAAAAAAGGAAAAGCAACCATACTATGTGAAATAAACGGAACCGTAAACGAATACGAAATCGAAATCCAACAAGTGGACTACTCCAACAAAAACCATGCGAAAGGCCTGGTAATCAAAATCATCGACGAAGAACTATTGGAACTCACCGGCGGTATCGTCCAGGGCATGTTCACGAGTTATAATGGGAGCAACAACAGGAAAGCTAGTAAAATAAAGGGTTTCTTGATGTTCTAGTCCTATTTCATTGACCACGAAATAGTGTACTCTTGCGCAAGATACAACAGAATACTTACTAACCAATGTATT